>JAXMAM010000003.1:0-187590 GCA_046350455.1 Phycisphaerales bacterium | reverse complement strand
CGCCACTCCAAAGATGGCGGAGTGAATCTGGACGAACGCGTCCGCGCTGTCCTGCGGAGTGCCTCCTCCAGAGAACGCCTGGCCGAAGATGCGGGTGATGCCCAGCTGGCGCGTGGTCATGGCGGTCCTTGGATGGGCCCCCGTGAACGCGGCGCGGGCAGCCAGCACTGCTGCGGACGGGTGTTCCACCGTTGCTGCCTGGACGCGGACCGCGGCGACCGAGGGGCTGGTCTCGCTCCAGGCGCTCTGCGGCGCCATCCACGGCACCAGGCCCACCAGCAGGGCGGCGAACAGCGGTGGCATGGCACGCGCCGGGCCGCGCACCGCGCCAGGGCGCCAGCGGGACTGCGGCTGGGTGCACGGAGAGCAGTGGTCGAGCCGGGTAGACCGGGATCCAGAATGTGCGATGGGACGTGTGCGTGCAGTCATGGCTGTGCCTCCGCCAGAAGGGGTCCTCACGCTGCTGGACGGCCGGCGGCCGCGCAGTGCGTTCTCCTCCAAGGCGAGGCCGCTCTAGCCCCAGCGCCAGGAATGTTGGCTACGGAGCAAAGAAACTGCACCAGCGCCGCGGCGGACGCAGCGCTGGCCGCGGCGCCAGCGGCCACAATTTGCCTCCTTGTGCTGAAAAAGCTGGCGCTCGCTGGACGCTGGCGTCGCCCGGGGGGGTGTTCCGCGCTGCGGCCACGTGAACCCGATGGTGCGGACAAGATCATCTATCCAAGGAGCCACCCATGGCATACCGAAACTTCATCTTTGCCAGCGTCCAGCGCTCCACCATCCTAGGTGCGGTGCTCGCCCTCTCTGCCGCTGTCCCAGCCGCCATGGCTGAAGTCAGTCACCGATGGGTGGAGATCCCGATCGGGTACCAGACGTCTGTTGACGTGGACGAGAATGGCGTGGTTGACTATCAGACGGATCCTCACTCGAGTGCGTGGACGCTTGCATTCATCGGCGCCACGTGGATGAACGGCTTTCTCTGCGCGGCCGACTCTGGCCAGGTGACCTTTCTTCCAGAAGGAAGCGTGGTCGGCCCAGCTCGCGAGCAGGATGCCTTCTCCTACGCCAACCTATTGGTGGTCTTCGCGATCGACAACTGGTGGGGGACTGGGGACTACAGCTTGCCGGCTGGCCACCACTTCATCGGAATCCAGTTCCAGCGCGACGGCGCCGCCCACTACGGCTGGCTCGGCATCGTGGTGGAGGGGGACGCGCCGTGGATCACCGCGACCATCACTGAGATCGCCTGGGAAAGCGAGCCTGACACTCCCATCGTCGTCGGATGCGCTCCTTCTCCTGACCTGAACGGCGACGGCATGGTAAACGGGTTTGATCTTGGACTGTTGCTGGGCGCCTGGGGCGCTGTGCCGCCGGGGAGCGCGGGCGATCTCAACGCAGATGGCATGGTGGACGGCGCTGATTTGGGAGCGCTCCTGCAGCAGTGGGGTTGATGCAGGCTGCGATGGTCGCGGCCACTCGCTTACGGAGCCGCAGGCGCCTTGGGCTGCGCCATCGGCGGTGTCAGGTTGAAGGTGAGCCGGTTGATGGTCCCCGTGAACTCAAAGGGCGGGTCGTATCGGTACTCCACCATGGCGACGCCTGTGCGAGTGTCCAGACCGACGTCAAACGTCTCGTCCTCAGCGAAGGTGATCGGTGTGGAGTGCTCCATCGTGTTGCGAGCCACCTCCTTGCCATCCACGCTCAGCACGCCCGTCCCGCCCTTGCCCAGGCCTGGTTCGGCCGGTTCATAGGAGAACACGATGGTGTGCCTGCCGGCACCCAGCTCCGGTCCTTCCCAGGTCGTGCGCTTCAGGTCGAGCAGGTTGTAGAGGAACACCACGTGCCCGCGGCCAATGTCCAGCACGCCCTTGCTCAGGAACAGGCCGTACCCGCCGAACCGGCCGCCTTGCGTCACGATCATTCCCTCGGCACCGCCTTCGGGAATCGTCACATCGGCGGTGATGGTGAACGCCTTGTTGAGAATGCTTGGCGCTGTGCTGCCCGGCACGCTGGCCAGCGTGCCCGAGTAGGTGAACTCCGTTCGCCCAGCCGTCAGGCTCGGCTTTGGCGCGTTCCAGCGCGCCAGCGTCGAGTTGTCGAGCGGCAGGACGTTGTACTTCGCCGCCTCCAGATAGAAGAGATTCTGCAGCTGCGTGAGCTTGTCGGGCATCTTTGCAGCAAGGTCGTTGTTCTGAGTGGGATCCTCCATCATGTTGTAGAGCTCCCACCGATAGCCGGTGATCACGTCTGGCGGCGCCTTGGTGCTCAGCTCCCACGGCAGCGTGACCGGCGTGGTGGCGGCCACCCAGCCATCGTGATAGATGGCGCGGTTGCCAAGCATCTCGAAGTACTGGGTGGTATGCCGAGTGGGAGCGTCGGCGTTCGCCTTGTCCCAGGTATAGGCCAGGCTCACCCCTTCGATCGGCGACTGCTTGATGCCGTTGATCGTGTCAGGCGCCGGGATGCCAGCGGCTTCCAGGATGGTCGGCACGATGTCAATGACATGGTGGAACTGCCGCCGGATGCCACCGGCGTCCTTGATGCGGTTGGGCCACGAGATCGCCATGCCCTGCGACGTTCCGCCGAAGTGCGAAGGCACCTGCTTCATCCACTTGAAAGGGGTGTCGAAGGCCCACGCCCACGCTGCGGAGTAGTGCGGGAAGGTGCGCTCCGATCCCCAGAACTCGTACCAGAGGAACTGGTCCTTCACGGGCACCTCGATGCCATTGAAGGTCGTGAACTCGTTCGGGGTGCCGTTCACCATGCCTTCGGCGCTCGCCCCGTTGTCGCCGCTGATGTAGATGATGAGGGTGTTGTCCAGCTGCCCAAGATCCTCCACAGCCTGGATCACACGGCCGATCTGGTCGTCGGCGTACGCCTGGTACGCGGCGTAGACGTCGGCCTGCTTGATGAACAGCTTCTTCTGCTCCCAGTCCAGCGAGTCCCACCGAGGCAGCTTGGCGCCGCCGTAGATGCCCTGCCCGTCCGGCCAGGGTGTCAGCTGCGCATTCTCGGGCATGATGCCCAGCCGCTTCTGGTTGGCAAAGATCTTCTCACGCAGCTTCTCCCAGCCGTCGTCAAAGAGGTGCATGTCGCTGATCTTCTTGATCCACTCCGGCGTGGGATGGTGCGGCGCGTGCACGGCACCGGGAACGTAGTAGACGAAGAAGGGCTTGTCCGGGGCCAGCTCCTTGGACTGCTTCATGTATTGGATCGCCTCGTCCGCCATCGCCGTTTCCAGGTTCCAGCCAGGCTTGCCCTGGAAGGGGTAGATCGGCGTGGTATTGCGGAAGAGGTTGGGCTGCCACTGGCTGGCATCGCCGCCAACGAAGCCGTAGAAGTATTCGAAGCCCATCCCGTTCGGCCACTGTGTGAATGGTCCCGCCTGGCTGTTTGCGAAGAACGGCGTGTTGTGATCCTTGCCGAACCACGCGGTGGCGTAGCCGTTGTCCCTCAGAATCGTGCCGACGGTTCCCTTCTCGATAGGAACGATCGAGTCGTAGCCCGGAAAGCCCGTGGCGATCTCACCGACCACGCCGAAGCCCACCGAGTGGTGGTTGCGCCCTGTGATGAGGGCGGCGCGAGTGGGCGAACAGAGCGAGGTGGAGTGGAAGTTCGTGTAGCGCAGGCCGCTCTTGGCAATGCGGTCGAGCGCGGGTGTCGGAATCACCCCGCCAAATGTGCTTGGAGAGCCAAAGCCGTCGTCGTCCGTCATGATGAGGAGCACGTTTGGTGCGCCCTTTGGTGGGACGGTGCGCGGTGGCCACCATGGCACAGAGTCCGACGCCTTCTGCTTGATCACGCCACCAAACTTGGGATCGGGCGGCGGCAACTGGTTGCCGGGGATCGTGGTGGTTGAATCGGCTGAGCCTGGCTTCCCGGTTGTCTGCGGGGGGTTGGGCGACGGCCGCGCTGGCGCCTGCGCCCCAGCGCTGGAAGCCATCACGACCATGGCCACCGCCAGGAAGAACGATGCGGGTGTTCGAAGGGCGCTCATGGTCAGTCTCCGCCAGGGGTTCTCAGGATGGAATGGCAATCTGATTGCCGCGACAGTGCAGCCGAATTTCTTGGCTACGGCGCATCATACGGCTGCGGCGTGCGCACGTTCGGGAGCGCTCCAAGGGTCCCGCCTGACCGCCTCGTTTGCCACCTTGATTGTGCCCGCGGCGGCTTCTGCCGAAGTGGTCACGGTGGGCGACAGCGTTTCGAACCTCGCGACCTCACCATTTTTCCAGACTGCTGAGGGTGGCCAGTACGACTTCGCCGCGTGGACTCCCACGCTCAACCTGGCGCAGTTTGATCCGTCGCTCGGACAGTTGGTCGGCATCACCGTGACCATCCAGACGGGGTTGACCAACCACCTGTTGCTCACCGGCTACACGCCGCAGCATCTTCCCCAGGCCTACGGTGCCTGCAGCTTCCAGCTGGACTGGACGTGCTCCATTTCAGCGCCAGGCGCGATGGTCATTCTTCCCGATTCGCGTTCCGGGAGCGGCACGCTGAGCGGCATGCTGGGCTACTCCCAGACGTCGGTCTTTGCAGCCGCGCCGTTGCTTCTTGGCGGGCTGGTTGCGCGGCGAAGGCGGCGTTAGAACGTAGATGGGAGGCGTGGGGGTCGTAGGCGCCAAACACCTTCCGAACGCGTGGAGGGTGTGACGCTCATCACTCACTGCGGACAGGCGCCCCACGAACCCAGGAGGATGCCCAGATCGACGCCGTTCACCAGGCCATCCCGGTTGATGTCGAAGGGCAGGGTTGCGGTGCCCCATGCACTCAGGAGTTGTCCCAAGTCAGTGCCATTGACCAAGTTGTCGTGGCTAAAGTCGCAGAGGCATTGGCACGAATCCGGCACGCCGTCAGCGTTGTAGTCCTTCCCGGAGTCGGTGACGACGCACGCGTCCCCCACGCCATCACCGTCGCAGTCCTGCTGAAGCGGATTCCAGACGGAGTTGCAGTTGTCCTGCGCGGCGGGAACGGCGTCGCCGTCGTCGTCCGGCCCGCCTGGATCTTTCATCACCATGCTTAGGGCGACCCCGCATGCGATGCGGTGGACCGTGCCCAGACCTGGCGGAATGGTGCACTGCCCGTGCGTGTTCGATCCCCAGCATCGAACTGTCCCGTCAGGCTTTAGCACGATCGTGTGCGATTCGCTTCCATCGGCATCCACGATGGGTCCCAGGTCGGCGGGAATGTTGCACTGGCCATTGCCGTTGTAGCCCCAGCAGGTCAGGCTGCCAGCGGCATCAATGGCCATGGCGTGGTAGGTCGCGCAGCGGAGCTTCTGCACAGGTCTCAGATTGGCCGGAATGTCGCACTGGCCTAGCAAGTTGGTTCCCCAGGCGAGCACACCTCCGGTCGGCGTGCGCGCCAGGGTGCACGCGGCGCCGGCCGACACCTCAGCCACTGGAGGCAGGTCCGCAGGCACGTCGCATTGATGCACCGCGTTTGCCCCCCAGCACCGCACGCTCCCGTCCGAGCGCAATGCCACCACGTGCGAACCTCCCAAACTTATCTGCACAACGGGACCAAGGTTGGCCGGAACGTTGAGCTGCCCGTAAAAGTTGTACCCCCATCCGAAGAGCGAACCGTTTGGTCGGCGCACCATGCAGAACTCATTGCCGCACTCGAGCTGCGCCACCTCGCCGACGTTGGCCGGAACGTTGCATTGTCCGTAGTTGTTGCTTCCCCAGCACCTGACGGTGCCGGCCACCGTCAATGCAGCACAGAAGCCGCTCCCGCTGGCGATCTGCGTGACGCCACCCAGATCCGCTGGTACCACCGCCTGCCCCGAGAAGTTGTACCCCCAGCACCGAACGGCGTCCGCCGCGCCTGCTGGGGCGCACAGCGCAAGTGCGGAGACAAGGCTGCCAAGCGCCAGATCGGCTGCAATGCAATGGTTTGTGCCCGGGATTGGGGCTCGATTGCCCATGTGTCGCAGAATAGCGCAGGCCAACCTGCCCACCAAACCAGAACGGTCCCGAAACCCTCGAGCTGCGCCCCGAGGAACTGCCGCGTCAGACCGGCATCGCGCGGCCATCAGGCGCAGTGGCTCTGCCCTCGCCTGAGACGCCAACGTATCGATCTTCACGGCTCGGCGGTTGCGTACGATGCTCGCTTCCGCCTTGGCCCGCGCCAGGCCGATGTCTGACGAGACCTGGTGGATCGCCAGCGCGCGACGGACCCTTCCCGCGCGCCGCACTTCCCGGAGGCACTCGATTGCGCAACCACACTTCATTCAGCGTCGCCGCCACCGTCGTGGCGGGTCTCTGCCTAGGTGTGCACGCAGAGGACCAACTTCGGTTCAGGGGTACTGGGGTGGGGAGTGGCATGGCGGACAACGGCCAGGGCCGGCCACCCACGGGCTTTCTTGGCCCATGTGTGCAAGTGGCGGGGGGCTGGTACCACTCCATTGCGCTGCGGGCTGATGGCACCTTGGTCTGCTGGGACTACAACGGGTATGCACAGTGCACGCCTCCATCGGACCTGGGGCAGTTGGTGTCCATCGCAGCAGGGGGCCATTACTCCCTGGCGGTGCAGGGCGATGGCGTGGTGCGCTGCTGGGGGCGAAACGAGGTTGGGCAAGGCACGCCTCCAGCGGATCTTGGATTCGTGAAGCAAGTGGCTGCCGCAGAGCGGACTTCATTTGCCTTGCGCGGGAATGGCGCCGTCAGGGCGTGGGGCTCCAACGAGTACGCGCTGTTGTTCATACCGGAGTTTGCGGCGCCGGTGGCCAAGCTGGCATGCGGAGGCCACCACGTTGCGGCGATCCTGGAGATTGGAAGCGTCACGTGCTGGGGGCGGAATCTGGAGCACCAGACGGAGGTCCCCGCTGACCTTGGACCCGTGGCGGACATTGCGTGCGGCTACTACCACACCATGTCAAGCAGGTGGTTGCCCACATGCGACGGCGACGCCACCCACGACGGAGCCGTGGACGGTACGGACCTCGGGGTTGCTCCCCCTGGGCGTGGGGCGCAGCGACTGGCGGCGCGTTCGATCCGAATGGCGATGGTGAGGTAGATGGGACCGATCTTGCGACGCTGCTCGGGGCATGGGGAGTGTCGCTGAACTCTCGTGCTCGGCGCGCAGGTAAGGGGCAAGGCAGCCTCTCCCCACTGCACCGATTTTCACGAGAGTTCAACCGAAGTGATCGACCCAATCTAGAACAATGCCTTGAGCATCTGATCAAGCAACTGGTCCAGCGAGATCATCGTCAGCGTGAGGGGGGGGAGGAGAGCGGCAGGAGCGTTTCCGTGTGATGGCAGCCTGCAGCGCGGGAGCGGAACGTCACGGGCGCCAGGCGCATCCCCGTGACCACCTCGCTGAAGGTGTTGATGAGGTCGGCCATGGACTGGATGTCGGCGCTGCCCAGGAGCGGCTCGCCAGCGGGGGCGCCCCCGCGGATCCACTTCTCGTCAAACTCGCGCGCGTAGCGCTGCGCAAAGGTGCCGTAGGCAAGGATGGCAGCGCGCTTGGTGGCCTCGGCGTGCGTTCGTGGCGCAAAGATGAGCAGCGGCCCCAGCACCAGGAAGACCATCAGCGCCACAAGCGCTGCGATCTCCACCTTGAACTCAGCGTGGCCCCGTTGAAGAAGATCCGGTTGGCGATCAATCCTGCCAGCAGCGTCCCCTGGGCCATCAGGATTGGCGAGAAGGCGTAGCAGATGGATGAGAGAAAGCCGAGGCCGCCACAGCGGTCCGGATGCGTGGGCACCAGGCTGAGCTTGAGGCGCGAGACCTGCCAGAGGAATCGGGTCCAGATGAAGAGGCGGAAGCACCATCGCAGCAGCAGGAACTGGAAGATCGGCAGGCTGACCAGACCCATCCACCAGCCGGCAAGCGTGGGCCGCAGCACGTTGTCCACACCCACGCCGTACCAGCTGGTCAGCGACAGGGCCACCTGCGTGCGCCAGATGATGCCGACGCCGACCACGTAGACGATGGCGATGAGCAGGAGTTCGGCGGCCACGGAGTTGCGCAGCCGCATGGCGGACCAGATCGCGGCGTCGAACCGCGGGCAGGTCTCTTCTGTGATCAGGCCACGGTCTATGAACTGCTGCACCAGAGGGCGCATGCGCTGGTGGACAACCAGCTCAGCCACAATCAGAAGTGGCACAGCCACCAGGAAGCGCAGGTGCGTCTCGATGTCCAGGAGGAACGGAATGGCGATCTCCCGGCCCGCGCCGCTCCACGCGTTTCCTTCCGCGACCGAGAGAAGGAGGAGGGGGAGCCACGTGAGCAGCAGGGTCACCACCAGGCGCCGGCTCAGGAGCTGCAGCGTTCCCCCAGTCAGCCGGGTTCGTCGCCAGAGCTGGTAGAGCGGCCCGCCAAGGACCAGCGAGAAGTCGGGCGACTCGTGCAGGAAGTGTCGTTCGGCGTTGGGTGAAGGGGTGGTCATGCGTGGGGTCGCACTCATCTGTCCACCCCTTTGGGTGTTGCCCGAGTTTAGTTGCATTTGGTGTGCCCACTGCACTGGTGCAAAGGCAGTGGGCAGCGTGGCCCGCGCGGCGGCCGGCCTTTCGCGAAGTAGGATTTCAGGCATCAGGCGCGCCCGGGTGCCGCCCTCATCTACAACTGGACGATGTCCAGAGGAGACCCCATGCAGGCCAAGTGGATCTACCGGGCGATGCTTGCGTTGTTGCCAGGAACGTGTGCTGCGCTCTTGATGGCAGCCAGTTGGCCCGCGCCAGCGACCTCCGCGCAGGCTGCGAACGGTCCCAGCCCGTGGACCGGAAAGGTCCAGGTCGCCAAAGGCCCCATGGTCGGCTCGACCGTCACCCTCTACGCCGCCAGTGCGGGCACGCCAGTCCAGCTGGCCCAAGGAAAGACCAATGAAGACGGCGGCTTCACGCTGGACATCGGTGGCGACCAGCTCAAGAACGCTGCGGACAAGGTGCTCTACCTGGTGGCGCGGGACGGCACGCCAAAGGCTGCTGGGAGCACGAACGCCAAGCACGGAGTGGCGCTGCTTGCTGTGCTCGGCACTGCGCTGCCGAAGACCGCCACAGTCAATGAACTCACCACGGTCGCATCGGCCTTCACCTGCGCGCAGTTCATCAGCGGGGAGTCCATCTCTGGTCATCTGCTGGGACTGAGGATCGCTGCTGGCAACGTGCCAAACCTAGTGGATCCTGTGACCGGCGATTGGGGCAGGGTGCTGCTGGACCCAATCAACAGCACCCAGACCACCACGCTGGCCAACCTGAACACCCTGGGTGACCTCATCAGCGCTTTTGTCACAGCCAGCAACGACGCCTGGCGCGACCGCTTCCTCAGTGCGTCAACAGCGGTCGGCGGAGCCAAGCCCAGCTCCACCCTGGAGGCCATGGCCAGCATCGCGCGCAGGCCGTGGGCCAACGCGACGCAGCTGTACGCCCTGTTCGACGAGGCCTATCCCCAGCCCGAAGGCGGAGCCCGACGCGCGGCTCCTTTCCTGCCATATCTGGCCTGGTCCCCGCCCGACTTTGCGATCAGCCTCTGCTTTGCCGGGGGCGGGATGTGCGCCAACGGCCGCTTCATGTTCGATGCGGAGGGCAACCTCTGGAGCGGACAGAACTGGATGCCCGGGTCGCAGTCCAGCGTGGTTCGGAGCATTGGCGGCGGGGTGATCAAGTTCGCCCCCAATGGCACGCCGCTCTCTCCGCCAATCACCGGCTTCACCGGCATGGGTCTAGATGGGGTCGGCTGGGGCACAGCGGTCACCCGCGAACACGTCTGGGCCACCAGTTTCAACGGGCACATCCTGGTCATGGACTTCAACGGCCGCCCAGTCGCCAAGGCGGATGACTTCCCCTTCAAGGAGAAGCTCTCCGGGCTGATGGGGATTGGCGTCGCTGCCAGTGGCGATGTCTGGGTTGCCGATGGATCAGGTGATCAATTGCTGCACTTCCCTGGTGGGCGCATCAAGGACGGGCGCATCGTGAAGGTCAAGGGGCTCCACTCGCCGTTCGACATTGTAATCGACTCCAGGAATCGCGTCTGGGTCAGCAACTCGCAGTCGGACACCGTCGTGCGTTTCCCCGCGGATGATCCAGCGAAAGTGGAATCGTTCCGGGTCGGTATCGCTGTCCGAGCCCTGGCGCTCGACTCGAACGAGAACGTCTGGGTGGCCAGCAACGCGTCTCTCGACTTTCCCATTCCGAAGGTTCCCGATGGTGCTTCCATCATGGAGCAGTTTCGGATTCTGGCGAGAGCTGCGTTCCAGTACCCCAAGTGCACTGGCGTGATCAACATGACCCGGCCAGACGGCACCCAGCTGGCGCCGATGGGCTTCACCGGCAACGGTGAGGTGGACATGCCGTGGGGCCTGAACATTGACGGCAACGACGATGTCTGGGCAGGCAACCTTGGCCCGCGCAACAACGGTGTGGTGTTCATGGCGGGCGCCAATCCAAAGGGGCATCCGCAGGGAACGAAGCCCGGCGACGTCCTCCATGTGTTCAGGGGCGGCAGCATTCAGCTCTTGACCGACGTGAACATTGATCCTGCTGGCAATGTGTGGGCCGCGAACAACTGGAACGATCCGCGGGCGGCTGCCGAAGCCAATCCGCCCAGCCGCATCTCGACGTGGGGCGGGGGATCGGGCCTCACGATCATCTACGGCGTGGCATCCCCGGTGAAGCCCCCCCGCATGGGCAAGGTGCAGGGGTACTGACGGCCGGGGGTTTGGCGTTTGTTTTGCAGGATGAACCGATCGTCGTCACGAGTGGGGCAGGCAGGACCTTGTTCGCACGCGGCTCGCCACCCGCAATTCGCAGCTCCAAGACGAGAGCGCCGAACCCTCGCCACGGCTCGCCAGCAGCGGCGATTCCATCCCTCACGCTGCAAACGACACGGTCCCCGTCTCTTTGGACGGAGGCCGTTGAACTCCCCGATCGGAACCCGCTTCGAAGGATTGGCGGATCGCTCGATGCCCGTTCTCGCTGGTGAGTGAGAGACCCGGCAGTGAACGGTCCCTTCGCCACGGACTCCGAGGAGAGCGGGGACCGGACTCATGCCGTCAATCTCTGGCCACGAAGCCCACGGGAGTTTGCTTCTGCGTGATCGCCAACCTGCGGTTCGACGGAGCGCGCGCCGTCCACTCGCCGTTCACCGTGTAGGGCCAGTGGTGCCACAATCAGCACCGCCGCGGTTGCGGACGGATCGCCGGGTGAAGCAGGCGGATTCAAGTCCGATTCCGTCAGCTCCGCGATCGCATGCGGTATGGCGCATCCGTGCGCTTCATTCTTGCAAGAGCAGTCGTTCCAGTGTCCGCTCGTCGGCTTCAACGGTCGAACCCCTTACCGACCTCCAGGCGAGGCAGGTTGTGCTGGCTTCACCCGTTGAAACTGCATTCTCAGGCCAAACAATTCATTGCTACCCGCGTTCGCCTCGTAGAACTTGGTCACGCTCTCGCTGTCGCCAGTCAGCGCGAGCGCCACATCGGAATCGGACTCGGACTTCGCCATGGGCAGAGACCGCTGCTGCCGCGCAGCCAAGTCGCGGGCCTTCCCGTATGTGGGCAGGGCCAGAGTTGCGCTGTCGGCCGTGTCCCGATCGATGCGTACGAGCACATGCGTGGGAATCAGGAACGCGGGGTACTTCTTGGCCAGCTCCTGGATCAATCCTTGCTGAAGCGTGACGTCTGCAAAGAGGCGGCCTGCCAGCTCGAACGGCCGCGCAACAAGTCTGAGCGGCGGCATGTCCGGGGAACCCGGGCCGTCTCGCGGCTTCCAGTCGATCAGAAATCGACCGCCGCCAATCGCCACAACATTGGCGACATAGGCCGAACCATCCTTGGCTGTCGGCGACTCGGGCGTCAAGACCCATTCCCCGGTTGCCCACTGTGCATCGGCCGCGGGAGCGTCCGGCGCCACGGCGTAGACGGAGGGCACCGCACACGATTGGCACATGAGCGATGCACCTGCGGTCGCAACGCACGCCAAGAACGCCGCCAGGTGCGACGGCGACTGGGCCGCCAAGCTCTTCGCAACCATGCTCACGGCGCTCCTTCCCGATGCGTCTCCTGCGCTGACCGACGCAGCTTTGACAAGGTCGCTCTGATTTGTCCATCCCCAACGAGGGCCTTATCAGATGGTACTGGCTCTCCGTGATATGCCAGCTCCCACTGCTGGCGCTCAGGCCAACCAGACCAGGCCCCGCGCCTCGAAGCTCCGTTCCGCTCGGGCCCCTCAACCCACGCGCCTGTAAACGGAGAGGCAGAGAGCGCGAGAGTCTGGCCCGCTCCGTCGCCTTTGGGGCCCGTTCCGATCCGACGCCTCGCCTCTCACCTCGAAGGCGAGAGCGCCGAACCCTCGCCACGCCACGCCAGCGGGGGCGGTTTGGCCCCTCGGGCTGTAAACGACACGGCCCCCGTCGACTTTGACGGAGGCCGTTGAACTCCCCCAGCAGGACTCGAACCTGCAACCTGGCGGTTAACAGCCGCCCGCTCTACCATTGAGCTATAGGGGAATGAGATGTAGGGGTAGAAGGATAGCGCATATCGGCTACCCGTCAACCCAACTTGAGGTGGAGATCTGGCCGTGATTTCAGGCCTTGGGCTCCTCAGCCCGTCCACTCCCCAAGCAACAATCCCAGGTCTGTCCCATTCACCTGGCCATCGCCGTTCAGGTCTGCATCGCAGCCCCGGCAGGGGCCCCAGGAGCTCAGCAGCATGCCCATGTCTGTGCCGTCCACCTGGCCATCGTGGTTCAGGTCAGCAGGGCAGGCGCACATGTTCCACCGCGCCAGGCCAGCATCACCACTGGGCGTCTGCGTGAATCCGCCGCCCACCAGGAGCGTCTCGCCAGACTCACCTGGCGCCACCCCGCTGGCAGGCACAGCGCGCAGCATGGCCACGCCCGTCACGCCGCCCGTTGGGAACTTGCCCGACGTGCCACCGCCCAGAGCGCGCCATTCCGTACCGGTGTAGGTGGCGACGCCATTCACTGGCATGCCGTTGGAGGTGGTGAACGCGCCACCCGCCACCACCACGTTCTGATCAAACGCAGGTGAGTAGATGGTGGTGAGCGCTGCGCAGTTGCTGTCGAACCCATCCTGGAATGGCGTAAACGATGCGCCGTCAAAGGACACCACGCGGCTGGCCTGGGTGGGGCCACTCAGCAGAATGCCGCCGCCCAGCACCAGCTGGCTGGAGCTCTGCTTTGGCTGCTGCAGCACCGTCATGGCCCACACAGCGCCCAGTGGCTGCTGCGCTGGCCAACTCCAGTTGGTGCCATCAAACTTCACCAGCGAACCAGCGGTCACGCCGTTGATCTTCATGGCAAATCCGCCGATCCACAGCGCATCGCCCGTGCCGTCGTTCCAGACCACAGCCCGGCCCAGGTTGGTGGCGGTCAGTTCGCTCACTACCTGCCAGGATGTGCCGTTAAAGCGCGCCAGCTTGTACTGCGTTGAGACATTGCCCATGGCGTACAGGCTGGTGGTGCCTGAACCAGCCTGATCTGCAAAGGCAACCAGTCCATACGAGTTGGTGATGGGTGCTGCAGCGCTCCCCAGCTTGCTCCACTGCGCGCCGTCCCATTGTGCCACGCTGCCAACCGTGGTGGTGCCCGACTTGGTAAAGCTGCCCGCTGCCACCAGGCGCGGGCCGTTGCCGCTGTCGTACACGGCAAGCGAGCTCACCGTGCCGTTCAGGCCCAGACCCAGCTTCTGCCAACCGCTGCCAGTCCACTTGGCCACGTAGCTGAAGGTCTCTCCCAGCCCTGCGTTGGCAATGCCGCCCACGTACAGGGCAGGGCCGCCGCCCTGGCCGTCGTCAAAGACCACAGAGGTCAGGATGGCCGCGTTGAGCCCCTCGCCAAATGGAAGCCAGCGGCTGCCATCCCAGATGGTGATGCACTTCATCCAGCATCCGTCAATCTGAGTGAACGATCCACAGCCAATCATGCGTGCGCCCCCACCAGACTGGGGCACAACCATCGCACTCCACATGTCACCGCCAGAGGTCGTGGAGATCCGACCAGGATGCTCGAACCAGATGCCCCGCTCCTGGTATGCCATGAACAAGCCCGTGGATGAGTTCAGCACGCCGATGACGTAGAGCCGCTCTGGCGCACCAGGCGCTGGAGCCATGCGCGCGATGCTGCGCACGATGGTGTACGTCCCGCCAACGCCAGGGATCGGCACTTCGTGCCAGCTGCCAGCGCTCCACCTGGCCACGCTCTTGACCGGAAAGTCTGGCACCGTTCCCGCGTATGAGAAGAGACCACCGACATACAGTGAGGGTTCACCAGAGGCGTCGTCAGGCACGCTGAGCAGCGTGGACACCTGTGTTGAAGGATTTCCCAGACTGACCCCGCCTCCCACTGGCTGCCACTGGCCATCCACCAGCACGGCCACGTTGTTCACTAGCTCGCCAGCAGCGTTCTTCAGCATGATGCCGCCGGCGTATAGACGGCGGCCTGTGCCGTCGTCGTGCGCTTCCAGCGCCAGGACTGCTGGCGGGTTTCCAGGCGAGACGCCAATGAAGCCGTTACCCACCGGCTGCCACGCAGCGCCGGTCCAGAAGGCCACGCACCCAATGGGTGAGCCGTTCTCGGCAGTGCTTTGCGTGCCGCCGGCATACAGAGTGGGTCCATTGCCCAGGTCAAGGACCGCAAGCGTGCTGAAGCCCCCGTTCAGGACGCCGCCCACGTTGCTCCAGGAGGAGCCGTTCCAGCGGAGCACCGCAGCGGGGGTCCCCTCCGAGACATTCAGCGTGCCTGCGCAGTACAGCGCTGGGCCAGATCCGTCGTCAAAGACCACGCCTGCTTGGCACGACTTCAAAGGGCCTTCGCCCACGGGCACCCACATCAGCCCATCCCACCGAGCCACCCCTTGAATGGCGTTGCCGCCGATGTTCTTGAACTCGCCCAGCATGAAGATGTCGCCCCGGAACTCCAAAGTTTGTCTGACCAGGAAGTCCGTTCCGGCAGCAGCCCCGCCAAGGTAGGCACCCAGCCGCAAGAATCATCCGCTTGGGCGCATGGAGCGGCCAAACCTGCCGTCAGGCAAACCGCCGCAGAGAGCAACCAGCCAAGAGCACGATGGGAGGTCCGGAATGCGTGGAGCATGCCTGAATGTACGGCGCTGGAGCCGTAAGTCAGGGCCAGCCTTCACGCAAAATCCAGGGAACTCTGATGCGGTGCGCCCGCCCAGCAGCGCCAGCCCGTCTGCGCCTGCTCCCAGCTCAACCCGTCCACTCCCCAAGCAACAATCCCAGGTCTGTCCCATTCACCTGGCCATCGCCGTTCAGGTCTGCATCGCAGCCTTGGCAGGGGCCCCAGGCGCTCAGCAGCATGCCCATGTCTGTGCCGTTCACCTGGCCATCATGGTTCAGGTCAGCAGGACAGGCGCACATGTTCCATCGCGCCAGTCCGCCATCACCGCTGGGAGTTTGCCCGAACGTGCCGCCCACCAAGAGCGTCTCGCCAGACTCGCCGGGCGCCACCACGCTGGCTGGAACCGCGTTCAGCATGGCTACGCTGCTTGCCGTAGAGATGGTGCCCCACGTGCCGCCGCCCAGCGGGCGCCAATCCGCGCCGGTGTAGGTTGCTACGCCATTCACAGGCATGCCGTGGGATGTGGTGAAGGCGCCACCGGCTACCACCACGTTCTGCTGGAGCGCAGGCGAGTAGATGGTGGTGAGGACCTTGCAGTCAGCATCGAATCCATCGTGGAAGCGCACCCAGGTTGTGCCATCAAACGCCACTACGTGGCTGTCCGGCGGTGAGCCGCTCAGCAGAAGTCCACCCCCCAGCACCAGCTGGCTGTTGCTCTGTTCTGGCTGCTGCAGTACGGTCATGGCCTGAACGGCCCCCAGTGGCTGGTGCGCAGGCCAGCTCCAGGTGGCGCCGTCGAACTTCACCAGCGCACCAGCGGTTGCGCCGTTGATCTTTATGGCAAACCCGCCGATCCACAGCGCCGGGCCTGTGCCGTCGTCCCAGACCACAGCCTGGCCTAGGGTGGAAGCAGTCAGTTCGCTCACCAACTGCCAGGATGTGCCATCAAATCGCGCCAACTTGGGCTGCCCGGAGACAGGGCCCGTGGCGTAGAGGCTCTGGGTGGCCGACCCTGGTTGATCCGGAAACGCAACCAGCCCCCGTACATTTGGGATGGGCGCTGCGGCGCTCCCCAGCTTGCTCCACTGCACGCCGTCCCACTGTGCCACACTGCCAATGGTGGTGGTCCCTGTCTTGGTGAAGAATCCTGCTGCTACCAGGCGCGGGCCGCTGCCGCTGTCATACACCAACAGCGAATTCACTCTGCCATTCAGACCCAAGCCCAGCTTCTGCCAACCGCTGCCAGTCCACTTGGCCACATATCCAAAGGTGTCGCCTAGTCCTGCATTGGCGTTACCACCCACGTAGAGGGCAGGGCCTCCTCCTTGGCCATCGTCAAAAACCACTGACGTCAAGATGGGTCCATTGAGCCCCTCACCAATCGGGCGCCAGCAGCTGCCATCCCAGATGGAGATGGAGTTCATCAAGATGCCATCAATCTGATAGAACCATCCACACCCAACCAAGCACGTGCCACCACCAGATTGGGGCGCCACGGTGGCGCTCAACATGCTGCCGCCGAGGGTGGTGGAGAGCCGTCCAGGATGCTCGAACCAGGTGCCTCGCTCTTGGTATGCCATGAACAAGCCCGTGGATGAGTTGAGCGCGCCCATGGCGTAGATCCGCTCTGGCGCACCAGGCGCCGGGGCCATGCGCACGATTCTGCGCACGTCGTTGGTCATCCCTCCAAGGCCAGGGATCGGCACTTCGTGCCAGCTGCCAGCGCTCCACCTGGCCACGCTCTTGACTGGAAAGTCTGGCACCGTTCCCGCGTAGAAGAATTGACCACCGACATACAGAGAAGGTTCACCAGACGCGTCGTCAGGCACGCTCAGCAGCGTGGTCACTTGGCATGAGGAACTCCCCGAGCCCGAGCTGACCCCGCCCCCGACCGGCTGCCACTGGCCATCCACCAGCACGGCCACGTTGTTCACCAACTCGCCAACTGGGTTCTTCAGTATGTTGACTCCGGCCGCGTACAGACGCTGGCCTGTGCCGTCGTCGTGCGCTTCCAGCGCCAGGACTGCTGGCGGAATTTCAGGCGAGACGCCAATGAAGCCGTTACCCACCGGCTGCCACGCAGCGCCGGTCCAGAAGGCCACGCACCCAATGGGCGAGCCGTTCTCGGCAGTGCTCTGCGTGCCACCTGCGTACAGGGTCGGTCCGTTGCCCAGGTCAAGGACCGCAAGCGTGCTGAAGCCCCCGTTCAGGACGCCACCCACGTTGCTCCAGGAGGAGCCGTTCCAGCGGAGCACCGCAGCGGGGGTCCCCTCCGAGACATTCAACTTGCCTGCGCAGTACAGCGCTGGGCCAGATCCGTCGTCAAAGACCACGCCTGCTTGGCACGACTTCAAAGGGCCTTCACCCACGGGCACCCACATCAGTCCGTCCCACCGAGCCACCCCTTGAATGGCGTTGCCGCCGATGTTCTTGAACTCGCCCAGCATGAAGATGTCGCCCCGGAACTCCAAAGTTTGTCTGACCAGGAAGTCCGTTCCGGCAGCAGCCCTGCCAAAGGTAGGCACCCAGCCGCAAGAATCATCCGCTTGGGCGCATGGAGCGGCCAAACCTGCCGTCAGGCAAACCGCCGCAGAAAGCAACCAGCCAAGAGCACGATGGGGGATCCGGAATGCGTGGAGCATGCCTGAATGTACGGCAGACGCACCGGTTTATTGAGGTGAAATCTCGCCCCCTTCATCATCATCCACCTCCTCCGGCGGCAGCGCGCTGTCGCGTGCCTCGAACTCCCTCCCAGTCTGCTCGGCCACCCAGCGTGCCTTCAGCTGCGGGTCCGCCGCCATCTGCGCCTCCAGCGCTTGGGTCTCGCGGTATTGCTGGGCCGCAGACTCAAGCGTCCACTCTGCAACCAGTCCCAGTTCCTCTGCAGCGCTCCGAATGGAAGCCAGGTCCGTGCGGAAGAACTCCTTCCGCCAGTTCATCTTGTTCACCTGGTTGAGCACAAACCGCTCATGCAGCTGGCCTTCCACAAACGGGGCATTGTCGGTTCGGATCAACGCGTGAACGTCAAACCCGAAAGGCACACTCGCGTCGCCCAGTTCATGGACGCGCTCCATGGGGTCAAGCCTTCGGGTCTGACCGATCTTGTAGACGCCCTCGCCAAAGGAGCCCAGGTTTGAAATGACATACACCGTCCCAGCCTTGGTCTGCTGCGCCATGGACTTGGCACGCTCCCGCAGCGCCTCAAGCTCACGGATGCGCGCATCAGCATCCGCCAGCCGCTCGGTGTACTTGGCTTCGGCAGCCGAGAGCTCCTGCTCAACCTGGGCCCTGAACCTGGCCTCAATGGCAGCGCGCTGATCCTCAGATGCCTTGGCCAGCTCCTCGCGCAGGCGCGCTTCCTGCCTGGCTCTCTCCTCAAGCATGGCAGCCTCGCGTGCGCGCTCAATGAGCTCGCGCTCTCGTGCCAGCGCGGCCTCCTGCTTGCGAGTCTCCCGCTCTGCGCGCTCAAACTCCCGCTGCGCCTTGGCTTCCTCGCGCATCTGCTCCTTCAATCTGCGTTGTTCCTCGCGCTGGTCCAGCTTGATCTTCTGCACCAGCGCCGCCCAGCGCGCCTCTTCCAGGCGCGCCTCCAGGTAATCGGGCGTGATGCGCGCGTTGCGGAACGCCTGCCCTTGCGCGTTGACAAGCTGCCACGCATCCTTCACCTTCTGGATGATCGTGCCGACGTTGTCGTCCTTCACTGTGTCCAGGATGGACTCGATCTTGCCATTGAACGCATCCAGCACGAAGGCTGCCGCGTTCTCTGCGCGCTCGCCTTGAACATAGTCGCACGTGGCTGCTCGTCCTTCACGAGCCATCCTTCTCGACGCCTCGCGAGCCTCCCTCAACTTCTGCCCCGGGGAAGTGTGGGCCGCTTCCTTGGCCAGATCATCCAGGGCGGACTGCGGTGGAACCACATAGCGTGATCCGTAGCCGTCAATGGTGTTTCTCAGCGCATTGGCGGTGCGCTGTAGATCCTCAACCTCCACCTGAAGCGAGGCAATCTGTTCGCGGAAGCTCTGCGCTGCTTCCCAGTGAGCAATGCGCTCGTACTTGGCTTTCCATGATGCCAGCTGCTGTGTTGCCAATGTCAGCTTTGACTTGGCCTCCTCGTACAGGGCGCGTCGGGCCTCGTGCTCCTGCTTCAGACGGCTCTCGAGCTCCGTCTGGCGCGCCACCAGCTGGTTCAGCGTGCGTCCGGCATCGTCGGTGGTGCCGCGGATGCGCTGAATCTCTTGGCGGGCCACCAGCCACAACGCCAAGAACACGCCGCCACCCAAGAGGCTCGCAATCCCAAAAAGCAGGGCAATGACACCGGAAGTGGACATGACGGCAGACTATCGCTGCACAGTCAGTCTTGCACAGATGCGTGCGGAAGTGACCTTTACGGCAGCCGCTTCCCCGGCTGCTCAATCACCTTGCGCCCACCCAGGTGCACGCGCAGCGGCTCTGGAATGTTCACTGTGCCGTCTGCGTTCTGGTGCATCTCAAGCAGCGGGATCAGAATGCGCGGGCTGGCCACCACCGTGTTGTTCAGCGCCCAGGCAAACTGCGTCTTGCCCTCTGCGTCCTTGTAGCGCAGGTTCAGGCGGCGGCACTGGTAGTCACCCAGGCGGCTGGCAGAGTGCGTCTCGCCAAACTCACCGGTGGGGGCCACTCCGTGCTCGCCCTTGCCGGCCTCCACCACTTCACCACGGCCGGGCATCCAGCACTCCACGTCAATCATGTCCTCGTTCTTCATGCCCAGGTCGCCGGTGCAGCATTGCAGCAGCCGGTAGGGCAGGCCAAGGCTCTGCAGGATCTCCTCCACGTAGCCAATCATCTTGCGGTGCCAGGTGCGGCTCTCTGCGTCGTCTGCCTTGCACACCACCACCTGCTCCACCTTGTCAAACTGGTGGATGCGGTACAGCCCCGCAGTGTCCTTGCCTGCAGCGCCAGCCTCGCGGCGGAAGCATGTGCTGACTGTGGTGTAGGTGAGGGGCAGGGCGCTCTCTGGCAGGATCTCCTCTGCGTGGATGCCCATCAGGCCCACCTCGCCGGTGCCAGTCAGGAACAGATCGTGCCCGCTGCCGCGCTTGGATTCCTCGATGTGATACGCCTGCTCGCGGCCGAACGGAAAGAACCCCGTGCCCACCATGCACTCTTCCTTCACGATCACCGGCACGCCGATGGCCGTGAAGCCGTGCTTCTCCACCATGTGGTCGAATGCGTAGCGCAGCACCGCCTGGTGCAGGCGCATGCCCATGCCAGTGAGCACGTAATGGCGCGTGCCGCTCATCTTCACGCCGCGCTCAAAGTCTGCCAAGCCCAGATGGCGCACCAGCTCCAGGTGCGTGCGCGGCTTGAAGCCCTTGTTGGCCTCAAAGCTCTTGCTTGTGTCGAACCCGTGCGGGTTCCACCGGCGGATCTCCTTGTTGCCGCTGGCATCTGCGCCGCGCGGTACGTCTGGGGCCGGCGGCTGCGGCACGCGCAGGAGGAGGTCGCCAGGCTGACTCGATCTCAGCCAACTCAGTGCGCGCAACGGACTGGCCAACATTCGTGACCAACACCTTCTCTTCGGGCACAGTCTCGATTCTCGCCTTGATCCGCACGGGATTCACAGTCACTTGGACGAGCGTTGGCGCGACCAGAGGTTCAAGAGCCGGAACTTCTGGAACAACTGTAGCGGTCTCCTCTTCACATCGTCGAAGGTCTACCGGAAGCATCTGCCGCAAGTCCGACGTAAGTGGCGAATGCGTCGCGAAGTAAGGGCAACTGCTGCGCTTGGAATGCCGCTTGAACTGCCGACTCACCCGAGGGTTCCAGGGTGCCAATCTGATTTGCGGCCGTTGCCCCTGCCTCGGCGAGGCTCATGTACACCTTCTTCGCAGCGCTGATCCGGGGGCCTATCTCCTTCGACTTGGCATTGGTCTGTGATCTTGCAACTTCAGCTTGCCGGAGAAGTTCTCTTCTCCGCCGGTCTACTTCGATCAATTCGTCAACAATCTGTGGATCGACACCCTTGTCACTTGCCGCCTTGCGGAAGTGCTCGGGATTCTCGCGCAGTTTCCTGATGTCAATCATGGGCTGGGAATGCTACCGCACGCCCCTCACTGACCGGCCAGCGTCTTCCGCTTGCCTTCCACGTACTTCAGGTGGTGCTCCACATGCCGCACGTACATCTGCAGGATCTCGCGCAGGGTCACCTTGCCGCGCTCGTTGTGCACGCCCGCGCGGTCCAGCACAGCCGCCTCCATGGTGCGCAGCCACCGCGCGGTGAAGGCGCGGCCAGCCTCCAGCAGGTGCAGCGTCTCCTCCAGGTCCGCAGAGGGGTAGTGCAGGCGCTCGATGAACAGATCCTCGTTGTAGCTGATGAGGAGCGGCAGGTGCTCCGCTGCGATCCGCCGCATGCGATGGATGGCAGCCAGGTCGCTGTCCAAGAGATGCACCACCACCTGGCGGATGCTCCACTTGCCAGGCGCACAGGGCACATCCAGCTGGCTGGCTGGCACGCCAGCCACGGCAGCGCGCACGCTCTTGCCCGCCGCCTCGAACGCGTCAATCAGGGCCAGGTCTTCCTTGGTGAAGCCGTGGTTGGCCGTGGGATCCAGGAGTTCGTCGCGCAGTGGTCCGCTCATGGCTGATGTCCTTCTCTGTACTTGGGGCGCGCAGCCCAGCGCATCTTGTCCACCAGCGTCTGCCAGTAGCCAGTGCCTGGGCACGCCACGATGCGCGCCATGCCGTGGTGCCGCTCCACGGTCACTGTGTCGCCCACGTCCAGCTGCACGTTGATGTGGCCGTCCAGCACCAGCGTGGTGCCAGCATTGGCCCGCACCACGCGCGCCACCACCACCGTGCTGCTAGGCAGGACCGTGGGCCGGAACGCCAGGCTGTGCGCAGCAATGGGAGTCATCACGATGGCCTCCACGTCCGGATGCACGATGGGCCCGCCAGCGCTCACGTTGTAGGCGGTGCTGCCCACAGGCGTGGCCACGATGATGCCATCACCCAGGAACTCAGGCCCATCCTCCTGCCCAAAGTCCAGGGCCAGCTCGATCATCCGGTAGGGCGGGCCAGAGGTCACCACGCAGTCGTTGATGGCAATGCCCTGGTACTTCAGCTTCCCGGCCGCGCTGCGCACCGCAGCCTGCATGACCATGCGCTGGCGCACATCTGGCTCTGGGCCAAACACCGTGCGCGCGTGCTGCTGCAGCGTGCTGGTGTCGAACTCTGCCAGGAACCCCAGCCGGCCTGTGTTCACGCCCACCACGGGAATGGCGCGGTCCACCAGCTGCCGCAGCGCGGCCATGATGGTGCCGTCGCCGCCCACCACCACGGCGCGGTCTGCGCGCAGCGTGGCAGGGAGCGTCTCCTCCACGTCAAACTCGCCAGCCACCTGGCTGTGCGCCGCCACGGTGCGCCGCACCTCATCCAGCACAGCGGCCGTGCCAGCGCGGCGCGCAGCGCTGAACAGGATGCTGGTGGTCTTGGCGCCGCTGCTCACGCCACCATCCCCTTGGTCAGCCGCATGAATGCAGTCTCCAGGTTCACAGGCTCCTCGTGCAGCTCCAGCAGGCGGAAGCCGTTGGCGATCAGGCGCGCTGGCAGGTCGCTCACAGGCGCAGGCGCGGCCGTGTCAAGCACCACGTCAATGCGCGGTGGCTGGCCGTCGCGCGGCACCACGTTGGCGCTGGCCACGCCCTTCACCTTGGAGAGCATCTCGGCGGCCTCCTTGGCGCGCTCCTCCACCACGATCTGCACCACCGCGCCGCTGCCCACCTTCTGCATGATGTCCCGTACGCCGCCGGCGTAGATCAGTTCGCCGCGCTCGATGATGGCCACCATGTTGCAGATGTCCGCCAGCTCGTGCAGGATGTGGCTGCTGATGATGATGGTCTTGCCCATCCGGCGCAGCTCCTTCAGGAGCTCGCGCATCTCGATGCGCGCGCGCGGATCCAGGCCGCTGGCTGGCTCGTCCATCAGCAGCACCTTGGGGTCGTGCAGCAGCACGCGCGCCACGCTCAGGCGCTGCTGCATGCCGCGGCTCAGGCCGTTCACCTCGGCGTCGGCCTTGTAGCTCAGGTCGGTCAGCTCCAGCACATCGCGCAGCGCGCGCTCGCGCTTCTCGCCGTGGATGCCGTAGCAGGCGGCAAAGAACTGCAGGTACTCGGTGACCAGCATGTCGTCGTACGCGCCCATGAAGTCCGGCACGTAGCCCATGATGGGGCGGATGAGCGGGTTCTGGTAGCCAACAGTCTTGCCGTCAATGCGCGCCTCGCCCCAGGTGGGCTTCAGCAGCGTGGCCAGGATCTTGATGGTGGTGGTCTTGCCTGCGCCGTTCGGGCCGATGAAGCCGCAGCACGCGCCCTCCTCGATCTGCAGATTGAGGTTGTTCAGCGCCACCAGCTCACCGTACTTCTTGGTGAGGTTGACCGTCTCGATCATTGGCATGGGGGTGGATTCTATGGAGTGGGGAGTGGCACCGCGGTGCTGCCCAGCGGGTCCGGAAGAAGGAAGATGGAACGCACGATCGTCCGGCCGGTGGCGCGGGGCGCGCGGCCGTCGATCTCAAAGGGGAAGGGCGCCGCCACAGCGTCGCTGTCCTCGTCGCGCAGCGTGCCGATGACGATGAGGCACGGCCGCGTCATCCACTTGGCCAGGTCCAGCGTGCGCGCCATGTCGCGCACGATGCGCGTGGTGTCGGAGCCAAACTGTGGCAGGCTGTTGCTGGCTGTCGCAAGCACGTAGTTGGGCGGCTTGAGCATGCCGTAGATGCTGTAGGCCAGCAGGCGCTGCTCTTCCCGCAGGCTAGAGCCGGGCAGGCCTGTGGTGTTGCGGTCGGTGGGGAACGTGCGGTTCAGGAACGAGTCGAAGTCCAGCGCGTTGGCGCGGGAGGAGCGCTCGGTCTGCGGCACAGTCGGGTCTGCCTCCGGGTAGAGCGCAGTGCCCACATCCAGCAGACTTCCCGGCTCCCACTCGGTGACGCTGGCGATGCGGATGGCATTGGGCGTCATGGCGGAGGGCACCACGATCTGCGGCTTGCCAGTGGAGAGCTTGCGCTGCGCCGAGCGGCGCGGCGTGACGTGCAGCACGTAGACGTTCTCCAGCGCCTTGGGCAGCGAGTGGGTGAGCGAACCATGCAGCCGCACCTGTGGCATGCCCGAGGACCAGATCATGTCCTGGCGCAGCTCGCTGCCGCTGGCCACATTGGGCGTGCCGCCCCACTCGGACGAGGGCTCGCCGATCCAGCTGCCCCAGTACACCGAGCTGGTGGCGCGACTGGGCACTTCGTACTTGGCTGGTGACGAAGCAGAAACGTCGTAGCGCTCGGTGTCTGGGTAGCTGGTGGATGAACCAGCTGGGGGTTCGAACCATGTCCACAGCGTGTCGCTGCCAGCACCACCCGTACCCACGGCGCTGTTGCCGGCCGTCAGCGCCAGCAGGGTGGGGCCGTAGCCAGGCAGCTCGGCGCTCATCCAGGTCTGGGCGCGGACCAGCGCGCGTTCTGCAGAGCTCTGGCCTGGTGCCACAATCCGGTCCAGGAACGTCAGGTGCCGCACCCGGCCAGCGCCCAGCTCCTCCACGCTGGTGGCCAGCCACACCAGTACCGTGGCAGTGACAGCCACCAGCACAAAGCCCAGCCACGCGAACTGCACGCGCTTCATGCCGCGCAGCACCAGGTAGGACGCTGGGCCTGCTGCCACCCAGTACAGGCCGAACGCCAGCACCAGCCCCAGCAGGCCGATGGCCAGCGCGCCCGGCATGCCAGTGAGGTCGTTCACCATCGGTCCACCCTCCAGGCTCTCAGGCGCCACGCGCGTGTCCAGGCGCTTGGCCTCCTGCAGCTGCGCGTACAGGCGCGCGTCGGGCGTGTCCTCGCGGCGGCCCATCAGGCGGTTCCAGAAGATGTCCGCCTGCGGCAGCCCATCCGGGTTCAGGTTGGGGCGGTCCAGTCCATCTGCATCCACTCCCACCACAGAGAGCGTGCCAAAGCCAAGCGAGCGCCGCACCACCACGGGCAGGCCCTCCAGCGTGTCGGGGGTGGGAGCCAGGTTGCCTGTGCGGGTGTCCAGCGCGCAGGGCATGGTCAGCACCGTCTCGTAGCCGTTGCCCACCAGCGCGGGGTCGAAGGTCCACAGCGTGGTGCGCGCACTTGGATTGCGCAGGTCCGGCGTCTTGCTGAGGAGCGGCATCACCTGCGCCACCGGCACGTCCCGGTGCCGCTGCACGCCGCCCTGGGGCAGCACCTCTGCCAGCGCGGTCCTGCCACCTTTGCCAGCCAGCAGGCCCCACTGGTCCGCTGTGGTCTCTGTGAGCACGATGATCAGATTGCCGCCGCGGCGCACCCACTCCAGAAGCGCGCGCGCCTGGTCAGGCGCCAGGTTCTGCACGGACGCGCTGCCCCACACCAGCGCCTGGTAGCTGTACAGGCCCTCCCAGCGGTCTGGCAGCACCTCTGCAGTCAAGCCGCGCGCGATGCGGTTCACCTCGGTCAGCGCTGGAGACTCGCCCTCGCTGTTGGCAGCGGGGCCGTAGCCGTTCAGCCCCATGCGGCCGTCGCCCAGCACGCCCAGGAGGCCGTTGTTGATCTCCACGCCCTCTGCGCGCTCGGTGGCGTTCTGGCCATTGATGCGCACTGCAGCCAGTTCGCGCACGATGCGGCCGTTGTCCATCTGCAGCACGCGCACCACGCTCACCGAGTCAAGCGCAGCCAGCGCGGAAGAGCTCTCGATGGGCAGCACGCCGTACAGCCAGCGGTCGGTGGGGGCGCCGGGCGCCAGCGCCACATCGCGCGAATACAGCGCAGTGTCGCCGTCGCCGTTGCGCAGCTCCCACTGCACGCGCGTCTGCACGGGTTCGGTCAGGCTGCTGGTCAGCCGCACCTGGATGGCCGTGGGGTCGCCCGGCCGCACATAGTTGCCCACGCCAAAGCGCAGCAGCTCCACAGCCACATCGCCTGCATGCGCTGCAGCAGCCAGCAGCGCTGCGGCCACCATGGCCACCACTGCTCTGGCTGCGCGCGCCCGCCCGGAACCTGCAAGCCCATGCGTCATCGTCCCAGTGCTCCAAACTGGGCCAGCAGCGCTGCCTGGCTGCGGGCTCCATTCATCAGACACGCTACTTCGAACTTCTCGTTGGGCGAATGCACCCGGTCATCGTCCAGCCCAAAGCCCATCAGCAGGCTGTCTACACCCAGGATGCGCTGGATGGAGCCAACCGCCGGAATGGACCCGCCTGTGCCGATCAAGCCAGCCTCCACGCCAAACACGCGCTTCAGCGCGGCCTGCGCGCATGCTAGGTACGGGTTGTCTGCTGGCACGTGGATGGCGGGGTTGCGCCCGTGCGAGTGGATCTCCAGCGTGTATCCAGGCGGCGTCTGCGCACGCAGGTGCGCCTCCAGCAGCGCGTAGATGCGCTCTGGATCCTGGCCTGCCACCAGGCGGCAGCTCAGCTTGGTGCTGGCCTTGCTGGCGATCACCGTCTTGGCGCCCACGCCGGTGTAGCCACCCACGATGCCGTTGCAGTCGCACGTCGGCCGGCTCCACGTGCGCTCCAGCACGCTGCGGCCCATCTCGCCCCAGCCAGACTTCAGGCCAGCGCTGGCAAGGAACTCTGCTTCGTCAAAGCCCAGCTTGGCCCAGCTGGCCATCACCTGCGGCGCTGGCTCCTGCACGCCGTCATAGAAGCCGGGAATGGCCACCTGCCCGCAGGGTGTGTGCAGGCTGGCAATCATGCTGGCCAGCGCGTTGATGGGGTTGCGCACAGCGCCGCCGTACATGCCGCTGTGCAGGTCATGCGTGGGGCCAGTTAGCGTGACTTCCACGTAGCACAGGCCGCGCAGGCTGGTGGTGATGGCGGGCGTGCGGATGTCCCACATGCCAGTGTCGCTCACCACCGCCACGTCTGCAGCCAGGTCCTTGGCGTGCTTGGTCATGAACGGCTCCAGGCTGGCGCTGCCGCTCTCTTCCTCGCCTTCCAGCATCACGGTCACAGGGCAGGGCGGGCCACCAGCCACTTCATGCCACGCGCGGAAGGCCTCGATGAATGTCATCACCTGGCCCTTGTCATCCACTGCGCCGCGCGCCACCACGCGCTTGCCGTGCGGGCCATCCACCACTGCTGGCTCAAAGGGCGGCGTGTTCCACAGCTCCAGCGGGTCTGCTGGCTGCACGTCGTAGTGCCCGTAGTACAGCACGCGCGGGCCATCAAACCCCTTGGGGCCGGGGTGATGCGCCAACACCATGGGATGCCCCTGCGTGGCCACGCTGGTGGCGTTGAAGCCCATGGTGCGCAGGTCTCGCACCAGCCATTCTGCGCAGCGCGCCACATCGGCGGTGTGCGCAGGGTCGGTGCTCACGCTGGGAATACGCAGCAGATCGCACAGGCGGTCCAGGATGGGCTTCTGATTGGCGTCCAGATGCGCCAGGACGGCGTCCAGGTGGCTTGGCATGGGCCTGCCAGCGTACCCCGCCAGCGTTGGCTACAGCGCCAGCAGCATCATCAGCGCCACCGTGCCAGAGGCCACCAGCACCACGCCCATCAGCGTCAGCACCCAGCGGGTGGCTGCTGCATCCATGCGCGCCTGCGCCGAGGCGTCGGGCAGCGGCGCTGGAATGATGATGTCGTCGTACAGGCCTTCCAGCTGCGCGTAGCTCCGCGGAGGCCGCGCAGACCAGTCGCACCCGCAGCGCTGGCAGTGGCTGTCCAGGGACGTGCCTACCGGACCGACAGCCGTCCCACACTGCATGCAGCGCAGCAGGCGGTGTCGCATCTCGACCGTGGTGATGGGCCCTTTGGTGGCCACGCCAGAACAGTAGCCCCGATTCTGGCAGGAGCCCAATGCATCCCGTACGATTTGCGCGCGTGACGCAGCCTGGCACCCCTCCAGACCTCACCAGCCGTAGTTCGCACGTTCTTGGCCTCACTCGCTGGGTGGGTGGCGCTGTCAGCACAGCCTTCCAACCCACGCGGCTGGTGGCGGGCTTTGTCATCGCACTGGCCATCTGGCTTCCCGGACTCGCCTGGGACACCTTCCTGGGTGCGCACATGGATGCGCCAGGCCTGCTGGGCGAGCCCTACGACGACGCAGAGCAGGCCGCCGTGCAGGCCACGCTGCGCCGCCTGGCTGCGGACTACGCGCCAGACGTGGTCTACGAAAGCGCCCGCGTGCCAGCGGCAGAACTGGCAGCTGTGCTGGAAGAACGCACGCTCCAGGCACCAGACCAGGGCTCCCGCGACCAGCTGGCTGTGGCTGCGGCGCATGCGGCGTCACTGGCCCCGCTAGGCAGCTTTGAAGCCCTGTCCCGCGCAGAGGCCACAGCCGGGGGCATGGTGGTGGACGGACTGCTGGGGGCCGCGCCAGCAGACATGGCCCAGGGCGTGCGCCTGTGCCTGTGGGACATCCCGCACACGCTCTGGGCGCGCGACCCTGTCTTCTGCGTGGTCTTTGGCTTGTGGAGCGGGCTGGTGGCGGCTGTGGGCCTGGGCGCCCTTGGCCGCATGGAGGCTGTGCAGGCCAGCGGCCGCGGCGTGATCAAGGCTGGCGAGGGCTTCCGCTTTGCAGCAGACCGTTGGGCCGACCTGGTGCTGGCGTGGCTCGCGCCCCTGGGCATCGCAGCGGTGCTGGGGGTGGTGTGCGCGGCGTGGGGGCTTCTCTTCCGCATTCCCGGCGGCGGCTGGGTGGCCAGCGTGCTCTATGTGGTGCCGCTGGCGCTGGGCGCTGTGGCGGGGCTCTCGGTGCTCATCTGGGCGCTGGGTGCGCCCCTTGCACCGGCCGCGGTGGCCTGCGACGCCCTGGACTCCCTGGACGCAGACCAGCGGGGCGCCATCTACTTCATCGCGCGGCCCGGAGCGTGGCTGGCCTATGCAGTCACCGTCATCGGCGTGAGCGCCTTTGGCCTGGTGGTGGTGCGGGTGGTGGCATGGCTGGCCACCAGCTGGGCTGCGGTGCCCGTCAGCCTGGGTGCGGCTGGGCGCGCGCAGGTGGATGTGCTGCGCGTGACGCCCGGCGGCACGCTGCCAACCTGGTCTGGCCCCGGCGTGGCGGTTGGCTGGTGGCTGGGCCTGGTGGGAGTGATCGTGGCAGGGGCGTTCGTCAGCCTGCTGGCTGGGCTCCTCACCCGCATGTACCTGGCGCTGCGCGAAGGCTGCGATGGTCAGCCTCGCACAGAGGTCTGGCCATACGAAGTGCTGGCAGATGTCTCGGACGCTGTGACGCCGGGCAGCCCGATCAACCCAAGCCGCCCTTGAGTTCGCGCTTGCCAGCGCCAAACTTGGCGCGCAGCTTGCGCATGCTTGGGTCGTCCTCGCGCATGGGCACTGCAGGCGCGTGCCGGTCGTCGTGACGGCCAGGCGCTGGGGCAGGGCGGTCCAGCAGGGCCTTGCGGCTCAGGCTGATGCGCTTCTTCTGCGTGTCCACGCTCAGCACCTTGCACTGCACCACTTCACCCACACGCAGCACCTTGGCTGGCGTGGGGATGCGCTCGTGCGCAACCTCGCTCACGTGGATCAGGCCTTCGACGCCTGGTGAGAGCTCCACGAACGCGCCAAAGTCCGTCAGGCGCGTCACCGTGCCGCTCACTGTCTCGCCACCCTGCAGCTGGCTCATCGCAGCCACTGCTGGATCGCTCAGCGTCTGCTTGCGTCCCAGGCTGATCTTCACAGGCTTGGCTGTCTTGTCCACCTTCAGGACGCGCACTTCCACCACGTCGCCAACCTTCACCACCTGGCCGGGATCCTTGATGCGCTCGTGGGTCAGGTCACCGATGTGGATCAGGCCGTCCAGACCACCCAGGTCTGCAAACGCGCCATAGGACTGAATGCTGGTGATGGTGGCTGTGCGGGTCTGCCCAACCTCGATCTCCTCCAGCAGCTTGTCGCGCATGCGATGCCGCTCTTCCAGCATGGCGGCCTTGCGGCTGAGCACCATGCGCCCCTTTTCCTTGCGCAATTCAAGGATTCGGCAGGGGAACTTCTCGCCCAGCAGCACGCTGATGTCTGGCAGCGGACGGATGTCCACCTGGCTGGCTGGCATGAAGGCCTTGTGATGGGCCACCTCCATGTCCAGGCCGCCCTTGTTCATGCCCACGCAGCGGGCCTCCACGATCATGCCCTCTGCCAGGTTGTCCCAGTCTGCCTTCACCGTGGCGCCGCGGCGGCTCACCACCCACAGCTGCTCGTATGGATCAAAGCGCTCCTCGACAAAGTCAAATACCTCGCCTGGCTTTGGCTCTGCCTCGAACTGGCGCAGCGGGCAGACGCCTTGGCGCTTGGGATCGAACTCGATGAAGACCTCGCCGTTGTGCACCCGGAACACCTTGCCCGTGCGCATGGGGCGTTCGCCCTTGACAGGCACCACGCGTCCTGGCGTGGGCCGCGCGTCCACCATGTCGGCAAAGCTCATGCCGCCCAGCGCCTCCTCGATCTCGCGGGCCAGGTCTGCGTCCAGGGAGTTGGAGGGAGTGCCGGAAGAGGGCTGCGAAGGCTGTTCTGTGGAGTCCATGGGTGTCGCGGTTCCGCCGCGCTCGGGGGGTTGCGGTGCATCCGCGCCATCGCAGCGCGGGAGGGCGGACTGTACCCCAGAAGCCCGGCCGGCCGCGGCATGTCGCCTGTTTCGGGTGTTACCACCCTGTGACCTGTTGGGGGGAACCAGCCGCACCCGGGAAACGAACTCCACGGTGCAGCGTCCAGTTTGACTATTATTGCGGTCCTCCCCAGCGGTGCGTCCACTGGGGTTCATCCCGCAGACAGGAGCCTCCGCAGCATGGCAAAGGCAAAGGCCGCATGGGGCATTGAAGTAGGCAACGCCGCCATCAAGGCCATTCGTCTGGAACGCGACGGGTCGGACATCCGGGTGGCCGACTTCGTGGTGATCCCGCACCCCAAGGTGCTCACCACGCCCGATCTCAACATTGAAGAGATGCTCCGCATCTCGCTGGGCGCCTTCATGACCCAGAAGACGCTGGAAGGGGCCGTGGCCCTGATCGGCGTGCCGGGCAGCGACTCGCTGGCCCGCTTCGCCAAGCTGCCGCCCATCCACAAGAAGGCAGTGCCGCAGACGGTCATGTTCGAGGCCAAGCAGCAGATTCCATTCCCTCTGGAAGAGGTGGAGTGGGACTACCACCTGTTTGCTTCAGACGACTCGCCAGAGCTTGAGGTGGGCATCTTCGCGGTGCTCAAGGAGAAGATCGCGCAGCGCCTCAGCCTCTACAAGGAGCTGGGCCTCACGCCATCAGCGCTCACGCTGTGCCCGCTGGCGGTCTACAACACCATGATCTTCGACCGGGACCTGGACAAGCCAGGCCAGCCCACGCTGGGCTTCCTGGACATCGGCACCCGCTCCAGCGACCTGGTGGTGATCGCAGACGGCCACTGCTGGATCCGCACGTTCCCCATTGGCGGCCACCACTTCACAGAGGCCATCGCCAGCGCGTTCAGCGTGCCATACGGCAAGGCAGACCGCCTGAAGGCCGAGGCAGCCACCCACAAGTACGCCAAGCAGCTCATGCACGCCATGCGGCCGGTCTTCGACGACCTGCTGCAGGAAGTGCAGCGCTCCATCGGCCACTTCCAGTCGCTCCGCCCTGACCGCCCGATCACGCGCATCGTGGGCCTGGGCAGCACCTTCCGCATCCCGGGCCTCCGCAAGTTCCTCAGCGACCAGCTGAGCGTGGAGATCCGCCGCCAGGAGGAGTACGAGAAGATCCGCGTGGAAGGCAGCGCTGCTGCAGACTTCAGCGCCAACGCCATGAACCTGGCAACGGCCATCGGCCTGGCGCTGCAAGGCCTGGGCTATGCGGAGATCGGGATCAACCTGAGCCCCGTGGAGAACATGCGCGAGCAGGTCTGGCGCACCAAGAGCAAGTGGTTCGCTGCAGCGGCCGTGCTCACCGTGGCAGCCAGCGGCCTCATGTTCTGGCGTCCAGGCGGACACGTCCGCGACGACGTGCCAGCCATCGTCCGCACAGCCAAGGCCGACGGCGAGGATGCCAAGCGCAAGTTCGACGAAGCGAAGGCCGCGGCCGACCTGGGCGCGCGCGCCAACAACATGGTGTTCCTGCTGGAGGACCGCGAAGTGTGGCCGTGGATCGTCAACGACGTCTACACCGCCATGGGCACCGCGGGCACGCAGGCCGAGCTGCTCAACGCATTTGACCCCAAGAATCCGCCACTTCCGTACGACCAGTGGAAGCTCATCGAGCTTGATTCGCTCACTGGCCGCTACATGCTGGACAAGACTGATCCAGCCAAGCCGGCGCGCGTGATCGAGGTCACGGTGCGCATGTCCGTGCCTCGGCCCAAGAGCGGCGCCAACGACGCGCGCAGCTTCATCCAGGGCACGGTGCTCAAGTGGCTGAACGACAACAAGGACCGCAAGGAAGCCCCGTACACCATCCTGATTCCAGAGAAGGGCATCCTGCCTGAGTTTGCAGATCGTTCTGCAAGCGGCGCGCAGGACACGCCCGCTGGCGCCACGGGCTCTGGCACTGGCGCTGCAGTCGAGGTGGATCAGCCGCAGGACGCCGGCACCTCGCAGGACACCGGCGTGGGCGGCAAGGCCATGACGGGCCGTCGCCAGAACACCGAGACCTTCTCTGCGCCAGGCGGCGGCATCCTGGGTGGATCGAACACCGGCATGGCCGAAGCGCCTCCCGGCGGCAGCAAGTCCGAGTCTGGTGGCGGCGCCAAGGGCGGCAGCAAGCCGCGCGTCCGTCCCACCACCACGCCGGGCGCTCACTCTGACCCTGTTGACCTGGAAAAGGACGCACCCATTCCCACCAAGCCCGACCTGTACGCAGGTCGGCCAGCAACCTCTGTGAAGATCACCTTCAAGCTCAAGCTCCGCGATCCCGTCGGACGTCCTGTCACTGGCACCACGCAGGAAGGTGGCGCTGACGCCGCTGCAGCACAGGGAGGCCAGCAGTGAGCTCACTCGGCGATTCCATCCAGAAACTCCGCGAGAAGCTGGCCTCCGCGACCTCCAAGGGTGGCGGCGGCAGCGAGGGCGGTGGCGGTTCCAAGTTCGACGCCAAGAAGGCGCTGGCGTGGGCCAAGCGCAATCCGGTCATCGTGGCATCGGTGGCAGTGATGGTGCTTGCACCGGTCGCGGCGTGGTGGTTCAGCAGCGAGATGCACGCAGCCGCCGATGCGCAGAACAACAAGCGCGCGGAAGAGCTGGCAGCGCTTGAGAAGCTGGAGAAGACCCAGGTCGAGATCTCGCTTCCGGGCCTAGAGCCCAAGAACGAGACTGGCGTGGTGAACACCAAGGCAGTGGTGGCGTTCGAAGAGCTCACCCATCGCCTTCGCGAGGACGCCATCGCTGTGCAGAAGGCCGCGCGCCAGCACAACCAGCGCGACCGCACCAAGCTGAGCATTGATGTCCAGGTGCGCCCGGACAACATCTCGGTGGTGGCGCAGAACGCCTTCGACAAGCTGCACTCCGGCATGGAGCAGCTGCTGACCGACGTGCGCGCTGGCAGCCCGCCAGACGACGACCGCGTGCTGGACCAGGTGCAGCGCCGCCAGGACCAGTTCATCGCAGGCGAGAAGAAGACAGACCGCAAGAGCCTGAGCGCCGAGGAGACAGACAAGCTCCTGAAGGCGCTCTCGGACAAGCGCCTGCAGGTGTACGCAGACGCTGCGGCCAGCATCAGCTTCTACGCCAGCATCAACTCGCTGGGGTTGCCAGCCACGCCGGACGCAGGCAATCCGCCGCAGGAAGGCCGCCTCTTCTTCTGGCAGTGGCGCGCCTGGATGGCAGAGGATGTCATCCGCTCGCTGGCCGCGGCAAACAAGCCGTTCCGCAGCGTGGTGGAGGCGCCCGTCAAGCGTCTGGTCAGCATCGCGTTCTACGACGGCGAGGAGTCTCTGGCACCGCCCAAGACCGCGGCAGCAGGGGACCCCAACGCTGCGCCGCCTGCTGATCCGGGCGCAGCGCCGGATCCCAACGCGGCCGCGGCAGTTGGCCCGCCACCCATCGACCCCAAGGTCCCGGCGCCGTATGACTTCGGCAGCACCTTCACAGGCCGTCAGACCAATCCGCTGTACGACGTTCGCCGCTTCCAGGTCACGCTCATCGTGGCCACGCGTGGTCTTCCAGAAGTGCTCAACGCCATCGCGCGCGAGAACTTCATGACCGTGCTCAACTGCAGCCTGGTGCCAGCAGATCCCTTCGCAGATGCTGCGGAGGGCTACATCTACGGCGCAGAGCCGGTTTCGCAGGTCAGGCTCACCATCGAGAGCGTGTGGATGCGCGAGTGGCTCGGCAAGCTGATGCCCAAGGAGCTGCAGGCCGCCCGCAACACCAACGGCAAGACCACAGATGACGCTGCCGCCCCAGCAGGCGACGCGCCCGCCTCCAGCGCACCCGCAGCCGCGCCAGCGTCGAATGGCTGAACAGACCGCCCACCCAACTACGGATCGCCCATCATGAAGCTCAAAGGCATCAACCCGTTCGAGCAGCACATCGAGAAGATCGCCCTCGGCGTGGCGCTGGCCGCTGTGGCTGGCGTGGCCACGTGGCAGTTCATCTCCGCCCCCAGCGTCACAGTGGGCGGCCGCGCTGTGTCCCCCAATCAGGTGGACGACGTGCTGGAGCAGAAGGCCCGTGCGCTGCAGGAGCGGCTGCGCGGCGACAGCAACATCAACATCCCCTCCGAAGGCGTGCAGCTGGCCGCACCCAGCTTCCAGGAGCGCCTGAACAAGCCTGTGTCGCCAGCCTCCACGTTGGCGGTCAACCTGCCTGCGTTCGGCAGCGCGCTCGCCCGCGCCAGCGCTTCGGTGGCGGACGTGTGGTACTACGAGCCCAAGCTTGCTGCGGTGAAGATGGAGTCGGTGGTCCAGACAGCGGACGCATTGACGCCAGAAGCCGCCAAGCTGGCTGCTGCTGCATCAGGCGTGGTGAAGGCCCGCTTCAGCGAGACCACCGGTCCGCAGGACGTGGTCTGGACCACGCCGGTGGCCACGCTGGATGTGAAGGCCATGCGCGCAGAGCTGGCGCGGTCGGACGCGTCTGCCAAGCCGCCGCGCGCTGCCATCCCCAGCGTGTGGTATCTGGAGACGCCCTTTGTGGTGGATGTGGTCTTTGAGCGCCGCGAGCGCAAGAATGACGGCACCTGGAGCGAGCCGCAGACTGTGCCAGTCTTCTCTGCCCGCGATGAGGCGGTGGAGTTCCGCCCGCGCGTGGCGGGCGCAGACGCTGGCCTTCGCGAGGACATGTTCGCAGTCCTGGGCAACGCCACCAACCAGCTGTCGGTGCTGCAGATGCCTTTCTATGACACGGTGAACGACTCCTTTGTCTCGCCAGCGCTGGCCAAGGACCAGGGCACCGCGACCAAGGACCCCGGCGACGCCATGAACAGCCGGCGCATGCTGCAGTTGCGCACGCAGCTGGAGAACAAGCGTCGTCAGGCTGCCAAGCTCACCGATGAGCTGACCAAGCTGGGTGGCCCGTGGGACGAAGCCAAGGAGAAGGAAGAGGCAGATCGCCGCAAGCAGGACGAGAAGACCCGCAAGGACTCTGAGAAGGGCAACAAGGGCGGCAGCGGCTTCGGCATGGGTGGCGGAGGCATGCAGGGCCGCAACACGGGCGCTGGTGAAGACGCCAAGGACCGCGAGGCCAAGGCGGCTCGCGAGCGCCAGGCCCGAATGACCAAGACCCAGGCGCTGCACCGCATCCAGAAGGACATTGCAGCCCTGGAGCAGCAGCTGGGCGCCACGCCAACCACCGCCAGCAGCGCACCGGTCAAGGTGCCCTCACTGGCTACGGAAGATCAGATTCTGGTCTGGGGCCATGATCTGGAGGTGGAACCTGGCCACACCTACCAGTACCGCGCCAGGGTGTGCGCGTACAACCCCTTCTTTGCCAAGGGCAACCAGCTGGTGAAGGAGCAGGACGAGAAGGGCCTGGCAAAGTCCTTCGTGCTGGAGAGCGCTGTTTCGGAGTGGTCTGAGCCGGTGACAGTCTCGCCGCGCGTCCGCTTCTTTGTGACCCGCGCGAGTGCTGGTGACGGCGCGCTTGGCCTGGGCACCGCGCAGGTGGAGGTCTACCGCCTGGTGGACGGCCAGTGGCGCCGCTCCGAGATGCAGGTGCAGCCTGGCGAGCGCATCGGCCGAGTGGATGAAGGCAAGGGCAACCGCAAGACCGTGGACTTCACGACGGACTACTACGTGGCCAGCATCGTGGAGGACCTGACCAACACCGAAGCTGGGAAGCACCCAGCAGTGGTGGTGGTGCGCCCCATGAACGAAGGCGAAAGCCAGGTGCGCGTGCCCGCGGGCGAACTGGAAGACTCGGAGCGCCAGCGCCTGCGTGAGGAAGCCGCATCCGCGCTGGCTGCAGCAGAGAAGCCAGCAGAGAAGCCAGCGCCACCAGCCGGCTCTGGCGGACCCGCTGGTCCCGGCGGCGGCCCAGGCGGTGGAGGCGGCCTGAGCGGCGGCAACAAGCCCAAGTAGAAAGTCGTGCCTGGCACGGGTGTCCCTCTTTTCGGAAACTCGTGCCTGGCACTGGTGTCCCTACTTTCCGACGCGCGCGGTTGACAGCAGCCCAGCGCGACACAGCGATGGGGGATGCGCCAGCAGGCAGCCAAAACAGGCTTCTGCTGGCGTCTTTGTAGGCAGGTTGTCCACAGGAATGTCCAATAAAAGAAACTGCGCGAATCTGTGAGGGGAGTCGAGCAACAGGCTTGACGGTACGCGGGATTTGGGTAGCATTCGCGATCCACCCCTCGTCAAGAGGGTTGGGTTCTTTGACAAGTGAAGGCGATGGTCGCGTGTCCGACGTGCGGCTGGCTGCACTCCTGTCGCTGCAAAAACAGCAGCAGGGGCGAGTCCAGGACGCACCTCGTCACACGCAAACACCGAGAACAAACTCGAGAACACAAGAGCTGTCTGCGCGCGAGTGTTGTATGTCGCGCGCACGATCGCTGGATTCATGCAAGTCCAGCGTGGCATGCTCCGGCTCACTGGGACCCATGCGGTACCAGGGGGTCAGGTTGGCATGGCCAAGCCTGAAAGGGCACATGATGGATGCCTTGGCATTGAGAGGCGATGAAGGACGTTGGAACCTGCGATAAGCCGAGAGGAGCTGGTAACCAAGCTGTGATCCTCGGATCTCCGAATGGGGCAACCCCACCGAATGGTGACTCCGGCCTGAATGTATAGGGCCGGTAGAGCGAACGCAGCGAACTGAAACATCTCAGTAGCTGTAGGAAAGGAAAGCAAAAGCGACTCCGCAAGTAGCGCCGAGCGAACGCGGACCTAAGCAGTGCGCTGAGCGAACAACCTGGAAAGGTTGACCAGAGCGTGTGATAGTCACGTAGAGCAGCAGCTGTGAATGGCTTCAAGTAGAGTCAGGCTCGAGAAACCTGGCTTGAACATGGGGGGACCACCCTCCAAGCCTGAGTACTCCTCAATGACCGATAGTGAACCAGTAAGGCGACTGAACGGTGAAAAGCACCCCGACAAGGGGAGTGAAATAGCACCTGAAATCATGTGCTTACACAGCGGTCACGGCCCGCAAGGGTTGTGGCGTGCCTTTTGCATAATGATCTGGCGAGTTACTCTGTACGGCAAGGGTAAGCCTTATCCAGGCGCACCCGAAGCGAAAGCGAGTCTTAAAAGGGCGTCAAGTCGTACGGGGTAGGCGCGAAACCGGTTGATCTACCCATGGGCAGGTTGAAGGGAGGGTAATACCTCCTGGAGGACCGAAGCCGTGAACGTTGAAAAGTTCTGGCATGACCTGTGGGGAGGGCTTAAAGTGCAATCATAACCGGAGATATCTCGTTCTCTCCGAAATAGTTTTTGGACTAGCCTCAGCATGTCAGTATGTGGGGGTAGAGCGACTGAATGGGGTTTGGGGGCCTACCCGGCTACCCGCCTCAATCAAACTCCGAATACCACATACGTAGCGCTGGGAGTAAGACTACGAGGGATAATCTTCGTGGTCAAAAGGGAAACAACCCGGACCATCGGCTAAGGTCCCTAAGTAATACTCAGTTGAAAAGGTAGTCAGATTGCTGTGACAGCCAGGATGTTGGCTTAGAAGCAGCCACCATTTAAAAAGTGCGTAACAGCTTACTGGTCGAGGAATCTGGCGCCGATAATTATCGGGGATAAGTATTACACCGAAGCCGTGGGACTCGTATGAGTCGGTAGGAGAGCGTTGCTGTCAGCGTTGAAGTTTTCCCGCAAGGGTTGATGGAGCGGCAGCAAGTGAATATGCCAGCTTGAGTAACGATTAATGCAGTGAGAATCTGCATCCCCGTATGCCCAAGGTTTCCTGGGGAAGGTAATTCCGCCCAGGGTTAGTCGGAGCCTAAGGCGAGGCCGAAAGGCGTAGTCGATGGACAGCCGGTTAATATTCCGGCACCTCCGTGTAGGTTGATGACGAGTGACGGATCTCCATATCTCAACGGGACAGTGAAGCGTCCAGGCCGTATGGCCGATGTTGGGTGAGGAGGTCTCAAGAAAAGCCTCGTCGGACGTTTACGGAGTCCGTACCAAAACTGACACAGGTGGGCGTGGCGAATAGCCTCAGGGGCTCGAGAAAACGGTCCTGAAGGAACTAGGCAATTTGACCCCGTAAGTTCGCGATAAGGGGGCCCTACTCGCAAGAGAGGGCGCAGAGAAAAGGCTCTGGGAACTGTTTATCAAAAACACAGCACTGTGCTAACTCGCAAGAGGATGTATACAGTGTGACGCTTGCCCGGTGCCGGAACGTCAAGGGAGCCTGGTTAGCGCAAGCGAAGCTGGCGACCGAAGCGCCGGTAAACGGCGGCCGTAACTCTGACGGTCCTAAGGTAGCGAAGTTCCTTGTCGGGTAAGTTCCGACGCGCATGAATAGCGTAATCACTGGAGCACTGTCTCCACGACCGACTCGGTGAAATAGTAGTGGCGGTGAAGATGCCGCCTACCCGCAGCAAGACGGAAAGACCCCGTGGACCTTTACTGTACGCTTGCAGTGATCATGGATTTGTTCTGCGTAGGATAGGTGGGAGCCTTTGAGGCCCGGTTTTCGGATCGGGTGGAGGCAATGGTGAAATACCACCCTGAATGAATTCGTGGTCTAACCCTGATTCCCATGAAACTGGGCAGGGAACACTGCATGCCGGGCAGTTTGACTGGGGCGGTCTCCTCCCAAAATGTAACGGAGGAGTGCAAAGGTTGGCTCAGTGCGGTTGGAAACCGCACCAAGAGTGCAAGAGCATAAGCCAGCTTTAGTGCGAGCCATACAGGGCAAGCACTCTCGAAAGAGGGCTCTAGTGATCCGGCGATCCCGTGTGGAAGGGTCGTCGCTCAACGGATAAAAGGTACCCCGGGGATAACAGGCTGATCGCTCCCGAGCGTCCATAGCGGCGGAGCGGTTTGGCACCTCGATGTCGGCTCATCACATCCTGGGGCTGAAGGCGGTCCCAAGGGTTAGGCTGTTCGCCTATTAAAGTGGTACGCGAGCTGGGTTCAGACCGGCGTGAGCCAGGTCGGTCCCTATCTGCTGTGGGCGCAGGAATGTTGAGAGGAGACAACCTTAGTACGAGAGGATTGGGTTGGACGTACCCCTGGTGTGCCAGTTGCACCGCTCGGTGCACAGCTGGGTAGCTACGTACGGCAGGGATAACCGCTGAAAGCATCTAAGCGGGAAGCCCACCTCAAGATAAGCATTCCATGTCGCAAGACGAGAGACCCCCGGTAGACCACCGGGTTGATAGGACGCGTGTGTAAGCGGAGAGATCCGTTCAGCATAAGCGTTACTAACGGTCGACGGCTTGGCCGTGTCTACCAGATTCCCTGGTGGATGACAGCCGTATGACTCGATCGCTGCGTGCAATGCCTTGTGCAATGCACAGCAAGCGCGGTGTTTGTAAAAGCGACCATCACCTTCGATTCACTCCTGCTGACGCCGGAAGGCGTCAGCGAATTTGACCGATTGGGCAAAGCACCTGTTCCCATCCTGAACACAGCAGTTACAGCCTTTGCCGCCGGTAATAGCTGCCCTGAAAGCAGGGTGATCGCCGGCTTCATGGGCCCTGCCAGGATCACTGGCAGGGCCCTTCTCTTTTCTCTTTGTTTGGACAGGTGAGGGGAACTGCGGTAGTCTGATTTCACTCTCACCGGTACCTCATTCCAGGGGCTTTCAGGGGCGCAGCGCTGACGATCGGCGCGCTCGCTTTTCTCTCGTTCACCTTTCCCCAATCTGACAACCTGACGCGCGATCTGCCTGAAGGACTCCTCCGATGCCCATGTTCAAGGTCTACCTCGGAAATCTGGACCTCAAGGTCACAGCCGAGATGCTGAAGCTCTTCGAGCCAGGCGATGGTGAAGAGATCGTCATCACGACAGATGGCGAAGGCAAGTCGCGCAGTTTTGCCCATCATCCTGTTCAAGGACCCGCTCAAGGAGCCTACGCTATCGAGACGCTCACGGACCACGAAGATCTGGGCCGCACGGTGGTGATCAACGAGGCCATCAAGAAGGGAAAGAAGACGCAGCCAGTGGTGCGTGCGCCACGGAACTCGCCGCTTGGCCCGCGCGCCTTCCCGCGTGGAGGTTTGGCGGGCGCCCGGGGTCGGCGGCTCCTCCAATCGTCCTGGCAGCAATCGGTTCATGCGCAACCCGCGTCGCCTGTTCACTGGGGCAGCGGTCCCGCTGCCTCGGGCGCACCCAGCGTCCCGGGCGCACCCGCACCGGCGCCCCAGTGCCCCCGGTGCCGCCAGCGCGCCAGCGCGTCCGGCTCGGCGGCACCCCACGCGGCTGAAGTCTGGCGCACTCTGGCGCACCCGGCACACCGAGCCCCAGCAGCCCGCCAGCCCATCGCGCCCAGCATCCAGTCCAGCCCGCCCCGCATCTCGCCCAGCCAGCCCACAGGCACCTTCTCGCCCATCTGGCGCAGGAACGGGCAGCACCTCTGGCCCTGGCGGAACCCCCGCGCCAGCGGCAGACCAGCCAGCCCCGCCAGCCCGTCCGCGCGCTGTGAAGAAGACCTTCCCGCCGCAGACCCCCTGAACTTCGTGCAGCAGCACAGCGGTTTTCCACCCCCGTGCGGTATCGTCCCTCCGCGCGCGCTGGGTCGGCGGGTGTCGCCTCAATCCACACCGCGCAGGTGGGGCCCCCTGAGGATGGCCCGTTGGCTTCGGCTGGTTACCACGAATGTTTCGGATCTACGTCGGAAATCTCAGCTTCCGTTCCACCCAGGATGCGCTGCGCGAACTCTTCTCCCAGCATGGTGAAGTGGTGGATGTCTTCATCGGCACCGACCGCGAAACAGGGCGCTCCAAGGGCTTTGGCTTTGTGACCATGGCCACCAAGGAAGCGCGCGACGCTGCCATCGCAGCGCTGAACGGCAAGGACTTTGAAGGCCGCGCCCTGGTGGTGAATGAAGCCCAGCCACGCGCAGAGCGCGCGCCAGGTGGCGGTGGTGGCTTCCGCGGCGGCGATCGCGGCCCGCGGGGCGGCGGCGGCGGCCGAGGCTTTGGTGGCGGTGGCGGTGGCGGCTTCGGCGGGGGCGGTGGTCGCGGCGGCTTTGGTGGCGGCAGCAGCCGCGGCGGCTTTGGCGGCGACCGCGGTGACCGCGGGGATCGCGGCCACGGTGGCCGCGGTGGCGGCTTTGGCGACGGCCCTGGTGGTTCTGGCCCCAAGGGCGGCCGGGAACGGGGCGATCGCCGCAGCAACCGCGACAACGACGACGCCTGGTGATTCCAGGGCAGATTGCGCTTCCGGGTGCGTCTGGGCCCCATCTGGCATTTCTGCCCGATTGGGGCCCGCGCTTTTCGTACCCTTCATGATGACCCAGTCGGTTTTCCCCGGTCCCACCCGCATGGCCTTCCTCGAGATCAAATCCCCTCGCGGCGTTGAGCGCATGGAGCTGGAGGCAGGCGTGGCGGTTACGGTGGGCCGAGCGCCACAGAACACCATCAAGCAGGAAGCCGACGACACCATGAGTCGGCAGCACGCTGTCTTTGAGCCCGGGCCTTCCGGCTGGGTGGTGCGCGACCTGAACTCCCGCAACGGCACCAAGGTGAATGGGCAGCGGGTGTCCACCCCCACCTCGCTGGCCAACGGCGACGTGGTGCGGATCGGCCGCCTGGAGATCCACTTCCAGGATCCCAAGGCTGAGCCAGCGCGCCAGGCCAAGGCCCACGCTGCGCCAGACTTTGTGAAGCGCGCGGAACAATCGCGCCCTCCAACCATCGACGAGAGCCCAGACGAAGTGGTGAGCGACCCTGGCGCCTACGAGCAGCGCCTGCGCCGCGTGATGGAGGCGCTGCCGGACATGCGCGGCCTGGACAAGGGGCTGCTGGTGTTCGACGCCCGCAACCAGCCAGTGCACGCAGCCCGTCAGCGCGAGGGCGACAAGAGCCGCGCCAAGGCCTCAGCGGTGGAGGAGGAGGGCGCAGCAGACTCCATCCGCCTCTTCCGCATGCTGCTGGGCGTGGCCACCAAGGCGCGCGCCACCGATGTGCATGTGGAGCCACGCCAGGATTCTGCGCTGGTGCGCATGCGCGTGGACGGCATGATGGTGGCGGTGGTGGAGGTGGACACGTCGCTGTTCCGCCGGCTGCTGGGCGTGGTGAAGGTGCTGTGCGAGATGGACGGCACGCTGAAGGCGCAGCTGCAGGACGGTCACTTTTCAGCGCATATTGGCGGGCGCCGGGTGGACTACCGCGTGAGCCTGACGCCGGTGGTGGGTGGCGAGAAGATGGTGATGCGGGTGCTGGACCCGCTGAACGCGCCCACGCGCCTGCACGATCTGGGCATGCCCAACTGGATGTACCAGAAGGTGCGCCAGCTTTCGCAGCGCGATTCTGGGCTGATGCTCACCTGCGGCCCCACTGGCAGCGGCAAGACCACCACGCTGTACGGATGCCTGCGCGAGGTGGACGTGGACCTGCGCAACGTGGTCACCATCGAGGACCCGGTGGAGTACCACCTGGAGGGGTGCACGCAGATCCCCATTGACAACAAGCACGGCCAGGGCTTTGGCCAGGTGCTGCGCGGCGTGCTGCGCCAGGATCCGGACGTGATCTACGTAGGCGAGATCCGCGACGAGGAGACAGCGCAGGTGGCCATGCAGGCGGCCATGACAGGGCACCTGGTCTATTCCACGGTGCACGCGCGGGACTCCATTGGCGCCATCTTCCGCCTGCTGGATCTGAAGGTGGAGGCGCCGCTGGTGGCCAACGCGCTCAGCATCGTGCTGGCGCAGCGCCTGGTGCGCACGCTGTGCGACCGCTGCAAGGGCCAGACGCGGCCCACCGCAGCGCAGCACATCAAGCTGGGGCATGTGCTGCACGGCGTGGAGCACGTGTTTGTGCCGCAGGGCTGCCGCACCTGCTTTGGCACTGGATTTGCAGGCCGGCGCGCGCTGGTGGAGCTGCTGGAGACCAACAGCGCCATTCGCGACCTGGTGCTGAAGGGACCCACCATCAGCGGCATCCGCGACGCGCTGGGGCACGACATGTTCGTGTCGCTGCAGCAGTTCGGCTACCAGCTGGTGGCCAAGGGCGTGACCAGCATCGAGGAGGTGGAACGCGTGGCCTCCAGCGAGTGAGGCCGCGCACCGCAGCAGGGCACGCGCGCACTCGCGACCATCCGCGGCCATCCGCAGCCACCCGCGACCATCCGCGGCCACCCGCAGCCACCCGCAGCCATCACTCATGGACGACCCGTTTGACATCCTCGGCCTGGAGCCCACGTTCGACCTGACGCCGCAGCAGGTGGCCGCAGCGCACCTGCGCGTGTGCGCGCAGTGCCATCCAGACCGAGCGCGCGACCCGCTGGAGCGCGATGCCTTCATGCGTCGCACGGCTGCAGCAGGGCAGGCCAAGCAGCTTCTGACCGACCCAGTGAGCCGCGCGCAGGCCATCCTGGTGCGCAGCGGCGCGTCTGCCACAGGTGACACACCGCTGGACCAGGCGTTCCTCATGGAGACCATGGAGCTGCGCGAGGCCATTGAGGAGGCGTTGGCAGACCCAGACCAGGAGGGGGCGGCTGCTGTGCAGGCGCAGGTGGCAGCGATGCGGACCAGCTGCCTGGCAGAGTTGCGAGCAGCCTGCGCAGCCCTCGTGGCCAGCAGCGGGGCAGACATGACGCTTGGCGTTGCAAGCCGTCCAACAGGCGCTGCGGCCCACCCTGCAGGCGCTGCCGCGCCCCCAGGCGGCACAGCGCTGGTGCGGGCGGTGCTGGCCCGCCTGCGTTTCCTGGAACGCATGGCTTCTCGGCTGGCAGAAGCACGGTAGCTGGGCTATACTCCGCCCCTCTTGCCGGGCCAGTAGCTCAGCTGGCTAGAGCACACCCCTGATAAGGGTGAGGTCGAAGGTTCGAGTCCTTTCTGGCCCATTGCCCGTGCCCCGCGTCTGTGCACCTGTGCCAGCGCGGGAAAGCCAGGTGCGTCCGATCACCTCTGCGTCCGCGCCGTGCCTGGGGTGCGAGCGCCCGATAGCCGCTGGAATCCAGCGCCTGATCTTCTGCACATCCTGTGTTTGCTGAAAAGGCGTTGCAGATGGACAGATCCGGGGCATGGTGGAGGGCCGCGCGTCCCGCCCCTTGATGTTTAGGGTCCGCGCGGGCTGTTCCCTGCTGGAGTTCCCTCCCATGACCGTGCGCTTGTTTGCACCGGCGTCCCTGCTTGCTGGGCTGGCCATTGCCGCCTCGGCTTCCGCTTCTGTCACGGAGTTCCGCGTCTGGGCTGAAGGCAAGGGCCTGGCCAAGAACGGCACCACGCAGACCTGGTTCGGCAGTTCTGCAGTGGACGGACCGCTCATGACGTCCAAGGGCAACCGCTGGACCACCACTGGCAAGGCCAAGCTGGCCTCGGTGGTGGGAGATGTCGTGGATGAAGGCTCGTTCGGCGGCAAGGCAGGCGCAGCCACGTTTGACGGCGTGCTGGTGAAGCCGGGCGCGCGCACGGATGCTGTGATCACCTATCGCTCGGAAGGCGACCAGTGGGTGCGCGGCCTGGCGGTGCAGTCTGAGCTGCTGGGCAAGGCGCTCAAGGGCGACGGCGTGACCATCAGCGTGATCGCCACGCTGGATGGCCGCACCCGCAGCCTGGGCACCATCACCCTGGCCAAGAGCGCTGATGCCCGCCTGGACGTGTTCACCTTCTCAGGTGCCACAGAGCTGCATGAAGGCGACACGCTCAGCCTGGTGATCAGCCGCCGCGGCAGCAACAAGTTCGACCAGGTAAACGTGAACGCGTGGGTCATGAACACCATTCCAGGCCCTGGCGGACTGGTGGCTGTTGCAGGCCTGCTGGTGACCGGCACCCGCCGCCGCCGGGCTTGATGCTGGCACACGCTGCGCATTCCAGCTGCTTCGGCCTGTTCCATTGCTGAAAACGACCCCCTCGGGGCCGTACACTGTCTCCCCCTCGATCGTCCCCGCAAGGGGACCCGCAGCGGCCGGTGTCGCCGCGCCTGTTTCGAACGGAGAAGCCAGTGTCACGCCCCAAGATCTCGATCATCGGTGCCGGAAACGTCGGAGCCAGCTGCGCCCTGTGGGCTGCATCCAAGGAGCTGGGCGACATCGTCCTCATTGACATCAACGAGGGCGTGGCCAAGGGCAAGGCGCTTGACCTGCTGCAGTGCGGACCCATCGAGCGCTTTGACAGCCGCGTGACGGGTGGCAACGACTACAGCCTGATCAAGGACAGCGCCGTGGTGGTGATCACCGCTGGCATGCCGCGCAAGCCAGGCATGAGCCGCGACGACCTGATCAACGTGAACGTCAAGATCGTGCGCGAGGTCTCTGAGCAGGTGGCCAAGAACGCGCCCAACGCTGTGGTGATCATCGTCAGCAACCCGCTGGACGCCATGGTCTACACCGCGTGGAAGGCCACTGGCTTCCCCACCAACCGCATCCTGGGCCAGGCTGGCGCGCTGGACGTGGCCCGCTTCCGCACCTTCCTGGCCTTGGAGCTGGGCTGCAGCGTGGAGGACATCACTGCGCTGCTCCTGGGTGGCCACGGCGACGACATGGTGCCGCTGCCGCGCTTCACCAGCGTGCATGGCATTCCGATTGACCAGCTGCTGAGCGCAGAGGTCATCAAGAAGTGCGTGGACCGCGCCAAGGTGGGTGGCGGCGAGATCGTGAACCTGATGGGCACCAGCGCCTACTACGCCCCAGCCTCCGGCACCATCCAGATGGTGGAAGCCATCGTGAAGGACAAGAAGCGCATCATTCCGTGCGCCGCCTACTGCGAGGACGAGTACGGCGTGGCGCCTGGCCAGAAGGGCAAGGGCTACTTTGTGGGCGTGCCAGTGGTGCTGGGCGCCAAGGGCATGGAGAAGGTGGTCCAGATCAAGATGAACGAGGACGAGTCCAAGCTGATGGCGGAGAGCGTCAGCCACGTGAAGGACCTGGTGGGCACGGTCCGCAAGCTGTTCCCAGACCTGGGTTGACCCCAGGCCGGGAGCCGGCGGCTGGCTGTTCATGCAGCCGCCCCTGGTTGGCCGATGAACGCCGCATGCGCCGCTCGTCTGTGCTGTTTGATCCAGGTTGGCTGTTTCTGATCGCAGGGCTTGCCCTGATCATCAGTTCTGTCCTGGTGCCAGCCAGCTATGACCTGTGGGTGATGCGCTCGCAGCAGAAGCAGCTGGCCGCACAGGAGCGCGAGAACGACCAGCGCCTGCAGGCCTACGCCCGCTTCCTCTCTGATCTGGACTCCCGTGATCCGCAGCTGGTGCGCAGGCTGGCGGCGTCGCAGCTGAACCGCATTCCAAAGGGCGAGAGCCCGGTGCTCCTGGCAGCGTCTGCCAACCGCACGCCCATTGAATGGGTGGACGCCTCTGTGCCGCCGGTGACAGCGCAGATCACGCCCTTTCCAGACTCGCTCCTCAGCCGCCTGACGCTGGGCCGGAAGGCCCTGTGGGTGGCAGGTGGTGGCGTGATGTTCATGTTCCTGGGCCTGCTCCTTGCGCCGGTGCAGGTGGCCATCCCGCGCAAGGAACTGGGCGAAGCGCGCGACCGCGCCAACCAGGTGCTGACCCGCGTGCTGGTTGGCCCGCCGCGCCCCCAGGTGGCTGGCGCGCCGGACGCTGCAGACCGCAGCGAAAGCGCACACCTAGCGTGATGTGCGCTTTGGCACCAGTACGGTGCCAGCGTGCCGCGCCAACCTGCTGACATTCCAGACGCCTGGCTGCGCCTCCTGCTGTGCGAGGACCTCGGCCCACGGGTGGCCGGGCAGGCATTGAAGCACTTCGGCAGCGCTGAAGAGGCGGTGGCTGCATCAGCCAGCGAGTGGGCTGGGGTGTGCCAGGCAGCCCGCCATCGGGGCGCTGCGGTGGCTGCTGCACTGCGTGCCACCAGCCCGGCCTCGGAGCGCGCGCGCATGAAGCACGCAGGCCTGTTCATGGTGCTGCTGGGAGATCTGGACTACCCGCCGCTCCTGTCAGAGATTGACTCGCCGCCACTGGGGCTCTGGGTGCGCGGCTCCATGGAGGCCACTGGCCCAGCGCCAGCAGCGGTGGTGGGCGCCCGGCGCGCCACGGCCTATGGGCTGGCCCAGGCAGCGCGCTTTGCTGGGGCGCTGGCAGAGCAGGGCGTGCCTGTGGTCTCTGGAGGTGCACGCGGCATTGATGCAGAGGCGCACCGGGCTGCGCTGCGCGCAGGTGGCCACACGGTGGCCGTGCTTGGCTGCGGGCTGGGCACTGGGCCCTATCCGCCAGAGCATGGCCCGCTGTACCAGGCCATTGTGGAGGGCGGTGGCGTGCTGCTGAGCGAGTTCCCCACAGACTGGCCGGTGCTGGCTGCCAATTTTCCGCGCCGCAACCGGGTGATCGCTGGCCTGAGCGTGGGGGTGCTGGTGGTGGAGGCGGCTGTGAACAGCGGGGCGCTCATCACAGCGCGGTTCTGTGGAGAGGGCAAGTCTGCAGCGCGCAAGGCGTGGGCTGTGCCCGGGCCGGTGGACAGCCCGCGCAGCGAAGGGTGCAACAGAGCCATTCGAGACCACCTGGCAGAGTGCGTGCTGGAGCCAGCGCATGTGCTGGAGTCCCTGCAGACCGAGGGTCTCTACACCGTGGCAGGCACCCGCATGAAGGCGCGCGAGCGCAGCGCCAGCGCAGCAGTGCCGCCAGCGCTGGCACAGCACAAGCCAGCCATTGAGGCGCTTCTTGCTGCAGACCCTGCGGCAGATGCAGAGGCCATCATGCACGCCACTGGCCTGCCGCCACACTTGGCGCAGGCTGTCCGGACTCTGTGGGGAGGAGGGTGAGGCGCGCAGAGGCGCCGGCTGGCTAGTTCCAGCCCAGGGCGTAGAAGAGCGTGCTGAACAGCAGGTCGCTCAGGATCACAAAGATCACCGTCTGCACCACCGTCTCAGTGGTGGCGCGGCCCACGCCCGCAGCGCCGCCCGTCACGCGCAGGCCGTTGTAGCACGCAATCAGGCCCAGCAGCAGGCCAAAGACGCCAGCCTTCAGCATGCCTGTGGTGAAGTCGGACATCTTCAGCTGGTTGATGGTGTTGGACACGTACAGGTCGTACGGAATGCCCAGCACAGAGATGGACACCAGCATGCCAGCGAACACAGCGGTCAGGTTGCTGATGACAGAGAGCGCCAGCAGGCTGACCACCGTGGCAGCCAGGCGCGGCAGCACCAGGTAGCGCACTGGGTTCAGGCCCATGGCCTCCAGCGCCTCCACCTCTTCTCCCACCACCATGGTGCCCAGCTCTGCAGCGATGGATGCGCCTGCAAAGCCCACCATGACGATGGCCGCCACCAGCGGGCCCAGCTCGCGGAACACGCTCACGCTGATGAGGTTGGCCACCTTGTCGGTCTGGCCGTACTGCTCCAGCGTGGGGGAGGTCTGAAGCGCCAGGATGATGCCGATGCTGCTGCTGACCAGCATCACGATGGCGATGGACCGCACGCCCACACGCACGATCTGCGCGTTGATGGCGCCGAAGCCAAGGCGCACTTCGCGCCGGATGAAGCCGCGCCAGAACCACTCCAGGGTGTCGCGGCACAGCCAGTACAGGGCGCCCACCAGGCCAAAGACATCAGCCCAGAAGTCAATCCACCGGTCCAGCAGCAGCACGGGAAGGCTGCGCCGAGGGGTGTCGTTGACTGGTGCGGAAGACATGCCAGTTGGGTCAGCCGCTGATGGCCTGCTCCACAGTGGGAATCATCTTGAAGACGTCGGTCAGACGCGAGATCTCAAACAGCCCGCGGACGCGCTCGTTGGCGCCAGCCAGCACCATGGTGGCGCCAGCCCGCTGCGAAAGCTGCATGGCCTGCACCATGACCGCCAGGCCTGGACTGCTCAGGAAGGTGGTCTGGGTGAGGTCCAGCACCAGGCGCTGCGGCTTCTGCGCCAGGCCCTGCGCAATGCCCTGGCGCATGCGGTCAATGGACTCCGCAGAGATGTCCCCGTGCAGGTGCACAATAGCCACCCCAGGCTGCGCAGATGTGGACACTTCAAGCGGGCGGAATGCCATTCCGGGATGTTACTGGCTCCCGGTGGGTGCCGCCGGGAGCAGGTGGTGTTCGCGCACCCAGGCCTTCCAGCGCTCCACTGCTGGCGCCCGCTCGCTGGGTGTGGCTGCGGCCCGGTAGTCCAGCGTGGTGCCGGTGATGCGCTTCAACGCCTCAATGGCGGCCATGCGGACTGCAGGATCATCCGACCACAGGCACTCCACCAGCGCTGGGACGTCCTTCATGTCCTTGCGCTGGGCGGACTGGCGGATGGCGTCCAGCTGCGCCTCTGGCGTGGGGTCCCTGTAGCTGGGCTCGATGGCTGGTGCTGCGCAGCCAGGCACCACGCAGGCTGGCAGGGCCAGAAGCAGGAGGGCCAGGGGCATGCAGCGCACGCAGCGAGTGTAACCCGGGCCGCGGTACCATTGTTCCCTTTCCCGCACCACCCGATGAGCACCACCAGCCACGCCAACGAGACGATCCTCATCCTGGACTTCGGGAGCCAGTTTGCGCAGCTCATTGCGCGGCGGGTGCGCGAGCTGGGTGCGTTCAGCCTGCTGGTGGCCCCCAACACGCCGGTGGAGACGCTGCGCGCGCTGAAGCCCAAGGGCATCATCCTCTCGGGCGGTCCGTCCAGCGTCTTTGACAAGGGCGCGCCTCACTGCGACCCAGCCATCCTGGACCTGGGCGTGCCAGTCCTTGGCATCTGCTACGGCATGCAGCTGGGCTGCCAGATGCTGGGGTGCGAAGTGCGCCCAGGCCACGCGCGCGAGTTTGGCCGCGCCCAGCTGGACGTGCGCGATGCCCACGGCCTGCTGCATGGCCTGCCAGCCCGCACGGTGGTGTGGATGAGCCACGGCGACCAGGTGCAGGACGTGCACGGCGACCTGCAGATCCTGGCCAGCACCGACACCTGCCCAGTGGCGGCTGTGCGGCACCGTACGCGGCCCTTCTGGGGCGTGCAGTTCCACCCGGAAGTGACGCACACGCCCCACGGCACAGAAATCCTGCGCAACTTCCTGTACGACGCCTGCGGCTGCACTGGCACCTGGCGCATGGCAGACTTCCTGGAGCAGCAGTGCCAGGCTGCGCGCCAGGCCATCGGCACCGACCGCGTGATCTGCGGTCTGTCTGGCGGCGTGGATTCCAGCGTGGTGGCGGCGCTGCTGGCCCGCGCAGTGGGGCGGCAGCTCACCTGCATCTTTGTGGACAACGGCTTGCTGCGCAAGGGCGAGCGCGATCTGGTGGAGAGCACCTTCCGCGGCGCGTTCGACATTGACCTGCGCGTGGTGGACGCCAGCAAGGACTTCCTGGCAGACCTGCAGGGCATCTCAGACCCACAGGAGAAGCGCCGGCGCATTGGCCACCGGTTCATCGAGGTGTTCCGCAGTGCAGCCAAGGAAGTGGGGCACGACGCTCATTTCCTGGCGCAGGGCACGCTGTACCCCGACGTCATCGAGAGCGGCGCCAGCCTGGCCGGCACCGCTGCCAACATCAAGCTGCACCACAACGTGGGTGGCCTGCCCAGCGAGCTCGGCTTCAAGCTGGTGGAGCCGCTGCGCGACCTGTTCAAGGATGAAGTGCGCCGCCTGGGAGACGTGCTGGGCCTGCCGCAGCAGATCGTCTGGCGGCACCCGTTCCCTGGCCCAGGGCTGGCCGTTCGCGTGCTGGGCGAGGTGACCGAAGAGCGCCTGGCCATCCTGCGCGACTGCGACGAGATCCTCCTGGAGGAGATCGTGAGCGCTGACCTGTACCGCAGCACCAGCCAGGTGTTTGCCGTGCTGCTGCCAGTGCGCAGCGTGGGCGTCATGGGCGATGGCCGCACCTACGACTCGGTGGTGGCGCTGCGCGCCGTGACCACCGAGGACTTCATGACCGCAGACTGGGCGCGCCTGCCGCACGACGTGCTGGCCACCATCAGCAACCGCATCATCAACGAAGTGCGGGGCGTGAACCGCGTGGTCTACGACATCAGCAGCAAGCCGCCCGCCACCATTGAGTGGGAGTGAGCCTGCAGGCCGGGGCGGAGCGCACGGCGATCAGCTGCTCCAGGCGCCCAGCAGGATTCCCAGATCAGATCCGTCTGTTGAGCCGTCGCTGTTCAGATCAGCATCTGGCGTGCCCCAGGCGCCCAGCAGGATGCCAAGGTCGGTGCCGTCCACCGTGCAGTCTGAGTTGAAGTCTGCGAGCGCAGATCCACACAGCGTGACGTTGTCCAACCCATTCTGGTCATCAATGGAGCCGTTGCTGACCAGCTCCAGCTGGATGTTGATGGAGGTGACGTTGGACAGGATGTCCTGCCAACTCCCGGTATCAACCACCCACTTGGAGGCGATCAATGGAGCGGCGTAGCGCGTCCATGGGCCTGGCGTGGTGATGAGCGGTCCAGTCCACGTGGCCTGGCTTCCAGGAGCGAGCGTCCCTCCGCGGATGACGATGAAGAGAGGCACGAAGTAGTTGATAGGCGAGCCGTTTGCGATGCGCCGATAGTCGAACTGAATTGCGCCTACGCCATCCAGCGCTGACCAGTTGCCGAGGAAGGCCGCGGGAGCTTGGACCACCGGATTGAGATTGGTGGGCTCATCAATGGGACCGAACAAGAACCCGCCAGGGTTGCCACCTTCGGAGCGCCACTCTGCGGAGACTGGGAGAAACCAGCCTTGAGGGCCGTCGTTGAAGTCCGACGAGGCAACGATCTGAGCTGACGCGGGCGCGCAGCAGGCAGCCGATGCAACGGTTGACACAAGACACAGTGCGCTGAAGGGTTTCGAGGGGAACATGCCGGAATTTTACCCCCGGGCCGCACCACCCACGCGCTGCAAAGCCACCTCCAGCGTGCTGCACACCACGTCCACCTGGTCTTCTGTCATGCGGTTGAAGAACGGCAGGGCGATGGCGCGCGCGGAAGCAGCCTCTGCCACCGGGAAATCTCCGGGCTCATAACTGCTCAGCGCGCGCGCCTGCGGCAGGAAGGGCAGCGCTGGGTAGTAGTTGGCAGCGCCCACGTCCTGGCGGTGGAGCACCGCGATGACAGCGTCGCGGTCCTCGGCTGTGAAGCGCGAGCTGAGCCGCACCACAAAGTTGGCCCAGCTGACCGTGGCGCCGTCTGGCACGGTGGGCAGCTGCACATCCGGGTTGGCGGCCAGGCGGCGGATGTACGCGCCAGCCAGCGCCTGCCTGCGCGCGATGGTCTCGTCCAGGCGGCGGATCTGCGCCACGCCCAGAGCTGCGCACACCTCGGGCATGCGGGCGTCGTAGCCGCTGCACGTGCACTCCAGCAGCGTGCCCAGGTCGCGCGACTGGCCGGCAAAGCTCATGCGATCCACGCGGCCCTGCTGGCGGATGGCGCGGCACGCTGCGGCCAGACGGTCGTCGTGCGTGACGATCATCCCGCCTTCGCCGGTGGTCACCGCGCGGTTGGTCCAGAAGCCAAAGCACGCCAGGCGGCCAAAGCGGCCAGCGTTGTCCTGCGCGTAGCTGGTGCCCAGCGCCTCGCTGGCGTTCTCCACCATGGGCACCTCCATGCGCGAGCAGAGCGAGATGAGCTCTGGCAGGCAGGCTGGATTGCCAAACGTGAGCGCAGCCAGCATGCACTTGGTGCGCTTGGTCATGGCGCGCTGCGCACGCTCTGGGTCCATGTTCAGGCTGAGCGGGTCCACGTCCACAAACACGGGCGTGGCGCCCAGGTGCAGCACGCTGTTCAGCATGCTGCTGAAGCCAAAGGCTGGCACCAGCACCTGGTCTCCGGGGCCGATGTTCAGCGCGCGCAGGGCCACCTCGATGGCCATGGCGCCAGAGCAGATGCCCACCGCGTGCGGCCGCCGCGCGCGCTCTGCGCACAGCTGCTCAAACTCCAGCAGGAACTGCCCCATGGTCAGCACGCCGCTCTGCAGCGACTCCACCACCAGGCGGATGTCCTCCTCCTGGATGTCAGGCTGGTTGAGCGGGATGACGGGATTCACTTGGAGCCCCCTGGGCCAGCGATGCGGATGACCGCTTCGTCCGACTTGCCGCGGCGCTTCAGCAGGTACCACGCAGCCTGCGAGGAGCGCATCACCTCCAGGTCGCCGCCACCCGCAGCCGCGCGGCCCAGCACGTCGAAGTCGTCGTCGGTCATGGGTGCGTCCGTGCGGGCCAGGATCATGGCGGCCAGGCTCTCGCCAGCGCGGGGCAGGCTGCCGCGCAGCGCGCGGGCGATCTCGGCGCCTTCTGGCGCAGCGCTGTCGTACACGCCGCTCAGGATGGCCACCGCCAGCACAGGCTGCGCACGCGCCTTGTCCAGCAGCGCCTTCACCGCAGCGGGATCTGACTTCATCAGCTCGCGCACAGCCAGCGCCACAGGCACAGCGGTGGGGCGGTCCTCTGGCTGCGGCGCATCAATCTTGGCCAGCACGTGCTTCCACACTGCAGCGGCCTTGTCTGGTGGCAGCTTGCGGGCGCGCACCAGCGCCCACTCGGCGCTGGCAGGATGGCCCACGTCGTATAGCGCGATGAGCGCCGCCACAGGGTCGGCCCCGCTGCGCAGCGCCACGCCCGTGTTGGCGATCGCTTCCAGCACCGGGCTGCCAGTGCGGATCTTGTCGAACGCGCCAGCGGGCGTGTTCTTCTCCTCTGAGGCGAGCAGCTGCAGGCCAGCGCGCACCAGCGCTGGCTGGGTGCGGCGCGCCGCCACGCGGGCCAGCCACGCCTTCATGCCATCCTCGGGTGCCAGCGCCAGCGCCATGCCGATGGCCGCAAACTGCGCCTCGTCCGACATGCCAGGCTGCAGGCAGAGGTCCAGCACTGGCTTGGCTGCCTTCTTGAGCTCAAACACCATGGACGCCTCGGCCAGCGCGCGCGCCACCTGGCTGCGCTCTGGCTCTGCCAGCGCCAGGCAGCGCTCGCGGAAGGCCTCCCACGGGGCGGGGTCTCCAGCGGTCAGCATGAGCAGGCTGGCCACGCCGGCCAGGGAGGGCTCCTCAAACGTCACCAGCGGCTTGATGCGCGCAGCGTCCCACGCCTGGCCGCGACGGTTGAGCTCGCCAGTCAGCGTGACCACCGTGGGCGGCAGCAGGTCGGTGCGGGCCATCATGGGGTCCAGGTTGGTGGAGCGCAGCAGGCCGTTGCTGTTGGCCTCGCGCACAACCACCATGACTTCCGCTGGGTCCTTCAGGCACGCCAGCATGGCTGGGCTGATGCCAGCGCTGCTGTCGGTCATGCCCACGCCCAGCACGCCAAAGACGCGCGCTGCGGGATCAGCGCCAGTGGCCATGGCAGTGAACAGCGGCACCAGGTCCTTGTCCTGCAGCGTGGCCAGCGTGCCGATGATGGTGCCGCCGCCCTCGCGCTCGCCGTGCGCAGCGGTGCGCAGCAACTCCACCGCTGCCTCGGTGTATTCCACGCGTGGGTAGTACTGGGCGGATGCGGGAACCGCTGTCGCGGCCACCAGCGCAGCGGCAATCCATCGAACCAACTGGGCAGGCATTGAGCCCAGTCTAGCGGGCCGCCCGGGCCGGCCGCTCTGCACCGCGGCGCACGGTCTCCACCAGCTCGCGCACCGTGCGGGCGCCGCAGGAGCAGTCGCTGGGGGGAAGTTCTTCACCCCGCTCCAGCATGCCAGCCACGCGCTGCGCGGCGGCGTGGACGCTGGAGTGGGCAGAACGGCCCAGGTGGCGCGCGATCTCTGGGAAGCTCAGGGTGGTCATCTCACGGGCCAGGTGCACCACCACGCCGCGCGCCAGCACCACCCGGCGGTGGCGCCCAGCAGAGGAGAGCTCGTCTGGCGCCACGCCAATGGCCGTGCACGCTGCCTCCACGATGGCGCTGATGCGGGGAGGCTGGCCGCGGTGCGCGGCTGGGGAGCCCAGGGCCCGTTCCACCAGTGCCAGGCCCGCAGTGGGCACATCGGCCACCAGCGCAGCGGCTGCGATGCGGGCCAGGGCGCCTTCGATCTCCCGCACAGAGCCCAGCACCCGGTCTGCCACAGCGCGGACCGCCGTTGGCTCCAGCTCCAGGCCGCGCGCCAGGGCCAGGCGCTCCACCAGCACCTGGCGGGTCTCGCGGTCTGGGGCCTCCACCTGCACCACCATGCCGCCCAGCAGCCGGCTGATCAGCGCCTCGCTGAAGCTGGCCAGCGCCCGGGGGTGGGCGTCGGTGGCAATGGCCACGCGCTTGCCAGCCAGGCCGATGGCGTCCAGCGTGTGCAGGAACTCTGCCTGGGTGGCGCCCTTGTTGCTCAGGAAGTGCACGTCGTCAATGGCCAGCATGTCCAGCTGGCGCACGCGGCCGCGGAACTCCTCCACGCCGGCGGCGCGCACCGCGCTGATGTACTCGTTGGTGAACTGCTCGCCGGTGGTGTAGCGGATGCGCTCCAGGGGGAAGCGCGCCCGGCGCTCTGCGCAAAGCGCCTGCAGCAGGTGGGTCTTGCCCACGCCGCAGCCGCCGTGCAGCAGGATGCAGCGGATGCCGCCCAGGGTGTCGTCCGCCAGGCGGCGGGCAGCCTCAAAGGCCACGCGGTTGCAGGGGCCCACCACAAAGTCGTCAAAGCGGCGCCACGCGGGCGTGGTGCTGCGGGAGCGGCGGGCTGAAGGATCCGAAGCGCTGTCAGAGGCCGCAGCAAGCGGGGCGGGGGGCGTGGACTCTGCCGGCTCCACCACGCAGATGCGCACCTCCTGGCAGCCAGCGGCTTCGGCGGCAATGTCTTCCAGGTCGCGGCGGTAGTGGCGCTCGATCCACTCGGCTGCAAAGGGCCGGTTCACTTCCACCACCAGGGCCTGCCCGTCCACGGTGAGCGTGGCGCACTCTTCGAACCACATGCGGTACCGCTGCGCACCCAGCCGCGCCGCCAGGCGGGTCTCGAGGGTGGCGAAGGTTTCAGCTGCAGCGTGGGGCACTGGACCTCTGAGCGGCCGAAATGGCCATGCGATACCCACCCGCGCGCGCACCACTGCTGCGCGGGCCAAATCCGGGAAACACGATGTGCCGGGTCCATCCGTCCACTGCACGGGTGCAGTGGCATTGGCGGTGCCGCCCTGGCGGCGCTCCACTGACCGGTTCCACCGGGTGGATGCCGCGGTTCGCCGCGTGGGCGGGGCCGCCACAAGCTTCGCGTCCTACGAAGCGGTGCGGAAGGTAGCCGATGGTTGGCGTTCGGCAAGAGCCGATGTGCGAACCAGCCGGTGGAAACGAACGCAAACGCTTGTCACAGCGGTGTTCCCGTGCTTTGCAAAAAACTCATCCACGCTTTTCACGGCGCTGTGTCCACTCGCTGTGGACAAGTGGCGCCGCTTGACAGCGGGCGCACCCATGCCTCGCGATGCTGGCGTCCCTGGAAGCCCGTCCGCTGGTAGAGCGCCACCGCTGGCGCATTGCGCGTGTCCACTGCAAGCTGCACCAGGCGGTGTGGCAGCGCGCTTGCTTCATGCAGCGCCTGCTGCAGTGCGGTCAGCGCCACGCCCTTGCCGCGCACTTCCGGCGCAAGGCCCAGATACACCAGATCCACAGAGTCTGTGAGTGCGCACGGCGAGAGCAGCACCGCGCCCACAGCAGCGCCTCCATGCCACACCACGCGCCACAGCGATGTGTCGGAGTCGCCAGCGTGCAGGTGGCCATCCAGGATGTCGTCGCCGGTGCGCATGGCTGCCAGGCCAGGGCAGTCCAGCGTGTCCACAAAGGTGCGCTGGAGGAGCGCGATCATCATGCTGCGCTCCTGCGTGCGCCACGGCGTGAGCGTGAACCCGGGCGGCAGGGCGGTCGCTGGCAGGTGCGCTGTGTTGGGGCGCTCCATGTATTCCAGCGTGGCCAGCCGGTGGAATCCGCCAGCTTCCAGCGCACGGCGGCGGATGGATTCGCTGGGACGGGGCAGGGCCTGGAGCAGGGTGATGGAACCCTCGGTGCTTAGGTCCTCGGCAGCTTGCTGGAGCAGGCGGCCCACGATGGGCGCGTAGCCCTGCCCAGCATGGAGGCCGAACATCACCGCAGCCGTCCGCCCAGGGGAGGGGACCAGGAGGATGGAGGCCTGGAGGGCGCCGTCCTGGGTGTAGGCCGACCAGACCAGGGAGAGGTCCATCCCGCGGTCTGCAGCCCGGCGTTCGAATCCTGCCACAGACGAAACCGCCTGACCGGTGGCTGCGGACAGTGCCTGCGCCCGGTGCTCGGGCGGGGTCCGCCGGATGGTCAGCTCGCTGACTGGCGGCATGCGCTGAAACAGGTGTCGAAACGGCACCCCAGAAGCGTAGTCCCAGCAGCATTCCAGTAGGATGTTCTCCCATGACTCGCCCTGTCATCCTGTCTGTTCCGTGCCTCGCCTTGGCCCTCCTGGCAGCTGCCCCACAGGACAGCGCACCTGCTGCACCCAAGGCAGCGCCGCCAGCCGCCAAGCCTGTCAACCCAGCTGGCCGCGTGGCTCCCGCCACCAAGGATGACCTGGAGATCCGCCCTGGCAGCCTGATGCTGATCACAGACACGCAGTCTGGGCAGCCCTACTGGGTCTTCACCTACCAGGTGGTCAACAAGACTGGCAAGTCGCAGCGCTTTGCGCCCACGTTTGAGCTGGTGACAGGGGAGGGCAAGATCCTGGCGGCTGGCGCAGATGTTCCTCCAGAGGCGCAGCGCCGCCTGCAGCGCGCGCTGGGCAAGGTGGATGCGGCCGACCAGTTCCAGATCATGGGCGACATCCTGGAGGGCGAGGCCAACGCCCGCGATGGCATCGTGGTCTGGCCAGCGAGCGCTGGCGACACCAAGGAACTGACCATGTTCATCACAGGCCTGAGCCGCGCGGTGGACGTGCGCACCGACCCAGCCTCAGGCCAGACGGTGAACCTGCGCCGCACCATGCAGCGCAGCTACACGCTGCCAGGGCAGCCAGATCCCCGCGTGGCGCACGACGCCACCCTGGTCAGCGAAACCTGGCTCATGCGCTGATCCGATAATCCCGAAATTCGTGCCTGGCACGCCTGTCCCTCCTTTTCTCCTGCGCGTGATCGTGGGCTGAAATGAGGGACAGGCGTGCCAGGCACCACTTTCTTCGTTACAATGCGCCGTTCCCCGTTTCAGCAGGAACCCCAGTCAGGAGATTGATGCCGTGGCACACAAGAAGGGACAAGGCTCTACGAGCAATGGTCGCGACTCGAATCCGCAGTTTCGCGGAATCAAGTTGTATGGCGGCCAGGTGGCGAAGGCCGGATCCATCATCGTGCGCCAGTGCGGCACGAAGTACAAGGCCGGCTACCTGGTCCACTTGTGCAGCGATCACACTCTGATGGCTCTGGCTGAGGGCACAGTGCGCTTCCGTGGCCGCATGGTGGACGTCATCCCGTCCGATCCTGCCACGCCGCGCCTGGCCATCGACCGCGCCTGAGCGCGGACACATGAACCTCTTCGTTGATACGGCTGTCATCACCGTGCGCTCTGGGCGCGGCGGCGACGGGCTTGCGCACCTGAAGCGCGAAAAGAACCTCCCCAAGGCTGGCCCAGATGGCGGCGATGGCGGCCGCGGTGGCGACGTGGTCCTGGTGGCGGATTCGCACCTGGACACCCTGGTGGAGTTTGCCTACAAGGCGCACTTCTTTGCCACCGATGGCCAGAACGGCCAGCCCAAGAACTGCTACGGGTCCGATGGCGAGCACTGCGTGGTCCGCCTGCCTGTGGGCAGCGTGGTGCACGACGCAGACACAGGCGAGTTCCTGGTGGACCTGCATGAGCCAGAGCAGCGCTTTGTGGCTGCCAAGGGCGGGGCAGGCGGGCTGGGCAACGACCACTTCAAGAGCTCCACGCACCAGGCGCCCATGGAGAGCACGCCGGGCGAGCCAGCGGTGGAGCGCCGCCTGCGCATCGAGCTCAAGCTGATCGCAGACGTCGGCCTGGTGGGCCTGCCCAACGCAGGCAAGAGCACGCTGCTGCGCGCCATCAGCCGCGCCAACGCCAAGGTGGGGGCGTATCCGTTCACCACGCTGAGCCCGCAGCTGGGCATCGCAGAAATGGGTGGGGACCGCCGCCTGGTGGTGGCGGACCTTCCCGGGCTGATCGAAGGCGCCTCGCAGGGCGCTGGCCTGGGCCATGACTTCCTGCGGCACGTGGAACGCACGCGCGTGATCGTGCACGTGGTGGACATGGCGCCGCTGGACGGCGCCGACCCCGCAGAGTCCTACCGCGTGATCCGCCGCGAGCTGAACGAGTTCAGCCCAGACCTGGCAGAGAAGCCAGAGCTGGTGGTGCTGAACAAGGTGGACCTGATCCCAGAAGAAGACCGCGAGGCCCGCATCGAGCGCATCGCTGGCGCCATCGGCCTGGCCAAGGGCGAGCGCCCGGCGGTGATCTCTGGCGCCACCGGCGCTGGGGTGAAGGAGCTGCTGGAGGCAGCCTGGAGAATGGCCGCCCTCAGCGGCAAAGGAACAGCGCTCGATCAAACAGCGCAACAATGGGGTCGTGCCACGTATCAGCCAGCGCCAGACCAGCCAGCTCGGCAGCCAGGTCCGCGCGTGCGCCCAGGCGGATGACCCGGCCCCCGCCAGCGCGGGCGATGTCCACAAACTTGGGCACTTCCTCTGTCTTGGACTCGGCCCGCGTGCTGAGCACAAAGGTGGTGATGCCCAGCTCCTTGGCCTTCTTGGCCATGTCCACGCACCGCTGCTCGAACCCAGGGTGCGGCGGCGCGTCGCCAATGAGCACCATGACGCGCTGCACAGACGGTCCTTGCCGCCACCCGAACTGCCCGTAGGCCACCTTGAGCGCCTCGTTCACCAGCTCTGGCTCATCGCCGCCGCCATCGGCGCTCAGGTCCCACAGGTGCTGACGGGCCTCCTTGCGGTCTGCGGTGAAGTCCCACCACTTGGTCTTCCAGTCGTCGCCTTCGTCCCGGTAGCCCACGATGGCCAGCCGCATGCCAGGTGACGCGCTGCCCACAAACTGCATCAGGTCCTCCACGCCGCCCTGCGCCTGCGCGATCTCGCCCGACATGCTGGCGGTGCAGTCCAGCGCCACGCCCAGGTCAATGGGCTTGCGGTACGCCTCCTCCAGCGCGGTGGTGAAGCGCACAAAGTCCTCGCTGCTCAGCTTGGAGAGTGCATCGGCTGCAGGCGCTGCGGGCACCATGCCACCGGCCAGCTTGTAGGCCACGCTGTTGCGGTCCAGCCACAGCCGCCACTTGTAGTGCACGCGCACGTCTGGCGCGCCAGTCAGGATGGCCAGCCGGGGCGAAAGCGCGCCGCCGTCCTCGCGCTCCAGGCGCGCGATGATGGAGCTGAATGTGTCCCGCATGGAGTTGACCAGGCTCTTGGGCGCACGCCCCTGGCTGTCGAGCGCAGCAGCGATCTCCACGCCCAGCAGGCGCTCGGATGGCACCGTGGACTTCATGAGCGCGCGAGCGCCGCGTTCCATGCGGTCTGCGTCCAGCAGCACGCCGCAGCGCAGCATGGTGCGGATGACGCGCGGGTCGGATTCGTTCTGCAGCCGTTCCTCTGGCACTGGCGCACCCACCCGGCGCAGGCCCACGATGGCCGCGCATCGCACGCGCGGGTCCGTGTCTGCTGCCAGCGGCGCAAGGATGCCAGCGGCGTAGCCATGGCCAGGCCAGCGCTCCGCACGAGCTGCGGCCACCATGCGCCGCATCCAGGAGCGATGCGAGGCCATGGCCTGGATGGCAGCGTCTTCGGCGGGGCTGGGCACCAGCGGTGGAGCGAGCGCGGGAGATGGCGCAGCAGGCGGCGCTGCGGGGCCGGGAGGCGTGGTGGTGGCAGGCGGTGCGGCGCCCGGCGGCGCGCTCCTGCCTGGCGGCGCGCCCCCCGCGGCCATCGTGGCGGTGATCAGCAGGGCGCTGGTCCAGGCTGGAAGCACGGGGGTCAGTCTCCGTGCGCCTGCCGCAGGCGCGGCGAAAGGCGCAGCATCAACTGCACGCGCTCGAATTCATCCACCCACCCCTGCAGGGTGTGGGCGGCTTCTTCAGGATCCACCTTGGCCGTGGGCAGGGGGCAGGTGCTCCCCAGCTGCCTGGCGGCCATGGCGCGGTAGCGGGCCAGGGTGCGGTCGCCCAGCAGCGAGCAGAACGCAAAGTCCTCTGCAGCCCAGATGACCGTGGGCACGCGCGTGCCTTCGTTGATGCGCACGCGGCCTGCCAGCTCTGGATGGTCTGCCTGCTCCAGGAAGCGCACGCTGGCCACTGGGCACGCTGCAGCAATGGCAGCCAGCATGGGGCACTGCACCGCGCAGTCGCCGCACCAGGCGCCGGTGAGCACCAGCACGTTCATGGGGCGCGTGAAGCTCTGCAGCAGCATGCGCTGCGCTGCCGTGAGCGCTGCGTTCTGGATGTGATGGCCCCAGCCTGCGGTGCGAGTCTGGTGGCGGTGCAGGTATGCGGCCCACTCAAGGCCCTGTGCGTGCTGCTGGCGGAGGAATGCGGCTTCCATGGCAGATGAACGGATGCTAGGAGCGCGCCTCTGCTGTGAGGCGGCGCAGCAGGTCGAATGCCTGGAGCGGCGTGAGCTCCTCCAGCTTGATCTGCCGGAGCTCCTCCAGCACCGGGTGCCCCAGGAACTCTGTGAACAGCGGCATGGTGGTGTGCTGCGTGGGGGGTTGTGGCGCAACCGCCCCAGCCTGCGGGCTGCGCGCTGTGCCAGGCCGCGCGTGCCCTGCGTCCTCCAGTCCAGCCATGACAGCGCGGGCGCGCTCCACCACGCTGCCTGGGATGCCAGCCAGCTTGGCCACGTGGATGCCGTAGCTGCGGTCTGTGGCTCCAGGCGCAATGTGGTGGAGGAACACAATGTCGTCCTTCCATTCGCGCACCGCCACGTGCAGGTTGCACACGGCTGCTGTGCGCGTGGCCAGGTCGGTGAGCTCGTGATAGTGCGTGGCAAAGAGCGTGCGCGCTCCCGCAGCAGCCAGGTGCTCTGCGATGGCCCATGCCAGGCTCAGGCCGTCAAGCGTGCTGGTGCCGCGGCCGATCTCGTCCAGCACCACCAGCGAGCGCTGCGTGGCGTGGTTCAGGATGCGCGCAGTCTCGGTCATCTCCACCATGAAGGTGGACTGGCCGCTGTGCAGCTCGTCGCTGGCGCCAATGCGGGTGAAGATGCGGTCGGTCAGGCCGATCACAGCGCGCTCGGCTGGCACAAAGCTGCCCATGTGCGCCAGGATCACGGCCAGCGCAACCTGCCGGATGTACGTGCTCTTGCCGGCCATATTGGGGCCTGTGATGAGCGCCAGCGTGGCTGGCTGCGCTGTGCAGGACAGGTGCGCGTCGTTGGGAACAAAGCGCTCGCGCAGCACCTGCTCCAGCACCGGATGGCGCGCTGCGTGGAGCTCCAGCACTGGCGCGTCGCTCAGCGTGGGCCGGGCCCAGTGGTTGCGCGCTGCAGTCTCTGCCAGCGTGGCCAGGCAATCTGCCTGCGCCACAGCGTCGGCCACGGCCAGCAGCTGGCCCAGCGTGGCAGCCACCTCCGCGCACAGCTCCTCAAAGAGCGCGCGTTCGCGTGCCACGCCGCGGCTCTCGGCAGACAGCACCTTGTCCTCGAACTCCTTCAGTTCCGGCGTCACGTAGCGCTCTGCGTTGCGCAGCGTCTGCCGGCGGGTGAAGTGCGCGGGCACCTTGGCAGCGTGCGCGTGCGTGACCTCGATGTAGTACCCAAACACGCGGTTGAACCCCAGCTTCAGGCTGGGCACCTGCGTGGTGCGCGCCAGGTCCTCCTGGTACTGCGCCATCCATGTGCCAGCGTCGTGCTGCAGCGTGCGGCACTCGTCCAGCTGCGCATCCACGCCATCGCGGAACAGGCCGCCCTCGCGCAGGTGGGTGGGCGGGGCGTCCACGCACAGGGTGCGGATGCGCTGGGCCAACGGAACCAGCGGCGCAGCAGCCTGCTCCAGCGCGGCCCGCAGCGGCGCAAAGGCTGGCGCACGGCCCACAGCAGCCTGGAGCGCTGGCAGCTGCGCCACCGACGCACCCAGGGCAGCCAGGTCGCGCGGCGTGGCGCGGCCCAGCGCCAGGCGGCCAGCGATGCGGGCGATGTCCTGGATGGGCTCCAGCGCTGCGCGCAGCTCGGTGCGCATTCGTTCGTCCGCCACCAGCGCAGCCACGGCGCTCTGGCGGGCCTCGATGCCAGCACGGTCTGCCAGCGGCGCGCAGGTCCAGTCGCGCAGCAGGCGGCGGCCCATGGGCGTGCGAGGGCGGCCCAGCACTGCCAGCAGCGTGCCCTCTGTCTGGCCGGTGCGCAGCGTGCGCTCCACCTCCAGGCTGCGGAGCGTGGTGGCGTCCAGCAACAGGTGCGCCGTGCGCTGCACGCAGCGGGGCGGGCGCAGGTGCGCCAGCGGTCGTTCTGCCGCGCGCGCGCCAGCGCTGGGCGAGGCTGGATCTGCCTGCACGCCGCGCTGGGTGTCCAGCAGGTAGCGCAAGAGCGCGCCAGCCGCCGCAGCGTCTGGGCCGTCCTCTGTCAGATCGAATGCCTCCAGCCGCTGCACGCCAAAGTGCGACCGCAGCAGGGCAGCAGCGTCCTTGGCTCGGAAGGCCCACTCTGGCAGCGGGTGGGGTGGCTGGGCCAGCCCCAGGCTCTGGGCCAGACCTGGCGTGTTGGCCAGCGCCTCTGGCACCAGCAGCTCGCGCGGTGCGGCTCGCGCCAGGAGGTCTGCAGCTTGCGCAGCGGGGCACGTCTCCACCGTCAGCACGCCTGTGCTCAGCTCTGCCAACGCCAGTGCTGCGGTGCCCTGGTCCACCAGCAGCGCGCCCACGCAGTTGCTGGCGCTGTCGTCCAGCAGGGTGTCATCCACCAGCGTGCCGGGGGTCAGCACGCGGGTCACGCCGCGCTCCACCACGCCCTTGGCCAGGGCTGGGTCCTGCAGCTGCTCGCAGACCGCCACGCGGAAGCCCTGGTCCACCAGGCGGCGCAGATAGCCCTCCACCGCGTGGTAGGGCACACCTGCCATGGGCTGGCCCTTGGTGCGCTCGGTCAGCGTGATACCCAGCGCGCGGTGCGCGGTCACAGCGTCGTCGTCAAAGAGCTCGTAGAAGTCCCCCATCCGAAAGAGGAGGAGGCACCCCGGGTGCTCACGCTTGAAACGGTCATACTGCCGCATGGCCGGCGTATCCCGCGAGGGCTTCGGCTCTGCGGCCATGTCTTTCATGTCAGTGGAGTGGATGAGGCTCGAACTCACAACCTCCTCGATGCGACCGAGGCGCTCTTCCAATTGAGCTACCACCCCAATAGGGTCGAACGAGGCAGTCTATCGGCCTCCGCAGGGGGCGGCAAGCCCAGCCGCCTGCAGCGGTTGCATGGGGTAGAGTGTTTCCCTTGCGTTTATGGGTAGCACCGGCTGGCTCATCCTCTATTGCACAGCCATCGTGGCAGCATCGCTGCTGGGTGGCGCAGTGCCAGCGCTGGTGGGTTTGACCCACCGCCGGCTGCAGTTTGGCCTCAGCTTTGTCTCAGGCGCCATGATGGGCGTGGCAGTCTTTCACATGCTGCCACACGCAGCCATGGCCCGCATGGAGGCGCTGGAGAGCGCTGCAAGCCCTGCGGTGGCTGGACCCGCCAGTGCAGTGGTGCACGCGCACGATCACAGCGTGATGGAGCCGCTCATGGTGGCGCTGGTCCTGGGGTTCCTGGCCATGTTCTTCTTGGAGCGCTTTGCGCACTTCCACCAGCATGAGCTCCCTGAGCCAGCGTGCGACAGTCCAGAGCATGGGCACGCTGGCCACCACCATCCGCCCGCCAAGGGAGTTGGGCGGCTGACGTGGACAGGCGCTGCGGTGGGGCTTGGGCTCCACTCGCTGCTGGAGGGCGTGGCGCTGGCGGCAAGCGTGGCAGCAGCGTCAGAGCTGGGTGGTGGATCTGCCACGGCGCTGGCTGGTCTGGGCACCTTCCTGGTCATCGTGCTGCACAAGCCGTTTGACGCGCTCACGCTCACCACACTCTTCCGCGCAGGTGGCGGCACGCGCGCGCAGATGCTGGCCATCAACGTGGGCTTTGCAGCGCTGGTGCCAGCGGGCGCAGCGCTCTTCCTGATGGGTGTCCAGTCGGCAGAGGACGCTGCGGCGGTGGTGCCGCTGGCGCTGGCCTTCAGCGCGGGCACCTTTCTGTGCATCGCAGCCAGCGACCTGCTGCCAGAAGTGCAGTTCCACCGGCACGACCGCGTGGGCCTGAGCGCAGCGCTGGTGCTGGGCCTGGCTCTGGCCTGGGGGCTGGCCAAGATGGAGGCTGGCGCCCACGAGGCAGATGAGCACGATCACGCTGGGCACGTGCACGCCGACCACACCCACGATCACGCACACGACCACGCCACCACCGACCTACACTCGTCCCCCCAACGGAGCGACGCACCATGAAGGCTGAACGCGTACTAGCAGAGCTCAACCGCTTGCGCACCGACCTGGACAAGGACCCGCAGGACCTGGAGTGGTTCACGCTGCACCATGTCTTCTGCTTTGTCAGCTACAAGATGGGCGAGTTCCAGAAGTACCTGGATGAGGCAGTGAAGCCTGGCGAGGAACCTGAATAGCCATGCCTGACTACAAGGCCACGTTGAACCTGCCCAAGACCTCCTTTGCCATGAAGGCCAACCTGGCCCAGGCAGAGCCGCAGACGGTGGCTCGCTGGCAGCAGGAGGGGCTGTACGCAGCCGTGCAGAAGGCGCGGGCGGGTGCGCCCGTGTTCGGGTTTCACGACGGCCCGCCGTACGCCAACGGCTCCATCCATCTTGGCCATCTGCTGAACAAGGTGCTGAAGGACATGGTGGTGCGCAGCCGCCTGATGGAGGGCATGGCCTGCCCGTATGTTCCGGGCTGGGACTGCCACGGTCTGCCGATCGAGCACAAGGTGGTGACCGAACTGAACGAGAAGGGCAAGCTTCAGAAGGTGCTGGAGCTGCCGGAGGACCAGGCGCGCATGGTGATCCGGCGCGAGTGCAAGGCCTCTGCCGAGAAGTTCATCAAGCTGCAGATGGGCCAGATGCAGCGCCTCTTGACGCTGGCCGACTACCAGAACCCCTATCTGACCATGGCGCCAGCCTACGAAGGCGCTGTGCTGGAGGACTTTGCGCAGCTCATCGAGCAGGGGCTGGTCTACCGCGCGCTGAAGCCCGTGCACTGGAGCATCGCCAACCGCACCGCGCTGGCTGAGGCAGAGCTGGAGTACGAAGACCGCGACGACCCCAGCGTGTACGTGGACTTTGAGGCTGTGGACCGCCCGGCGGTGGAGAAGGCCTTTGGCGTGGAGCTGGACTGCACGCCCAGCTTCATGATCTGGACCACCACTCCGTGGACGCTGCCAGCCAACCTGGCCATCGCAGTGCACCCGGAGTACCAGTACGCGCTGGTGGAGGTAGACGGCAACATTTCCGTGCTGGCCTCTGGCCGCGTGGAGGCGGTCACCAAGCTGGCTGGTGCCAGCAGCGTGAAGGTGCTGGCAGAAGCTCCTGGCAGCGCGCTGGTGGGCCTGCAGTACAGGCATCCCTTCTGCGACCGGCAGAGCCCTGTTGTGGCTGCGGAGTACGTCACGCTGGAGGATGGCACAGGCCTGGTGCACACAGCGCCTGGACACGGTGTAGAGGACTACCGCACTGGCCTGAAGGAAGGCCTGGACATCTACTGCCCTGTGCGCGACGACGGCACCTACGACGCCACCGTGCCAGCGTGGCTGCAGGGCAAGAGCGTGTGGGAGGGCAACACCCTGGTGGCAGAGAGCCTGCGCACCAGCGGCCACCTGTTCCACGAGCTGACCATCAGCCACTCCTACCCGCACGACTGGCGCAGCGGCACGCCTGTGATCTTCCGCGCCACCGAGCAGTGGTTCATCGGCGTGGACCGGCCCACCACGCGCGACAGCCAGTCGCTGCGGCAGCTGGCATTGGCTGCCACCGAGCAGACCGTGGACTTTGTGCCAGCGTGGGGCCGCAACCGCCTGCGCGGCATGCTGGAGTCACGCCCGGACTGGTGCATCAGCCGCCAGCGTTCGTGGGGGCTGCCCATCCCGGCCTTCCGCACCGCCGATGGCCAGGTGCTCATGACCGCAGCCTCGGTGCGTGCGGTGGCAGCCAGCTTCCGCGCACGCGGCAGCGACGCATGGTTCCAGGAGACGCCAGCGCAGCTCCTGGCTGGCTACGACCCATCCACTGATCCGCACGCCCCCAGGGGCGCCACCGTGGCCGGGCTGGTCAAGCAGCATGACATCTTTGACGTGTGGTTCGAGAGCGGCTCCAGCTGGAATGCGGTGCTGCGCGAGCGCGGCCTGCCGTGCCCAGCGCGCCTGTACCTGGAGGGGAGCGACCAGCACCGCGGATGGTTCCAGCTCAGCCTGCTGCCAGCGCTGGGCGCCACAGGCAAGCCGCCATTCCAGGCGCTGGTCACCCACGGGTTCATCGTGGACAAGGACGGGCGCAAGATGTCCAAGAGCAAGGGCAACGCCCTGGATGTGGATGACCTGCTGAAGGACATGGGCGCAGAAGTCTGCCGCTGGTGGGTGAGCAGCGTGGACTACGCAGGCGACATTCGCGCCGACAAGACCTTCTTTGCTGGCGCTGGCGAGAGCTACCGCAAGGTGCGCAACACGCTGCGCTACCTGCTGAGCAACCTCTACGACTACCAGCCAGCCGCTGACGAAGCGCAGGCTCTGGCTGCCACTGCCCCCGGCACGCTGGATGGCTGGGCGCTGGGCGAGCTTGCCAGCGTGCAGCGGCAGGTGCGTGCTGCGTACGCGGACTTTGACTTCCGCCAGGCGCACCTGGCCATCTTTGAGTTCTGCAACACCACGCTCAGCGCGGTCTACTTTGCAGCCACCAAGGACCGCATGTACTGCGACCGCGCTGACAGCCAGCGCCGCCGCGCCACGCAGCGCGTGATGCTGGCCACCGCAGAGGGCCTGATCCGCATGCTGGCTCCCATCCTGCCGCACACCGCAGACGAGGCGCTGGCGGCGCTCCGCGGTCCGCAGGCGGGCAGTGTGGCGTTCGAGCAGTTTGCCACGCTGGACTTTGTTGCTGCGCCGGGCTGGGCCGCCGTGATGGCTGCCCGCGAGCCAGCGCTGAAGGCGCTGGAGGAGGCCAAGGCCAATGGCATCGAGAACCCCATGGACGCAGGCCTGGTGCTGCCAGACCCTGAAGGCGCGCTGAAGCCCTTTGCTGCGGACCTAGCTGATGTCATGGGTGTGAGCCGCGTGACGCTGGACCCAGCAGCCAAGGCCGTGCAGGTGCAGGATCTGCGCGCTGAACCGCGATGCGACCGCAGCCGCAAGCGCGACGGCACGGTCCGTCAGCGGGCTGATGGCGGCCTGCTGAGCGATCGCGACGCTGCAGCAGTGGGCGTGTCGTAGGGCCTCAGCTGACCTTGCTACCTGGCTTCACTGGCTTGGCCAGGCCCAGGAGCACCACATCGCGCTCGTCTGCGCCAGGCTTGGCGCCATCTGCTGGGGCGGTGGCGCCCTCCTTCAGGTCGCTCGCTGCAAGCACCATGCCTTGGCTGACCTCACCGCGCAGCATGCGCGGCTCCAGGTTGGCCACGATGATCACCTGCTTGCCCACCAGGTCCTGCGGCTGATACCAGGCCTTCACACCAGCGCACACCTGGCGGCCAGCGGGAGTGCCGTCGTCCAGCTTCAGCTTCAGGAGCTTGTCTGCGTTGGGGTGTGGCTCAGCGCTCAGCACGGTGGCCACGCGCAGATCCAGCTTGGCGAACAGGTCGTAGGGGATGTTCGGAAGCGCTTCAGGCTGTGGAGCAGGGGCGGTGGTCATGGTGTGCCTGGTGGAGTGCGGATCAGAACTGCGGCGCCTGCACGGGCATCGGGCGGTCTGGGCCCTCTGGGTTGCGCAGGGCAAAGCCGTGGCGTGCCTTGATGGCATCAAGACCGAACACCTTCATGGGATCCACGCGGCCTTCTTCCTGCCGCGAAGCCTCCACGATCATGCCGGTCTTGCTGAGGGCGGTCCAGTCCTCCAGCGAAGTTGGCTGCACGTTGGTGATGCGCACCACCAGCAAGGACATGGTGTTGGGCGCGTCCACCGTCAGGGTGCGCTCAGCCTCTGGCACCGCAGCCACGGGCTTGTCTGCTGGCAGGGCCAGCGCCTTGGCCATGATGGCCTTGATGGTGGCCACATCGTTGCCAGCCGAGGGCGGGTAGTTGGCCATGCGCAGGCCGAACTGCTTGAGCACCTGCGGGTTGGCCAGCGTGACATTGGGAGCCGGCTGCACCGAGGAGCGGTAGTCCTTGGCCACCACCGCCAGGCCAGACTTGATGGCCTGGTCCAGGATCTCAGGCGCCTTGGCCTTCAGCGCTTCGTAGCGCAGCTTGGCCAGCGTGTCCTTGATGACCTCGGTGCGCACCTCGTCCATGCTGGCTGGCTCGTGCGCTGGCACGGCCTTGGCCACGCGGAAGATCACCAGGTCGCCAGTGGGGGTGGTCAGCATGGGGCCAACCACGCCAGCCTGCACCGGCACGCGGCCGTCTGGCTTGAACTCGTGCAGCTCCATCAGGAACCGCAGGATGCTCATTGGCTGGCCGAACTCGCTGGTGGAGGCGCGGCCGATGAAGGCGTTCTCTGAGACGGTGCGCAGCGGCACGGGGTTGGGGCCGGTGCTCTCCACCGTGGGCGCTGGAATCTGGAACCGGGTGGCCAATTCCTGGGCCAGGCTGGCCAGCGTGGGGGCCTTCTGCTCCCAGTCAGCTGGCAGCTGGTAGATGCCTGCGTTGGTGGGGACATCCTTCAGCGAGGCGCGGGTCCAGTCGCGCACGTAGGTGGCGATGCGCTCGGTGCGCTCCTTCACCAGGCGCTTCTCCACGTCCGCCTTCACGCGGTCCTTCACGGACTCAAAGCTGGGCGGTGGCGGTTCTGGCGCGCCGGCTGGGGCAGGGCTGGAGTACTGCCTGACGTTGCGCAGGAACTCCTTGCGCAGCTCCACAGGGCCCAGCGCAGGGTCGTTGGCAGTGCTGCGGTTGAGCTCTGCTGCTGGAATCACCAGCCACTGCATGACCACCTGGTTGTCGAACTTGTAGCCGCAGCCGCCGGGACCCTGGCCAGGCAGGCTGGCCTTGCCCAGCTTGAACTGCTCCTCCAGCTGCGCCATGGTTGGATCGGGGACCTGGATGGCGTCGCCCACGCCGCTGCCGCTGATGGGCACTACGTCGCAGGCCACAGAGGTCAGGAGCTCCTGAGCGGTGGCCTTTAGGCGGGCTTCGCTGGGGCGCGGTGCGCCAGAGGCCAGGCCCATCAGGCGGTTCACACCCACCAGCTCTGCCAGCGTGGTGAGCACCGCTGCTGGTGTCTGGCTGCTGTTGCTCGCCATCTGCGCCAGCAGCGTGTCCGTTGCCGACGCATTGCCAGCCGCCAGCGCGGTCAGGAACTGCTTGCCCTCTGCCTGCCCACCCACCAGGCCAGCGTCCTTGGCCTCCTTGACCAGGAGCCACCAGTGCGCTGGATCGTGCGTCTGCGTCTGGAGCACCCAGCGCAGGGCAGGGCTGCTGCTCTGGATCTGCTGCAGCGCCTGTGGCGTGAGCGCCTTGGACATGAGCTCACGCAGCGTGGCCAGCGTGCGCAGCTGGCTGCGCACCGTCTCCAGGTCACCCAAGGTGAGCGTGTCGCCATCCTTGGTGGTGGCCCAGGTGGTCCCGTGCCCCGCATTGAGGCGCGAGCACTGCGTGACTGCAGTGGGTGCGAGGAACACGACCAGCAGCAGCACGCTGACGCCGGCCATGATCTGCTTGTTGTACTCGGACAGTTTCTTCATCATGGGGGAAGAGCGTCCAGTCTAGAGGCATCCTGCAAAACGAGCCGAAGCACGCGGGGCTGCGTGCTTCGGCCAGAAGTTCGAACTGTCCGGGCCAGCGCTGCGGGCACTGGCCGCCGCACGCTTAGCGATAGAACTCGACGATCAGATTGGTGTTGACGTCGAATGGAATCTGATCGCTGGTGGGCTGCGTGAGCACCTTGATGCGGAGCTCGGCAGGGTTCACCTCGATCCAGCCTGGGGTCTGGTGGCCCTGCAGGCTTTCCATCTGCTCGCGGCAGAGGCCGTGCAGCTTCTCTTTGACGGTGATCACATCGCCAGGCTTCAGCTGGTAGCTGGGACGGTCCACCTTGCCGCCGTTGACGCGGATGTTGCCGTGGGCCACCATCTGACGGGCGCCCCAGATGCTGCGCGAGAAGCCAGCGCGGCGGATGACGTTGTCCAGGCGGCGCTCCAGGAGCTGCAGCAGCACTTCGCCGGTGTTGCCCTTGGTGCGGCCAGCCTCTTCGAAGTAGCGGCGGAACTGGCGCTCCAGCACGTTGTAGTGGTAGCGCAGCTTCTGCTTCTCATCCTTGCGGATGCCGTAGGGCTTGGCGCGCTTGCCACGCAGGCCGTGCGGCCCGGGAGGCGTCAGCTGGCGCTTGCTGGTGTGCTTTGGGAGATCGGCGACCGGAACGCCGACGCGCCGGGAGAGCTTGACCTTGGGACCGAGATAGCGAGCCATTCGGATGAGGACCTTGAATGATGTTCAGAAGCAGGATGGACCAACGCCTTCCCGCGCCCGTGCGCGGGGGAACGGAGCATTTGACCACAAATCCGGCAGAGGCGCAAGGGTGGTCCCTGCGTGGTTATTGGCAGCGTCAGAGGCCATGGGGCGAAGTGGCTAGTACGCCCGACCCTCGTCCTTGCGGCGCCAGTTCAGATAGGCCGTGTTCAGCACCTTGTAGCCGCCCGGAGTGGGGTAGCGCCCGGTGAAGTACCAGTCGCCGGTGTAGCCGGGCATGGCGGCATGCAGGCCTTGGATGCTCTGGTAGAGGACATCAATCTTGCCCTGCCAGGCCAGCGAGGGGGCGCGCACCAGTTGCGCCACCTTGGCGCTGATCTGCTCCAGCGTGAATGCCTCGTACACCGCTGCGACATGGTTCTGCATGCGGTCCGGCGGCAGGTGCTGCTGCTCCAGGCACTTTTCCTCCACCTGGTCCAGCACGCGCGCGGTGCCGCGCTCATGATGCAGCGCCACCGCCGCCTCAAAGGCGATGAACCGCCCCAGCTGGCTCATGTCAATGCCGTAGCAGTCTGGGTACATGATGGGCGGGGCGCTGCTGACCACGATGATCCGCTCCGGGTCCAGCCGCGACAGCATGGTGATGATGGACTCGCGCAGGGTGGTGCCGCGCACGATGGAGTCGTCAATCACCACCAGCGTGTCGCCCGGGCGCACCGTGCCGCGCGTGATGTCGTAGACGTGGTTCACCAGCTCCTTGCGGGCGGCGTCGTTGGCGATGAACGTGCGCAGCTTCTGGTCCTTGGTGGCGATCTTCTCTGCGCGGATGCGCGGGTGCGCCAGGCGCATGATGTCGGCGTGCGTGGCCTTGCCGGACTGCACCAGCTTCCACAGGCGGTCGCCGGCGCGATGCGCCACCAGGCGCTCCATCTCCTGCAGCAGGCCAAAGTAGGCAGTCTCGCTGGTGTTGGGAATGAACCCGAACACCGTGTGCTCGATCTTCCAGTCCACGGCGTCCAGCACGCGCGCTGCCAGCTGCTGGCCCAGCGCCTTGCGCTCGGTGTAGATGTCCGCGTCGTTGCCGCGGCTGAAGTAGATGCGCTCAAAGGTGCACTGGCGCACTTCGCGGGGCTCTGCGTAGGGCTGCAGCGAGACATCGCCGCTGGCCTTGATGACCAGCGCATGGCCGGGCGGCAGCGGGTGCACGTCTTCCGACCGCACGCCCAGCACCGTGGCCAGCGCTGGGCGCTCGCTGGCCAGCCCAAAGGCCTCCGGCGTGTCCACAAAGAAGGCAGGGCGGATGCCAGCAGGGTCGCGCAGCGCAAAGCAGTCGCCGTTGCCCAGGATGCCAGCCAGCACAAAGCCGCCGTCAAAGTCAGCAGCGGCGCGGCGCAGCACGCGGGTCAGGTCCAGCTCACGGCTGATGGCGGTGGCCAGCTCGTGGCCTTCCAGGCCGCGGAAGGTCTGCGGCCCCATGGTGCTGGCAAGGAAGCGGTGCTCCTCATCCAGGAAGTGGCCGATCTTCTCCAGCACCACGCCTGTGTCGGCGTCGCCCACAGGATTGAGGCCATAGGAGACCAGGCGGTCGAAGAGCTCGCGGCTGTTGGTGAGGTTGAAGTTGCCAGCCAGCGCCAGGTTGCGGCTGGCCACGTTGCTGTGCCGGATGTACGGGTGGCAGAGGCCAGCGCCGTTGCCAGCGTGCGTGCCGTAGCGCAGGTGGCCCAGCATCACCTCGCCCAGCATGGGAATGCGGCGCTTGAGCTCCGTGGGGTGCGTGCGCAGCAGGTCCTCAGCGCTCATGGCCGCGGCCGGTCTCAGCGCCTCCTCAAAGATGCGCTCGATGGGCGACCGCTTGGCCGACCGGATGCGGTCAATGAACATCTCCCCAGCGGGCATGTCCATCTTGGCCATGGCGATGCCAGCGCCGTCCTGGCCGCGGTTGTGCTGCTTCTCCATGAGCAGGTAGAGGCGGCGAAGCCCCCACAGCGGATCCCCCAGCTCTGTCTGAAACCAGTGGAGCGGCTTCTTCAGCCGCAGGAGGGCCAGACCGCATTCGTGGGTGAGCCGATCGCCCATTGGAGATCCATAAGCGTAGCCGCCACACCCGCGCGGAGGAGGCCGCTAGAACAGCGCTGTGGCGTGCCCGCCGGGCACAGCGTCCACTGCGGCAGAGGGCTCCACCTGGCTGGTGATCACCAGGCGCTCCAGCAGGTCTGGCGCCTCCTGCTGGTACAGGCGGCGCACCACCTCTGGAGCGTTGCACTGGCGGGAGAGGTGGAGCAGCACCAGCCGGTCCAGCGGCGTGGTGCGGTGCAGCTCCTGCGCCACCTGCAGCGCCTGGTGGTTGGAGAGGTGGCCGCGCCCGCCCATGATGCGGTCAATGAGGATCTGCGGCCGCCCCGAGGTCTGCTGCATGACCGGGCAGTAGTTGCTCTCCAGGCACAGCACCGGACAGCCGCGGAGGTGCTCCAGGAGCTCGGTGGTGGGGCGGCCAAGGTCTGTGGCGTAGCCGATGCGCACCTCGCGGCGCTCGATGCGGAACGCGCAGCTGCCCAGGCTGTCATGCGGCATGCGCAGGGCGGTGAAGGTGAAGCCCTCCACCTCCAGCGCGTCGTCATGCACTTCCATGGCGGTGGGCTGCACGCCCATCAGGCGCACCACGTTGTGATGGCGGCGCGCCACATGCAGGCGGGGGCCAGTCAGGCCGCCCAGCGTGCGCACCCAGCCAGCATTCAGGTGGTCTGAGTCTGGGTGGGTGAGCACCACGTGCGCCACCTTGGACGGGTCAAGCCCGCAGGCCGCCATGCGGTGCCGGGTCTGCTTGGGGGAGAAGCCGCAATCCACCAGCACAATGGCCTGGTCTGCCACCAGCGCGGTGCAGTTGCCAGCGCTTCCAGAGCCAAGGACCACGATGCGGACGCTGCTCACGGCTTGAGGTCCACGTCCACTGGGAAGGCGTGCGGGCTGCCAGGCACCGTGCGCGGGCCGTGCACGCCGCCAGTGCCGCCGCGGGTGGCGCGGCTCACGCCGTGGCAGATGCCGCGCTTGGAGCTCTGGATGAACTCCAGGTACTCGCGCACCAGCGGGTCGTCCGCGCGCTCCTGCAGCTGGGGCAGCGCCTGCTGTGGCGTGCTGCCAGAGCGGTACAGCACGCGGTACACCCAGCGCACCGTGTGGATCTGGTGCTGCGTGAGGCCGTTCCGCCGCATGCCAACGATGTTCAGGCTGCCTGCAAGGTTGATGCTGGTGACGGTGAACCACATGGGCACATCCATGCTTACGCCCACGCCACCGCTGAACATGCAGCCCTTGCCAAGGCGGCAGAACTGGTGCACCAGCGCATTGCCCCCCAGGATCACACGGTCTGCCAGGTGCACATGCCCGCCCAGCAGCGCGCCGCTGGCCAGGATGCAGTGGTTGTCCACCACGCTGTCGTGCCCCACATGCGAGTTGGTCATGAAGAAGTTGTGGTTGCCGATGCGCGTGGGCTCGGTGGTCTTGCCGCGGTGCAGCGTGAATCCCTCGCGGAAGATGTTGCTGCTGCCGATCACCGCGCCCGTGCCTGGCTTGTTGGGGTCAAAGCCCAGATCCTGCGGAGAAAATCCCAGGCAGGCGCCCGGATAGACCACATTGCGCTCACCCATGGTCAGGGGGCCGTTGAGGTATGCGCCTGCCACCAGCACGCAGCCAGCGCCCACCACCAGCGGCCCCAGGGTGCCGTCCAGCACGCAGTTGGGGCCCACTGTGACATCCTCTGCAAGGCGCACGTCCCCCTCGATGACCGCGCTTCGATGGACCTTTGCCATAGGCGGAGTGTAAAGGGGCGCTGGAGGTGCGCTACGCTCTGGAACCCCCATGCAGCTGGACGTGCGCGATCTTGGGCAGATGGGCTACGAGGCTGCGCTGGATGCCCAGCGCCAGGCGCATGCCCGCGCTGTGGAGGCGGGCGCCAGCGCGCCCACCATGACCCTGCTGCTGGTGGAGCACGTTCCTCCGGTGATCACCGTCAGCCGCCGGCCAGAAGCGCAGGCGCACCTGACCGCCACGCCAGAGCAGCTGGCCGCCATGGGTGTGGAGGTCTGCCAGACAGACCGGGGTGGCGACATCACCTGGCATGGACCAGGGCAGCTGGTGGCGTACCCCATCGTGCACCTGCAGGGGCTGGGGCTGGGCGTGCACACGTACATCCGCGCGCTGGAGGAGGCAGCCATCCAGAGCTGCGCTGCGTTTGGCGTCCCAGCGCACCGCGAGGCCAGCGCCACCGGCGTGTGGTGCGGGCCAGAAGGCGCAGGCGCGCGCAAGATCTGCGCCATCGGGGTGCGCGTGTCACGCTGGGTGACCATGCACGGGCTGGCGCTGAACGTGGCGCCAGACATGCGCCACTGGGAGCTCATCGTGCCATGCGGGCTGGTGGGCCGGCCAGTGACAAGCCTGGCGCTGGAGCGGCCAGACGCGCCACCAACCATGGCAGAAGCCAAGACAGAGCTTGCGCGCGCGCTGCAGGCGGCGCTCACTCGTCCTTCAGATTCAGCTCCTTCATCACCTCGGCGCTGATGTCAATGCTCTCTGGGTAATGCACAAAGGTGCGGCCCTGCACGCGCATCATGGCCTCGCCCACCTCATCGGCCTCGAACTTGTCCGCTGTGGGGATGAACCGCAGGACCAGGTCCAGCTTCTGGCGGTCCGCCACCACGTCCACGGCAGCCGTCAGCTCGCGGTACGCCTTCTCGATCTGGTCCGCCTGCATCTTGCTGAACTTGGTGGAGATGGAGTCGCGCCATTCGCCGTGCTCCTTGAAGAAGGCGTTCACCGCTTCGCGGCCTTCCTCAAAGGCAGGGGACTTGGGATCCATGTCCTTGTACTTCTCCTCCAGCTCCTTGTAGCGCTTGCGGAAGTCCTCGTCCTTCTTCTTGGCCTCTTCCTCCAGGGCCTTGCGCTCGTCCTCAAAGCGGCTGCTCTTCAGCAGCAACTTCATGACCTTGTCGGTGTTCACGGCTGCCACAGACCACGCCTTGGAGGTGGCCTGGTCGCCCCACTGCAGGCGGCCATCGCCGTTCTTCAGCGTCAGGTTGCCGGACTTGCCAGTCAGGATCACGCTGTCGGCAGGGCCCAGGTCGGTGGGTGCGGCCTCGCGGTTGGCGCCAGCCTGCTGCTCGGTGGTGCGGACGAACATGGCAGCGGCCAGGCAGGCCAGGGCCCCGTAGACAAAGAGAAGTTCAGAGGTGCGCATGGGGGAATCGTAGCGCGGGAGTCCCCCTCTTGGCGCGCTAGTCGCCCTGATCCAGGATGGCCATGAAGGCTTCCTGCGGGATGCTGACCGTGCCGATCTGCTTCATCCGCTTCTTGCCTTCCTTCTGCTTTTCCAGCAGCTTGCGCTTGCGGCTCACGTCGCCGCCGTAGCACTTGGCGGTCACGTTCTTGCGCATGGCCTTGATGGACTCGCGCGCGATGATCTTGCCGCCGATGGCCGCCTGCAGCGGAATCTCAAACTGGTGGCGGTCGATCTGGTCCTTCAGCTTCTGCAGGATCTGGCGGCTGCGGTGCTCTGCAAAGTCGCGGTGGCAGATCAGCGCCAGCGCCTCCACTGCGTCGCCGTTCACCAGGATCTGCACCTTCACCAGGGTGTCGGCCCGGTACTGGGTGATCTCGTAGTCCATGGTGCCGTAGCCGCGCGTGACGGACTTCAGCTTGTCGTAGAAATCGTAGATGATCTCTGCCAGCGGCAGCTCGTAGACCAGCATCTGCCGGTCCTCGCCGATCGCCACCTGGCTCATGAACGTGCCGCGGCGCGCGTCGCACAGCTTCATCAGGTCGCCGATGTTGTCGTTGGGGCAGATGATCTCGATCTTGACGATTGGCTCGCGGATCTCGGCCACTACGCCCATGTCTGGCAGATCCGCAGGGTTGTGGATCTCAACCTCGGTGCCGTCGGACTTCAGCACCTGGTAGCTGACGGTGGGCGCTGTCTGCACGATGCTGACGTTGCCCTCGCGCTCCAGGCGCTCCTGCACGATGTCCATGTGCAGCAAGCCCAGGAAGCCGCAGCGGAAGCCAAAGCCAAGCGCCTCGCTGTGCTGCACTTCATAGGTGAAGCTGGCGTCGTTGATGTGGAGCTTCTCGATGGCCTCGCGCAGGGTCTCGAAGTCCGCGCGCTTGCCAGTGCCTTCTTCGTCGGTGGCTGGGTAGAAGTCGCAGAACACCATCTGCTTGGGCTCTTCATAGCCTGGCAGCGGCTCTGGAGCGGGGTCCAGGTCCAGTGTCACGGTGTCGCCCACGCGGACGTCGGCCAGGCTCTTGATGCTGGCGCAGAGATAGCCCACCTGCGCAAAGTTCAGCGCCTTCATCTTCTGCGGGAAGGGGGTGTTGCGGCCCAGCTCGGTCACGCTGAACACGCGGCCCGTGCCCATCATGCGGACCTTGTCGCCCACCTTGATCTGGCCGTCGAAGACGCGGATGTACACCACCACGCCCTTGTAGTCGTCGTACTTGCAGTCAAAGACCAGGGCGCGCAGCTGGCGCATGCGCTGGCTGGGCGGCGCTGGCAGGCGCTCCACGATGCGGTCGAGCAGCTCGTTGATGCCCTTGCCGGTCTTGGCGCTCACCTGCAGGCAGTCTTCTGCTGGCAGGCCCAGCACCTGCTCCACCTCCATGGCGGCCTTGTCCGGATTGGCTGCAGGAAGGTCGATCTTGTTGATGACCGGGATCAGGGTGAGGTCGTTGCCCATGGCCAGGTAGGCATTGGCCACGGTCTGCGCCTGCACGCCCTGGGTGGAGTCCACAACCAGCACAGCGCCTTCGCACGCCTTCAGGGCGCGGCTCACCTCATAGGTGAAGTCCACGTGGCCTGGGGTGTCGATGAAGTTGAGCTCGTAGTCCTCGCCCTTGTACTGGTGCGTCACTGTCACAGCCGAGGCCTTGATGGTGATGCCGCGCTCGCGCTCCAGGTCCATGGAGTCCAGCATCTGAGCGCGGGCCTCGCGCTCGCTCACAGCCTTGGTGGCCTGCAGCAGGCGGTCTGCCAGGGTGCTCTTGCCGTGATCAATGTGGGCGATGATGGAGAAGTTGCGGATGCGCACAGGGCTCTGGGGAAAGCCCCCAAGTCTAGCGCAAACCGCTCTTTGTCGGGCCTGCTGGCTGCGTGGATGCTGGCGGATTGCCAGCGGGCGCTGCAGGGGTCGCGGGTGTGTTGCCGGGCGCAGAGGACGGTGCAGTGGATGGCGCCGTGGGCTTGACCTCTGGCGCAGCCGTGGGCGCTGCCGGGGCTGGCTGCTCTGGCACCCAGTGCTTCAATGTGCCGCCGGGCCCGCGCAGAAGCAGCGTGCCGTCTGGCTGCTTCTCGGAGTTCAGGCGGATGGGGTCCACTGCGCCAGTGTCTGGCGCCAGGAACACGCTGGTGCCTTCGGTGCGCCAGATGCCGTCGTGCTGGCTGATGCCGCTGGTCACGCCGGTGCGGCGGTACTCGTAGCGGCCGTTCTCCAGCAGCACCAGCTGCTCGCGGTCTGCGGTCCACACGCCCAGGACCTCGTCTGCAAAGACGCGGGGCGGCGCTGCCAGGCGCTTGAAGTTGGCCATGCCTTCGCGGGCGATGCGGGTCTCTCCGCGGTCCTTGACCAGCTGCACGCGGACGCGTGTGCCCGGCTTGGCGCGGTAGGGCTCCAGGTCAAACAGGATGTAGTTGGAGCGGCGCCACGCGCCGATCTCAGCGGGGCGCGCAAAGCGGTCCTGCGTGATCCACATGGCGTAGGCGCCATTGGGCTCCAGCAGCAGAAGCTCTGTGCCGTTGCTCCACCAGCCTTCCACCTTTTCTGGCTTGGCGGGGTCGAACTCCAGCGGCGGAACATCTGGCTTGCCGGAGTTCTGGGCTGCTGCTGGGAACGCGCAGAGGGCGGCCCCAAGCAGGGCGGCCAGGACAGCCAGGGTGGACAGGCGCTTCATATGTCAAAGGGTACGTCTAGCCCACCACGGGCAGCTGCACCTTTCGGTCCAGATCTGCCGTGGGCTGGGCCACCAGGTCGTAGCCGCTGCTGTCCACCACAGTGCAGCGCACCAGCTCGCCCGGGGCCAGCTTGGTGGGGGACATCACATAGGTCAGGCTGTCAATCTGGGGCGCCTGGAAGTATGCGCGGCCAGCGTAGAGCGTGCCGCCGCGGCCCACGCCGGTGGTGGCCTGGGCGGCAGCGCCGCCGGCAGCGGGGCCTTCGATGAGCACGTCGAACTGGCAGCGCTGCTCCGCCACGTATGCGGCGTTTTCAAACGCGATGGTCTGCTGGGCCAGCATCAGCTCCTGCTCGCGCGCCACCTTCACGTCATCTGGCACGTGCAGCGCAGGGTCTTGATCCATGGTGCCAGCGGGCGTGCCATCTTCGCGGCTGTACTTGAACACGCCCATGGCGTCGAAGCCAAACTCCTGCACGAACTCCAGCAGCTCTGCGTGGTCCTGCTCTGTCTCGCCAGGGAAGCCAGTGATGAAGGTGGTGCGGATGGCCATGCCAGGCACGCGGTCGCGCAGCTTTTCCAGGAGCGTGCGCTGCTGGGCGCTGCTGGTGTGCCGGCGCATGGCCTTCAGCATGGGGTCGCTCATGTGCTGGAGCGGGATGTCGATGTACTTCACCACGTGCTCCAGGCGGGCCAGGGCGTCGATCATCTCGTCGGAGAAGTTGCTGGGGTAGGCGTACATGAGCCGCACCCAGCCAGCGCCGTGCTGTTGCACCGCCTGATTGACCGCGGTGAGCATGCCCACCAGGCCTTCTGCGTAGCCAATGTCATGGCCAAAGCTGGTGGTGTCCTGGCCGATGAGGTTCAGCTCATACGCCCCGTCCGCCAGCAGCGCGCGGGCCTCGGCCGCGATGCGCTCAACAGGCTTGCTGCGCATCTTGCCGCGGATGCTGGGAATGGTGCAGAACGCGCAGCGCTGATTGCAGCCTTCGCTCACGCGCAGATACGACCAGTGGCGCGGCGTCAGTCGGAAGCGGTTGGAGTCATCCTCCCAGTAGCCCACGCCCTTTCCATCCTTGCCGTTCACGGTGAGGCCGGTGGTCTGCAGGCCGCGCTCGGCAGCAGCCTGCAGGGCGTTGCCGCTGATCCAGTAGCGGGGGGCGTCTGTAGCAGCGGGGCCGGGATTGGCAGCGCGCGCTTCTGGGCCAGCCACTGCGTCCACGATGTGGTCGCGGTCGAACACGCCGATCATGGCGTCAATGCCCGGCGCCCACTCCAGCATCTTGGCGCGGTGCCGCTGCACCAGGCAGCCGGCCACCACCACGCGCTTCAGGGTGCCTGCCTTCTTGCGCTCCAGGGCCTCCTGGATGACCTCCAGGCTCTCGTCCTTGCTGGCTTCCAGGAAGCCGCAGGTGTTCACCACGATGGCGTCCGCCTGGCTGTGGTCGCTCACCAGCTGGAAGCCGCTCTGGCGCAGGACGCCCAGCATCTTCTCGCTGTCCACCAGGTTCTTGGGGCAGCCCAGACTGACAAAGGCAATGCGCTGGACAGCAGAGGATGGAGCGGTGGCGCCAGACATGGGCAGAAGGGCCATTGTAGTTGGCCCGCAGGGTGCCTAGCCCGGCTCTTGGTCCGCAAAGTACGCCAGCATGGTGCGCCAATCGCCATATCGGTAGGGGATTTCAAGCGCATCGTGCAGCGCGCGGATGCGGTTGTGCAGGCGCTCGGACAGGTCCTGCTGCCAGGTCTGGGCGGTGGGATCGCAGTAGAAGGTGCGACAGCCCACCGGCCGGGCTGCGTGGGCGCCGCACTGCGAGCCCTGCAGGAAGGGGCAGTCGCCGCGCTGGACAGCCGCGCGCCGGTCTGGCATGGTGGGAGTGGCGCCCAGCTGGCGCAGGCTCCACGCGGCCTCCAGGCCCGTCACGTGCAGGCGGTGGCCGTAGGCCTCAAACCGGCAGCATGTCCCGCTGGCGATGCACAAGGGGCGCTGCTGCGCCACCTGCTCTGCGCACGCTGCATGCACCGCGCGGATCTCTGCGTCTACGCGCGGGTCAAAGCACGCCTGGGCCCAGGCCTGCGCCAGCTCGGGCGCTTCGGGCGGCAGGCGGAGCAGGGGGTGCATGGCGCACAGCGTAGCCGTGCGCTACTTGGTGGTGGAAGGCGTGGTGGTCTTCTTGGCGGGAGCGCGGCGCGTGCCGCCCTTCTTGGCTGCGGCTTGCGCGGCTGCGGCGGCTTCTTCTGCCTTGCGCAGCTCCTCTGCCTTCTGGGCAGCCAGCTTGATCTCTGCCACCTGGCGGATCTCTTCCTTGTTCACCTGCGTGTTCACTGCCTCTGCGGCGCGGGCGTGCGTGCCCATGATGGGGGCCGTCTGCATGGCAAAGGAGCGGATGTCCTCGTTGGTGGCGTTGTCGTACTGCCACTTGAAGGCCGCCAGCGCCACCGCCGTGCGCTGCGCCAGAAGCGCTGCGTAGGCCTGCTGCAGGGCGCCCACCTCTGCGCTGGCAAAGCGGTCGGCCAGCGCCTGGTCTGCGCTGCTGAGTGCTGCAGGCAGCATGACGTTCTGCTTGGCAGCCAGCTTGGTCAGGATCACCTGGATGGCGGTGTAGTTGGTGGCCATGCGGTGGGCCAGCTCCTTCACCTCCTTGGTGGTGGCGCGCGCCTCCAGCAGGCGGCCCAGCTGCACCTGGAACAGCGCGTCCTCTGCCACGGCCTGCAGGAACACGGGCGCGTCCATGGCGGGGTCTGGTAGCGGCGGGGCGTCAATGGCCACGCCCAGGAACTGCGGCATCACGGGCGCAGCCTCGGCCTCGGTGGCGGCCTTGGAGTCTTGGCCAGCAACGCGTGCAGCGGCGGGCGCTGCGGCGGTGGCCGGAGCGGCCAGCAGGGCCAGGGCGAGCATGGCGGTCAGGCGGATGGAGTTCCGTACGTGCATGGATGTGCCTCGGTCAGAAGGTGAGCTGGTACGTCAGGGCAAAGCTGATGGAGATGCCCTGCGTGTAGCGGGAGTTCAGGCCCGTGATGTTCTCGTTGGTCTTGTACAGCGTGTCAATGTTGGGATTGAGCAGGTTCTTGGCCTGGAAGGTAAAGCGCAGCCCGGCCAGCAGCTGCTGCGACATCATGAAGTTGAGCGTGCCGTAGGGCTGCTGGTAGATTGCGGGGGTGAGCAGCGTGGTGTGCGGGTTGGCGCCGCTCACCAGGGACTCGCCGGTGTACTTGTAGAAGAGGCCAAGCTGCGTGCCGGTCAGCTCCAGCTCGTAGGTGGCGTTCAGGTTGATCAGGAAGTCCGGCGTGGCGGTCATGGGCTGCGTCTTGTCGTTCACGCCGTAGGTGGCCAGCGCATCGGCGTCGGCCTGCGACAGCGTGACCTGCGACGTCATCCACGTGAAGTTGGCGCCAAACGCCAGGCCCTTCCAGTCCTCGCCCAGGAAGGGCTCCAGGGTGACGCGCGATTCCAGCTCCACGCCCAGCAGCCAGCCTTCTGGGAAGTTCAGCGCGGTGGTGTAGGCAAAGCCCTCGGTGAAGCGCTGCACGTACTGGATGGGATCCTTGATGTCCTTGTAGAAGACAGAGCCTGAAATGAGCCAGTTCTCGAAGGGCAGCCAGTCCAGGCGCGCATCCAGGTTTAGCAGCCTGCTCATCTTCAAGTCAGGGTTCCCGATGAAGATGGGGCCACCGATGTAGTCGTACTGCAGCACGGGCACCAGCTCAAAGAAGTTGGGCCGAGCGATGGTCTCTGCGAACGCTGTCTTCAGAATCAGGTCCTCCGTGATGTTCCAGTTCCAGCCCACCATGGGCAGGAGGCGGTTCTCGCGGAAGTTGGCGTCCCACGTGTTGGGGCCGGTGAAGTTCAGGAGCGTCTGCGTGTTGACGTCAATCCACAGAGCGTTGGCATCTGGCAGCACGGTGGTGGACATCTGCGTGCTCTCAAAGCGCACGCCGCCCACCAGGTTCATGGTCTCGTTGAACGGCATGTCGAACATCGCGTAGGTGGCGAGGACGTTCTGCTTGCCGTCGTAGGAGATGTCCGTGTCCGACTGGTTGATGATGTGTCCTTGGCTGGGGAACACCTCGGACCATGCATCATTCCAGTCGCTGGAGTAGCTGTTGTTGGGGTCGCCGTTGTTGCTGAAGGTGTCCTGGCGGTATTCGCGCTTGACGTCGTCGCCAAAGGCGCCGAACTTGAAGTAGCCCTCCCGGTCGTTCCACTGCACAAAGGGCAGCTTGAGGTTCACCGCGCCCTGGAAGCTGGTCTCGGTGTTCTCGTAGTTGATGTGCTGCACCCAGCCAACGTTGGTGTTCTGCGCCGGCGGATAGGCGATCCACTGCGGCGGCAGGTTGAAGCCGGGGAACACCTCGAACTCTGGCACCCAGTACGCCGCAAACTGCGTCTGATCTGGCTGGTTCTCGTTGGCGCGGCTCCATGCCAGGCGCCAGTCCACCTGCGGCGCCTCCATGCCGAACCACTCGTTGGCTGCCAGCGTGTCGCCATCGCCCTCCAGGAAGGCCAGCGTGTGCTCGCCGTGCAGGATGATGCTGGTGGTGCTGAGCTGGCTGTAGTCCAGCGTCTCCAGGCGGTTGAAGGGAGCCGCCAACGGAAGGTTGTGGCCGACACCATTGATGTCGTTGGAGTCGTAGCCAGGGAAGAAGTACAGCTTGCCGCGAGTGTCGGTGAGGCGGATGGCCTGGTCTTCTGAGAGCAGCGTGTACAGGAACTTGGCGCTGATCTTGTTGTTGTCTGTCTCAAGGCCAACGCCGCCCATGCCGCCCCACTGGACCGACTGGGTTCCCTGCTTCACGTCGTACAGCTCGGTCTTGAAGTCGTCGCCAATGCCGAATACTTCAGGGATCAGCGGCGTGCCTGGGCCAGCCTGCTCCAGCGAGTCCAGGCGGCCGTTGTTGTAGGCGCTGGCGTCCTTGTCGTAGAAGAAGTTGCCGAACGCGCCCAGGCGGACGCCCTCGTCGATCTCCCAGGAGTCTCCGCCGGCCACAGACCACTTGTAGATGGACGGTGCTGAGCCGTTGCGAGTGCCCGTGGGATTGTTGGGCCAGGGCTGGCCCGCAAGTTCAGGCTGGGTGGCCAGCACATCGTTGCCGCCCCAGTAGTCCATGCCGCCGCCCTTGTAGGTGAGGAACTTGCCGTTCTTCACCTGCGAGTTGAAGCCGTACTGGGCCTTGAACTGCAGGTAGCCCTCCTCAGGCATGTCCTTCAGGTCAATGTTGACAGCGCCGCCAGAGGCCTCTCCTTGCTGGTCAGGCGTGAAGTTCTTGCTGATCTGGACGCTCTCGATGACTGCGGCGGGGAACTGGTCCAGCTTCACCGCGCGCTTGTCTGGGTCTGCCGTGGGCAAGCGGATGCCGTCCAGCAGCGTGCCTACATAGCGATCCGGCAGGCCGCGGATGACGGCGTACTTGCCATCCTGCAGCGATGCACCCGGCGCCAAGAGCAGGATGGAGGCTGCATCCGACGCTCCGGACTTGGTGATCATCTCCACGCCGATCACGTCCAGCATCTGCGGCGTGGCCAGGCGCAGCTGGAAGTCCATGGGCGGGATGTAGGTGATGGGCGCCACATCCATGGGCACCACCAGGTCCTGCTTCTCCTCGCTCTCCTTGCCCAGGTTCACGTCCTGGACCACGTACTCCTCCATGTCCTCAAACTCGCCAGCCAGCAGGATGTCCACGTCGGCCAGCTGGCCCTGGCGGACCTGCACGTTGGGCTTGATCTCGCGCAGGTATCCGTCCTTGGTGATCACCAGGGTGTAGGTGCCAGGGTCCACGTCTGGAATGACGTAGGTGCCGTTGTCGCGGGTGGTGGTGCGCCAGCGGGTGCCCAGCACGCTGACCGTGGCGCCAGCCACGGGCGTGCTGAACTCCTTGTCCGTGACAGCGCCGCGGATGGAGCCGCCTGCAGGAGCCTGCGCTGCCGCCACGCTGGTGGCGGCGCAGGCCACCAGGACCGCCAGGGTGCCTCTGGCTGCAGTCACCATGGGTCTTTCAGCCCAGCCTGGATTGCCTCGATGCGCTCCTGCATGGCCTTGCTGGGCTGCATGCCCACGTTGGCCATGCTGACGCATGTCAGGCACAGGTCCATCGCGCGCGGACGCGCGTTGGGGTTCCGGCTGCCCTCTTCCAGTGCCTCTGCAAAGCACGCTGCCGCCGCTTGGCGGTCACCCAGCGTTGCCCACGCCTCCCCCAGGGCGCGCAAGGAGCGCGCCCGACGCAGGTCCACGATCTGCTCCTTCAGTTCCTCGTACCGCGAGCGCAGCGAAGCCAGCGTGGCGCGCGCCTTGTCTGCGGACACCATCTTCAGCTCTGCAAGCGCCACAGGCGTCAGAAGCGGCGCCACGTCCTCTGGCAGGAAGGCGCCGGTGGAAAGGATCTGCTGGGCGCGTGCCAGCGCTTCCAGCGCCTCTGGCTTCAGGCCCGCGTTCCAGAGCGCCTCTGCGGTGCGCAGGTGCGCGGCCACCTGCAGGTCCAGCGGCAGGCCCGGAATGGCGCTCTCCAGCGCCTTCAGGGCACGGCTGCGGCGTGGTGCGTCCGTTGCCACGCGCCCCAGCCACACCTGGTAGCCGTCGATGGCGGCGCGTGCGATGTCAAAGTTCTTCAGGGCGATGGCGCGGTCGAACGCATCGGCCTGTTCGTCCAGCTTGTCGGCGGGCAGCACCGTGAGGCGCGCCACGTCCAGCCGGCACAGCTCGGCCGCGCTCGCCGGCGGCGCGAGTTCCGCAGCGTGCTGCAGGTCGTTCAGCATGGCGTATCCGCGCGCCACCTCGGTGTTCACGCGGTCGCGGTAGCTCTCGCCCTCGGCCTGGGCGAGCAGGGTGGCCTTCACCAGCACATCGCGGGCCTTGGATTCCTGGCCTTGCGTGACATACGACTGGCCGATGAGGGCCAGCGCCTCTGGCCGCCGCCAGCCCGCGATACTGCTGGCGTAGCGGGTGGCATCCTCCAGCAGGCCGTGCTCCCGGCACGCCAGCGCCACAGCCTGCTGCATGCGGGCGCGGTCGCGCTCATGCGGGTCTGCGGGGATGGTGCTGCCGATCTTGAACGCCAGCTCATAGACGGCGGGCAGGGGGGCCGCTGCAGTTGCTGGCGCTGGTGCCACCGTGGGCGGTGGCGGTGCGGAAGCTGGAGCGCCCTGGCCCAGCGCAGCCGCGACAGCCAGGATGATGAAGGAATGGCTCATTGTTGACGGGTTCCAAACGGAGCGTCTGGTGGCGAGGCATGCTCGGCCACCAGACGCTCACTTGCTGGATGGATATTCACGGCGATCCAATCAGCGGGTCACAACGCTCAGTTGCAGGGGCCCCATGCGCCCAGCAGCAGACCAAGGTCGGTGCCGTCGACCGTGCCGCTCAGGTCCAGGTCAGCAGCGCTGGAGCTGCCCCAGGAGCCAAGCAGGAGGCCGAGGTCCGTGCCATCCACTGTGCCGCTGTTGTCCAGGTCGCCTGCGCAGGGCAGCTGGCAGCCGCCTGGAGGAGGAACAACCATGCCGTAGTTGTATGCAGCAGTCCAGTTGCACAGCCAGTTCTCGTTGGACGCGAATGCGCCGCGATACTGGGCTGGGACAAAGAACCCGTTGTTGGGGGCGGAGTTCACGCTGGTGGTGGCGCTGTTGGCAGCGCGTGGATCCAGGCTGGTGACAGGCAGCACCACCACAGTGCCAGAGACCACCTGCGTGCCGCGCGTGATGCCAGCGATTGGCATGGTGCCGGCCGCTGGTGGCGTGGTGTAGGTGCCATAGAACACCGTGTTGTGCTGGCTGGCGTCAAACACGCCGCGAGCCGTGGCTTCGGTGTACGCAGAAGCGCCCGATGCGCCGCACGCCCAGAACACGCTGTCGGTGTACTGGATGAGCTTGCCCGAGCTCTGGGCCTTGTAGTACAGGCCTGGAGTGCTTGGGAAGGGGTTCACCGTGGAGGTCACGTTGTAGTTGGTGGTCCAGGTGTTGGGCCAGGTCAGCGTGCCGTTGAAGCCATAGCCCGTCTGGCCACCGGTGGCTTCACCGTCGGTGTTGTCGTTCTGCACCAGGTTGCCGCTGGTCTGCATGTAGATGAAGTTGTTCATCTGGCCGCGGCAGTTGTCGCGCCATGCAGTGGTGTTGCGGCCGCTAAAGGGCTGGCCGATCAGCGTGAAGTTGTAGAGGCAGAACGTGCTCACAGGCTGCGCGTCGGACTTCTCAGCGCCGTCAGCCTCGATGAGCTTGTCAAGGAAGCCAGAACCAGAGGCAGTGCCTGGGATGGAGTAGCCACCCACGATCAGGCCGAACTGCGCGCGGCCGCGCCAGCCCTGGTCGATGTCCAGCGAGTCGTCGCCCACGTTCCAGATGCTGACGTAGCGCAGATCCACGGTGCCGCCCCAGATCTCGATGCCGTCGTCCACGTTGTTCATGATCTCAATGTGGTCGATTTCGGTGCCGCGGCCGATGCCGCCCAGCGACAGGCCGTTCAGCTCGTTGCCCAGGCCCACCACCTTGCCGCCGTAGCGGATGCTGACGTAGCGCAGGGTGCCGCTATCGTCGTCGTCGTTGCCACCGCCGTAGCGGGTGCGGGTGTCGCTGCCGCTGCTGGCGGTCAGGCCTTCCATGTTGGCGTAGTTGGCAGCGTTGGGCGCCGCGGTGTTGCCCGCTGGAGCGCCCTGGCCGTACTTGCCGATGTACGCGTTGCCCATGATGGTCAGGTTGCCCCACTCATTGGCAGTCGCGCGCCACACGCCCTGGGGTGGATTGGCCGCCCAGGTGTTGCGGTCTGCCTTGGAGGTGAAGATGACTGGGTTTTCCTGGGTGCCGATGCACAGCAGCTTGGCATCGCGGGTGATGGCCAGCGAACCACCGGTGTCGCTGGCGATCACGGTGCCAGCCTGGATGGTGAGGGTTGCGCCGGGCAGGACGTAGACCTGGCCCTGCAGGTTGTAGACGTTGTTGGAAGTCCAGGTCTGCGACGTGGTAATGTCGCCAGACACCAAGACCTCGGCCGCGCCAGCAGCCGAGACCAGGGTGAGCGCGCCGAGGGCGGCCACCGAGTAGTGCGAGCAGTGCTTCATGTCAGAGCCTCAAGGGAGAACAGAGTTCCACAAGCGGTGGGCCGAACGTCGAACCACCTGAAGAGCAGCGGCCACAGTGTGCTGCATGAGTTCTTGGCACCGGTGTGCATTGCCTGTAGACGCGATTTGCTTTGTGCGAAGAAACGGTTGCCATGTTCAGAATGGCCGTGTAAGCGCAACGTTCAGATCTGGTGAGCGTGCGTTAGGAGCGCTTGCTGCGGGCGGCGCGCTCCACCTGCTCCAGGTAGCGGGCGACGTCCTCGCGTGGGCGCACGGCCTGGGCGTCGCGGAGCAGGGGAAGCGCCTCGTTGAACCGCCCCTGCGCCACATACACCTGGGCGATCTTCACCTTGGCCCGGGGAGCGAACGACTCCAGCTTGGCGGCTCGCTCATAGAACAGGATGGCCTGGTCTGGGCTGGAACTGCGGGCGTAGTGCTCGCCCAGCATCATGAGCGCATCGCCATCCAGCGGGTCCAGCTGGATGACCTCCTCCAGCACGGCCACGGTCTCTGGGGTGCTGCCACCATTGGCCATGGCCAGGCGGGCCTGCAACTTCAGCACGCGGCGGCGATCCGCATCGTTCAGCGTGTCCTTCCACGCCGTGCGGATGGCCTCCAGCAGCGCCTGGGCCTGCGCCTGGCCGCCGCGGGCTGCCAGCATCTCCGCAGCGCGGATGGGCTTGCTGGGCGGCTGCGTGGTGTTCTTGGCGATGGCGCGGCTGTACGCGGTGTAGGCCTGCTCTGGCAGGTTCTCGGAGATGTAGATCTCGCCCAGCGTGTACAGGTTGTCCGCGCTGGCCTTGCCCATAGCGTCCAGCGCCTCCAGATTCACCGCCGCCTTCAGCGGCTGCTTCAGGCCCAGGTACGTGTGCGCCTGCAGCACCCAGAAGTCCGCCTTGTCTGGGAAGGCTGCGATGAGCACATCCAGCAGGCTGGCGGCATCCTCGTACTTGCCCTGCTTGAACACGCTGCGCGTGAGGCCCAGACGCCACTCCACGTTTTCTGGCTGCAGGAGCAGGGCGTTGCGGTACGCCGCCTCCGCTGGCTGGTAGTCCTGGCGGTTGGTGTGGCAGTAGCCCAGCAGGCCGTAGGAGTAGGCGTCCGCGCCACCCAGCTCGATCATCTTGTTGAATGCTGCGATGGCATCCTCAAACTGCCCCTTGCGGGTGCAGATGAGGCCGATGCTGCGGTACGCGCGCCGGAAGCTGGGGAACTTGGCCACCGCGTTGCGATAGTCCGCCAGTGCCGCGTCCAGCTTCTCCGCCTGGAAGCGCACGCCGCCCAGCGTGAGGTCCAGCACGGCGGAGCATTCTGGCGTGACAGATTCGCGCAGCAGAGCCTCTGCGGCTGGCAGCTCATCTGGCAGCAGCTGGCGCACCAGCTCCAGCAGCGCAAGGTCGTCCTGCGAGATGCGTGGCTCCACATCCGGATGGATGCCATAGCCGCCGATGAACGAGAGCCGGAAGCTGGGGTCGTTCCAGATGGCGTTGAGGTCTGGCGGCGCCACCGTGGTGGAGGGCTGCGGGGCGGTGTCGTCTGCGCTGCCAGCGCCTTGCGCAGGCGCAGCGCAGAGGAAGCACGCCAGCAGGGCGGCATGGAGCGTGGCAGCGCGGGCCAGCGTGCGGCTGTTGGCAGGTGCGGAGCGAAGGGAGCGGACAGGTTCGGAAGTCATGGCATCACCTTGGCTGGAAGCGAACAGGCACGCGCATGCGGCAGCTGACGCGCTTGCCAGCCTTCACGGCTGGCTCGAACCGCCACTGGCGCACAGCATCCAGCGCCGGTGCCTCGAATTCAGTGTGGGTGGACTTCTCCACGCGCGGATTGACCACGCGCCCGGTCTCATCCACCACGAAGATCAGCGTCACCACGCCCTCCACGGCCTGAGCGCGCAGCGCGGATGGATACGCAGCCGCCACCTGGTAGACCGCGCGCGGGCGCTGGTCAATCTGCGACATGCTGAAGGCCTCGGCAAACTCGTCCTTCTCGCCGCCTTCCACGGCCCGCCCGGTGCCGCCGATGCGGCCACCAGAGGTCAGCGACGCAGCGCCGCCAAAGCCGTCGCCACCGCCTGCGCCGCCAGCGCCGTTCAGCGCAGCCTCGATGGCGCTCAGGCTTGCCGCATCCAGCGCAGGGGCGTCGTTGTTTTCCGCGGGCATCTCCGCGCTCTTGATCTGGCTGGGATCAGGCGGCGCTTCCTGCTCCGCCTTGATCTCCTCCTTCACCTGCTCCTCAAGCTTCTCCTGCGGCTTGTCCTTCTGGACGTCCTCGGAAAGCAGCTCCACATCGCGCTGGCTGGCATGCGTCTCCTCGCGGTTGAAGAGGATGCCGCCAAACAGAATGACCGCGGTGTGCACCACCAGCGCGGCCACCACACAGAGGATGACGCGGGTGGCGCTCACTTCTTGTCCGTGTTGATGCCGACCTTGGCGATGCCGATCTTGCGCACCTCATCCAGCACCGCCACCACGTACTTGAAGTCCGCGCCGCCATCGCTGTTGATGATCACGCGCGGATCCTTGGCGGTCATCTTGTAGGTGGCCAGGCGCAGCGGAAGCTGCGTGGCAAGGATCTTGTCCTTGTTGAAGAAGATCTCGCCCTTGTCGTTCACGCTCAGCGTGATGGCCTTGTCCATCTCGGACTGGTCGCCAAGCGACTGCGCGGTGGCAGCGCCGGGCAGCGCCACCTGCACGCCCTGGTTCTTCGACATGCTGAGCGACACCATGATGAAGGTGGCCAGCAGGAAGAAGATGATGTCAATGAGCGGAATGATCTCCAGGCGCGCCTTCTTGCGCTTGCCACGGGTCATTCCTCCTCCGCCGCCAGCCATGGCTTACAGCCCTCCTGCGAGCGCCGGCTCTGGCGCTGGCGGTGGAGGCGGCGCAGCGCGGGCAGGGCGCTGTTCGGCGCGGCCCTCGACAAGCAGCTTCAGCTGCTCGCCAGCCGCCAGCATCTCTGTCTCCACCTGCTCGATGCGGTTGTTCAGGTAGTTGAAGGGGATCAGCGAGGTGATGGCGATCATCAGGCCGAACGCTGTGGCGATGAGCGCCTCGGCAATGCCGCCCGTGATGGCGCCAGGCGAGCTGAGGTCGCCGCCGATCACGCTGAACGATGCCATCATGCCGGTCACCGTGCCCAGGAGGCCCAGCAGCGGGGCCAGCGTGATCACCGTGTCCAGGATGGCGATGCCGCGCTTGTATCGCTTCAGCGTGCGCGTCTCCGCGTAGGTCAGCGCGTGGCCAAGGCTCTGGTCGCGGTGCTGCAGCGCGTAGCCCAGGGTGGAGACCACTGCGTCGCGGGACTTGGACGCCACCGCGATGGCGGAGTCCAGATTGCCCTGCTCCACGTCGGTGAAGAACTTGGCCAGCGTGCGCGGGCTGCGCAGGCGCTGCTCGTTCAGCAGGAAGAGCACTCGCTCGATGACCACCGCAATGGCAATGATGGACGCCACCAGCAGCGGCCACATGATGGGGCCGCCCTTCACAAAGATGTGCCACAAGTTGGTCTTCTGGATGAGCGCCTTCAGCGCGCCGCCGCGGCTGGGGTCCAGTGGAAGGGTGCCTTCGCCGGACACCAGCAACACATCCACAGCCTTGGTCATGTCGCCTTCGAGCGGGCGCACCACTGGGTTGGGCGATCCAGGCTGCTGCACGGCCACGCCTGCCACGCCGGTTTCGCTGCGGAAGAGCGACACAGGCCCGATGAGCGCATACTTGCCCTTCAGGAGCGTGCCCATCATGTCCACGCCCACGCCGTCAAAGCGGGTGCCACCCAGCACGTCGCCCAGCCGCTTGGCAGTCAGGCTGGTGAAGTCGACCTGCGTGGCGAACTTCTGCGCCTGCGAGAGGTTCTTGTCCTCCACGGCGGACTTGGTCTTCTCCACAGGCGCGCCATACACCTGCATCTCGCCCACGCCCACCTTGGTCTCAAAGTTGCGGGCGTATTCGTCCAGCAGATTGGTGATGTAGCCCAGCTCGTCCTGGCGGGTCTTGATCTCGGCCTGCAGCGTGCCGATCTCAAGCGCGCCAGCATCCACCAGGCGCTGGATGCGGTCGCCATCCTTGCGCAGGGCGATGACGCTCTCCTCCAGCGTGGTCAGCTGCTGGGCCAGCGGCAGCTTCTCGGCGGCGATCTGGGCGCGCAGCGCATTCAGGTCGGCGATGCTCTTGTTGAGCTCGTCCTGAGCGTTGCGGCTCATGCTGCTGACTGTCTTGGCGCCAGCGGCAACCTGCTCGGCGGTCTGCGCCAGAGCGGAGGTGGTGAGCAGGGCGGTCAGGGCGGCTGCAATGGCCGCAGCCACAGGGCGGAAGCGTGTGCTCATTGGATGCTCACTGGCAGGGGGACAAAGGCAGGAGAGGACTTGCCCTCGACGATCTCAAGCGCGGCCAGGATGGAACTGGCCGCTTCGGGCGCAGGCTTCCATTCCCAGCCAGTGTCGGTGGGGTGGCCCACGCCGGCTTCGCCGCGCGGGCTCATGTAGTAGGCCTGGGCCAGGCCCACGTAGATCACCTGCACCTCGCTGGTGCTCCCGTCGGCCAGCGTGCGCAGCTCGGAAACCACGTTGATCTCGCTGTTGGCCTTGTTCAGCTCGTTCAGGATGCCCAGCACGTTCTGGAAGCGCTCCGCGGTGGTGATGCGCGTGGTGGCTGGGTCTGCGGGAATGCGCTGGATGAGCGGCGCGATGCGGGTGGCCACATGCTCTGGCATGCGCTTGGCCAGCGCGCGGACGTCGGTCTCCATGCCTGTCACCGCTGTGTTCAGCTGCGCAGAGACCTCCTTCAGGCGGGCCGTCTCAGCCTGCAGTTGGTCGCGCTTCTTGTTGGACTCCGCCACGGCGGTTTCAGCCTTGGCGATGCTCTCCTTCAGCTGGCTGACTTCCTTGCCCACCAGCTCGATGCGGCCTTGCAGAATCTCCTTGCCTTGCTGCCACTCATTGCGCTCGCGCGAAATGATCTGCTGGGTCTCGATCCACTTGGCCAGCGTGACCCTGGTCTCTTCCAGGGAGGAGCGGACATCCGCCGCGGTGGGTGTGGTGGCAGTCTGTGCGGCCGCTGGGGCTGCGAGCAGGCCTGCCAAGGCAATCCATGACGGAAATCGAACAATCGGGCTGCGGGTGTGGTGCACGAGCGGGTGGCCTCCTCCAGCGGTGAGGCCGGAAGATAGGAGTCACCTGCTTGCGTCCGATGTGCGTTGCGTTCAGGGTTGGCTAACCTCATGATGGTCGGGTGGCGTTCGCGTGCTCTGCGGGTCCTCGTCTTCACAGGAACTTCACGGCTTCTTGATGCGAAGAACCATGCAGATGGCCGTCCACAGCATGCAACCCGTGCTGCGACTGGGTGCCGCCAACAAGGTTCGGTGGGTGGTGCAGATTGTGGTCATCCTGATCTGCACGGTGGTCTTCTCGTGCAGCCTCATGGCAGTCACGTTCGCCATCCTTATCGCACTGTCCACGCTTTCAGGCCGCTCGGTCGTGCTGCCGGCATTCCTTAGCACGGCGTCGCTCGTGCTCTCCATCTTGAACCTTGCAGAGCTCCTCCGCCCTTACCGCTACCAGCTGCGTGCCGCCGAAGCGGGCAGGGCGGGCGGGCGTCCACCGCCATACGGGTCCGCCAAGCGGGAGAGAGGCCGATGGATGGCTGCGGTCAACCTGTTCGCGGCGCTTGTGGGGGGCGCGGCGCTCCTGGAAGCCATCGGCGCGCCAGCTGGTGTCATCTGCGCCCTGATCTTTGTGGTCATCCCGCTGACGTGCGCTGCTGCGCACCTCTGGCCTCCGTCCTACCTGCAGCCGCATGAATGCCAAGGGTGCGAGTACGACCTCACGCAGGTGCTGGGCGACGTCTGCCCAGAGTGCGGCCGGACGCGCGGGGCATAGCAGCCGCTAGTGGCAACGTTGCGTGCGTCGGGACCGCGTTCGCAGCGCCGATCGCTGCGCCGCTCACCGCGCCTGGCTGCCGCCCTGCTGGGTGTCCAGGTCCAGCGCCAGGCGGATCTGCTGCAGCGAGTGCAGCTGACCCTTGTCCATGCCAGGGCAGGGCACGTGCTTCTTGGTGGCTTCCCACGCCTTGCGGCTGCGGAGGTTGCCCTCCCAGAAGGGCCAGGTGCGGCACTGCGTGGGCCGCGCCTCGTACAGCCCGCACACCGCGCGGCCTGGCATGCTCTGGCGGTCCAGGAAGATGCAGTCGTTGCCAAACTCTGTCTTCTTCTCGCTCAGGCTGCGCTGCGAGCCCATGCGCCGGCTGTAGGTGGCCAGGAACTCCTGCTCTGGCATGCCCAGCTTGGCTGCCATGGCGCGGCCTTCCTCGGGTGTGAACAGCACCACGCCCTCTGGCCCTGTGCAGCAGTTGCCACACAGGGTGCACTCAAAACGCAGCCCATCCCTGTACCAGGGCTCACCGCCGCCTGGTATGTGGGATGGGCTGCTCATGACTTCGTGGCGTGCTGGGGTCAGTCGCCTGGCTCGTCGCCCAGATCTTCCTCAGACACCTGGACTTCCTGCCCGATGAGCGGGCCACCTTCGGCAGCGTCCGATGCTTCGGCCGCATCCTGGAAGGCGTGGAAGCTCTGGCTCTGCGAGATGGTGGGCTCCTCGCCAGGCCGCGCTGCGCCCAGGTCCTCGGCCTCTTCGCGGGCCTCGTCCAGGAACGCCTCGTCGCTGGTCTCGTCGCCTTCTGGCACCTCCACCAGCTTCTGCACGCGGATGCGCTGGTAGGACTCGAAGCCCGTACCAGCTGGGATCAGGTGACCCAGGATCACGTTCTCCTTGAGACCGCGCAGGTGGTCCGTGGCGCCGCGCAGGGCGGCCTCGGTGAGCACCTTGGTGGTCTCCTGGAAGCTGGCGCCTGACAGGAAGCTCTCGCTCTGCAGGCTGGCCTTGGTGATGCCCAGGAGCAGCGTCTTGTAGGTGGCTGGCTTGGGCTTGCGGGTCTTGGCCTCCTTGCCGCCCTTCTCCTTCATCAGGGCGTTGGCTTCCTTCACATCGTCCTTGGACACCAGGGCGCCGACCGGCAGGTCGGTGTCGCCAGCGTCCTCGATGCGGAGCATGCCAGTGAGCTCTGCGTTCTTCTCGCGCAGCATGAACTTCTCCACCACTTCGTTGGGCAGGAAGTCCGTGTCGCCGGTGCTGGAGATGCGCACCTTGCTGAGCATCTGGCGCAGGATGACCTCAATGTGCTTGTCGCTGATCACCACGCCCTGGGCGCGGTACACGTTCTGCACCTCGTCCAGCATGTACACGTAGAGGGCCTCTTCACCCTTGATCTTCAGGATGTCCGCAGGCACCTGCGGTCCTTCGGTCAGGGCGTCGCCAGCGGTCACGTAGTCGCCAGCATGCACGCGCAGGTGCTTGCCCTGCGGAACGTGATGGTCGAACTCTTCGCCGCTCTCGGCCACCACGCGGATGGTCATCTTGCCCTTGCGCTTGTCGGAGTACAGCTCCACCTTGCCGCTGATCTCGGCCAGCACGGCCGGATCCTTGGGCTGGCGGGCCTCGAAGATCTCCGTCACTCGGGGCAGACCACCCACGATGTCGGCGCTGCGGGCCGCTTCCTTGGGCTGGCTTGCCACCAGCTGGCCAGCCAGGACTGTCTGGCCCTCGATCACCTCGATGCGTGCCTTGGCAGGCAGGTGGTGGAAGTCCAGGATGTCGCCCTTCTCATCCACCACGGTGATCTGTGGGTGACGCTCGCCGGTGTGCTCGGTGATGATGCGCTCGGTGGCTTCACCGCGCTTCTCTTCGCGCACCGTCTCGCCCACCACGATGTCCTTGAAGGCCACCGTACCGGACTTCTCGGCCAGGATCGGCACCTTGGTGCCGTCCCACTGGACCAGGGCCTGGCCCTTCTTCACATGGTCGCCGTTGCGCACCAGGATGACGCCGCCGTAGGGCACGGGGTGGTGCTCCAGCTCGCGGCCCTTGGCATCGTTGATGCGCAGGCGGCCGTTCTTCTTGAGCGCCACGAAGTGGATGGTGCCATCTGGCTGGGTGACCTGCACTTCGTTGCAGTCCACCACCTCGACCGTACCAGCGTTCTGCGCCTTGTGCTGCGTCTCGCTGATGCTGCTCACTGCGATACCACCCGTGTGGAAGGTGCGCATGGTGAGCTGCGTGCCGGGTTCGCCGATGGACTGCGCTGCGATGATGCCCACCGCCATGCCCTTTTCCACGGGCTGGCCAGTGGAGAGGTCCATGCCGTAGCACTTGGCGCACACGCCGCGCGAGGTGTCGCAGGTCAGGGCGCTGCGCACCTGCACGGTGTCAATGCCCAGGGCCTCGATCTCGCGAGCCTTGGCGTCCGTGATGATCTCGTTCTTCTCGACGATCACACGGTCGGTCTTGGGGTCCATGATGGTGCTGACGCTGGTGCGGCCACGAACCTGGTCGCGCAGCGGCACGTCCACCTCTTCGCCCTTGAAGATGGCGCGCTTGGGCACGCCGTTCTTGGTGCCGCAGTCGTCCTCGATGACCGTGACGCTCTGGGCCACGTCGCACAGCTTGCGCGTGAGGTAGCCAGAGTCTGCAGTCTTGAGGGCGGTGTCGGCCAGACCCTTGCGCGCGCCGTGCGTGCTGGCGAAATACTCCAGCACGGTCAGACCTTCGCGGAAGTTGCTGATGATGGGCGTCTCGATGATCTCGCCGCTTGGCTTGGCCATCAGGCCGCGCATGCCTGCCAGCTGCTGCATCTGGCTGCGATTGCCGCGGGCGCCAGAGTCAGCGAACAAGAACACGGGGTTCAGGTAGCGGGCGCCGATTGTGGATGGCGCGTCCTTGGTGCCCAGCGGAGTCTCGCGGCCGGTCGCCGGGTCGCGGCGGTCGTTCTTGAGGGTCTCCATGAGCAGGTCGGACACGTCGTTGCGGCACTTGGCCCATAGCTCCAGCACCTGGTTGCGGCGCTCGGTGTTGGTGATGGCGCCGTTCTCGTAGCTGCGCTCCACGCGGATCACCTTCTTCTTGGTGTCGTCAATCAGCTTCTGCTTCTCTGCGGGGATGCGCAGGTCCGTGATGCCGAACGACAGGCCGCTGATGGTGGAGTACCGGAAGCCGGCCTCCTTCATGCGGTCCAGAAGATCAATGGTGGCAGCCTTGCCCTTGCGAGCAAAGGTGTCGTCAATCACGCGGGCTGCACCCTTCTTGCCCAGGGCGCAGTTGTAGAAGGGCAGGCGGTCCGGCAGGATCTCGTTGAAGATCAGGCGGCCCAGCGTGGTGACCACGCGCTGGTTCTCGGGCAGCTTCTTGGGCTGCTCCTTCTCCTTGAGCACTTCCTCGGTGAAGCGGTCCAGGCGAACCTCGATCCAGTCGTGCAGGTCAATCTTGCCCATGTCGTAGGCAAGCAGCGCTTCTGCGTAGTCCTTCATGCGGCGGATCTGCGCCTTGTCGGCTGGCAGGTCCTTGGCGCCAGCCGTCAGGAAGTACACGCCCATGACGATGTCCTGCGACGGGCTGACGATGGGGTTGCCGTTGGCTGGGCTGAAGATGTTGTGGATGGACATCATCAGCACCTGCGTCTCGGCCTGGGCCTCCACGCTCAGCGGCAGGTGCACGGCCATCTGGTCGCCGTCGAAGTCTGCGTTGTAGCCCGTGCAGACCAGCGGGTGGATCTTGATGGCGTTGCCTTCCACCAGCACTGGCTCAAACGCCTGGATGCCCATGCGGTGCAGGGTGGGGGCGCGGTTCAGCAGCACCGGGTGGTTGCGGATCACCTGTTCAAGGATGTCCCACACCTCGGTGTCGCGGCGCTCCAGCATGCGCTTGGCGCTCTTGATGGTGTCTGCCAGCCCATGCTCCTTCAGCTTGCGGATGATGAAGGGCTGGTACAGCTCCAGCGCGATCTTCTTGGGAAGGCCGCACTGCCAGAGCTTGAGCTCAGGACCCACCACGATCACGGAACGCGCGGAGTAGTCCACGCGCTTGCCCAGCAGGTTCTCGCGGAAGCGGCCCTGCTTGCCCTTGATCATGTCGGTGAGCGACTTCAGCGGACGGTTGCTGCTGCCCAGCACCGGGCGGCGGCAGCGGCCGTTGTCGAACAGCGCATCCACCGCCTGCTGCAGCATGCGCTTCTCGTTGCGGATGATGACCTCCGGCGCATTGAGGTCCATCAGCTTCTTGAGGCGGTTGTTGCGGTTGATGATGCGCCGGTACAGGTCGTTCAGGTCGCTGGTGGCAAAGTTGCCGCTCTCCAGCAGGACCAGTGGGCGCAGGTCGGGCGGGATCACAGGGATCACGTCCAGCACCATCCACGTGGGATCGTTCTGGCTGCCGCGGATCTGCTCCACGATCTTGAGGCGCTTGCTCAGGTCCTTCTGCTTCTGCTTGCTCTTGGTCTCAAAGAGCTCCTGGCGCAGCTGGATGCTCAGGTCATCCAGGTCCAGACGCATGGGGGAGAGGAGCTCGCGCACAGCCTCGGCGCCCATCATGGCGGTGAAGCCAGAGCCGTACTTCTCGGCGGCAGCGCGATACTCATCTTCGGTGAGCATCTGCTTGAACTCCAGGTCGGTGGTGCCTGGGTCCGTGACCACGTAGTCCTGGAAGTAGATGATCTTCTCCAGGTCGCTGGTCTTCATGGCCAGCAGGTTGCCCAGGCGGCTGGGCATGGCCTTGAAGTACCAGATGTGAACCACTGGCGCAGCCAGGTTGATGTGGCCCATGCGCTTGCGACGCACGCGGCTGTGCGTCACCTTCACGCCGCAACGGTCGCAGATGATGCCCTTGAACTTGGTGCCCTTGTACTTGCCGCAGGCGCACTCAAAGTCGCGCTCTGGCCCAAAGATGCGCTCGCAGAACAGGCCGTCGCGCTCTGGGCGGTAGGTGCGGTAGTTGATGGTCTCGGGCTTCTTGACTTCTCCGTAGCTCCAGCTGCGGATGTCGTTAGGGCCGGCAAGGGTGATCTTGACGGTGCCGATGTCATTCACGCGGTCGTAGACGCTCTCAGACATGATCGTCCTGCTCTCAGAAGCCCCGTGCAGACGGGGCGGATGCGGGTGCAAATCCGGGTGCTACTCAGAGGATCGCGGCAGCTTCGCCAGCGCGCTTCTCCAACTGGATGTTCATGGCCAGACCCTTGATCTCGTGGCAGAGCACGTCGAACACCACAGGCATGCCTGCCTGCAGCGTGTTGGTGCCCTTGACCATGGAGTCGTAGATCTTGGTGCGGCCTTCCACGTCGTCGCTCTTGACGGTGAGCAGTTCCTGCAGGACGTAGGCAGCGCCGTACGCCTCCAGGCCCCACACTTCCATCTCGCCAAAGCGCTGGCCGCCCGTTCGAGCCTTGCCACCCAGCGGCTGCTGCGTGATGAGGCTGTATGGGCCAGTGCTGCGCGCGTGGATCTTGTCGTCCACCAGGTGGTGGAGCTTCAGGAGGTACATGAAGCCCACGGTGGTGCGCTGCTTGAACGCCTCGCCCGTGCGGCCGTCGTACAGCTGCACCTTGCCGGTGTCTGGCATGTTCGCCAGCAGCTCGCGCGGCGTGCCGGGGTTCTTGCCAGTCTTCTCGAACTCCTCGATGCGGTTCTTGATGTGCGTGTTGGCCTCGCGCACCGCGTCGAAGATCTCGCTCTCCTTGGCGCCGTCGAACACAGGCGTCACAGCCTGGAAGCCCAGGACCTGCGCAGCCCAGCCCAGGTGCGTCTCCAGGATCTGGCCCACGTTCATGCGGCTTGGCACGCCCAGCGGGTTGAGCAGCACGTCCACCGACGTGCCGTCTTCCAGGAAGGGCATGTCTTCTTCTGGCACGATGCGGGCGATCACGCCCTTGTTGCCGTGGCGGCCTGCCATCTTGTCGCCCACGCTCAGCTGGCGCTTGGTGGCGATGTAGACCTTCACCATCTCCAGCACGCCAGAAGGCAGCTCGTCGCCACGCTTCATGTGGCCGACCTTGCGCTCCTTCTCCACGAAGATGGCCTGGATGCGCGGCCAGAACTGGCCATAGGTCACCATGGCGGCGTCGCGCGCCTCCTTGGAGCCCTTCATCCACTTGTCGTTGAAGTTCTGGATCTGCTCCAGGATGACTTCCGGGATGTCGCTGGCGCCCACCTTCTGGCGGGTGCTCGGGTCGACCATCTCGGCGCCCAGGGCCTGGTTCACCAGGCTGACCATCTGCTTGAACAGCTGGATGGCCTTCTGGTCCATGGTCTCTTCGTACTGCTGCAGCTCCTTCTTGAGGGTCTTCTTCTGGTCCTCGTTCAGGTGCGTGCGGCGGCTGAAGCGGCGGGCGCCGATGACGATGCCTTCCGTGCCGGCTGGCACTTCCAGCGAGTCGTTCTTCACATCCTCGCCAGCGCGGCCGAAGATGGCGTGCAGCAGCTTCTCTTCCGGGGAGAGCTCGCTCTTGCTCTTGGGGCTCACCTTGCCCACCAGGATGTCGCCAGGGCCGACGCGCGCGCCGATCCGGATGACACCGTTCTCATCCAGGTTGCGCAGCATCTTCTCGGAGACATTCGGGATGTCGTTGGTGAACTCCTCGCGGCCCAGCTTGGTCTCGCGGATCTCCACGTCGAAGTTCTCGATGTGGATGCTGGTGAAGACGTCGTCCTTCACCAGGCGCTCGTTGATGACGATGGCGTCCTCGAAGTTGTAGCCGTCGAACGTGTTGAACGCCACCAGGACGTTCTTGCCGATGGCAAGCTCGCCCATGGTGGTGCTGGCGCCGTCGGCCAGGATGTCGCCGGCCTTCACCTTCTGGCCGGGGCGGACCACCGGGCGCTGGTTCTGGCAGGTGCGCTCGTTCAGGCCCACGAACTTGCGGAGCACGTATTCGTCCGCGTTGTCAATGATGATGCGCTCGCTGTCCACATAGGTGACCGTTCCAGACCGGGTGGCCTTGATGATCATGCCGCTGTGGGTGCCCACGATGCGCTCCATGCCCGTGGCCACGCAGGGTGGCACGCTGCGGAGGAGCGGCACTGCCTGGCGCTGCATGTTGCTGCCCATGAGCGCGCGGTTGGCGTCGTCGTGCTCAAGGAAGGGGATGAGGCTGGCGGACACGCCCACGATCTGCTTGGGGCTGATGTCCACGAACTCCACTTCCGGAGCGGGGACCAGCGTCAGGTCGCCATCGCGGCGGGCCAGGACGTTGTCCTCCTTCATGCGGCCTTCGGCGTTCAGCGTGTCCGAAGGTGCCAGCACCTTCAGCAGCTCCTCGTCCGCGCGCAGCTTGATGGTCTTGCCGCTGAGCTTGTTTTCCTTCATCTGCCGGTAGGGCGTCAGGAGGAAGCCGTACTCGTCGATCTCGGCATAGATGCCCAGGCTGGCGATCAGACCGATGTTGGTGCCTTCTGGCGTCTCGATGGGGCAGATGCGGCCGTAGTGGCTGATGTGCACGTCGCGCACTTCAAAGCCGGCGCGCTTGCGGTTCAGACCGCCCGGGCCCAGCGCAGAGAGGCGGCGTTCATGCACCAGCATGCTGAGCGGGTTGGTCTGGTCCACCACCTGGCTCAGCTCGCTGCGGCCAAAGAAGAACTCGATGGCGCTGCTGATGCTCTTGCTGTTCACCAGGTCGGCGATCTTGCCGATCTCGGCCGGGTCCTTCACGCTCATGCGCTCCTGCACGGTGCGCTTCAGCTTCAGGAAGCCCTTGCGCATCTCCTCCACAGCCAGCTCGTCCAGCGTGCGCAGGCGGCGGTTGCCCAGGTGGTCGATGTCGTCCACGTGGACGTTGCTCTTCTTGGAGCGCAGGTCCAGGATGTAGCGGATGACCGCCAGGAAGTCCTCGGCGCGGATGCGCTGGACGTCCTCGCCCACCGGCTTGTAGCGCGGGTCGTGCACGAACTTGCGGTTGATGCGGAAGCGGCCCACGCGGCCCAGGCGGTAGCGGGTGTCGTCGAAGAACTTCTCCTCGAAGAGCTTCTTGGCCTTGTCCACCTGCGGCGGGTTGCCGGGGCGGAGGCGGCTGTAGATCTTGAGCAGGGCGGCCTCGTGCTCGCTGACTTCGGCAAGGAAGTCCAGCTTCTCCTCCGCCAGCGTGTTGAGGATGACGGGGTCGCCAGGGCTGGTGATCACGCGCACGCTCTTCAGGTTGCTGGCCAGGATGGCTTCCACGTTGTCGCCGATGGGGGCGCCCACGCGGCAGAGCTCTTCGCCAGTGTCGCTGTCAATGATGAGCTCGGCGGAGTAGTGCTCCGGGCGCAGCTTCTTCACAGGCAGCTCTTCGACGTCGTAGAACTCCTCCAGGATCTTCTCGGTGCTGGAGTACTTCTCGTCCAGCGCGCGCAGGAAGGTGGTGGCGGCCAGCTTGGTGGACTGGTCGATGCGCATCGCCAGCACGTCCTTCTTGGTCACCTCCAGCTCGATCCAGCTGCCGCGCTCGGGGATGATGCGGCTCGAGTGCAGCGGGCGGTCGCCAAAGCTGCTGGCGATGCTGAAGTCCACGCCCGGGCTGCGGTGCAGCTGGCTCACGATGACGCGCTCGGCGCCGTTCACGATGAACTCCCCACCGCCCATCATGATGGGGATGTCGCCCAGGTAGATCTCTTCCTCGGTGACGGGTTCGCCCTCGCCCTTGGTCAGCTTGACGGCCACGCGCAGGGGGCGGCCGTATGTGAGGCGGAGCTCACGGCACTCGTCCGGGGTGTAGCGGGGCTCCTCCAGCTTGTAGTGCGAGTATTCCAGCTTCATCGAGAGGTCGTAGCTCTCGATGGGGAAGATCTCGCGGAGCAGCGCCTCGAGACCCAGGTGCTTCATGCGCTCCTTGGGGTCTGTCTTCAGCTGAAGGAAGCGCTCATACGCCTCCTGCTGCACCTTCATCAAGTTTGGAACGGGATCAGCTTCGCCGCGCTTCTTCGAGAAATCGCGGATGTTCGTGGTGGACATAGTGGTGCTCGCCTCTCGATCCAAAAACGACAGCAACAGCCCTGCGCACAGAAGACGCTGGTTGTGGTCACCAAACGCGCGTTGTTGGGGGTGCCGCCGCCAAGATCGCCAAGCGTACCGGAATCCGGGGTAGCCGACAAGTCATCGGCATCATTCCGGCACGAGGTTTGCTGGTGGCGCAGAGTCGCGTTATCGGAAGCGGTGGAAAGTGGTGCCTGGCACGGGTGTCCCTACTTTCGGGGGCCCGTGGCTCCAGCGCGGAGTGTCCTGTGCGCACTTCGCCCGCGGCCTCCGCGCGTCGTACCGCGCGTACCCCGCCCGCGGCCTCCGCGAGGTCCGGGGGGCGCGGCCGCGGACGGCTCGGCTCCACCAGGTTCCGCCTTCGCCTCGGCTTCGCGATCGCTCGGCAGGTGGAGCGGCCCGCGAGACCAGGGGAGCACACAGCCTGCCTCGCTCCGCTCAACGCCGCTATGCCGCGCCCCCCCGGCCCCGCGCTGCGGCCGCTGCGGGCGCGCACGGATCAGCGGCTGGTGGCGGGGGCCGAGTGAAGTGGGGAAATCCGTGCCTGGCACGGGTGTCTCGAGTTTCACGGTGAGCAGGGTTCGACGCCCACCTTTCCACGGGATGGGTGCCACGGCCGTTCAGACGCGCCGAGCCGCGAATTCCTGCGCGGCTGCTTGCGCACCCTAGCGCTCATGCATCTCGGCCCGCTGTCCGCGTTTCACCCTGGACACGCCATCAGAAAAGCACCGCGTGAAACCCGGGACAGGAGTGCCAGGCACGAGTTTCCCCCATGTGCGGCCGCGCCCCCGCCCGCCGCGCTGCGGCCGCGTCCACACCTCTCGCGCTGCGTCCGCGTCCCCGCCTCCCACCGCCTTCGCAGAAAGTAGGGACACCCGTGCCAGGCACGACTTTCCAAAAACGCGAGAGGCGCCAGACGGATCTGGCGCCTCTCGGAGTGTTTCAGAAACCAGGGACAGGAGTGCCTGGCACCAATTTCTCTTACTTGACTTCGACCTTGGCGCCAGCGCCTTCCAGGGCCGCCTTGAGCTTGTCCGCGTCTTCCTTGGACACCTTCTCCTTGACGGTCTTGGGAGCGCCATCCACCACAGCCTTGGCGTCGGCCAGGCCCAGGCCAGTGGCCTCGCGGACCACCTTGATGACGTTGATCTTGTTGGCGCCGGCTTCCTTCAGCACGACGTCGAACTCGGTCTGCGCCGCAGCAGCCGGAGCAGCATCGCCGCCGCCGCCGCCAGCCATCACCACAGCACCACCAGCAGCTGGCTCGATGCCATACTTTTCCTTCATGTAATCAGCCAGGTCCACGGCCTCCTTCAGGGTCAGGGAGGCGATCTCGTCACCGAGCTTGGTGACCTTGGCTTCGAACGTCTTGGTTTCGGACATTGGGGTATCTCCATTCAATCAGGCCTTCGAAGAGGCGCCGGAACGTCCGGCGTTTAACCCGCTGTGCGGGCCAGTCAGAAGGCTGTCAACAAAGCAAACGGGGGACAGTGTTCCACGGTTCTGGGCTGCGCTGCGGCAGCGCGGGCCTGCGCCTCGACGGCGGGCCAGCGCCGCGCCAGCGTCATCCAGCCTTGGCAGCAATCGTCTCGCCCTTCTCCAGGCGAGTCTGAATCTCCTTGACCACACCCAGCACGGTGCCGCCTGGGCCCTTGACAGCGCCCATGACGTTGCGAGCAGGGGAGAGCAGCAGCGTGACCACCTGAGCCTGAGCCTCCTCGCGGGTTGGCATCTTGCTCAGCTTGGTGATGCCAGCGTCGCCTTCATAGACGATGCCGTCCAGCACTGCAGCCTTGAACGAGAATGGCTCCACGCCCTTGGCCCACTTGACCAGGTCGCGGGCCAGATCCACCACGCTGCCTGGGCCGTAGACCAGGGCAGATGGGCCGCTGAAGTGATCAGCGAGCGGAGCCAGCACGCCGCCCTTGAGGGCTTCGCGTGCCAGCGTGTTCTTCACGACCGTGACGCGCACGTTCTTGCGCGCAAAGTCATTCCGCATGCGGTTGTTGTCGGTGGCGGTCATGCCACGGATCTCAACCAGCACCGCGGCTTCGACGCCGTCGAACCGCTTGCGGTACTCCTTGACGATCATTTCCTTGACTGGCTTGGACATGTGAGTCCTCTCTTCGGAGTCCTGGGGTTAGACGGTCACCTGCACGCTGGGGCTCATGCACGCTGCGATGGCGCAGCGCTTCACGTAGGTGCCCTTGGCAGAGGAGGGACGCGCCTTCTGGATGGTGGCGATGAACGCGTTGAGGTTCTCGACGAGCTGGTCGTCCTTGAACGACAGCTTGCCGATGACAGCGTGCACGTTGCCGCCGTCGTCGTTGCGGTACTCCTGCTTGCCGGCGCTGTACTCCTTGACAGCGTCTGGCACGTTGGGAGTGACCGTGCCGGCCTTGGGCGACGGCATCAGGCCCTTGGGGCCCAGCACCTTGCCCAGACGGCTGACCACGCGCATCATGTCGGGGCTGGCGACCGCGACGTCGAAGTCCATCCAGCCGCCTTCGATCTTGGCGACCAGGTCTTCTGCGCCAGCTTCCACAGCGCCCGCAGCCTTGGCTGCAGCCACCTTGTCAGCAGGGCAGAAGGCCACCACGCGCGCGCTCTTGCCAGTGCCGTGAGGCAGGCTGACAGAGCCGCGGATGGCCTGATCTGCAGCCTTGGGATCAATGCCCAGGTGCATGACCACGTTGACTGTCTGGTCGAACTTGGTGGCCTTGAACTTGCGCAGGGCGGCGATCGCAGCGGCGGGATCCACTGGGGTCTTCACCGAGTGCTCGTAGCTCGCGCGCATGCGCTTGCTGTTGCCGATGATCTTCTTCTTGGTGGCGACTGCCATGTCACATGCCCTCCACAGTGACGCCCATGGAACGGGCGCTGCCAGCCACGATGCGCATGGCGCTCTCGAGCCGCGTGGTGTTGAGGTCCTTCAGCTTCTCTTCTGCGATCTTCTGCACCTGCGCCTTGGTGATCTTGCCCACCTTGGCGGTGTTGGGGGTGCCAGAACCCTTCTCCAGCTTCAGCGCGTCCTTGATGAGCGCCGAGACCGGAGAGGTCTTGATCTCGATGTCAAAGCTCTTGTCACCGTAGACGGTGACCACGCAGCCCACCATGCGGCCGTTGAGGGCCTTGGTGGCTTCGTTGAACTTGGTGATGAACTGGCCTGGGTTGACGCCGTTGGCGCCCAGCACGGGCCCCAGCGGTGGCGCTGGAGTGGCCTTGCCACCCGGTGCCATGAGCTTGAACTGCTTGGTGACCTTCTTGGCCATGGGTCCTACCTCCGACCAATCAGGCCCTCCGTTGGGCAGTCCGAGCGTTCCAAGCGGCTCGGCAGATCAGTCGTACGAACGGTGCGAGTTGAAGAGGGAAGAGGATAGCAAAAGCCGCGCCTGCTGCCAAGGGCTTGGAAGCCGTGCTGAGGAAGGCGCTGTTATGCGGACCGTCAGCTGGACCAGGCTCCCAGCAGCAGACCCAGGTCTGTGCCATCTACTTGGCCGTCGCGGTTGAAGTCCGCACCGGTGCCAGTGATGCCGAACGACCCCAGGAAGATGCCCAGGTCCACGCCATCCACGATGCCATCGTGGCTCAGGTCGTACACGTTGGGCTGGCCGCCATGGCGGAGGTTGCTCTCTGGAATGGGTGCTTTGGCCATGGTGGGACCCTGCATCTGCACGACGCAGCCAGCGCCGCCACCCGCTTCAAAGAATTCCACCGTGAAGGCGTGCCAGCCAGTCAGCAGGCCGATGGTGCCGCTCACCTCCTGCATGCCGTGCAGGCCGTCGTTGTTCACCACCACCGTGGTGCCCACCAGCAGGCGGCTGCCGTCGTCGCTGTTCACCGAGAAGGTGTAGAAGCCGTTGACTGGTGCATACACCCAGCCAGTCCAGCGTGCGCCTACGTTGTCGCTGCGGCCGCTGCCAGCAAAGAAGCCGTTGGTGCTGGGGTAGTTGATGGTGGGAGCGGTGGATGACGCATAGGGACTGAGCGCGTCAAAGTTGGGCAGCACTGTGGGGCTGGTGAGCGCGTAGTAGCCCACTGCCAGCGCTGGCAGCGTGTTGATGGGATTCTCTGGCGCGCGCAGGCCCTGCACGGAAAGGGTCACACTGATCAGCTGCGATAGCTGGTTTGCTGGATCGCGCAGCAGGTACTTGAACGTGTCCTGCCCAGTGAATCCCGAGGCAGGCTGATAGCGGACCATGTCGCGGCCACCCGGGCCTGCGCCCGGCAGGATGGTGAGCGTGGCGCTCGAACCCGGCTGCAGCGCGGCTGTTGCGATGGTCACTGACTCGCAGTTGTAGGGCAGGTCGTTGGCCACCACGTCCAGGTCGCTGGTCAGGCCGTTGGGCACAGTGAGCACGTCGTCGGTGCCCACCGGCGGCACAGCGCTGCCCAGCAGGTTGCAGCCAGAGCTGGCCAGGTAGTCGCTCATGGACTGGATGTTCTGCGGGTGGAAGTTGAGCTGCACGTTGGCCAGGCCACCTGAACACAGATGGCAGTAGCTCATGATGGTGCCGTTGGTGATGCACACCTGTTCCGTCTGGCACGAACCCCAGTAGGCGTTGGGCGGGCACTGGTCCAGCGGCGGGCAGTAGTTGTGCGTGTGCGGCGCGCCAAAGTTGTGGCCAATCTCATGGTTCACCACCATGATGTCCCAGTTCTGGCCGTTGTTGTCCTGCATCGGGTACGGGAAGTAGCCGCTGAGGTTGCCAGACACGCCATAGGCGCTGGTGCCGCAGAGCGCGCTCAGATAGGCCACACCGCCACCCAAGCCGCGCGCGCTCAGAAAGTGCGCCACGTTGCGGTTGATGCTGGTCATGTTGCTGTTCCAGAAGCCCTGGAACTCGCTGAGCTGGGCGCCGCTGCTGCTTGCGTTCCACGGATCATTGGACGTGGCCCACAGGCGCAGATAGCAGACCTGCGGGAGCACCTGCAGATCGCGCTGATAGATGGTGTACGCGCCGGCAAAGATGGTGGCTGCATAGGCAGCGGACGCAGCTGTGTTGCCACCGAAGACTGCGCTGAACTCGTAGTCGGTCTCCACTGCCACGCGCGCCTGGCGGCAGGGGTTGCCGCCGGCCACGCCGCCTTCGTCCGCACCATGGTCGCCCATGAACACAGGGCCTGCCGGAGCCAGGTCGTCCGCGCTGCAGTGGAACTCCTTCCAGGTGATGGCGCCTTCAGGAAGTTCAGAGAGCTGGTAGCTCACCACAGGACCATTGCTGCCGAAGGGGCCGCTGCTGATGATGGCGGTGCCGTGCGCGTCCATCACAAAGCCAAAGGTGCCAGCAGCAGAGTGCGCCAGCATGACGCGGGAGGATGGATCGCCCTCCACCATGCCGGTGAAGAAGTCACCCTGTGGACGGGGAAGCGGGCGCTCCACCTGGTGGCCGTCTGCGTCCTGCACCACCTCCACCACCACAGCGTCTGCTGTGAATGGATCAATGCGCTGCAGTTGGAGGTTCACCGACCTGCTGGGTCCGAGCGGCACGCTGGTCAGGCGGACAGTGTCCGAGCCCTGCAGGAGTCCCCACACGGCAGGCACTTCAGTGAGCGCCGCCACCGAGGGGCGCAGCGCACGCGGCAGCGACGCAGCCAACTGTGGGACGAGCGGCGAAGCAGCTTCAGCCTGCACGCTCTGGGCGGCAGCAGGGAGAGCGACACACAGCGCGCAGAGCGCAGCAGCGGGATATCGGATCATGTCTTCCGACTGTACGAGCCATCCTGCAAAAAGGAAGCAGCAGCCTGGAAAAAACCTGCTGGGAATCCGCCTATCGGAGGGCCAGGCGGCAGAACATCTCGATCCCAACGGGCAGGGCAGCGTCGTTGAAGTCAAAGTCCGGGGCGTGCAGGGGCGGATAGTCCGTTTTTCCCGGCGGAATGAGCCCCACCACCCAGAAGCAGGCTGGCACGTGGTGGCCGTAGAAGGCGAAGTCCTCGCCACCCATGACTGGGGCGTCCACAGGCTGCACGCGCTGGTTGCCAAAGGCGGCCTGGGCAGCGCGGTTGAACTCTGCGACCGCTGCAGGATGGTTGATGGTGACCGGGTAGTTGCGGTGGAAGGCGTACTCCGCGCTGCAGCCGTGTGCAGCTGCGATGCCAGCGGCCACCTCTCCGATGCGGCGTTCGAGCGCTTGGCGGGTGGCTTCGCTCAGCGTGCGGAGTGTGCCCTTCAGGACAACCTTGTCTGGAATGACGTTGAATGCAGTGCCGCCTTCGATGACCGTCACGCTGACCACGGCGCTGTCCAGCGGGTCCACGTTGCGGCTCACCAGCGTCTGGAGCGCCTGCACCAGCGCAGCGGCGCACACCACCGGGTCTGCGCTGCGGTGGGGCCACGCTGCGTGCGCGCCCTTGCCGCGCACCAGGATCTCCCAGCGGTCGCTGGCCGCCATCATGGGGCCCACACGCGTGCCCACGCTGCCCAGCGGGAACTCTGGCCATCCGTGCACGCCAAAGATGGCCTCGATGGGCGGACCGATCACAGCGCCCGTGAGCACGCCATCCTCCACCATGCGGCGTCCACCGCCGCCGCCTTCCTCTGCAGGCTGGAACACCAGCGTGACTGGGCGGGGCAGCTTGCCTTCCTTGGAGAGGCGCTGCAGCACGCGCGCTGCACCCAGCAGCATGGTGGTGTGGCCATCGTGGCCGCACGCATGCATCTTGCCTGGCACCGTGCTGGCATAGGGCAGGCCGCTGGACTCTGCGATGGGCAGCGCGTCCATGTCGGCGCGCAGAGCGGTGGCCTTGGCGCCAGCTGGGCCGCCTGGGATGTGCGCCACCACGCCAGTGCCGCCTGCCAGGCCAGCCTTGAACTGGATGCCAGCTGCAGCCAGCTCGCGCTGCACCACGCTGCTGGTGCGCGTCTCCTCGTAGCCCAGCTCGGGGTGGCGGTGGAGGTCGTGCCGCAGCTCAGTGAGGCTTGGAAGCTCGGCTGCGATCAGGCGCTGCAGGTCATCCATGAGAGAAAGCGTAGCGGGTGGGGGTGTGAGGGGTGCGCGCGGGGCGGGTGCGCGCGCGGGGCGGGTGCGCGCCCAGCGCCCGCTCAGCTGCGCAATCGGGGCAGGCCGCATTCCTCGCGCCCCTGGTTGATGCGCGCGAAGGCCTGCTTCTCATGGCGAATGAGGCGGCTGAGCTGGCTCATGGTGATGCCCAGGAGCGCTGCAGCGCCAGCCAGGTCGTAGCGGCGGCTGATGACCAGGTCGAGCGCTTCGGCAAGCAGCGCCGGGTAGTCCTCATGCTCCGGGTTCACGCACATCTTGTCTCCCTGGCGGCGGCGGGTCCAGAGTGGGCTGCACTCGTGGCGGTCGCGGCTGACCAGCGTGCGCACCTTCACAGCCAGCTTCTTGCGAAGCCGCTTGATGGCCATGCGGCGATTTTCAATCTGGCTGCGGCGCTCGGTGGCCTGTGCGTCCACGCCTGTGGGCCGATGCAGCACGAACACCGCTGTGTCCACCCGGTTGCGATGCTGGCCGCCAGGCCCGCTGACGCGGCCAGTCTCGATCTGGCACTGCTTCAGGAGCTCGGCTTCCTCCAGCGTGGCAGGGTGGGGTGCGTCCACCATCACATACGAGGGATCGACAAACGGGGGCCTGTATGGCACCCCTTGATGGTACGGCGGGGTCTGCTATACTCTTTCGTCCACGCGGATGTGGCGGAACTGGCAGACGCGCTAGATTCAGGTTCTAGTGGGGTAACACCCATGGAGGTTCAAGTCCTCTCATCCGCACTGCAGCCCCTCAGCACCGAGGGGCTGTTTGCTTTTTGGATGCGCGCGGGCCAGGCGCGCCGGCGCAGACGGACGGTGGAGCGCAAAGCATGGCGGGACCAGTGAGCACCTATCTGGACAACAACGCCACCACGCAGCCGCTTCCAGAGGTGGTGGAAGCGGTGGCTGCGTGCATGCGCAGCACGTGGGGCAATCCCAGCAGCGTGCATCGCGCTGGCATGGAGGCGCGGCATCTGGTGGAGCTGGCGCGGGAGGATGTGAGCAACCTGGTGGGCTGCCTGCCGCGGGAGGTCATCTTCACCGGCAGCGGCACAGAGGCTGCAAACCTGGCGCTGGCTGGGAGCGTGGCGCTAGCGGCAGGGCGCACGCTGGTGATCACCGCGCGCACCGAGCACAGCGCGGTGCGCGAGAAGGTGCAGGCCATGGCCCGCCACGGCGCGCAGGTGGAGTGGCTGCAGGTGAGTCGGGATGGCGTGGTGGAGTGCTCGCACCTGGAGAGCCTGCTGGAGCAGCACGCAGCGCGCACCGCGGTGGTGAGCGTGATGTGGGCCAACAACGAGACGGGAGCCGTGCAGCCAGTGGAGCAGGTGGGCGCGCTGTGCCGGAAGCATGGCGTGCGCTTCCACTGCGATGCCACGCAGTGGGTGGGCCGGATGCCAGTGAATCTGCAGGGCCAGGCCATGGACCTGGTGAGCTTCTCCGCGCACAAGTTCCACGGTCCCAAGGGCGTGGGGGCGCTGGTGGTGCGAGGCGGCGCGCGCGTGGAGCCGCAGGTGGTGGGTGGTCCGCAGGAACGCGACCGCCGCGGCGGCACCGAGAACGTGCCGGGGATCGTGGGCATGGGAGTGGCGGCGCGGGAAGGTGCGGCGTGGGTGCAGGGCAGCGGTCCGCAGCAGGTGGCCGCGCTGCGCGATGCGTTCCAGCACGCGGTCTGCCAGGCCGTGCCGGGAGCGGTGGTGCACGCAGCGGGGGTGGAGCGGCTGCACAACACCGTCAACATTGGCTTCCCGCATCTGGAGGCTGAGGCGCTCCTCCTGCTTCTGAGCGAGCGGGGCGTGTGCGCCAGCGCGGGGGCGGCGTGCAGCAGCGGCAGCCTGGAGCCCAGCCCAGTGCTGCTGGCCATGGGCGTGCCAGAGTCGCTGGCGCATGGCAGTGTGCGGTTCAGCCTCAGCCGGTTCACCACTGGTGCCGAGGTGGAGCACGCAGCGGCACAGGTGGCGGCGTGCGTGCAGCGGCTGGCCAAGAGCTGGTGAGTATGGCAGCGGCGGTGAAGGCGTGGCTGGCACGTGTACGGGGCGGGGGTGAGAGGTGCTGTGGTTCGGCGCTGCGGCCTGAGGCGGGGCGCTCTGCGGCGGTAGGCTGCGTGCATGCGAACAGCTCTTGTTGCGCGTCTGGTGTGCGTGCTGGCTGGTGTACTGTGGCTGCTCCCTGCTGCGCCGGCCCACGCGCAGGCGGTGGTGGGTGGGCAGACCACCATGACTGTGCAGCAGTTCATGGCGGAGCTTGCCAACTATGGGGTGTGGCGGTCCAACGCGCAATGGGGCTGGTACTGGCAGCCCACGGGCGTTGGTCCAGGCTGGCGGCCGTACAGCTATGGCAAGTGGGTGGTGAGCGAAGGCTTCGGCCTCTACTGGGAGAGCAACGAACCGTTCGGGTGGGCGGTCTATCACTACGGCCGGTGGATGTGGGTGGATGGCACTGGCTGGGTGTGGATTCCAGACAAGCAGTGGGGGCCTGGATATGTGATGTGGGCGTACGGCGAGGGCTACGTGGCGTGGGCGCCCATGCCGCCCAGCGGCCCTGGCGCGCAGCAGATTGTGCAGGGGTCGGTCAATCTGCCAGCGTGGCAATGGACCATCGTGCCCCAGGCGCAGCTGTTCTCCACCAGCGTGTGGCAGTGGACCATTCCCACGGCGCGCAATGTGAATCTCATGCCGCACATCCCGCAGCACACGGTGTGGCGCGGAGACAGCGATTACAGCCTGCCCAAGGAGATGGTGTCCGCCATCTGCGCGAATCCGGATCCAGCGCAGCCCATCATGTTTGTGATGACGCCGATCGGCGTGGCGCAAGGCGATGCGCAGGGGGCGATCAACGCCTATGCGCCACAGCTGACAGGCGATGCGCAGCCGCTGAGCGGGCAGTTCAGGCTGCTTCCACCCACGGCGCCCACGCCGCCGACGCCACCCACGCCACCCGTGGCGCCGCAGGCACCCACGTGGCGGCCGGTGCCGCCGCAGCAGGGCGTGAGCCAGGCGCAGGCGGTGGCGCGGCAGCAGCAGCTGCTGAATGTGTATCGCGCGGGTGAGGCGCAGCGGCTGGCGTTGGCCCAGCAGATGGACGCGTACAACCCGCCGGTGAGCGCGTGGAGTGCCGAGAACGCTGGGGCGTGGAACGCGGCAGAGAACGGCGAGCTGGACGCGCAAGCCGCGCGCGAGGCCAGCGTGGCCGCCAGCTACCGCTAGCGGAAATTGGTGCCTGGCACGGGTGTCCCTACTTTCGGAAATTGGTGCCTGGCACTGGTGTCCCGGGTTTTTGAGGACCGCGGTCCCCGCACCGAATCGCGGGCCAGTCCGCGGGTCCAGCGTGTCGCGGGGGGCGGGCCGGGGGCGGCCGCGGACGGCTCGGCTCCACCAGGTTCCGCCTCGCCTCGGCTTCGCGGTCGCTCGGCAGGTGGAACGGCCCGCGAACCGGAGTTCGCACACAGCCTGCCTCGCTCCGCTCAACGCCGCTACGCCGCGCCCCCCCGGTCCCGCGCTGCGGCCGCTGCAACGAGTGAGGGAGGACGGGGGCGGCGGGCGAGTGCGGGGGCGGGGGCGGTGGGCGGTGGCCGCGGGCGGTGCGACCGGATGGGCGGGCGCGGCGCACGGTGACGTGCGGGGGCGCACGGCGGCGTGCGGACTACCCCGCCTCATCAGGCCACACCAGGCGTGATGGCGACAGACCGCAGATGACGGCGTCTCGTCAGCCGTCCGGCGGGCCTGCAAGCGCCGATCCTGCGCATCATGCGGTGCGCCGCCTGTCCGGCCGCGAAACGAGGGACACCCGTGCCAGGCACGACTTTCGGAAACCCGGGACAGGAGTGCCAGGCACGAGTTTCGCAGGCACGGGTTTCCCTCCGTGTGCGTGCGGAGCGGCCGCAGCGCGGGGGGCGGGGGCGCGGCCGCGCCCCGAACGCCGCGCGGAGGCCGCGTCCAGGCCGCCCCCGCGCACCGCGCAGAAAGTAGGGACACCCGTGCCAGGCACCAATTTCAGCGCCAGGCGCGGTAGCGGTGGATCAGGGCGTCGGTGCTGCTGTCGTGGGCGGTGGGCTTCGCGGCGGGGGCAAGGTCTGGCAGGATGGTGTTGGCAACCTTCTTGCCAAGCTCCACGCCCCATTGGTCGAAGCTGTCAATGCCCCAGAACGTGCCCAGCGTGAACACCTTGTGCTCGTACAGCGCCACCAGTCGGCCCAGCATGCGCGGCGTGAGCTTGCGGCATAACAGCGTGGTGCTGGGCTGGTTGCCTCGCATGACCTTGTGCGGAATGAGCCTCTCTGGCACGTTCTGCGCAGCCAGCTCCTCTGGCGTCTGCCCAAACGCAAGCACGCGCGTCTGCGCCAGCACGTTGCTGATGAGCATGTCCTGGTGCGGCGGCAGCGCATTCAGCGGCTCTGCAAACACAATGAAGTCGCACGCCACCGCGCGCGTGCCCTGGTGGATCATCTGATAGAACGCGTGCTGCCCGTTGGTGCCCGGCTGCCCCCACAGCACTGGCGCAGTGTCGGTGCCCACGGGGCTGCCATCCAGCATGACGTGCTTGCCGTTGGACTCCAGCTCCAGCTGCTGCAGGTAGGCGCTGAACTTCTCCAGGTACTGGCTGTACGGCAGCACCGCCAGCGTGGGAATGCCAAGCAGGTCCGAGTTCCACAGCGCCAGCATGGCCATCAGCACCGGCAGGTTGCGCTCCAGCGGCGCGGTCAAAAAGTGCTGGTCCATCTCGTGGAAGCCCGCCAGCATCTCGCGGAACGCGTCCGGCCCCACAGCGATCATGGTGCTCAGGCCGATCGCGCTGTCCATGCTGTAGCGCCCGCCCACCCAGTCCCAGAAACCGAACATGTTGTCCGTGTTCACGCCAAACTCCGCCACCGCCTTGGCGTTGGTGCTGACGGCCACAAAGTGCCGCGCGGTGGCCTTGGTGTCGCCGCCCAGCGCCTTCAGCAGCCACGTGCGCGCGGTCTGCGCGTTGGTCATGGTCTCCTGCGTGGTGAAGGTCTTGCTGCAGACAATGAACAACGTCTCGGCTGGATCCAGGTCTGCGGTCTTCCACACAAAGTCGTCCGCATCCACGTTGCTGACGAACCGGAACACCAGGTCCGGATGCGCATAGTGGCGCAGCGCGGCGTCGGCCATCTGCGGGCCCAGGTCGCTGCCGCCGATGCCGATGTTCACGATGTTGCGGATGCGCTTGCCCGTGTGCCCCAGCCACGCGCCGCTCCGCACCGCCTCGGCGAACGCGCTCATGCGGTCCAGCACCGCGTGCACCTCCGGCACCACATCCTTGCCGTCGGTCTTGATGACCATGCCGCGCGGCGCGCGCAGCGCCACGTGCAGCACCGCGCGGTCCTCTGTGACATTGATGTGCTCGCCGCGGAACATGGCCTCGCGGTGCGCTGCAAAGCCGCAGCCCTCCAGGAGCGACGCCAGCAGGCGGATGGTCTCCGCCGTCACGCGCTGCTTGCTGAAATCCATGTGGATGTCCAGCGCCTCCACCGCCATGGTTCGCCCGCGGTCCGGCTGCTGTGCAAAGAAGTCGCGAAGATGGAGCGGCGCCAGGGTTCGGGCGTGCTCGGCAAGCGTGGCGTACTGAGCGCGCTGGGTGAGGGCGGTGGACATGCACACAGGCTACGATGGCGTGCGCGCGCCGTGCGCACAGGAGACACAGCATGAACGCAGCCAGTCCATCCGCCGCAGGTTCCGCCGCCCCATCCGCCCGCGCCACGGCGATCCTCTCCATGTGCGGGCAGAGCATCTGGGTGGACAACATCACCCGCGCCATGCTGAACGGAACGCTGCAGACCTACATCCAGCAGTGGAGCGTGGTGGGCCTGACCAGCAACCCCACCATCTTCTCCAAGGCCATCAAGGGCAGCGCCGACTACGACGCGCAGATCACCGAGCTGGCCGCCAAGGCGCTGAAGCCAGAGGAGATCTTCTTTGACCTGGCCCTGACCGACCTGCTGAAGGCGTGCGACCTGTTCCGCGTAGTCTTCACGCGCACGGGCGGCGTGGATGGATGGTGCTCGCTGGAGGTGAGCCCGCTGCTGGCGTACGACACCCGCAGCACGGTGGACCAGGCCGTGCAGCTGCACGCGCGCGCGGACCGGCCGAATCTCTTCATCAAGGTGCCAGGCACCAAGGAAGGCCTGCCCGCCATCGAGGAACTGACCTACCGCGGCGTGAGTGTGAACGTGACACTGCTGTTCTCGCCTGAGCAGTGGCGCGCCGCAGCCGAGGCATACCTGAAGGGACTGGAGCGCCGCGCTGCCGAGCGCAAGTCGCTGGACGTCTCTGGCGTGGCCAGCCTCTTCATCAGCCGCTGGGACACGCTGGTGGATCCCAAGCTCCCACCAGCGCTGCAGGGAAAGGCTGGCATCGCTGTGGGCCAGGCCACCTATGCCGAATACATCCGCCTCTTCTCCAGCGAGCGCTGGCTGGCACTGCAGGCCCGCGGTGCGCGCCCCCAGCGCCTGCTCTACGCAAGCACCAGCACCAAGGAGCAGTCGCGTCCACCGTGCATGTATGTGGAGGGACTGGCCAGCCCGCTGACAGTAAACACCATGCCGGAAAACACGCTCAAGGCGTTCTACGAAGGCGGCACCGTGGGGGCGCTGGTGCCCACGGCTGGCACAGAGGCCCGCGCCACGCTGGCGGCCATCGAAGCGGCGGGTCAGCCCATCGAAGCCACTGGCCTCATCCTGCAGCAGCAGGGGGCCAAGTCCTTCGACGCCAGCTGGAACGAGCTGATCGCAGACATCGCCAGCAAGGCTGGCACGCTGAGGGGGCGGTAGAGCAGCCCAGCGCCGCCGCCCGCCTGCCCGCGCGCCGCCGCCTGCCCGCGCCGCCGCCAGCCCGCGCGCCGCCGCCCGCAACGCTGCCGCGCTTCGGCGTACGCTGCCGCGCCCATGACTCACTCCGCCCATTCTGCTGCGGTGCTCCAGGATCCGTTCCTGGGCGAGCTCGCATGGCGCGGCCTGCTGCACCAGACCACTGGCGACGCATTGGCTGCGCACCTGGCCACACCAGGGCGGGTGGCGTATGCAGGCTTCGACCCAACGTCTGACAGCTTGACCATCGGCAACTACATCCCCATGAAGATGCTGGCGCACCTGCAGCGCGCGGGCCACAGCCCGGTGGTGCTGCTGGGCGGCGGCACCGGCCTGATCGGCGACCCAAGCGGCAAGAGCGCCGAGCGCCAGCTGATGACGCGCGAGCAGGTGGAGCACAACGTGGCCGGCCAGCGCCGAATCTTTGGCAAGGTGATTGACCTGGAGACCACAGGTCACAGCCGCTGCCACGTGCTGAACAACGCAGACTGGCTGTGCACGCTGGGCTATCTGGAGGTGCTGCGCGACATCGGCAAGCACTTCAGCGTGAACCAGATGATCGCGCGTGACTCGGTGCGCACCCGCCTGGAGAGCCGCGAGCAGGGCATCAGCTACACCGAGTTCAGCTACATGCTGCTGCAGGCGTACGACTTTGTGCACCTGAGCCGCACCATCGGCTGCACCATCCAGATGGGTGGCGCAGACCAGTGGGGCAACATCGTGAGCGGCATTGACCTGATCCGCCGCATGCAGCAGGTGGAGGCGCATGGCGTGACCGCGCCGCTGGTGACTGCCGCAGATGGCAGCAAGATTGGCAAGAGCGAGAAGGGCGCCATCTTCCTGAGCGCTGACAAGACCAGCCCGTTCCGTTTCCACCAGTACTGGCTGAACACCGCGGACGCGGATGCGGTGCGCTACCTGCGGTGGTTCACCTTCCTGCCGCAGACGCGCGTGGACGAGCTGGCCCACGCGCTGGCAAGCCGCCCACAGGAGCGCGAGGCCCAGCGCGTGCTGGCCAACGAGATGACCGAGCTCTTCCACGGCCCCACCGAGCGCGCCAACGCAGAGGCTGCTGGCCGCGCGCTCTTCAGCGGCGACGTGGCGGGCCTGGACCAGCGCACGGTGGAGGAGATCGCAGAGGACCTGCCCACCACCACGCTGGAGCCCGGCGAGCTGGGTGGCGAAGGCCTGGCGCTGGTGGATCTGCTGCCGCGCACCTCGCTGGCCAGCAGCAAGCGCGAGTCCCGCGAGTTCCTGCAAGCTGGAAGCGTGCTGGTGAACGGGGCCAAGGCAGCGCCAGACACGCGCCTCACACCCCGCGACCTGCTGCACGGCCGCGTGGCGCTCCTCCGCCGAGGAAAGAAGAACTGGCACGCAGTGCGCAGCGGCTGAGCGGCAGGTGCAACGGCTGCATGACCTGCACAGCGGCGGAGAGCCCTGAGGCGCGGCGCAGAGCCCGCGCATCGCGCCGCTACGGACTGCTGACCTGCCGCGGCGACACCTCGACCGAGACCTCGGGCGCAGCGCCAGATCCGGCAGGGGCGCCGGCTGCGCTCACCACGGTCACGCCCTCTGGCAGGCGCCAGTAGCTGACGGGCACCCGGCGCTGGCCTGGCGCCAGCGTGCGCGCAGTCAGGCTGACCACGGCCGCCACCTGGAACTCGTTGCGGCGCAGGCGGTCCACAGCGGCCAGCGGCCCTGTCACCACCACGTTGGCCACCGACGTGCTGCCTGTGGCCAGCGACACGCGGAACTGATCCATGGCAGCAGGGGGCATGGCCACTTCCACGGGCACCACTGGCAGCGTGAGCTCCGCAGTGGTGGCCAGCAGCGTGAAGGTCACCTTGGCGCGTGGCGGAACAATGCGCACCTGCTCCTTCCAGCGGCTGAGCACATCGGGCAGCTTCAGTTCCAGATCCACAGAGTGCGAGCGGCCAGGCTCCAGATTCTTGGTGTCCACCACAGCTTCCAGCGTGAGCGCTGCCACGGCGGCGCGCGCAGCCTCTGGAAGCGTGACTGCCACGATGGGCGGATCCACCACGATCTCTCCCTGCACGGCCGCGCGCGGAAGCACAGGCGTGACCGGCACCTGGTCGGTCACCAGCGTGCCCACCTCGATGCGCACGCTCTCTGGCTGCGCGCGGATGATCTCCGCGCCCGTGCTGGAGATGCTGGCGTCCTGGCCGAGCACCTCTGCAAGCTCCACCGTGTGCACGCCCACGCCGCCGGGCACGCCAGCGCTGCCAGTGGTCAAGGTGAGGCCAGCGCGAAGGGCGCTTTCCACGGTGTCAATGGAGCGCCGGGATCCGCGCAGCTCCAGGCTCACCGTGACGTTGCCCGTGGGCTCCACGTAGGTGGCGCGCGGATCGCTGGTCGACAGGCGCAGGTTGCCGGTGATGGTGGCTGTCTCGCGCGTGCGGTCGTTGGCGTAGGCCCAGATCAGCAGCGCCACGATGGCCGCAGCCACTGCGTTGAACACCTCCCCGCGCCATTCGGGACGGCGGCTCACGCTGCCTCCTGCGTTGGATCGGTCGCATTGGTGATGGCGGTGTCGCCGGAAGCAAGGGGCGCAGCGCCACCGCTGGGGCCGTCTGACTGCGTGACCAGGGCCACGCGCAGCTCCTGCGCAAAGTCGTCGTAGGCGATGGGATCGCTCAGCGTGCCTGCCGAGGCGATGCGGATGTCGCCGGTCTGCTCGCTGACCGCCACCACCACGGCGTCTGTCTCCAGCGTGACCCCCACCGCAGCCTGATGGCGGCTGCCCAGGCGGGCTGGCACCATGCTGGCGTCGGCCAGCGGCAGCTGCACGTTGGCAGCCACCACGCGGTCGCCGCGGATGACCACCGCCAGATCATGCAGCGGACTGTTGGGCCAGAAGATGCTCTCCAGCAGGCGTGCGGAGACTTCGCCGTTGATGGGCACGCCGGTGCGCACCACGTCGCCCAGCGGCACGCTGCGCTCGATGACGATGAGCGCGCCAAACTGGCTGCGGCTGAGAAACTCCACCGCCTCGTCCAGGACCACCACCACCTCGCGGTAGCGGGCCGCGCGCCCACCCAGCCAGCGGGACTGGCCAATGCGGATGAGCGCGCTCCGCAGCTCTGGCTGGAAGATGACCACCAGCGCGATGGCCAGCGTTCCCACCAGCGCCTCCGCCACATAGCGCAGCCGGGCGAAGGTGTCGCTGCCAGTGCCAGCAAAGCGCAGGCTGAGCACCAGCACCGCCAGGATGACGATGACCCCCTTGAGCACGCCTGCGCCACGGGTGCCCCGGAGGAAGCGCAGCACCAGGTAGACAGCCACCCAAATGATGGCCAGCTCGATCGCGATTGCGACCGGCTCATTGCCGCGGAAGAGCTGGCCGAGCCTTTCGAGCATGCGCTGCGAGTATAGAGCCGGGACTGCGCCGCGGCACTACGATGCGTGGCGATGTCACGCTCTTCTGGTTCGTTCAGCTTGGGCCGCTTTACCTCTGTCTGCGCTGCCACGGGGCGCGCGCTGGTTCCTGGTGAACCCATTGTGGCCACGCTCTGCGACGCCACCGCGGATGACCCTGCAGGCCACGAGTTCGCCCGTCGGGACTTTGCACTGGAAGCGTGGAACAGCGGGCAGCGGCCCCAGAGCATGGTCTGCTTCTGGCGGACCACAGCGCCAGAGCCTGACCAGCGCCGCCGCCTGCTGGTGGACGACGAGACGCTGCTGGAGCTATTCGACCGCCTGGATGGCGACGACCGCGCCAATCGCAAGGCCTACCGGTGGCTGCTGTGCCTGATCCTCCTGCGCAAGAAGCTGCTGCGCCACGTGCGGGTGGAGCGCGAGGGAGACCAGGAGCGCTGGATGGTCCGCAAGCGTGGGACGGACGACACCGCGCCGCTGATCGCAGTGGTCAACCCGCAGATCCGGGACGAGGACCTTCAGGAGTTGTCCGAGCATCTGGGCGAAGTCATGCAGAGCGAGCTGTAGATGGTCACTCCACGCGCGATCCAAGGGCGGCAGGGGCGCGCTGCGGCTGCAGCGTGCGCGGTGCTGTTCCTGGCCGCCTGTGCGCCCAGGCAGGGTGCGCCCGAACCCGGAAGCACCCCGCCAGCAGCCCCGCAGGCTGCGCCGCTGCCCACCGCCGCACAGATCGCAGCGGCTGAGCGCGCGCGCGTTGGCGCGCTGGAGCGGCTGTATGCACGCGGCATCCTGGAAGTGCGCTCCAAGGACGACCAGGGTGACCACTTTGACCAGGGCGACCTGGACCTGCGCTGGAACCGCACCATGGGACTGGCGCTCAGCCTGAGCAAGCTGGGCGACCGGTGGATCTGGATCGGCAGCGACCTCTCGCAGTGGTGGATCTTTGAGCTGAAGTCCGACCCCACGCGCCTGCGCATGGGCAGCCTGCATGGTCCGCGCGCTGGGCTGGCTGGGGCCATGCCGTGGTTGGCTGGCATCCGTCCGCTGGTGCCGCAGGAGGGCGCTGCCGTGCAGCCTGTGGAGGGCGGCGTGCGCGTGCCGCTCGCAGTCCCAGCTGGCGCGCTGCCAGCGGGCGCCGTGCTGGAGGCGGAGTTCAGCACCAGCACGCTGCTGCCCATGCGCACGCTGCTGCGCCTGCCAGACGGTGCTGCGTGGCGCATGGACATGAGCGACTGGGGCGGCGTGGAGACCGAAGGCGTGGGCCCCACATCCTGGCCGCGCGTGCCCAAGCGGGTGCGCGGCACCAGCGGTGGCGGCGAACGTTGGTCCACCTTCAGCATGGCGCTGGAGGTGCTGCGCGCGGATGCCAGCACCACTGACAAGCCCGGCCTCTACGACCTGGCGCGCCTGAAGACCAGCTTTGCTCCCCAGCAGGTGGAGAACGATCCGTGACCAGCGCCAGGATCCTGGCCATGATCGCCTTGGCTGCTGCCATGGCGTGGACCTGCGCTGCCGACCCGCCCTCGTTGCGCGCCACCAGCGATGGCCAGCACGCGTGGTTCGTGGTGCAGCGCATGGGTCAGAAGTCCCCCGAGTGGCTGCTGCTCCATCACGCGGTGGCCATGGACGGCGCGCTCTACCGCCAGGTGACCACGCTGGATGAATGCCCAGCGGCCATGGCGGCGGGCAGTGCGCGGCTGTGGATGATCATGCCCGCGCGCGACGTGCTGCGTCCACGCCGCGAGGTGTATGGCGTGACAGCGCATCGCCACCAGGGAACCGGCGCCTACTACTACGAACCCGAGCGCCGGTTGGCGATCTATCCCAGCGTGCCTGAAGGCGGCGTGCTTGCTGGCGCAGCCAGCGATGGCCACCGCCTGTACACGCTTTCTGTTCCCGGGCCGCTCCTGGTGCTGACCGAAACAGCGTGGGAGCCTGTGCAGGGCGCGCCCGCCGCGCAGTGGGTGGTGACGGTGAACGGAGAGGTGGGACTGGTGCAGGTGCAAGGCCCTGACAACAGCCCGCGCGACCTCTCCATGAGCCGCCTGGACCCTGCAGCGCCCGGCCATTGGCGCTCGGTGTGCGCGCCGCTTCCGGCGGATGCGCTCCAGCCAGCAGTCTGGGTGAGCGGGGCGGTGCAACCTGCGGTGCTGTACGCAGACCAGAAGGGGACGTGGACGCTGGCCTACGTGGTGGATGGCAAGGTGGCGCCGCTGGCAGTGCTGCCGCCAGCTCGTGGCGCGTGGAACGTGGTCGGCCTGGGGGGCGGGTTTGCGCTCCTGGAATCCACAGCCGCTGGCGAGGTGATGCTGCGAACGATCGATGCCGCCAACGGCCGCCTGAGCGATCCGCAGGTGCTGCAGCCGCAACAGGCTTCGAGCGCAGAGTGGGTGCACCTGATCCTCCTGGGCATGCTGCTCATCTGCCTGGTGCTGAGCGGCGTGCTGCTTCGGAGCGCGGGCCCGCAGGCCATGCAGGATGCGCCAGAAGGGTGGGTGCCTGCGGGAGCACCACGCCGCTTGGGGGCGCTGGTGCTGGACCTGGTGCCCGGCGTGGCGCTGGTGCTCCTCACGGGCACTGCACCGGCATCGCTGGCGGCGTTTCCGCTGTGGAGCACCTCCATCTCGCAGAGCATTCCGTGGCTGATCGCGGTGGGTACCAGCCTCGCCCTCTGCGTGCTGGTGGAGACCACCACCGGCGCCAGCCTGGGCAAGTGGCTGGCAGGACTCCGTGTGGTGCGGATGGACCCGCCGGGCGTCAAGCCACGGGTATGGCAGGCCCTGGTGCGCAACACGTTCAAGGGGTTCCTCCTGCTGGTGCCGCTGGCGGGGATCTTCACCCTGATCTCGCCGGGTGGCAGGGGGCCTGGCGAGGTGGTCTCCCGCACCGCCGTGGTGGTGCGAATGAGCCAGCCGCTCAAGCCAACTGGGGACGACCGCCGATAGCACGCCGGTGCACGATGGATCGGACGCACGCGCAGGACGCGCCACGCTCCGCCCGCTGAACGCGGGCGACCGCCCAGAACTCGCGCAGCTCATGGAGGCGTTCCATGAGGTGGCGAGCGGGGTGGAGGACGCGCATCGCACCCTGGTGCAGCGGCTGGAAGAGCTCACCCGCGAGCGCACCGACAGGCCAGATCGTACAGAGTCAGTCTTGGCATCCGCAGGTCTGGAAGCCATCCCGCCCTGCGACGGGGTGATCACCCTGGAGGTGATCGAGCGGCAGGCCGTGCTGGCCACCTTGGATCGGTTCGGCGGCCACCGGCAGCGGACCGCGCAGGCCCTGGGAATTGGCGTGCGCACCCTGGGAATGAAGCTCCGTGCCTGGAAGGACGCTGGCCTGGTGGCCCCCAGCGCCTAGCCCACGTTCATGCGGCAGAAAGTGCGGGGCTTCGGCAGGTTTTGCCGATGAGGCTGGCGCACCCCGCGGGGTCCATGGCTGTGACCTGCGCAGGTGCCGCACCCTGGCAAGAGGCAACCGCTGTGCTGCAGCCCATCACACCGCTCGCTGGAACGCTGGCCGGCGCCACACCGGTGCAGCCCGCTGGCGGCGACACGCTGGTCAACCGCCTGGAGCAGCAGATCGAGGTGGCGCGTGCGCTGGAGCGCGATGCGCACGCCGCAGTGGACGCGCTGAGCCGCGGCGAGCGCACAGATGTGGAGGGCGTGCTGCTGGCCTCGCGCAAGGCGGACGCAGCGTTCCAGATGCTGCAGGTGGTGCACCGCGCCATGCTGCAGGCCTACGCAGAGATGCGCGACATGAGGGTGTGACGCGCCTTGCGCGCACCCGTGACCGAAGGGCCGAAGGACTGATCCATGCACCAACTGCACCAGACTGACGAAGCACCAGCGCTGCCAGGGGAGAGCGCCGCGCCGCCGCGCGCGCTGTGGCAGCAGGTCTCGCCCCGCACGCTGCTGGTGCTGGCCATGGGCGCCGCAGTGGTGGCGCTGGTGGCCTACGCCACGCTGCGCAACGCAGGCGCAGAGCGCCGCGTTCCGCTGGCGGTGCCTGCAGCCACTGCCGCGGCCGCGGGCCACGCCGTGGAGGCGGCTGGCATCCGCGTGGAGTGGCGCGACGGGCATCCATGGGTGGCTTCAGCAGACGCGCAGCGCGCCGCGCAGGCGGCAGCGCAGACCAGTTCTGGCCGGCCAGCAAGGACCGCCACGCAGCCTGAAGAAAGCCCATTTCTGTCGACCGAAGCAGCTCGCGCCCGCCGCATGGCTGGCACCATGGCAGCGCTGGAGGACATGGTGCGCGCCCACGCTGGCGTGGCGGACGCGCGCGTGGTGCTGGCGGAGGGCAGCCGCCCAGGCGCGCCAGGTTCTGCCTACTCAGGCCCCACAGGCGCTGTGACCGTGACCATGGAGTCCGGCGAGATGTCGCAGGATCTGGTGGACGCCGTGGCTGGCCTGGTGAGTGGTGCGGTGCCTGGCCTGCCAGCAGACCACGTGACAGTGATTGACGCCAAGGCCAACCGCCAGCGCACGCCGCGCAGCGTGGCCGAGCGCCAGGTGCTGGAGCAGCGCCGCGAGCGCGAGCGCACCCTGGCGGAGCAGCTGCAGGAGCTCCTGCCGGAACTGCCCAACATGCGCGTGTCGGTCAACCTGGAGGCGCCCGGCACGCCGCGCGCGCTCATTCGCGGCGGCATGGGTTCCACTGATCCGGACGCCATCCGTGCGCAGGCGGAAGTGATCCTGTGCGAGGCGTGCGGCGGCGTGCTGCCGCTGGTCACCGTGGTGGCGGACGGACCCGCTGCGGATCCGCGCCCGCTTCGCATCGAGACGGCGGGCGCGCAGGATGCGATGGGGCAGCAGGTGGCTGCGGCCGTCTCGCGTGAGCGCGCCACGCCGCTTGGCCCAGCGCTGGGCGCTGCCACAGCTGGCGGCCTCACCGATTGGCTCTGGCCGGTGGTGGCCTTTGCCGCCATCGGGATTGGCGCGCTCTACTGGCGGCGGGTGAATCCGCGCAGCGCCAGCGCCCAGGCGGGTGCAGCGCTGGGGGCGGATCCAGCCTCGGATGACGCCACAGAAGACGAGTCCGAGACTGGCGTGCCAGCCCATGCCGCTGCAAGCGCTGTGGCGCTGGCAGATGCCAGCGATGCAGTGCGCGCAGAGCCCACGCAGGCCGTTGCGGTGGTCCGAGGCTGGCTGGACGCTGGACTGGACACACGAGCAGCGGAGCTGGTGGTGGCGCTGGATGCTGGCGCTGCGGGCGCGCTCCTGCGTGCCATGCCGCAGGAGATGGTGAACCGCGTGACGGGCGCACTGGCAGACCTGCACACGCCCACAGCGCAGGACCTGACCGACGCCTGCAGCGCACTCACAGAAGAGATGAGCCTGGTGCCGGAGGAGGCTGCGTGACCAGCGGTCCGCAGCCAGGGTCAGAGCCGGAGCCAGAACCGGAGCCAGAGGTTCCCACGCCAGAGGACATCCTGCGCGGCACGCTCAACGAGCTGCGCCGCCGGGCCCGCATCCTGGGCCGGGTGGTGCGGCGCGAGGTGGAGCCGCACCTGCGCCACGCGGACGATCTGTCCGGGAAGAACACTCCTGCGCAGCCACCCCGCAGCGAGCCGCCGAAACTGGATGATCGCGGACCGCAGGGCCGATGACAGTCTTCGGCAGTTCGCCGTTCCCATCCATGTCCACGCCAGCCACCATGGAGTTCATCGCAGCGGCAGCGGTTGCAGCAGCGGACATTCGTCAGGTGCGACGCGGCCTGCGCGCGCTGCTCCGCCAGGGTGGTGGCGTGATGCTCATGCGCCTGGCTGGCTGCGGCGCGGCCATCCGCATGGACGCAGAGATGACTCCGCACAGCGTGGCGTTGCGCGTGGTGACCAGCCATGAAGAGGGCGCTGCTGCGGTGATGCAGTGTGGCGCTGCGTTGCGCGAGGAATGCGCGCGCTGCCAGCGCGCGCTGGACCGCCTGGAAGTGGCAGCGCCATCGCCTGTGCAGCCATCGGCCGCTTCAGCGCGCCTGCCCCACGCAGCCTGATCTGACCTACCCCCGGCGCGGATTGCGGCCTCGATGGCCGTCTGGATCGTTGTCGCGTTCTGGGCGCACGGGGGTGCGTGGCTGGTTGGTGGCCGCGCGCGCCATGGAGCCTTGGCGGCCACCGGGAGGTGAGCCCAGCGATGGTCCTGGCGGCGCAGGAGAAGCGTCGCGCGGACTGCCAGATTCTGGATGCTGGTCTCCCGCTTCTGCACCCGCCACAGACGAGTCTCCCAGCGGATGTGCCCGGTCGTCTGCTGTCTGCGGCCGCGCAAAGAGCAGGCGGCCTGCTGCAGTCTGCACAGCGTTGGTGATGACCACCAGCGTCTGCGTGCCCACCAGCGGCGCGCCGTCGTCCACCACCACCATGGTGCCGTCCTCCAGGTAGCCCACGCCCTGGCCCTGGTTCTCGCCGCGCTTCACGATGGAGAGGCGCAGCGTGTCACCTGGCGTGAGCCCAGCGCGCGCTGCCAGCGCCACCGCGTTCAGGTTGAGCACGGCCACGCCGTTGATCTGCGCCACGCGCTCCAGGCCGGTGTCGGTGGTCACGATGCGGAATCGCTCTGCGCGCGCCACTTCCACCAGCGCGCGGTCCACGCTGCGGCCGCTGGCGCGCAGGTCCTCGATCTCCAGGTCCACGAACGGATTGCTCTGCAGGCGCTGCAGCACCTCCAGGCCGCGCCGCCCGCGCTGGCGCTTCTGCCGGTCCTGCGAGTCGCTCAGGGTCTGCAGCTCATCAATCACGAACTGGGCCACGATGACTGGCGCGTCAATCATGCCGGTGCGCCCGATCTCGTCAATGCGGCCGTCAATGAGCGCGCTGGTGTCCAGCAGCAGGGGGCGAGCGCCGCGCACCTGCTTGGCGAACTCCACGTAGGGGATGACCAGGCGGAAGTCGTCGCGTGTGGTCAGCACCACGCTGATGCTCATGTACACCAGCACCAGGCCGATGGTGACCTTGGCCAGGCCCAGGTAGGCGCGGGTCTCCTCGCTGATCAAAGGCCGGCCCACCGCGTCCGTGCCCCACGCGCTCACGATGAGGTCCACCACAAAGCCGATGGCCACCGAGCCGACCAGGCCGATCATGACTCCCACGAAGATGCCCACCAGCCACGCCAGGCGCTTGTTGGGCGTCAGCGCGTCAATCAGGATGACCAGAAGGCCCAGCGCTGCCGCGGCGATCAACAGGCCCACCACGGTGGTCAGGCCAAAGTCCAGCGCGCCGGTGCGGGCGCCGCTGACCGTGAGCACGAACACCGAGATCAGCGCCACCACAAAGATGGAGCGCAGCACCGTCATCAGCAGCCGGTGGGACCGGGCGTCCTCGACCGCCAGCCGGTTGCGCCGCGAAGAGGGGACGACGGGCACCTCCGCTGGCGCGGGCGTGGAGGTATGGCCTTCGTCCGCGGGGGCGGCCTCGTGCTGCATGCTGTGATTCTAGCGGTGCGGCGATCGGATACCATCGTCTGTTCGCGGCGGCGAGGAGGGCGGCCGGGCCCCGTCGTTGGTTGGCCCATGAACCTGGTCAGGGCTTGACCGCAGCAGCCATAAGTGGCGTCGGCCAAGCGCCGGCAAGCCTGGCCGTCCTCCCAGCCGCTGCGAACTTTGTTGGGCGCCTGCCCAGGACGGACGGTGCACGTGGCCACGACCACCCGGAAATCCAAGGACGCACCCGCAGCAGGCAGCAGTGCCGCAGCCAGCAAGGGGCAAGAAGGGGGAGGCGGCGGCTCGCACGGCTACACCGTGCTGGCCCGCCGGTACCGGTCGCGGTCGTTCGATGAGCTGGTGGGGCAGGAGGCCATCGCGCGCACCCTGCAGAACGCCATCGCCACAGGGCGCACCGCGCACGCCTACCTGTTCTGCGGCACGCGCGGCGTGGGCAAGACCAGCATGGCGCGCATCTTTGCGCGTGCGCTGAATTCACAGGGCGCAGAGGGCGGACTGCTGGTCCAGGCAGCGGAGATCGGCGACGCCATCCTGCGCGGCGAGGACATGGACGTCATCGAGATTGACGGCGCGTCCAACCGCGGCATTGACGACGCGCGCGAGCTGATCGCTGGAGCGGGGATCGCCCCAGCACGCAGCCGCTACAAGATCTACATCATTGACGAAGTGCACATGCTGACCACGCAGGCGTTCAATGCGCTCCTGAAGACCATGGAGGAGCCGCCTGCGCACGTCAAGTTCATCCTGTGCACCACGGAAGCGCACAAGGTTCCTGCCACCATCCAGAGCCGCTGCCAGCGCTTCGACTTCCGCAACATCCCCACCTCGCAGATCGCAGAGCACCTCCGGCACGTGCTCAAGGCGGAGGGCATCTCCGCGGAGGAGTCTGCGGTGATGCAGGTGGCGCGCCTGGCCAACGGCAGCATGCGCGACGGCCTGAGCCTGCTGGACCGCCTGGTGGCGGCCAGCGCCAGTGGTGCGCTGACCGCGCAGCTGCTGTCCGAGGTGCTGGGCCTGCCAGATGCTGCGCTGGTGGCGGCCGTGGCGCAGGCCATCGGCCGCGGCAGCGCTCCTGACGCGCTGCGCGCTGGCGCCCAGCTGCTGGAGAGCGGCTCCAGCGTGGAGCAGGCGCTTGAGCTCCTTGCAGACCGCTTCCGCACGCTCATGCTGGCCAGCGCCTGTGGCGCAGACAGCCCGCTGGTGGAGCTTGCGGACGAGGCCCGCGCAGAGGCTGGGCGAGACGCTGCGGCGTTCGACGCCGCCACCCTGGCGCACATGATCGCTGTGTGCGACGCTGTGCTGCGCAGCGCCAAGCAGAGCGGGGCGCCGCGCACGCTGTATGACGCAGCGCTGGTGCGCCTGGCGCTGGCGCAGCGGTTTGCGCCCACCGAAGCCAGCGTGCTGCCGCCGGAGAGCCCGCCAAAAAAACCGCAGCGCCCCTAGCGGCGCCGGCTGCGCCTGCCCGGGCGCCAGCGCCGCGCGCGCCTGTCCCGGAGCCTGCGGAGCCGCCTGCCACTGTTGGGGCGCTGTGGGAACAGATGCTGACGCGGAGCGCAGAGGTGCCGCGCGAGATGGCATTGCTGGAGAGCTTTGAGCCGCTCTCGCTCACGGAAGGCGTGCTGCGTCTGCGCGTGCGGCGCGCCGAGCGCGGCGCCACCTTTGCCGCCGCGCGCAGCGAGCAGGTGGCCGCCCTTGCGCAAGCGGCCAGCGGCCAGCGCATCCGCGTGATGGTGGATGCAGCCGAGCCAGCCGCGCGCCGGCCCGCGCCAGCGCCAGCAGCCAGCGGCGCGGGGGACGACGCAGCGCGCCACCATCCGCTGGTGCGTCAGATCGCGGACCTGTTTGATGCCAGCATTGGCAGGGTGGAGGCAGCGGGTACGCTGCCCCCAGCCGAAGTGGCTCCCGAGGAGCCGGACGAACCGCCCGCTGGAGACGTGCATGTTTGACAAGCTGAAGGCAGCCGCAGGTGTCGCTGGACTCCTGAAGGACCTGCCCAAGATCAAGGCCAAGTTCGAGGAGACCAAGGAGGAGCTGGGTCGCCTGCAGTGCACAGGCCACAGCGCCTGCCGCCATGTGCGCGTGGTGATGAACGGGCGCATGGAGACGCTGTCGGTGGACATTGATCCTGCGGCTGTCGAAATGGCAGCGACACCCGAAGGCCGCGGCCGCCTGCAGAGCGCCATCGCGCAGGCCTGCAACGACGCTAGCGCCCACGCCCGCAAGGAGGCGGCCACCCGCGTGGCCGATGTGGCCGAGGAGATGGGGCTGCCAGTTCCGCGCAGCCTGCTCTCGCATCTGTAGCAAGTTGGCAGGGCCCGCGCACCTACACTGTGCGCGTGGCCACAGAGCGATCCAACGCTGGGTACCCGGAGTGTGTGGTGCGGCTCATCCAGGAGTTCGCGCAGCTGCCGGGCATCGGCCGGCGCAGCGCCGAGCGCCTGGCGTTCCACGTGCTGAAGAGCCCGGAGCCGGAAGCCATGAAGCTGGCCAACGCCATCCGAGATGTGAAGCGCACCATCCGCCACTGCAGCGTGTGCTGGAACCTGACTGATGCCGACCCGTGCGTGGTGTGCAGCAATCCTGCGCGCGACGCAGGCGTGGTGCTGGTGGTGGAGCAGCCCAAGGACCTCATCAGCCTGGAGCAGGCTGGCATGTACAAGGGCGTGTACCACGTGCTGATGGGCCGGGTGGACCCGCTGGACGGCGTGGACGCAGATTCGCTCACGCTGCCGGACCTGCTGAAGCGCATCGAGCATCCGGCATCCAACAGCCGCGGCGTGCCGGTGCGCGAGGTGATCCTGGGCATGAACCCGGACATGGAAGGCGACACTACTGGCCTGCAGGTGGCCAGCGCCGTGCAGCGCAGCGGCGTGAAGGTGACGCGCCTGGCGCGCGGCCTGCCAGCGGGTGGGCAGATTGAATTCGCCAGCAAGGCTGTGCTGGCCGACGCCATTGCGTGCAGGCAGGAGCTCTAGGTGCGGATGGAGACCGGCCAGCACCTGAAGATGGGCCAGCAGCTGAAGCTGGCGCCGCGCCTCATCCAGAGCATGGAGATCCTGGCGCTGCCAGCTGCCGCCCTGGAGGAGCGCATCCTGCAGGAACTGGAGAGCAACGTGGCGCTGGAGGCGCAGGAGCCGGGGCTGGACCAGGAGCAGGTGCCGCCCGAGCATGAGCGGCCTGCAGGCCCGGACGATGGAAGCGCCGAGGGGTTCGAGCGCCTGCGAGAGCTGGAGCGCAGCTACGACGATCTCATGGACGATGGCGCGAGCCCCAGCGTGGCCCGCAGCGATGGCGAGCGCGATCCCAAGATGGCGGCGCTGGCAAACACGCCCTCGCGCGCCGAGACACTGACCGATCGCCTGCAGCACGAATGGCGGCTTTCAGACGTGGCGGCAGAGCTGCAGGCGCCGGGCAGCTTTCTGATCGAGTACCTGAACGACGACGGTCTGCTGGACGCGCCCTTGGATGCCATCTGCCAGCAGGCCGCTGCTGCCGGCCATCCCTGGGACGAGGCGCTGATGGAGCGCGCGCTCAAGTGCATCCAGGAGACCCTGGAGCCGCCGGGCATCGCCGCCCGCGACGTGCGCGAGAGCCTGCTGCTGCAGCTGGACGCCATTCTGGATGGCCGCGATCCGGACCGGGGCAGCGGCGTGGACCGCCAGGTGTGGCAGGATGCCCGCGCCATGGTGGAGGGGCAGTGGGACGACCTGCTGGAGAACCGCCTGCCGCGCATCGAGGCCCGCAGTGGCATTCCCATGGCGCGGCTGAACGCCGCCCGCGAGGCGCTCCGACGCCTGCGCCTGGCGCCGGGGCGCGACGTGGTGGAGTCTGCGGAGACGCCCATCATGCCCGACGTGGTGGTGGAGTACGACGCAGACCAGGATCGGTATGTGGCGGCGCTGGCAGATGGTGCGCTGCCCGTGCTGCGGGTCAGCCCCACCTACGGGCGCATGACGCAGGACGACCGCCTGGACGCACCCACGCGCGAGTTCGTGGGCCGCAGCGTGCGCTCGGCCGAGTGGCTCATCGAGGCGCTGCATCAGCGCCGCTCCACGCTGCTGCGCGTGGTGGACGAGGTGATCCGCCGCCAGCGCGGCTGGTTTGACGAAGGCCCCGAGGCGCTGAAGCCGCTGGAGATGACAGAGCTGGCCGACAAGCTGGGCCTGCACGTGGGCACCATCAGCCGCGCGGTGGCTGGCAAGTGGCTGCAGACTCCGCGCGGCATGGTGGAGCTGCGGCGCTTCTTCAGCGGCGGCACCGAGACCAGCGAGGGCGAGAGCACCAGCTGGAACGCCATCCGCCAGATGGTGAAGGACGTGATTGATGCAGAGGACCGCACCCAGCCGCTCAGCGACGAGGCAATCGCCGCAGCGCTGAAGGAGAAGGGCGTGCAGATCGCCCGGCGCACGGTGATGAAGTACCGCGAGCAGCTGGGAATTCCAGTGGCCCGGCACCGCAAGGTGCACGCGGGCTGACGCGCCGGGCCACTACACTTCCGGCCTATGTCGCACGCCGCCCCGCGCAAGATCTGGATGGATGGTGAGCTGGTCAACGCCGCTGACGCGCGGGTGCCGGTGTACGACCATGGCCTGCTCTACGGCGACGGCGTGTTCGAAGGGCTGCGCGGCTACGGCGGGCGCATCTTCAAGATGGCGTCGCACCTGCGCCGCCTGGAGGAGAGCGCCGAACGCATCCGCCTGCAGGTTCCCTACGACGCCGCCACGCTGGGCCGCGCCATGAAGGAGACCATGGCCGCCTGCGGCATGAAGGACTGCTACATCCGCCTGGTGGTCACGCGTGGCGCAGGCACGCTGGGGCTGCACCCGTTCCGCTGCCCCAAGCCGTGCGTGATCATCATCGTGGACACCATCCAGCTCTATCCGCCAGAGCTGTACCAGAAGGGCATGAAGGTCATCGTGGCCCGGCGGCCGCGCATCCCCATCCAGTGCCTGGACCCGGCCATCAAGAGCCTGAACTACCTGAACAACATCCTGGCCAAGATCGAGGCCATTGATGCCGACGTGCTGGAAGCCATCATGCTGAACACCGATGGCTACGTCAGCGAGTGCACCGGCGACAATATCTTTGCGGTGCGCGGCAAGGAGATCCTGACCCCACCTGCTGAGGCTGGAATCCTGCATGGCATCACCCGGCAGTTTGTGGTGGATGAGCTGGCGCCAGCGCTGGGCTACACGGTGCGACAGCCGCAGATGCGCCTTGCAGACCTGGAGTCCGCGAACGAGGTCTTCCTGACCGGCACCGCGGCCGAGATCGTGGGCGTCTCGCAGATTGGCGATACGCGCATCGGGTCTGGCGCTGTGGGTCCTGTGACGCAGAAGCTGGAGGCTGAGTTCCGGCGCCGCATCGCTGCTGGGGCGCCAGAGGACTAAGCGTGCGCTGCCGCAACTGCGACTACTCGCTATGGAACGTGGTGGGGCGCACTTGCCCAGAGTGCGGCACAGCGTTCCTGCCTTCTGCATTCAGCTTCCTGCCGAACCAGGTCCGCTACTGCTGCCCCGGGTGCGATCAGGAGTACTACGGCACCAGCACCGCGGGGCACCTGATCCCGCCAGAGTTCACGTGCGTGCGCTGTGGCGCGCACTGTTCCATGGACACCAACATGGTGCTGCGCTCGCTGCCTGGGCTGGAAGGCCAGGACGTCAGCACCGACGACATCCCTTGGTGCCGGCGCGCATCTCTCGGCCGATGGCGCGCGTGGTGGCAGACTTTCAAGCTGTGCATGGGATCGCCAAGCAAGGTTGGCATGGCCATCTCCCACTCAGCGCGCACCGACACCACCAGCTGGTTCGCCTCGCTGCTGATTCCAGCGGCATTGATGGGCGTGAGCTTTGGCCTGCTCATGCTGGGGCTGGCTGTGGCCGTGCGCATGGGCGGCCGGTCTGCGGGCCCTGGCTGGAGTGACCTTGGTCCGGCGCTCTTCATGATGGGCTTTGCGGTGGGCATGGCGTTGTTCGGCGTGCTGTTGCTGGCGATGGCAGCAGGCGTCTCGTGGTTCGTGCTGAAGTTCAAGGATCCAAACCTGACGTACTCCAAGGTGCTGGCGTGCTGGGCCTACGGCGCCACACCCACGGTGCTGGTATCCATCCCATGCGTGGGGACGCACTGCCTGGGCCCGGCGATGCTTGGCTGGGTGCCCGCGCTGGCAGGAATCATGCTGTCCCAGGTGGCGCGAACATCCGGCGTGCGCGTGGCGGTCAGCGTGGTGGTGCCGCCGCTGGCGCTCATCCTCACCTGTGGAACGGGCTACGCCGCCATCATCTATGCCGTGGTGATGGCAGCGCCTGGTGGGTTCCCGCCGCCGCCTGTCCAGAGTGGTTCTGGTGCGCCAGCGTCCAGCCCCGATGGCGATGGTGGCGACGAAGGCGCGGATGGCGCGGAGACAGACGACGCCGAGATGGAACACGGCGCCGACGCCGACATGCCAGAGGGCCAGGTGCGCTCCAATGCGCTGGCGCCGTGGACTATGACGGCGTGGGCTCTGCCGTCACGGTGAGCGGCACCTTGGCGGGCGCTGGCTCGCGCGGGGCCTGCTGGTGCAGCGGCTTGGCGCGCAGCGTGCTCCAGTCTGTCACGCGCAGGTCCGGGCTGTCTGGGCCATCGTGCACCTTCAACAGGTCGTAGCTGTTGTTGCGCTGGGCTGGCAGGAAGCCAGCGTCGCGGATGAGTCGGCAGAGCATGGGCTCGTTCAGGCAGTGCACCGTGCCAGCGCTGCTCACTACGTTCTCCTCCATCATCACGCTGCCCATGTCGTTGGCGCCAAAGCGCAGGCCCACCTGGCCCACGTGCGGGCCCATGGTCACCCAGCTGGCGCCGATGGAATGGATGTTGTCCAGGTACAGGCGGCTGACTGCCTGCGTGCGCAGGTACTCCACGGCGCCGGCCATGCGCACGCGGCGCCCGAACTCCGGATGCGCGTCCTTGCTGCCTGTGCCGTCCAGCGTGGCCACCACATCGCCGGGGAAGGGGGCGTTCAGATCGTCGCCTTCGCCGTCGCCCCATTCCTTGGCGCGGCCAAGCGGGGTGTTTTCACGCTGGAAAGGCCAGCTGATGAAGGCCTTGTACCGTCCGCCAGCGCCGCTCCCAAAGTCCTTGATGGCGCGGTCCTGCCACTGGCGCACCAGCTCCATGTGGTGGATGCGGTCAGCGCGGCCCTCGATGTGCCCAAACATCATGGTGGCGCTGGTGTTCATGCCCAGCTCGTGCGCCACGTACATGGTGCTCAGCCACTGCTCGGCGTCGCACTTGCCCAGGCCGATCTTCCGGCGCACGGCAGGCGCAAAGATCTCGCCGCCGCCGCCTGGCACGCTGTCCAGCCCAGCCTGGCGCAGCTGCTCCATGACGCCGCGCACCTGTTCCTGGTACGTGCTGCCTGGCGGGTTGAAGAAATGCACGAACTCTGCGAACTCTGGCGGGCTGAACGCATGCACGTGCACGCTGGGAAAGCGCTGCTTGATCAGGCGCAGCAGGTCCAGGTACCAGCTGAGCGGCAGCTGCGGGTTCATGCCGCCCTGCATCAGGATCTGCGTGCCGCCGATCCCCACCAGCTCCTCCACCTTGCGCAGCAGGGTGTCGTAGTCCAGCGTGTAGGCGTCGTGGTCCTCGGCGTCGCGGCGGAAGGCGCAGAAGGTGCACCGCGCGGTGCAGACGTTGGTGTAGTTGATGTTGCGGTCAATGACGTAGGTGCGGATGTGGTCGCCATGCACCGCACGGCAGCGCAGATCCGCCCACATGCCAAGATCCTGCAGCGGCATGTGCAGCAGGATGTCCAGGCCCTGCTGCGGAGTCAGCCGCGCCTCTCCAGCAACGACAGCGCGCATGAATCCAGCGTCGGTAGTGGGGGAGTGCTGCATGGCCGATCCAACAGTGTAGGACCCTGCGACGTGCGCGCCTACACCTGCAGCTGGGCCCAACGGCCCCACTGGAAGCGGGCCAGGAACAGGAACCCGCGCACCGCCAGCTCCACGCAAAGACCGATCCAAATTCCGGAAAGCCCCCAGCCCAGCACCACGCCGCACAGGTAGGCCAGCGGCAGGCGCACCGCGGTCATGGAGACCAGCGTGATGTAGAAGGTCCAGCGCGCGTCGCCGCAGCCCTTGAGCGCCTGGCGCAGCACGATGCTCATGGCAAACGGAATCTGCACCAGCCCGCAGATGAAGAGCACCTTGGGCACCTCTTCCACAGCCACCGGATCGCGCGTCATGAGGAGCGCCAGCGGGTGGCCAAAGAACATGAACACCGTGCCCAGCACGCCCATGATGGCCATGCCAATCCACAGGCACACCCAGATGGCGCGCCGCGCCAGCGCTGGACTGCCAGCGCCCAGGTACTGCCCGGCCAGCGCGCCTGCGGCCGTGCCCATGGCAAACCCTGGCAGGAAGCTGAACGCCTCCCAGCGCACTGCGATCATGTGCGCGCCAAACAGGCCCTGCGCTGGGCCAGAGGCGCCGCCTTCTGCCGCTGCGGCCATGCCGATAAACTTGGTGACGCCAATGCTGGTGGTGGCCCACATCACGCCGCCCTCCAGCATGTTGGGAATGCCCAGCGCCACGATGCGCCGGAGCATGGCCTTGTCTGGCACCAGGTCGCGCGTGCGCACGCGGAAGTCCTTCACGCCGCGGTTGAGCACCAGCCAGGTCAGCACGCCGCCCACCACATAGGCGATGGCTGTGCCGCCCGCGATGCCGGTGACGCCCCAGCGGATGGGGTCGAGCCCAAACCAGTTGGGCAGCACCGCCTTGCCCACGGAGATCACCACGCCGGACAGCGCCCAGCTGAAGACCACGTTCACCACGTTCACCAGCACGGCGATGCTGGACGGCCGCGACGTCTCCCCCGCGCCGTGCAGGGTCATGCCACCCACGGTCATCACGCCCAAGAGCGGCATGCTGAGCGCGATGATGCGCACGTACTCCGTGGCAAAGCTGTTGGCCTGCTCGCTGAGGCCCATGGCAGCGCCGATGGCTGGTGCGCTGAACCACACCAGCACGCCGCCCAGCACGCCTGCCACCAGGCTGGCCGTGGTGCCTGTGCCAGCAGCCACGCGCGCCTCGCTGGTGCTGCCGCCGCCCATGCCGCGCGCCACGATGGCCTGCGCACCCACGCCCAGACCAGCCAGCACGATGGTGGCGATCCACATGAACGCAGCGCCAAAGCCCACGCCATCCAGCGCCGCAGCGCGCACGTCGGGCGGCAGATTGCCGGCCAGCAGCGTGTCAGTGGTGCCCACCAGCGCGCCAGTCAGCTGCTGGATCATCACGGGCACGCTCAGGATCCACACGGCCTGCCACAGGCTCTTGCCTGCCAGGCGGCCGCTGCGGATGATGCGCTCGTCATCCACGGCAGCGTCGCCCGCAGCCACAGCAGCCATGGGGTCTTGCAGCGACCCAAGCTCAAGCTCTGGTGCGTCGAACGCGCGCTCTTCTTTGGCGGTGCGTGGTGGGGCGTCTGGGCGCAAGGGGCCAAGTCTAGGCCCGCACCCGCGCCGCGGGGCCGTTACGGCCGCGCAGGTGCGGGCGGCGGTGGCGCGGGCGGCGATGGAGACGCGGGGGCCGGTGGCGCGGATGGCGCGGGCGGCGTGGCGCTTGGCTGCGTGGGCGCGGGTGGCGGCAGCTCACCCATGCCAGTGGGCACACCAGGCTGTTCAAACGTGGGAATGGACCAGAACATCAGGTAGTCCCCAAATCCCAACGCGCGCTGGTACGTGGGGTAGTAGTAGGGGACAAAGGTCCGGAATGGCTTGGTCTGGCTCTGGTACCAGCTGAGCCACATGGGGCGGTCCAGGCCAAAGTCCTGGTCTGTGATCAGGCGCAGACTGTCTGCTGCAGCCAGGTTCACAGCCAGCTCTCGCTGGTCCAGCGCAGCGCACAGCGCCTGGAAGACGTCATCGCGCGGGTACTGGCCCAGCGCAATGGCGGCCTCGATCCGCACGTCGCTGTCCTCTTCTTCTGCCACCAGCGACTTCCACAGTGCATCCGCCACAGCCGGATTGTGGATGCGCTGCAAGCCACGCGCAGCAGCCAGCCGCACTTGCTTGACTGGGTTCTTTAGCTGCTCTGCGATCAGCGGTGCAGCCGCAGGGTCACCGTGCATGGAGAGCGCCTGAATGGCAGCGGCCTTCACCAGCGGGTCAGTGCTGTCCTGCACATACAGCGTGTACAGCTCCACGTAGGTGGCCTGCCCACCAAAGGAGGCGTTGCCAAGCAGCACCACGCCGCGGCGCTGGTTCTCTGGGTTGGTGTTGTCCACCGCCCAGCGCGCGGCTTCGCTGGGCGTGGGCGGGAAGAATGAGCCGCTCACGTCGTTGACATCGGACGTGATCTGGTCGCATCCACCCGTCAAGCCACCCACCATGCCAGCGCATGCAGCCACCACGCCCCATGCCAGGGCGCGCACGCTGCTGCCAGCGGGTGGATTCCGTTCCGCGCGCACGGGGCGCAGTATAGGAACATCGTCAGCCCGGTTGCGTGATGGAGGTCAGCACCCATCTGGTCGTTGCCACAGCGATCAAGTAGCCCGTGGCAATCACCGCTGAGCGCCACAGCTCAATCTCGTAGAAAACGCTCAGGAAGACGGCCAGCGCCAGCGCGATGACTGGCAGCGCCAGGAACGCCCCTGTGACTCCCATGTACAGCACCATGAGGTACGCCAACAAGCTGCCACAGATGGACGTGCCAACGGAAGTCAGCAGCACGCCACCCAGGCCAACTTCTGCGTCGCTGAGGGACTTCAGCAGAATGGCCAACACCACGGCTCCAACCAGTGCAGTCAACATGCAAAACCCCCTTTGATGCCCCAATACTACAGCGTGGCAGCCGTGGTGGCCCCCGCCTAGGCTGGTGGCATGAGCGTTGTGGTGGTGCATGGCCAACCCCTGGGCCCCTTTGATACCAATTGCTATGTGGTGTGCACCCGGCCAGCGCCAGGGCAGCCCCTGGACCCAGCATGCTTTCTGGTGGACCCGGGATACCAGCCAGCGCCCGTGCTGCTCTACATGAAGGAGCACGGGCTCCACCCAGAGGCCATCGTGCTGACGCACGCCCATGCAGACCACATCCTGGGGCGGGAGGTGGCGCGCCAGGCCTTCCCGCACGCGCCGGTGCTTGCCCACAGCGCAGAGCGCGCATTCTTTGGAGACCCAGAGCTCAACCTGAGCGCCTTTGCAGGCATGCCGTTCAGCGCGCGCGAGCCCACGGATGACCTGTTCGACGGCCAGGAGCTGACGCTGAATGGCACGCGCTGGCAGGTGCTGCACACGCCAGGCCACAGCCCAGGTGGCATCACGCTGGTCTGCCCAGCGGCCCGCACCGCCCTGGTGGGCGACACGCTCTTTGCTGGCTCAGTCGGCCGCTCCGACCTTCCAACCAGCAATCCGGGAGATCTTCACCGCTCCCTGCACCAGGTGCTTCTGGCACTGCCAGACGACACCGCGGTGCACCCTGGCCACGGTCCAGCCACCACCATTGGCCGGGAGCGGGCGACGAACCCGTTCCTGCGCGACAGCAGCTGGGCTGCAGGGTGAAGAGCCGTGCAGCGCGCGGGTGGCTGGGTCAGCCTGCTGGCGCTGCTGCCGCAGCCTTCTTCTGCGCTGCAATCCAGTCGGTGATGCGCAGCTCCAGCACATCCAGCGGCAGGGCGCCAGCGCCCAGCACTGCATCGTGGAAGGCGCGCAGGTCAAAGGCTGCTCCCAGCTCCTTCTGCGCGCGGTCGCGCAGCTCGCGGATCTTCAGCTCGCCGATCTTGTAGCCGCACGCCTGGCCAGGCCAGTCAATGTAGCGGTCCACCTCGCGCGTGATGTTCAGCTCGCTGAGCGCAGTGTTCTGCTTCATGTAGTCAATGGCCTGCTGCCGCGTCCAGTCAAACGCGTGAATGCCGGTGTCCACCACCAGTCGGCAGGCGCGCCACATCTCGTACAGCAGGCGGCCGAAGTCCGCGTACGGGTCATTGGCAAAGAATCCCATCTCAATGCCCAGCCGTTCTGCGTACAGCGCCCAGCCCTCCACAAACGCAGTGGTGCCCAGCTGCCGGCGGAACTCTGGCTGCTCTGGCAGCTCCTGTGCAATGGAGATCTGCAGGTGGTGGCCTGGCACGGCCTCGTGCAGGCTGAGGGGGATCATCTCGTAGGTGGGGCGCTGGTCCAGCGCGTAGGTGTTGGCGCAGAAGTACCCCGCGTTGCCAGCGCGCAGCGAGCCCGGCATGTAGTACGCGGTGGTCTGCGTGGGCGCCATGAACTTGGGCACGGGGCGCACGCCGTAGCTGTTGCGCGGCAGCGTGTGGAACAGCCCTGGCAGGAACGAGTCAATCCGCTTGCAGATGTCGCGGTAGCGTGCCAGCAGCTCCTCCTCTGTCTTGCAGTAGAAGCGTGGATCGGTGCGCAGGTACTGCAGGAACGCAGCAAAGAGCGCATCTGGCTGCATGGTGGCGCGCGCGGGGTCAGCTGTGTACCAGTCTGTCTTGCGGATCACAGCCAGCATCTCCTGACGGATGCGGGCCACCTCTGCCAGCCCGATGTCATGGATCTGCTTGGCAGTCAGGTTGGTGGTGGTGTGCGCGCGCAGCGCAAAGTCGTAGTACGCAGCGCCATCTGGCAGGCTGGATGCTGACACAGTGTCCCGGCACGCTGGCAGGTACGACTGGATCACGTACGTGCGCAGCTCCACCAGCGCGTCCAGAATGGGCGGGATGAGCGTGTCCAGCTCGGCGCGCATTTCTGCTTGCCGCGCGGCCGGGATGGTGTCTGGCATCTGCGCAAAGGGCGCGCGCAACTGCGCCAGGCCGCCGTTCAGCACCGCGTCAAACTGCGCTGGCAGGTCCACCATGGTGGCCTTGGGTGGAACGCGGTGCTCGGCCACGCCCAGCTCCAGCAGCCGCTGCACGCCGCGCACGGCCTCTGGCACGGCAGTCAGGCGCTTCAGGTAGTTCTGGTAGTCGGCCTCGGTGCGGAAGGGCATCCGATCTGTCATCTGCGGGATGGACTGCTGCGGGCCGTCGCGACCGCTGATGGGCATGAGGAACGCGCGGAAGCGGTGGCCATCCACAGACTCCTGCAGGCTGCGGCGCAGCAGCTGGTAGTTCAGGCGATCCTCGCCTTCCAGCTGGGCGGGGTTGATCTCTGTCATCTCCTGAAGGAACACCGCCACCTGCGACTGCCGGCGCTCGATGCCTTCGATGGATGGATCGGTGATCTGGTCTGCCTTGGTGGGGCGGCCCTGTGCCAGCGCCTCTTCTGGGTAGGCGATGTCCACCCAACGCTGGTACTCGTCCATCAGGTGGTGGAAGGCATCAGCCGCCTTCTGCGCGTGTGCGGGGCTGGCCAGCATGACCAGGGTGAACAGTGCAAGGACAGGGCGCCACATGCCCGCCACCATACGCGCTAGGCTGGCTGTGTGGACGCTCGCCCGCTGCTGCGCCTTGGCCACTCACCCGATCCAGACGACGCCTTCATGTGGTGGCCGCTGCTGGAGCTGGGCGGCAAGCCGCCCCGGGTGGCTTCGGATGCCTTCCGCTTCCAGGCTGTGCCTGCGGATATCGAGGCGCTGAACCAGCGCGCGATCGCCGGCAGCGACGACCTGGAGATCACCGCTGCCAGCGTGGCCACCTACCCGCGCATCGCCAGCCGCTATGCGCTGACGGCCTGCGGCAGCTCTGTGGGCGACGGCTACGGCCCCAAGCTGGTGGCGCGGCAGGCATGCCAGCCCGCCGCCCTGCGCGGCCGGCGCATTGCGATCCCAGGCGCTGGCACCACAGCGTTCCTGACCACCAGCCTCCTGCTGGGGCCGGGGGCGTTCACACCCGTGGTGGTGCCGTTCAAGCAGATTCCAGATCGCGTGGCAGCAGGGGAGTACGACGCTGGCGTGGTGATCCACGAAGGCCAGCTGACCTTCCGGGACCAGGGGCTGGAGCTGGTGGCAGACCTGGGCGCGTGGTGGCGAGAGCAGTGTGGCCTGCCGCTGCCGCTGGGCGCCAACTGCGTGCTGCGCGCGCTGGACCAGCGGCATGGACCCGGCACCTGCCAGCGCGTGGCGCGCCTGCTGGAGCAGAGCGTGCGGTACGCGCTGGAGCATCGGCAGGAGAGCATCGCCTACGCCATGCAGTTTGCAGAAGGGCTGAGCGTGCAGCTGGCGGACCAGTTCATCGGCATGTACGTCAATCGGTGGACGCTGGACTATGGCCCCGAAGGGCGGCGCGCCGTGCGCACGCTGCTGGCGCGCGCTGCAGACGCTGGCTTGCTGCCGCGCGCGGATGAGCCAGAGTTCATCGTAGGCGCGTGACCTGGAGGGCGGCTATGCTGCCCCGCCTGTTGTGCCACACTCCAGAGCACTCCCGTGAGCCAGGCCACACCTCCTTCCACCGACACTGAACTGGGCTACGCAGCCCCCACCGTCCGCCAGTTCAGCGTGTTCTTGGACAACAAGGTGGGCAAGCTGCTGGAGCTGGTGCGCATCTTTGACGAGAGCTCCGCCGCCAACCTGGCAGCGCTCTCCATCGTGGACAGCAGCGACTACGCCGTAGTGCGCGCTGTTTTCAGCAACGCAGATGCAGCACGCCAGATTTTGCGGCGCAACCACTACACCTTCAGCGAGACAGACATCGTGGTGGCAGAGCTGGGCGACGACCAGACACTATCGAACCTGTGCAGCTACCTGTTGAGCGCTGAGCTGAACATCCGCTTTGCCTACCCGCTGCTCATGCGGGGTGACCGCCCCGGCGTGGTGATTGCTGTGGACGACATCCACCTGGCAGGCCAGATCCTGCTGCGCAAGCGCTTCCGGCTGCTGGCGGAAGAAGATCTGGGCTAGGCCTGTGCGCCATCCGGCGCTGCTGCCGGGGCTGGATAGGTGGCAGACGTCTTGTCTGTCTCCCACACGCGCACCTGGACAAGTTCTGCTGCAGTGCCGCGCAAGGCAGCCGCCAACAGGCGGTGCGACGCTGCCGCGATGTTCTCCACCGACGGGTTCACGGTGCGGAACTCTTCCGTGTCCAGGTTCAGGTGCCGGTGATCCCAGCGATCAATGATGGTGCGGTTGACCACATCCTCCAGCTGCGGCTGACTGAAGGCTGCGCCTTCCAGCGGCACGCGCACGGCCACTTCCACGCGATAGTTGTGCCCGTGCCCGTTCGGGTTGTTGCACTTGCCAAAGATGCGGCGGTTCTCTGCCTCGGTGAGGTCTGGGCAATGCAGCCGGTGGGCGGCGGCAAACTCAAAGGTCTCGGACAGCAGCGCGGTGCCAGGCATGCGTGGGCACCACTCTACGCACAAGAATGGGCTGGGCCGCCATCGCAGCGCCCACAGGCGAGCCGCGGATGGCAAGTCTGCTTCCAGAGCGGCTGCGCTCTGCGCCAGGAGCATCGCTGGTTGCGGTGCGGGACGGTCGCTGTGCGCCGCCGCATGCAGGGCATGGCTGAAGGAGGGCACCACGTGCAGTCGGACCAGCCGGTCCAATTCCTGGATGCCCACCAGGTAGCCAGTGGCAGGATCGGTGGCGCCCCGCACGCAGATTTCCACCTCAGTCCATGTCCCCAGACCTGCCAAGGTGGGCAATCCCAGCAGGGAATTGCCTGCCCGCAAAAGTGTGGATTCCTCCATGAATGCTCTCGGACCTTGCAACATGGAAAATCGAACCCGCCTGCCAAGGAGGATGGTTTCGGGCACACAGGGAGAGGGCGGATTCGTATTGAGAGCGTCCATGAAAGGCAATCCCCTACAGTTGATTCGTGGATTGACCGAAGTTTCTGCCGGCGCTTGCCAACGGAAGGTTAACTTCCTACAGTATGGACGTCCCACTTGCCCCCGGAAGGGCTCGGCGTGAGGCTTGCCTCCGCCGGGCCTTTTTCTTTGCCTCCGCCTGGATGACCAGCTGCGTGGCATGCGTGGGCGCTGGGTGTACACCGGCAGACAGTAGACAGTCTGTCTCTGTTCAAAATAATGAGGACGCTGCCATGCGGGGTGCGCCTGTTGCGCCCGCAGCACCTGTTGCGCCCGCTCCGTCAGCAGCGCCTGCTCCGCCCACAGCGCCGCACGCGCTGGTGGTGCAGCTGGCTCCCGGCGTGCAGGTGGATCGCCAGCACCACACGGTGCTGGTGGACGCCACCGTGGCGCTGGACGCAGGCTGGCTTGAGCAGGCGGTCTGCAGCGTGGGCACCCGCGAGCACGAGAGCATCCTGACTGTGGCAGCGCCGCCCAGCACGCTGCACGCAGCGCTGCTGCTGGCTGGATTTCAGCCAGGCCATCCCGGCAGCTGGCGCGGGTCAGCGCGTGTGCCGCCCACGGGCGACGCGCTGTCGCTGTGGGTGCGCGTGAATGGAACAGAGACGCCGCTGTCTGCCTGGGTGCACGACCCGGTGCACGGCGCAGCGTTCCCAGAGCAGGCGTGGATCTTCGCTGGATCGCAGATCAGGCTCAACACGCGCGCCATGGGGCCAGGCGAGCACTATGTGGCGGACATGACAGGCAGCGTGGTGGGCATCGTCACCTTTGGCGATGAAGTGATCGCCTTTGACCAGGTGCTCTCCGACCAGGCCGACGTGGATGCGCCCACGTGGCAGGTGCGGACCAGCGCAGTGCCGCCGGTGGGCACCCCGGTACAGCTGATCATCGGCCCGCGCGCTGCAGGGCCAGGCGCAGCGCACCGCTAGACTTCCAGACATGCTGGCTGCGCGCAGGAACACCATGCTGCAGGAGCGCTGCTGATGCGCGTGCTGGGCATTGATCCCGGCTTGCGCGTGGCGGGCTACGCAGCAGTGGACCTGCTGCCTGGCGCTGCCGACCCCACGCTGGTGGAGGCGGGCGTCATCCGGCTGAACCAGAAGCACACGGTGGCGGAGCGTCTGGTCCAGTTGCATGCGGACCTCCAGGGCCTGCTGGTGGATCTGGAGCCAGGCTGCGTGGCGGTGGAGGCGGTGTTTGCGCACGTGAAGCATGTGCGCACGGCCATCGTCATGGGGCATGGCCGCGGCGTGGTGCTGCTGGCAGCGGCGCAGGCCGGCTTGCCTGTGGAGGAATATGCGCCAGCGGAGATCAAGAAGGCGCTCACTGGGCGCGGCCAGGCCTCCAAGGGCCAGATGCAGCGCGCGGTGATGCACCAGTTTGGGCTCAGGTCGCTGCCCGAACCGCCCGATGTGGCAGACGCCATCGCGATTGCAGCCACCGCTGCACGCCGAGTGGCCCTGCGCCGCATGGAACCAGCTCACCGCCATGCCTGATCAGAAGACGCCACTCCTCCTGCTGTGCCGCCGGCTGCTCAGCGACCAGCTGACGCCGGTGCTGGCGTATCGCCGCCTGGTGGCTCCAGACGACCGCACCGCACCCAGCTTTCTCTTTGAGAGCGTGGAGAACGGCGGCAGCGTGGGGCGGTGGTCCATGCTGGGCGCGCGGCCCGCGCTGGAAGTGGTGGCGCGCCAGCACCAGGTGGAGGTGCACGACCACCGTTCGGGCCTGACGGAGCGCCACCGCGCAGACAACCCGCTGGAGGTGGTGCGCCGCCTGGGCGCGCGCTACCAGCCTGTGGCGCACCACCCTGTGCCACCTGCATTCCACGGCGGCTGGGTGGGCTACTGCGCGTTCGACGCCGTGCGCTACCTGGAGCCGGGAAAGCTGCCATTTGAATCCGCGCCCAAGGATGACCGCGCGCTGCCCGATGTGCACTTTGGCCTGTACCGCCAGGTGGCGGTGTTTGACCACGTGGCCAAGCTGGTGCATGCCGTGGTGGCTGTGCCAGCGGACGAGCACGCCACAGAGCAGGCCGCGCTGGCCGCTGGCAACCACCAGCTGGATGCGATCTGCGGCGCCCTCGCTGGACCTGGGCCAACGCTGGCGCCGGGCGTGGTGGGCCTGGATCTGGGTGGCCAGCCAGCTGTGCCAGAGCGCAGCAGCATGACTCGCGAGGTGTTCATGCGCGCGGTGGAGCGCGCGCAGGAGTACATCCGCGCAGGCGACGCCTTCCAGGTGGTGCTCAGCCAGCGCCTGGAGCGCACGACGCACGCAGACCCGTTCGACATCTACCGCGCGCTGCGCGTGGTGAATCCAAGCCCGTACCAGATCTACCTGCAGGCGCAGGGCAGCATCCTGGTGGCCAGCAGCCCGGAGATCCTGTGCCGCGTGCGCGGCCGCACCGTGGTGAACCGCCCGCTGGCTGGCACGCGCAGGCGCGGCGCCACCGGCGATGAAGATGCAGCGCTGGAGCGCGAGCTCCTGGCCGACCAGAAGGAGCGCGCGGAGCACGTCATGCTGGTGGACCTGGGCCGCAACGACCTGGGGCGCGTGTGCCAGCAGGGCACCGTGACAGTGGACCGCTGCATGGAAGTGGAGCGGTACAGCCACGTGATGCACATCAGCAGCACGGTGACTGGCGAACTGCGGCCTGAGCTGGACGCATGGGACGCCCTGCGCGCCACGCTGCCAGTGGGCACGGTGAGCGGTGCGCCCAAGGTGCGCGCCATCCAGATCATTGACGAGCTTGAGCCAGTGCGCCGCGGCCCCTATGCAGGCGGCATTGGCGCCGTGGGCTGGAACGGCGACATGGACATCGCGCTGGCGCTGCGCACCATGGTGATCCCCACGCTGGGGCACACCAAGGGCGAGCGCACGCCGTGGAGCGTGCACCTGCAGGCTGGCGCTGGGCTGGTGCTGGACTCGCAGCCAGCAGCCGAGTACGAAGAGACGCTCAACAAGGCAGCAGCGCTGGGCCGCGCCATAGACCTGGCCGAGCGCGCCCTCGCGCCGCGGTCAGTCCATCGGAATGGGTGAGTCGTCCTCGCGGAGGCGCTGGGCGGCCGCCTGCTCCTCTGGCGAGGTGTACGCAGCAGGCTGTGGCACAGCGGCCAGATCGTCGCGGCGCACTGGCGCAGTGTCGCTGGGAGAGTGCATCCGGTCTGCGGTGCCCGTGGCGTAGCAATACGCAGCCCAGCCAGCAAACACCCACAGCGCAGCAGCCCCCAGGGTGGTCAGAAATCCAAACGCGCTTAGCACGCGGCTGCCCACCAGATCGGCCAGCACCCAGAGCCCCATGGCCACAGCACCAGCAGAGGGCGCGGCAAAGGCCACGGCCACCGCTGCGCGGGACCGCTCCAGGCGGAGCACATAGTGCGTGGCAAGCGCGTCGGAGAGTGCGGCCGAGGCCAGGAGGCCAAAGCCCAGCGGACCGCTCCACACCAGCACCAGGAGGGTGAATGTGTCCAGGCCCCCAGCCGCCACCGAAGGAAGCACGCTGAGATTGAAGAGCGCTGTGGCCAGCAGCAGGGCGCCTGCCAGCGCCTCGCACCCAGTGGCCACGCAGGCCAGGCGATGCGCGCTTGCCACGCGGTCCGACGTGAGCTGCACTGCGCGGCGCATCTGGAACAGGCCGATGGCGCGCTGCACCACGCCCAGAAAGACCACCACAGAGACCACAGTGAGCAGGCACGGGGTGCTGGAGAAGACGCAGGCAAGGGCAAACACCATGGTGTTGCGATGCGCGCTGCCATAGGTCTGGGTGGCGCTGCGGAGCACCTCGATGCCAGCCTTTGGACGGTCGGCGTCCCCGGTGCTGTCCATCACCTCGCGGCCGCACTCTGGGCACACGCCGGTGACCGTCAGGCCCTTCAGGTTGTAGCCGCAGCCGGTGCAGGGCAGATCTTCCAGCACTGCAGCCCCAGACCGCCTGCGCAGGCGCTGAAGCGACTCCCCAGCAAGGTCAATGCTGGCCGCCAGCCTGCCTGGTGGGGCGGCAGCGGGACGGCCAGGCCGAGGGGCGCCCCCGGTTGGCTGGCCTGGCGGGGTTGTCGGGGGCGTGGCGCTCACCGAAATATGGAATTATCGCCTGCATTCCTCATCGGGGTTGCAGCGTTCTCCGAACGATATGTGAGTATAAGTCGTAGTGACTTACGCGCCTGGAGGGCGCTCCATCATGCACACTTCGGCATTCGGTTTCGTCCGTCACGCACTCCCTCTGCTGCTGGCGTCGGTCTTGGCTGCGCCCGCAGTGGCGCAGTCTGGCGCAGCAGCACCGCCTGCTGCTCCGGCAGTGGCGCCAACCAAGGTGCCCGTGGCAGGGCTCCCCACGTCGGTGGAGGACTGGAGCGACCGCCTGTGGCAGTCGGCTCGCACGGGAGACCGGAGCTCGGTGGACATGCTGCTGGAGAGCATCCCGGACGGGCAGGCCACGGATGCGGTGTCGCGCCTGCGCGCGCTGATTGCACGGCGCGACATGCAGACGGCGGAAGCCAAGAAGGCTGCAGCAGAGATGCGCCTGACCAAGCTGGCCGAGATGGCCGAGGCGCAGAAGGCCGACAAGGTGGCTAAGGCCCTGGTGTCTGCTGCCTACATCAAGTACCTGGACAGCGACTGGAAGACCGAGCTGAAGTCGGACGCCATCCAGCAGATGATCACCTGGGCCGACCAGAAGGCCGACGCTGCCCGCAAGGCTGGCGACTGGGTGCTGGCAGAGGACCTGTACTCCCGCCTGCGCACGCTCTACGAAGGCACGCCCTTCAAGGACCAGTACCTGAAGTACGACGACATTCTGGAGACAGACGTCTCGCCGCGCGTGACGCTGATCCTGGAGTACGCGCCCCGCGTGTGGCACAGCCTGCGCAGGGCGCAGTACGAGCGCCTGGACCCCAAAGACCGCACGCGCCCCTTCCCAGAGTTCAACCAGAAGGCCGCAGATGACTGGAAGAGCCAGCTGAACGGCCTGAATGAAGCCATGCTGGGCGAAGCGCTGTCGCAGATCGCCTCGCAGCACCTGGAGAACGTGGGCTGGCAGCCCCTCATCCTGGGTGGCCTGAACATGGTGGAGCTGCTGGGCACCACGCCTTCCCTAAAGGAGAACTTCCAGGGCGTGGGCGACCCATCCGCCACCACCGCCTTCAGCGCTGCGGTGAAGGCGCAGGTGGAAGCCGTGTCCAAGATGCGCCCACCCGAGGTGGACTCGCGCACGCTGGGCCGCGTGATGGCTGCGCTGCGCAAGGCCAACGACCAGACCATCAAGGTTCCATTTGAGGCCATCATCCGTGAGTTCGGCAACGGGGCCATCGCCACCGTCACGCACGAGTTCGAGGATCCGTACACCGAGATCGTGTGGCCCGACCGCATGCGCCGCTTCAACCAGGCCATCAAGGGCAACTTCGTGGGCGTGGGCGTGCTCATCCGCCACAACGACAACCGCGAGATCATCATCGAGAATCCGCTGGACGGCTCGCCCGCGCGCCGCGCTGGCATCAAGCCCAAGGACAAGATCGTGGCGGTGGACGGCGTCTCCACAGCGGACTGGCCGCTGGACCGCGCCGTGGACACCATCACCGGTCCCGCTGGCACCACAGTCAAGCTGACGGTGGCCCGCGAAGGCGAGGCAGCGCCGCTGGAGGTGCCGCTGGTCCGCCAGAAGATCAAGATGTACTCCGTGCAGGGCTGGAAGAAGACCGGCTACAACGACCGCTCTGAGCCTGTGTGGGACTGGTACATCGACCAGGATGCTGGCATCGGCTATGTGCGCCTGACCAGCTTCACGGACGACACCTTCACGGACTTCCTGCGCGCTGTGAAGGACATGGCCACCCAGCGCGACCTGAACGGCCTGGTGCTGGACCTGCGGGGCAACCCGGGTGGTCTGATGCAGAGCGCCATCCAGCTGGTGAATGCGTTCGTTCCAAACGGGCGCATCCTGAGCGTGGAGGACCGCATGGGCCAGGAGCTGTTTGCATACAACGCCAACCCGGCGCGCGCGCCGCTGCAGAATCTGCCCACGGTGGTGCTGATCAACGAAGGCAGCGCCAGCGCCAGCGAGATCGTGAGCGGTGCGCTGGAGGCGCATGACGCAGCGGTGGTGCTGGGCGAACGCAGCTTTGGCAAGGGCAGCGTGCAGGAGGTGCACCCCATCGGCGGGCGTGGCGCCGAGGCGGACGCCAGCGTTAAGTTCACCGTGCAGCACTACCTGCTGCCGCCCAAGATGGGCGAGGCCAAGGGCCGTCTGGTGCACAAGAAGCCCGGCGCAGAGGACTGGGGCGTGGTGCCGGACTACCTGGTCCGCATCACCCCGGTGCAGCTGGAGGAGATCAACAAGATCCGCTCCTCTGCAGATGATCTGCCGCAGGATCCCAACGACGAAGGCACAGCGGACGACAGCACCGCTGCCGAGAAGCCGGACGCCAAGACCCCCAAGGTCAAGCGCGATCCAGCAGAGCTGATCGAGAAGGGCGTGGACCCGCAGCTCCAGGCAGCCCTGATCATCCTGCAGGGCCGCGTGCTGAAGGACGAAGAACGGCAGGCGGCTGCCCAGAAGGGGGCTCCCAAGACCCCCACGGCAGCCAACACGCCAGCCACCAAGTCTGGAACGTAACCCGCGCCACGCCTGAAAGGCTTCCATGGCTGCTGGATTGGGCACGGTGTGTCCGATACAGCGGCCGTGGCTGTTCCTGCTTGCCTGGGGGGCCTTGGATCACCTATAACTACCCGTCTGCCCACGCCTACCCACGCACACGATGTCAGTCCAGAACTCCAGCTCACCGGGCCAGCAGCCCGACTCACCCACCCCCGCGCCAGCGGATGAGGTGATGCACAAGGTCTTTGGCGACGCCACGTTCCGCAAACGCAGCCCAGCCCGGGCTGAGGTGCCAGCGGCCACCCGCCTGCAGTGGCTGCGCAGCATGCTGCTGATCCGCGAGTTTGAGGTGCGGTGCATGCAGGCGTACCAGGAGAAGAAGATCGGCGGCTTCTGCCACGTGTACATCGGCCAGGAGGCGGTGGCGGTGGGGTGCACGGCTGCGGTGCAGCACAAGGACCCCATCGTGACGGCCTACCGCGATCACGGGCACGCGCTGGCCCGCGGCATGGACCCCCGCCACTGCATGGCAGAGATGTTCGGACGCATCGGTGGCTGCGCCAAGGGCAAGGGCGGCTCGATGCACATGTTCGACCGCGCCAACAACCTGTTTGGCGGCCACGGCATCGTGGGCGCGCAGACGCCGCTGGGCGCTGGCCTGGCCTTTGCGTGCAAGTACGAGGACGAAGTCCTGAACAACGGGCGCAATGGCCGCGTGGCGCTCTGCTTCCTGGGCGATGGCGCGCTCAATCAGGGCGCCTTCCATGAAGCGCTGAACCTGGCTGGCCTGATGGACCTGCCGGTGATCTACGTGGTGGAGAACAATGGCTACTCCATGGGCACCGCCATCGCGCGCGGCACCACCATGGCGCACAGCCTGGTGACCAAGGCCATGGGCTATGGCATCGAGGGCTTTGTGGTGGATGGCATGGACGTGGTGAACGTCTATGCGCAGATGAAGGACATCGTGGAGGAGTGCCGCACCAAGAGCCGGCCTGCCTTTGTGGACATGCGCACGTATCGCTACAAGGGTCACTCCATGAGCGATCCGCGCAAGTACCGCACCAAGGAGGAGGAGGATGTCTTTGAGGCGGACGATCCCATCGGCAAGCTGGAGCGCCAGCTGCGCACGGCTGGCCAGCTGGACGACGACGCCTTCAAGGCCCTGCAGAAGTCGGTGAAGGACCAGGTGCGCGAAGCCGTGGCGTGGTCCGACGCCAGCCCTGTGCCTCCGCCAGAGGAGCTCTTCCGCGACGTGTACGTGGAGCCGTGGGGTCCGTACAGCGGCAGCACGCAGCCAGAGATGCTGGGTGGCGCGCCCAACCTGCCCACCTCCCGCACTATTGACACCGGGGAGGACCTGGCATGACCGTGCGCGAGATCGAGTTCCGCGACGCGCTGCGCGAGGCCATGAGCGAGGAGATGCGCCGCAACAAGCGCATCTTCCTGCTGGGCGAGGAAGTGGCGCAGTACAACGGCGCCTACAAGGTGAGCCGCGGCATGCTGGACGAGTTTGGTCCGCGCCGCATCATTGACACGCCCATCTCGGAGAGCGGCTTTGCTGGCCTGGCCATCGGCGCTGCCATGATGGGCCTGCGTCCCATCGTGGAGTTCATGAGCTGGTCGTTCAGCCTGGTGGCTGCAGATCCCATCCTGAACAACGCGCCCAAGATGCTCTACATGTCGGGAGGCCAGTTCGGCTGCCCGGTGGTGTTCCGTGGCAACGACGGCGCTGGCGGCCAGCTGGGCAGCACGCACAGCTGGGCTGTGGAAGGCCTGTACAGCAACGTGCCTGGCGTGAAGATCGCCATTCCATCCAACCCGTACGACGCCAAGGGGCTCATGAAGAGCGCGCTCCGCGGCGACGACCCGGTCTTCTTCCTGGAGAGCGAGCGCCTGCTGAGCATGAAGGGCCCCGTGCCGGAGGAGGAGTACCTGGTGCCCTTTGGCCAGGCGCGCGTGGTGCGTCCGGGCACGGACTGCACGCTGGCCAGCTGGGGCCGCCCAGTGAACTTCTGCCTGGAAGCGGCAGAGGAGCTGCAGAAGCAGGGCATCAGCGTGGAGGTCATTGACCTGCGCACGGTGCGTCCGCTTGACATTGGCACCGTGGTGCGCAGCGTGAAGAAGACCAGCGCGTGCGTGGTGGTGGACCAGAGCTGGAGCTTTGGCTCGCCTGGCAGCGAGCTGGCTTCGCAGGTGCACCGGCACTGCTTTGACGACCTGGACAACTACGTGCACCGCGTGCACAGCGCGGACGTGCCCACCCCGTACGCGCAGGAGATGGAGCAGGCGTACCTGCCCAATCCGCGCCGCATCATCGAAGCCGTCAAGAGCGCGACCTACAACCTCTGAAGCCATGTCAATCAGCGTCACCATGCCGCGTCTGTCCGACACCATGGAGCAGGGGACCGTGGTCCGCTGGCACGTGAAGGAGGGCAGCCGCGTCTCCTCCGGGGATGTCATCGCCGACATCGAGACCGACAAGGCCACCATGGAGATGCAGGCGTTTGACGACGGCGTGGTGGCGCGCCTCCTGATTCCGGAAGGCAAGCAGGTGAAGGTGGGCGAGGCAATCGCTGTCATCGCCGTGGATGGCGAGGATCCCGGCAGCGTGAGCGCTGCGCCCACCGCACGCGCGGCAGCGTCCAGCGCGGCGTCCACCGCGGCTCCGGCAGCAGCGCCTGCGTCCAGCAATGGGCGCGGCCCAGCCATCGTGGCGGATGTGGCCGCCGTGGATCACGCTTCCCGCGCGCACAGCGCGGCGGCAGACAGCGCTGGCATGAAGGTGTCGCCTGTGGCGCGCCGCATGGCGCAGGAGATGGGCGTGGATCTGGGCCAGGTGCGCGGCAGCGGTCCGGGTGGCCGCGTGATCAAGCGCGACATCCAGCTGGCCGCAGAGAACAAGAGCTCGCAGGCACCAAGCCGCGCGCAGGAGCTGGTGGCGGCAGCGCCCGTGGCGGCGCAGCCCGCAGCAGCGCCAGCTGCCAGCGTGGCCACCGCGCTGGTGCACGGCGCGCAGGCGGTGGAAGTGCCGGTCACCAGCATGCGGCAGACCATCGCCCGCCGCCTGGTGGAGAGCAAGAGCAGCATTCCGCACTACCAGGTCACCATGCGCTTCTCCATGGACGCCATCCTGGAGATGCGCAAGGAGCTGAACACGCAGCTGGCTGGGCTGGATGTCAAGCTCAGCGTGAACGACTTCATCGTGCGCGCCTGCGCCCTGGCCATGAGCCAGAACCCGTATTTCAACGCCAGCTGGGCAGGGGACCGCATCCTGATCCACCAGCAGGTGAACATCGGCGTGGCCATCGCGCTGGATGAGGAGAAGGGCGGCGGCCTGGTGGTGGGCGTGGTGCGCGACGCGGACCGCAAGAGCCTGCGGCAGATCTCGCAGGAGGTGAAGGCGCTGGGCGAGAAGGCCCGCACGCGCGGCCTGTCCATGGAGGACATGTCGGGTGCCACCTTCACCATCAGCAACCTGGGCATGTTTGGCGTGGACAACTTCACGGCCATCATCAATCCGCCCAACAGCGCCATCCTGGCGTGCGGTGCAGCCATCGAGCAGCCTGTGGTGCGCGACCACCAGCTGGTGGTGGGCTGGGAGATGAACGCCACGCTCAGCCTGGACCACCGCGTGATTGATGGCGCCATGGCCGCCCGCTACCTGCAGACGCTCAAGCAGGCCATCGAGACGCCCACCATTCTACTGGTGTAGCGCTGCTGCGCGGGCTGCGCCCATGGGCGCGCTTGCGCTGCCGCCAGCAAGCCGCGTGCCCATGCAGCCAACGCCCTCCATCCTCGGACAGACCCTGGCGCAGTTCACGCCTGCAGCGCGCGCAGCGGGTGCGCCGGCCGTGGAGGTGGCGCCGGTCTTCCGGACATTCCACCGCACGGGCGTGCTGCCCGACCCAACGCCAGCGTGGGTGGCGGACGAGCGCCTGCCACTTGGCGCGGTGCAGGTGGAGGGCCAGACGCTGAAGTTCACGCTGCGCCTGCCAAACGGGCTGGAGACAGAGAGCGTGGTCATTCCCATGCTGCATCGCACAGGGCGGGCCAGCCGCACGCTGTGCGTGAGCAGCCAGGTGGGCTGCGCCATGGGCTGCCGCTTCTGCGAGACAGCGCAGATGGGCCTCCTGCACAGCCTGAGCGCAGCGCACATCGTGGCGCAGCTGCATGCCGCGCGCTTCCTGGTGGAAAACCCTTTCGAGGGCGGGCGCGGGTTTGCCATCAAGAACATCGTCTTCATGGGCATGGGCGAGCCCATGGACAACCTGGACGCAGTGATGCAGGCCATCCGCGTGATGGCAGACCCCAACGCGTACGCCATTCCGCCCAGCAACATTGCGGTGAGCACCGTGGGCCGCACAGACGGGATCCGCCGGTTTGGCGAGCTGGTGTCCGAGCACGGGTTCCACCGCCTGAACCTGGCCGTGAGCCTGAACGCGCCCAACGACGCCATCCGCACGCAGATCATGCCCATCGCGCGCTCGGAGCCGCTGGACACGCTCATGGCGGCGCTCCTGGCGTTCCCCAAGCGCCCCAACGCCGCCATCTGCGTGGAGTATGTGCTCATTCCCGGCGTGAACGACGCCCTGGAGCACTGCGACGAGGTGTGCCGGCTGCTCAAGCCGTTGCGCTGCTCGCTGAATGTCATTCCCTACAACCCGCGGCGCAACTCCCCATGGCCAGCACCCACCGAGGAAGGCGTGCAGGCGTGGGTGGACCGCGCAGTGCAGAACTGTCAGTTCTGCAAGCGCCGGGGCACCAAGGGGCGCAGCGTGATGGCGGCATGCGGGCAGCTGGGCAGCGAGCGGATCCGGCAGCGGCGGTTCGTGGACAGCGGCCAGCCGGTCAGCGTGAATATCCGCGCGAACGCATCGTAAATCTGGCATTTCTATGCTCTGGAAAGGCGCAGAACGGGGTGCGGTGGCCCCACGATGGCATCGCGTGCCAGTAGGCTTCCCCGCGTGACTGACATCGCCGTCTCGAGCTACTCGTTCCATCGCCTCATCAAGCAGGGCGCCGCGCGCCTTGAGGACACGCCACGCCTTGCCCGCGAAGTGGGCGCCGACTGCGTGGAGATCGCCACCGGGGGCTCGCTGGGCCCAGCGCTGACGCCAGACCTGGCTGCGCGCCTGGCTGACGCAGCCGACGCTGCGGACGTGGCCATCACCAGCTTTGCGCTGGCTGCGGACCTGCTGGGGCCAGATGGCCAGACCTCGCAGGAGGCTGTGGACGCGGTCATGGCGCAGGTGGACGCGGCTGCCAGCATCGGCGTGGACCGGCTGCGGCACGACGCCACCTGGCGCACCGCAGAGGACGACATCTCGGACGAGGCCTGGGAGGCCGCGCTCTGGCCGCTGGTGAAGGCGTGCCGCGCCATCGCTGGCCACGGCGCCAACGCGGGCGTCCGCACCAGCATCGAGAATCATGGCGTGTTCGTGGCTGCGGCTGGCCGCGTGGAGCAGCTGCTGGCCACCGTGCAGCATCCCAACTTTGGCCTGACGCTGGACCTTGGCAACCTGCTGTGGGCGCCGCAGGACCTGGTGGCGGCCACGCGCGCGCTGGCGCCCTATGCGCTCACCGTGCACTGCAAGGACTTCAAGATCGGCGCCACCGGTGAAGGCGTGTGGCAGACCTATCCGGGTGGCCCCGCGGTCATGCCAGTGGCCACGGGCCAGGGTGACCTGCCGCTCAGCGAGCAGATTGACGCCTGCCTGGACGCAGACCGCACCCCGCTGTGGGTGGTGGAGTACGAGGGCCCGCACGGCGACGTGATGGGCGAGGTGCGCCGCAGCTTTGAATGGATGCGCAAGCAGCTGGGCTGAGTGCCTGCCTAGGATCTTCAGCCATGCATCTGAAGCGTTCCGATCATGAACACGGCCCGCCCATCGTTCCGGTGACGTTCATCCTGGAGGACCCAGAGGGTCTGACTGGAACAGAGCGCACCGAGTGGCAGCTGATGGGCGGCGAACGCGAGAGCCTGCTGGAGATCGCCATGGATCATGGCATCAACATCGAGCACGCGTGTGGCGGCGTGTGCGCGTGCTCTACCTGCCATGTGTACGTAGAGCAGGGCATGGAGCACCTGACCGAATCCACCGAGGCTGAAGAGGACCGCGTGGAGGAGGCGCCCGGCATCCGCCGCACCAGCCGTCTGAGCTGCCAGTGCGAGATCAAGGGCAAGGGCCCCATCGTGGTGCGCGTTCCAGCCTGGAACCGCAACGCGGTGAAGGAAATCCCGCACTAGCCGTGCGCTACTACGCCGCTGCTATCCAGACGGCGTTCGACCTGGTGAAGACCCGGCAGGAGATCGCGCCGCGCGTGGCGCGCATGTGCGCCATGGTGGAGCAGGCGGTGGCGGCCTATGAGCCGTTCCACGACGTGCGCCTGGTGGCGTTCCCAGAGTTCGCGCACGCTGTGCCCATGTATCCCACCGTGGCGGAGCTGCGCAAGCACTTGACCATTCCGGTGCCAAACGAGCACACGGACAGCTACCAGCGCATCTGCGCCAAGCTGGGCTGCTACATCCAGACTGGCACGTTCATCGAGGAGGACCCAGCCTGGCCAGGCATGGCGTTCAACACCACCGCGCTTGTGGGGCCAACAGGCGTGCTGGCCAAGTACCGCAAGGTGAATCCGTGGATTCCGTGGGAGGTGCACGCCAGCCCGCATGACCTGCCGGGCTACACGGACAACCCGTTCCCTGTGGCGGACACGCCCATCGGCAAGATTGGCTGCGCCATCTGCTACGACTGGCTCTTTCCAGAGGCCATTCGGCAGCTGGCATTCAACGGCGCAGAGGTGCTGGTGCGGGTGAGCGCGTACATGGACCCATGGGGCGCCACAGCCCCCATGGACTGGTGGACGCTGGTCAACCGCACACGCGCGCTGGAGAACACGGCGTATGTGCTGGCGGCCAACCAAGGCGCCAGCCTTTCGGCCTATCCGCCTTTCAGCTGGCCGGGCGGCAGCATGGTGGTGGATTTTGACGGCCGCATCTTGGCGCAGGCAGACCCGGGACCTGGCGAGAAGATCGTGGTGGCGCCCATTGACCTGGGCGCACTGCGCGAGGAGCGCCAGCGCCGCCGCGGCCACGACATGCGCGCGCACCTGCGCAGCGAGGTCTATCCCTACGCAGGCAAGCCGTGGCTGCCGCGAGCAGCGAACCCGCAGGGCATCTCTGTGCAGGAGCTGGCGGCGCGCATCGCGCAGGGCAAGGCGCGGCTGCCTGGGCACCAAGAGTAAGTGGGCACCAGGCGTAAGGAGGCACCGTGGCTGGAAGGCATGCAGCATGGCTGGTGGCAGGGGCGCTGGCAGGTGCGCTGGCGGTGTGCAGCTCCAGCCGCGCGGACGATGCGCTCCTGGCGCAGGGCTGCGCGGCCATGGGGCAGTTTGAGTTTGAGAAGGCAGCAGCGCTCTTCCAGCAGGCAGTGGCTGCGGACCCCACCGCGTGGGAGCCGCGCTTTGACCTGGCGGTGGCGCTCCTGAACCAGAGCCGCCCTGGCGCGCAGGAGGAAGCCATCGAGCACCTGCAGAAGCTGGCAGCGGAGCGGCCAGATGACCTGGCTGTGCCGTACTGCCATGGCCTGGCTGCGCTGTACCTGGGCAATGCGGGAGAGGCGGCGCCGCTCTTTGCGCGCGTGGCAGCCGCCCGCCCCAAGGATGCGTATGCGCAGTTCTACGCAGCGCAGTGCGCAGAGCTGGGTGGAGACCTGAAGGCTGCGCGCAGCATGTACGAGCAGGCAGCAGCCATTGATCCGCTGCTTCGGAGCGCATGGCTGGGCGTGCAGCGCACCGCTGGCCGCCTGGGTGATGCGCAGGCGGCCGACGCAGCCCTGGCCCAGTTCAAGGCGCTGGCGGACAACCCGCGCTCGCCGCTGGCGGAGTTCAAGTACACCCGAATGGGCACGCTGGCCATGCCAGCGCTGCGTGCGGGCAGGGACCCTGCAGTGCTGCCGCCGGACAGCGCGCCGGTGCAGTTGGGTGCGGTCGCGCCGCTGCGTCTGGCAGGTGCTCCCGCGCCTGTGCCGCTGCACGATGCGGGCGCGCCCACCACAGTGGATCTGAACGGGGATGGCCTGTCTGATCTGGTCTTTGCAGGCAGCGCTGCGCATCCGCTGTGCACGGTGCTGGTGCAGCAGGCAGATGGCGCGTGGGCTGTGCAGCCCGGGCATCCGCTGGCAGCCGTGCCGGCAGTGGGGCTCCTGTGGGGTGACCTGAACAACGATGGCCGCGTGGATGTGGTGGTCAACCCACCCGCGCCGCAGCCGGCCTACGCGCTGCTCCAGCAGGCGGATGGCGCGTGGACTCGCGCTGCGCTGGCTGCTGGCGACGCAGCGCTGGGCCGAGCCTGGGCGCTGGCAGACCTGGACGCAGACGGCGACCTGGACCTGGTGGTGGACTGGGGCGGCTCGCCAGGGCTCCTGCTCAGCCGCGCAGATGGAACCTATGAGCCTCGCAGCCTGGGCCAGGGTGTGCCAGCGGGCAGGCTGCAGCAGGCGGTGGTGGCGGACCTGACCAGCGATGGACTGCCAGATCTGCTGCTGGTGCAGGCGGGAGAACCAGCCCCGGTGTGCACGGTCTGGCGTGCTGGGGTGCTGTGGCAGTGGGAGCGTGTGCCAGGCCTGGGTGGTTCGGGCGTGCTGGCTGCTGTGCCGCTGATTGATCAGCGCGACGGCACCGTGCTGGTGGCCATGCTGCGCCAGCCTGCGGGCGCAGCCGCTGGCGCAGTGCGGCTGGAGCTGGCTGCTGTGCCGCGCGGCGCTGGTGGGTCGTCGTCGCTCCAGCAGGTGCTCCCTATGCCAGGGGCGGAAGGTCTGGCTGCGCTGGGTGTGGACAGCGCTGGCCGATCTGTGCTCCTGGTGCAGGGGCATCAGCCCCAGGGCGGGCAACCGTGGATGCGCGTGGTGCAGCAGCGCGCCAGCAATCCAGTTGCAGCAGCCTGGGCGGTGGTGAACGAAGCTCCGCTGCCGTGCTCGGGTGCGCAGCCACTGGTGCTGAGCCCCACAGGCATGCAGGTGGTGCTGCCAGCAGAGGGTGCAGGTGCGCCGCCGCGCGCGCTGCAGGTGGGCGACGCGCGCGCGTCCTTGGCCGCGCTCTGGCTGAAGGGCCGGGTGGACCCCTCCCAGCAGATGCGCTCGAACGCCAGCGGCATCGGCACACGCTGGACTGCATGGTGCACCGACCGCTGGGTGTCGGGGCAGGCCTTCGCAGCCGGGTCGCAGGCGGGGCCGCAGCAGTCGCTTTCGCCCAGCCTGGTTCCTCCTGCTGCGTTCATCACGCTGGACTGGCCCGACGGCGTGCTGCAGACCGAGCTGGCCGTGACGCCAGGGGTGCGCACGCTGGCCGAGACGCAGCGGCAGATCTCAAGCTGCCCAGTGATCTTTGCGTGGAACGGCAGAGAGCACGCCTTTGTGACCGACTGCCTGGGCGTGGGTGGACTGGGCTACCTGGTGGGCGCAGAACGGGAGGCCAATGGTGCGCTCAAGCCGGTCTACGCGCCGCCGCGCCCATGGGAGCGCGTGGTGCTGGGCGGCGCCCAGGCGCTGCAGCCCGCACACGGCACCTACGACATCCGCCTCACCGAGCCCATGGAGGAGGCGTGCTACCTGGACGCAGCCAGCATGCGCGCGTACGACGTGCCAGCGGGATGGCAGATCGCCCTGGACGAGCGCATGGGCCTGAACGGGCCAGAGCCGACCGGAGCGGTGCACGCGTATCGCGTGGCAGTGCGGCCTGCGCGCGCCACTGCCACCGTCGGCCAGAGTGCGCCGGTGGATGTCACGGCTGCGCTCGCTGGCTGCGACGGCGTGGCAGCGCCGCTGGGCGCGCCAGACTCGCGCTTCATCGGCCGCCTGGCACAACCTGCCACGCTCACGCTGGACTTCGGCACGCCCATCACGCCGCAGGCAGGCGCGCTGCTGGTGGGTGCGCTGCCTGCGCCTCCTGCTGGCACACCCGTGCTGCTGCTGGATGGCTGGGTGGAGTACCCGTACTGCCAGACCAACTTTGCCATGTGGCAGGCAGGCGTGAGCGCTGAGGCACCCTCGCTGGACGCGCTGGATCCAGCCACTGGCGCCTGGGTGGAGCTGGTGGCGCAATACGGCTACCCAGCGGGCATGCAGCGCCAGTGCATGTTCATGCTGCCGGGGGATCGGCTGCCTGCAGGCTGCACCACGCTTCGCGTGCGCACCTCCATGGATCTTTCCGTGGACCGAGCCCAGGTGGCATGGATCGAGCCCTGTGCAGAGCTGGTGGTGCAGCAGGCGCCGCTGGCAGAAGCTGCGTGCCGCTTTGCTGGGTACCCACAGCGCGTGCCGCAGCCGCAGCGCAGGCCGGACTACCGCTACCACACGCGCGCCCCGCTCTGGGATTGCCGCGCGCAGCTGGGGCTGTACACGCAGTACGGGCGATGCACGCCGCTGCTGAATGAGACGGACGATGCATGCGCAGTGTTCGGCCCTGGAGAGGAAGTGGAACTGCGGTTCGGCGCGCTCCCGCCTCCGGCAGATGGCATGCATCGCACCTGGGTGCTGGATGTCCACGGCTGGTGCAAGGACATGGACCGGTACACGGGGCAGGGCGCGGAACTTTCACCAATGCCCACGCGTCACGGATCCATCTCGTCACAGGCACAGGAACTGCAGCAGCAGTTCAACACGCGTTTCGCAGGTGGGCGCCCGTAATAGCCGACTAGGATTCTGGGAATGCCTCCAGCCTCTGCGCAAACTGCTCCTGCTCAGCCCACCCGGCGTCTGCAGGCGCCAGTGAGCAGGCGGCTGCGCTGGGTGCTGCACGCTGTGGTGGCGCTCTTTGCGCTCCTGGTGGTGAACAGCACGTACCTGGCGGCCATCACCCTGCAGCAGTGGACCTCGGGCGGATCACTGGAGAACCAGTTCTACCTGTGGATGTTCCTGGGGCACCTGGTGCTGGGCCTGGCCCTGGTGGTGCCGTTTGTGGCCTTTGGCGCGGTGCACTGGTGGCGCGGACGCTGGCACCCCAATCGCCGGGCCATCGCCATGGGCTGGGTGCTGCTGGTGGCAGCGGTGCTGCTTCTGGCCACGGGCGTGCTGCTGATGCGCCTGGATGTGGGCGGCATCACGCTGGCGCTCAAGCAGTCGCCGTTGCGGTCGCTCTTCTACTGGCTGCATGTGCTCACGCCGCTGGTGGTGGTGTGGGCCTTTGTGCTGCACCGGCTGGCAGGGCGGAAGATCCGCTGGCGCGCTGGCGCTGGCTGGGCGGTGGCGGCGCTGGTGTTCACGGTGGGCTTCAGCGCCTGGCACCGGTACGACGCCAGCAGGCCTGGGCCGTCGCCCAAGGATGGCGCTGCGTACTTTGAGCCCAGCTTGGCCCGCACAGCCAATGGCGCGTTCATCCGGCAGGAGTCGCTCATGATGAACGACTACTGCCTGCAGTGCCACCCAGATGCCTACAAGTCCTGGAGCCACTCAGTGCATGCCGCTAGCAGCTTCAACAACCCGGCCTATGCGTTCAGCGTGCGCGAGACGCGCCGCCAGGCATTCACGCGCGAGCAGCGCGTGCAGGACGCCCGCTTCTGCGCTGGCTGCCATGATCCAGTGCCATTCTTCACTGGCGCCTTTGAAAACCCGCGCTTTGACGACCCAAACTACGACGTGAGCAAGGATCCGCTGGGCGCTGCCAGCATCACCTGCACCTCGTGCCATTCCATCGTGCACGTGGGCTCCACGCGCGGCAATGCGGACTTTGTCATCGAGGACAGCCCGCAGTACCCCTTTGCCTTCAGCCAGAGCCCCTTCCTGCAGTGGGTGAACCGCCAGCTGGTGAAGGCCAAGCCGGCATTCCACGCGCGCACCTTCATGAAGCCAGAGGTGCACCGCAATGCAGAGTTCTGCTCCACCTGCCACAAGGTGTTCCTGCCTGAAGACCTGAATGACTACCACTGGCTGCCAGGGCAGAACCACTACGACAGCTTCCGCCTCAGCGCCGTGAGCGGCCACGGCATCCAGGCGTGGCGCTTCCCGCCCAAGGTGGACGCGGACTGCAACGGCTGCCACATGCCGCTCATCGCGGCGGCAGACGACTTTGGCGCCAAGCCGCGCGGCGATGCAGGCCAGTATCAGCTGAAGGACCACGCATTTGTCGCGGCCAATCCCGCCACGCCCATCATGTCCAACCTGCCCGGTGCGTCTGAAGCAGCTGGCCTGGTGGCGGCGTTCAACAAGGGCGTGATGCGCACGGACATCGTGGCCATCCGCCCAGGCGACACGCTGGACGCACCGGCCATGGCGCCGCTCCGCCCGCAGGTGCCGGTGCTGGAGCGCGGTGGAACGTACGTGCTTGACATCGCCACCCGCGCTGTGAAGATGGGGCACGAGTTCACGCAGGGCACCGCCGACAGCAACGAGGTCTGGCTGGACGTGGAGGCCAGGACTGCCGACGCTGTGGCCGGCCGCAGCGGTGGCATGGGGCCTGGCAACGGCGTGGATCCGTGGAGCAAGTTCCTGAACGTGTTCATGCTGGACCGCAACGGGTTCCGCATTGACCGGCGCAATCCGCAGGACATCTTCACGCCGCTCTACAACCACCAGGTGCCGCCCGGTGGCGCGGACGTCACGCACTTTGTGCTCCGCGTGCCAGACTGGGCTGGAGACACGCTCACCGTGCGCGTGGCCCTGCAGTACCGCAAGTTTGATCTCACGTACCTGCGCCACATCCGCGGCACAGACGTGACGAACGACCTGCCTGTGGTCACCCTGGCCACCGACGAGCTCACCTTCACCGTGGCCCAGCCAGGCGCTGCCGGAGGGCGCGGCCAGCTGGCTGCCGGACCGCAGCAGCCAGCGCCAGAGGCCAAGCCTGGCGACCGCCTGTACGACTGGGGCATCGGCCTCTTCCGCGAGAGCGAGCGCAACCCAGGCAAGGGCGCCTGGTCGCTGGTGGACCGCGCGCTGCAGCAGGCCGCAGAGGCGGGCGAGCCCAAGGCATGGGTGGCGCGCGCACGCGCGGCGCTGCTGGATGGCCGGGTGGCCGACGCAGCAGAGCATCTGCGCCAGGCCAGCACTGCAGGTGCGCCGCCCTGGCAGGTGGCCTATTGGAGCGCAGTGGTTGACATGCAGCAGGGCGCGTTCGACCAGGCCATCCAGGGCTTCACCGCTGTGCGCGACACCGCCTTCCCAGAGGCGCAGAAGGTGGGCTTTGACTTCTCACGCGATGACCGCGTGCTGGTGGACCTGGCCACCGCGCAATGGGAGCGCAGCCGGCAGATGCGAGGCGCTGCTGCGGAAGACGCGGCCGCCCGCACCGCGCTCCTCCAGCAGGCGGAGCAGAATTGCCTGGCAGCCCTGGCGCAGGACAGCCAGCGCGCCGCCACCTGGTATGTGCTGGGGCAGGTGCGCCAGGCGCTGGGCTCAAGCCAGGCATCAGCCGACGCCATGAAGCAGTACGAGCGCTTCCGTCCAGACGACAACGCGCGCGACCACGCGGTGAACACCGCCCGCCTGCGCTATCCAGCCGCCAACCACGCAGCAGAGTCGGTGGTGCTCTACGACCTGCAGCGGCCAGGCGCCTACGGCCTGCCAGAGCGCCCACCTGTCCAGGCCCTTCATGGCACCGAGTGATCCCATCCAGCCCGGACAGCAACCGGAAGACGAACCCATCGTCTATGGCGACGACGCGGTCATCGGCCGTGCGCTGCGCATCTCGCTGGTGGGCGTGGTGGCGCTGGGCGCTGTGGGTGCAGCGGTGTGGCTGCTGTGGCCGGCGCCGCAGGTCAAGCCAGCGGTGCCGCCAGCCACGGTCACTGGCCCAGCCAAGGTGGACGCGCCCGTGGCGCCCGCGGCCCTCAGCGCGCCCTTCACCCGCATGGAAGATGGCACTGGCGTGGACATGGTCCGCACCGATGGCGCCGATGGCCGCAAGCTGCTGCCAGAGACCATGGGTGGCGGCGTGGCCATCGCAGACTTCAACCAGGATGGGCTGCTGGACCTGGCGTTTGCAGATGGCGCTGCGTGGCCCGATGCGCCAGCGGGCACGCCAGCGGGCCACGGCATCCAGATCTACCTGAACGAGGGGGGATGGAAGTTCCACCCGCTGCACGACCCAGCGCTGGCCCAGCCACGGCAGTACATGGGGCTGACCGCCGCAGACGTAGACGGCGACGGCCGCACGGACCTCCTGGTGACCAGCGTGGGTGCGCTGCGACTGCTGCGCAACGTCCCCGGCCCAGATGGCGCGCCCACCTTCCAGGACATCACCGCGCAGGCTGGGCTGGCTGGGGATGATGGCTGGAGCACGACGGCGGGCTTCGCAGACCTGGACAAGGATGGCGACCTGGACCTGGTGGTGCTTCACTACGTGAAGTGGTCGCCAGAGATTGACGCCAAGGTGGACTACCGCCTGGCTGGCGTGGGCCGTGCCTATGGCCCGCCCACGGGCTTCCCTGGCGCGCAGCTGCGCGTGTACGAGCAGGTGGCTCCCATGAAGTTCAAGGACGCCACGGAGGCGCGGGGCCTGGTGGTGCATGCGCCTGGCACCACGACGCCTGCTGGCAAGGCGCTGGGCCTCCTGGTGGCGGATCTGGACAACGACGGCGACCTGGACCTGGCTGTGGCCAACGACCGCGTACGCAAGTTCCTGTACCGCAACGATGGCGCTGGCCATTTTGGAGGAGTGCGGCATGGACTGCGGCTTTGCCTTCGACCGCAACGGCGCTGTGACAGGCGCCATGGGCATTGACCTGGCGTACCTGCGCGCCGATGGCGCCCAGCCGTGGCGGTGGGCAACTTTGCCAACGAGCCAACTGGTCTCTACAGCGCTCCCGCTGGCACGCTGCGATTTGCGGACGACGCCATTGTGGAGGGCATCTCAGCCTCCACGCGGCCCTTCCTGACCTTGGCCTCCTGATGGCGGACTTCAAGCCTGGCTGGTGTGGGCCGTGCCTATGGCCCGCCCACGGGCTTCCCCGGCGCGCAGCTGCGCGTGTACGAGCAGGTGGCTCCCATGAAGTTCAAGGACGCCACGGAGGCGCGGGGCCTGGTGGTGCATGCGCCTGGCACCACGACGCCTGCTGGCAAGGCGCTGGGCCTCCTGGTGGCGGATCTGGACAACGACGGCGACCTGGACCTGGCTGTGGCCAACGACCGCGTACGCAAGTTCCTGTACCGCAACGATGGCGCTGGCCATTTTGAGGAGTGCGGCATGGACTGCGGCTTTGCCTTCGACCGCAACGGCGCTGTGACAGGCGCCATGGGCATTGACCTGGCGTACCTGCGCGCCGATGGCGCCCCAGCCGTGGCGGTGGGCAACTTTGCCAACGAGCCAACTGGTCTCTACAGCGCTCCCGCTGGCACGCTGCGATTTGCGGACGACGCCATTGTGGAGGGCATCTCAGCCTCCACGCGGCCCTTCCTGACCTTTGGCCTCCTGATGGCGGACTTCAACCTGGATGGCCGGCCAGACATGGTGCAGGCCAACGGCCACATCGAGGACCAGATCGCCCGCGCCCAGGAGCACCAGAGCTACCTGCAGCGCACGCAGTACTTCGCTGGCCAGGGAAAGGCAGGCAAGACCGGCGCGCTGGCTGAGGTGCCAGCCGCCGCCACAGGCGCCCTGGCGCAGCCGCTGGTGGGCCGCGGCGCTGCATGGGGCGACCTGGACAACGACGGCGACCTGGACCTGGTGGTGGCTCAGGCCAAGGGCCCACCAGCGCTCTTCCGCAACGACGTGCAGCACACGCAAGACTGGGTGGGCATCGAGCTGCAGCAGCCAGGCACAGCCAACGTGCAGGCGCTGGGCGCCCGCGTGGAGGCGCCAGGACCAGATGGCCCCCAGTGGCAGGTCATCATGCCGGTCCGCAGCTACCTCTCGAGCGTGCCAGCGCAGGCGTGGTTTGGCGTCCCAGCTGGCACGGGTCCGGTGGAGATCACTGTGACGTGGCCCGATGGCACCCGCGAAAAGCACAGCGTGCTGCGCGGGAAGCGCAGCACGCTGGTGAGGGGTCAGAGTCTCAGCGAAGGCCGCTGACTGGCCAAAGGCCAGGCAGGGGTGGGGTCAGGGGCAGTTGCCCCATGCGCCCAGCAGGATGCCCAGGTCAGAGCCATCCACGCTGCCGTCGCTGTTCAGGTCCGCTGGGCCGCTGGTCTGGGCCCAGGAGCCCAGCAGGATGCCCAGGTCCGTGCCATCCACCAGACCATCCGAGTTCAGATCGCCCTGGCAGGGCGACTGGCACGCGGCGTAGGTGATGCGGAACTCATCCAGGCCAGCCTCCGTGATGCTGTTGTCTGGCGAGTCGCCGATGGAGAACCGCACCTGCATGGTGTTGGTGAAGGTCGGGAAGTACGAACCCAGGTTGATGGAGCGGGCCACCCAGGCGTTGGGGCTTGGGCTGGACACCACGTCCTCGATCTTGGTCCACGATGCACCGCCATTGGAGCTCACCTCCACCACCAGGTGGTCAATCTCCGAGGCCGTGCCGCCGCTCATGGCATCCGAGCAGAAGTACCAGCGCGAGTAGCTGAGGGTGGCGGTGACGGCGTTCGACAGGTCGAACACAGGGGAGATCAGGCGAGTGGTGCCAGTGTCCACATCGGCGGTGTTGGCAGCGCCACCCGAGGCGCCGTTCTGCGTCACCCAGCACTTGGTGCCGCTGGGGCTGGCGTCCAGGCTGGGGGCTGCAGCACCCTGGGTGCCGTTGGTGGTGCCGATCGGCACCGCCAGTCCCCAGGCGCCTGTGGTCAGGCCGCCCTCGTTCACCACGGTCCAGCCATCGTTGGCAGCCTCAAAGTCGCTGTAGTAGAGGTCGCCCGCAGAAGTCTGGGGCGTGAGCGAATAGGTGTTGGTCGGGGCTGTGGCTGGGTCGGTGACTGGTCCCAGGTTGGACAGCTGCGCCGACAGGTAGTAGCGGATCTGGTCGCCGCAGTCGAAGGCAGGCAGTTCTGCCGTCCAGCTGTTGGCGCCCTGGCTGACCAGGTTGGCAGACTGCCAGGCACCGCCGTTCAGGCTCCAGTTGATCTTGGCTGTGCCAGCCACGATGCTGCCGCCACCCTGGATTACGGTGGTGATTGGGAAGCTGGTTGGCACGCCGGGTGCGCACACCGATGGCGTGCCCGATGGGTAGCTGAAGGTCAGGCTGATGGGCGGGTGGTTCATCCACACCTCCACGCCTGCGCAGCGGCCGACCACCAGATCCAGGTAGCCGTCACCGTTGATGTCCACCATGGCCACGTCGGTCCATGCAGCCAGGCTGGCCGTCGGCAGCGGTGGAGTGTTCTCCACCAGGATGCCTGAGGGGCTTCCTGCATACGTGTTGCGATAGATGTGGGTGCGGCGGCCCGTGCTCGGGCAGAAGGGCCCGAGGTCTGCGTCCACGTCGGTGATGATGACGTCTGGACGGCCGTCCTTGTCCATGTCGCCCGTCGCGATGCTGTTGCCGAACTCGCTCTGGCTCTGGGCGATGGTGTAGCTGGTGAAGTTGGGGGCGTTGTTGGCATCGTTGCCAGTGTTGATCAGGTACTTGTCCTGACCATCATCCGCCACCACCAGGTCCAGGCGGCCGTCACCGTTCAGGTCGGTGGCAGCGATGTTGTAGGGGGCGCCAGCCACAGCCTGCTTGGGGCCGTCAAAGCCTGCCGCAGATGGCTTCTTGCTGTAGACGGCCACGTCCTGGCCACCGGTCAGCGTGTTCACGCGGGTGATGTCGGCCAGGCCGTCGCCGTTCATGTCGGCGCTCAGGGCGGCGTTGCCGAACGCAGAGTTGATCTGCGCGCTGGTCAGGATTGTGGTCGTCGCGTCGAAGAAGTACCCAGGGTTGGCGCTGCCAAAGTTCAGCAGCAGCTTGTTGTCAAAGTCCTGGGTGGAGTTCTCGGATGGGCTTGCCTGGCATTCGCCTGCATCCGAGGTGTCGCCATCGTTGTTCAGGTCAATGCAGATGTTCTGACCAGCGGTCTCCGGCGTGTCGTAGTCCGTGTAGAAGATGTCCACGAAGCCGTCGCCGTTGTAGTCCGCCACGGCCGAGTCGCAGAAGCGCGGGTTGCCGGCGCTGCCATTGCGCGCGGTGAGCACAGGGATGCGGCCGTTCTCGTTGCGGAAGCCCAGCCAGTGCCCGCTGCCGTCGTTCCCCAGGTTGATGTACACGCGCGGCTGGCCGATGATCTCGTTCAGGCCATCGCTCATGGTGGTGGCGGTGACCAGGTCCAGCCAGCCGTCGTTGTTCACGTCCACGGCCTTCACGTCGCGGTCGTTGCAGGGATCCATCATGCCTGCATAGCCGGCCACGTCGCTGCCGCTGCCCAGCTCCACCGTGCGGTCCACCAGGATTCCGCCTTCGTTCATGAGCAGCAGGTCGCGGAAGCCGCCCTGGACGCTGCCAGGGAACTTGCGCATGCAGATCACGTCCATGTCGCCATCCTTGTCGAAGTCGGCTACGGCGAAGTCCTTCTCAAGGTTGTCGTTCACCACCAGGCTGGGGGAGGCGACCAGGCGGGTGCTGGTCTCGTTGACGTAGGTCACCCACTGGGCGCCTGCGAGGGAGGCCACACTTCCGGCCGTGAGAATGGAGAGGATGATGGAGTTGCGCATGTGTTGGATCGGAGAGTTGAAAGCGAGAAGAAAGTTCGAAGTGAAGGTCGTGCGAAGGGTCAGTTGCAGGCGCCCCACGAACCCAGGAGCAGGCCCAGGTCAGTGCCGTCCACGTCGCCATCCTGGTTGATGTCGGCGGGCACGTCGCTCTGGCCCCACGAGCCCAGGAGCAGGCCCAGGTCGGTGCCGTCCACCAGGCGGTCGTTGTTCAGGTCGGCCGCGCAGATGGCGCAGTCGTCTGGACGGCCATCCCCGTTCACGTCTGGGGAGGTGCCCAGCAGGATGTCCTGCAGGTCGGGCACGCCGTTGTGGTTGCAGTCGCCATTCGGGCCCTCGTAGGCCAGCATGAACGACTGGAAGTCGGTGAAGTCAATGTCGCCATCCTGATCAATGTCAAAGACAGCGCTTGGCAGGTCCGGGTTGGTGGACGTGCCGTAGGCGGCGCGGAAGGCGTTGAAGTCAATCACGTCAATGGCGCCGTTGCCATCCGAGTCGAACTCCAGCTTGCCCAGCGAGTCCAGGAAGGCGATGAGCTCGCTCTTCTGCGTGGGGCTCAGCGCATCGAACGCTGCGGCGCTGTTGGCCGCCTCACCGTAGGGGCCGTGCGCATGGATGGCAGAGGTCACGCGCGACGTGAACGTGCCGCCTGCAGCAGAGCCGTTGTGCAGCATGGGGTCGCGGGTGCGCAGGTTCCACAGCGTGGGAGTGCGCATCTCCAGCTCCTGGGCATCGCCCTGGGAGACGCCGTCGCCCAGCAGGCCCATGTCATGGAGCAGGAAGTCGCTGTAGGGACGGATGGTCTTGTTGCGCAGCGCGGTCTCCAGGCTGGGATCGTTGCGGGTGGTCCAGCTGGGGATGTGGCACTGGTTGCAGCCAATCTGGTTGAAGATGGCTTCGCCAGCCATGCCGCTCTTTGGGGTCTGTGGCGGCTGGGCCAGGTAGCGCTGGAAGTGCGTCACGCGATCAATGAAGGCAAAGCCCTGGCCGTCCGGAATGTCCTCCGGGTCGGGCATGTTGTCGCACTGAGCCAGCAGCACATGGTCGCCGTTCGGTGCGTTCTCGTTGGGCACCAGGTAGTTGGTCACGCCCATTTCGTTGCGGGTGGCATCGCCGCTGAAGGAGAGTACGGTCAGCACCTGGGCCTTCCAGCCAAAGCGGCCGGGTCGCAGCGTGTGCGAGGGATCTTCCAGCGCGGAGACCCAGTGCACGCGACCGCTGATGCCGTCGGCGTTCAGGTCGTCTGGATCAGCGTTGGCAGCGATGGCTCCATCCTGCAGCGCCTCGATGAGGCCGAAGGCCATGCTGCTGTTGGTCACGCGCGTAGCGGTGAAGTTGGCCTCTGGCGGAATGACCTCCTGGCAGGACTCGCTGATGGCCTGGGCCTGCAGCAGGCTCTGCTCTTCGCCAGGGATCACATGGAACGTGCCCTTGTCGGAGATGCCGAAGTGCGTCACCGAGATCGAGCCCCAGCCACCCACGGGGTTGGCGTGGCAGCTGAAGCAGCCCGCCTTGTTGAAGATCGGGCCCAGACCGACTTCGGGCGTCATGGGTGTGAGGTAGAGCGCGCGGCCTGCGTTGAACAGGTCAAGCTGCGCAGGGGAGAGGTCGGGCAGCGGAGCGCCAGCCTTGGGCTGAGGTGCGATCTGTGCGTAGACACTGGTAGACAGTGAAAGCGTTCCGGCGATCAACAGCAGTCGGTTCGACATCTCATCACTCCAAGTTGGCAGAAGACATTCAGACGATCGTGGGGAAGGGCAGACGTGGAGAAGAACAACTCACAACAGGCAGGGACAGCACACACGCCCAGGTTGCATGGCACACCTGGTGGGTCAAGGTTATTGCCGGCACCCAGCGCCGGACCACCCCTCCCAAGGTAATCCTGCCACTTCCCTGCGCCAGCAGTTTTCTCTGAAGCGGCTTCATATACTTGGTCCTCTATGGTCTGCGCGTGGAAACCCCTGCCTTTGTGGGTGCTTGCAAGCCTTCCCTGCATCGGCGCTGTTTCCTCTGGATTTGGGTCCGGTACCCATGAATCTTTCATTCAGGCCCACACCCCCCGGTACAGCCGCCAGCATCGGCATCGCCGGGCACCCCTGGGGGTGGGTCTGTGGGTGCTGGCCGGGACATCGGCTCCCCTCCAGCCGCAGCCGCACCCGCCGCGGCCGCTCCGCTGAATGACCCGCGCCTTGGCGTGGTGCGCAAGCTGCTGGGTGCCGCGCAGTATGAGGAAGCGCGCGTGGTGGCGGAAGCCGTGCTGAAGGACCATCCTTCATCGCCGCGGGCCAAGTTCTACGCAGGGCTCGCGCTGCACAAGCTGAAGCGGTACGCCGCAGCGCGTCCGCTCCTGGAGGCTGCCATGGCGCAGCCCACCGCCTTTGTCGAAGGCCCGCATGTCATCCACTACGTGGCATGGTGCGCCTACTACCTTGGAGACTTGCAGGGCGCTCGCGTGGCGTTCACCACGCACCTGCGCGAGTTCCCCAACTACGACGACTCGCACTTTGGCCTCGGCCTGGTGGAGCTGGAGGAGGATCACCTGCCAGAGGCTGAGGCGTGCTTCCGCCGCGCGCTGGAGCTGCTGACCATGAACAATGGCCTCAAGCGGGAACGAGCCAAGAACCTGGCCCGTCTGGGCGATGTGTTCGTGCGGGAGGACCGGCTGGGCGAGGCGGAGGTGGCCTATCGCGACGCGGTGGCGCTGTGGCCAGACCACTACGAGGCGTGGGCACGTCTCTCGCGCCTCATGGATCGGCAGCAGCGGCCCGATGAGGCGGCAGCAGCGCGCGCCAACCAAGAGGCGGCCCTGGCCCGCATGCAGGCGAAGGGAATTCCATGGCGCCCCTGATCAGCGTGCTGGCCGCGCTCCTGGCGCAGCAGGCCGCAGCACCACACATCCACTTCACCGACGCCACAGCTGGTTCTGGTCTGGTCTGCACCCTGACCAGCGGTGCGCTGCCGTCGCAGGAGATCCTGGAGGTGAAGGGCGGCGGCATCGCGCTTGTTGACTTCGACAACGACGGCGATCTGGACATCTTTGTGCCCAACGGCGCCACGCTGCAGGATCCAGAGCACGGGCCCGGCGCGCGCCTCTTTGAGAACCTGGGCAACCTGAAGTTCCGCGATGTGACCGAGCGCATGGGCGTGCACCACACGCGCTGGAGTTTTGGCTGCGCGGTGGGAGACTACGACGGCGACGGACTGGACGACATCTTCATCGCCTGCTTCGGCCCCGATGTGCTGCTGCGCAACAAGGGCGGTGGCGTGTTCGAGGATGTGTCTGCCAAGGCAGGCATCCAGGACACCGGATGGTCCACCAGCGCAGCGTTCGCCGATGTGGATGGCGATGGCGACCTGGATCTGTTCGTCACCCGCTACCTTGAGTTTGACCCGGCCCATCCGCCAGCGCGCGCGCAGTTCAAAGGTCTGGAGGTCATGGCGGGTCCCAAGGGGCTTCCGGCCGCGCGGGACTCGCTCTTCCTCAATCAGGGCGATGGCACCTTCAAGGACATCACCAAGGAGGCGGGCATCGCCGCCGCCACGCCGTCCTATGGGCTGAACCTTGCCATCCTGGACCTGGATGGGGATGGCCGCAACGACATCCTGGTGGGCAACGACTCCATGCCCAACCATGTGTTCATGAACCGCACGCAGGGCGGCAAGGTGGCCTTTGAGGAAGTGGGCCTGAAGAGCGGTCTTGGCACCAATCTGGATGGAAGCGCGCAGGCCACCATGGGCATCGCCGTGGGTGACGCCAATCTGGATGGCCGCCCAGACATCTTCACCACCGTGTTCTCCAGCGACACAAACACCCTGCACGTGAACCTGGACGGGCGCTTCTTTGACGACCGCACTGCGCAGTTCGGCGTGGGCGCCAGCCGCACGCTGCTTGGCTGGGCCACTGTGTGGGAGGATCTGGACCACGACGGCGACGCAGACCTGGTGGTGTTCAACGGCCACGTGTATCCGCAGGCCAGCCGCGCCTCCATGGACAGCGACTACGAGCAGCCGCCGCTGGTGATGCGCAGGGAAGGTCAGCGCTTTGCAATGTGGAGACAGACCCTGGGCCAGGCCTGCAGGGCGCACACCGCGACCGCAGCGCGGTGGCTGCAGACCTGGATGGCGACGGCGATCTGGACCTGGTGGTGGCGGAGCTGAACGGTCCGCTGCGCCTGCTGCGAAACGACTGCGCAGCGCCGGCGGACAGCGTGGTGCTGCGCCTGGTCAACGCTCCCAAGGGCGACCGGCACGGCGTGGGAGCGCGCGTGCGCTTCCTGGACCAAGCTGGCCAGGTCAAGGCCGTGCGCTGGCTGTGGGGCGGCGGACCCTTCCAGAGCACGCTCTCGCCAGACGTGCACGTGGGCGCGCCGGCTGCCTGGGGGCCTCTGAAGGCGGAGATCACCTGGCCCAACGGCTCCGTGCAGATGGTGCCCGACCTGAAGCGCGGCGCTGTCACCACGGTGCAGCGCGCTACAGCAGCGGGCTCACCAGGTTCGCAGCCCGCTCCGCCAGCTGCTCCAGCCGTGGGCGGCGGCTCCAGCTGACCAGATCCATCCTGCTGCTCCGCGCCACGTAGCTGTTGAGCAGCGTGCGCAGGCGGTCTGCTGTGGCTCGGTCGTACACCGCCACAGAGGTCTCGAAGTTGATCTCGTAGCTCCGTCGGTCCAGGTTGGCGGTGGTGATGATGGCGATGTCGTCGTCCACGCACACGGTCTTGGAGTGCAGGAAGCCTGCTCGGTACTCCCACACCTCCACTCCAGCGTCCAGCAGCCGGTCAAAGTGGGCGCGGCTGGCGTAGGCGCACAGCACGCTGTCGTTGGCGCGGGGCACGATGAGCGTGACGCGCAGTCCACGCCGCGCGGCCACTTCCATGGCGCTCACGGTGGCGTCGTCTGGAATGTAGTAGGGCGTGCTCAGCATGACTTCGCGCCGCGCCAGCTGGATGCTTGCCTGGATGAGCTCAGGCACCACGGCGTTCTCAAAGTTGGGCCCAGAGGGGATCACCTGCGCTGGCACGCCGCCCACCACGAATGCGGGCTGCGTGTCCAGCAAGGCGGAGAGGTCCTCTCCGGTGTCCAGCTCCCAGTCCTCCACAAAGATGGTCTGGAGATCCAGCGCCACTGGTCCGTGCACGCGCATCCAGCAGTCCACGTAGGGCTCGTCGCGGCCCAGGCGCCCAGTCTGCTTGAAGGTGGGGTCCGCCACGTTGCGGCTGCCTGTGTGCGCCACCTTGCCATCCACCACCAGGACCTTGCGATGGTTGCGGATGTCCACCCGGGCCAGCAGCACGCGCAGCAGGCTGGCGGGCAGCGCCTCCACCACCTTCACGCCTGCAAACTCCAGCTGGCGGCGGCGGTCGCTCTCCAGGAACTCCTTGCTGCCCACGCTATCCAGCAGCATGCGGCAGGTCACGCCGCGGGCCGCCGCGCGCTCCATGGCCTGGCACACGCGCTCGCCCGTGGCGTCGGCCTCAAAGATGTAGAAGATCATGTGCGCCGTGCTGACGGCCGCGTCAAGATCATCCACCATCCAGCGGATCATCTCCTCTGGATCGCCTGTGATGTCAATGTGGTTGCCGTTCAGCACCGGCGGGGCCTGCAGCTTCTCCGCCAGGCGGGCCAGCTGGCTGTCTGGGCCTGACAGATCGCGCGAGACCACGCGTGGATCCGTCCACAGGGGCTCGTTGGCCTTCACCGCCGCCACGATGCGCTTGTGGCGCCGCCGGCGCACCAGGCCGATGCGGTTCTCGCCCACCAGGATGTAGAAGGCCAGCCCCAGCAGTGGGAAGGCGAACAGCGTGGCGATCCACGCCAGCGCAGCGTTGGGCCGCGACCCCTTGGACCACACGATCCACACCGACAGGCAGACGTTCAGCAGGAAGACAGCGATGAGCACCACCGCCAGCAGGTCCGCTGCCCGGGTCCAGCCCATCTGCGTACGGAGGAATTGGTCCAGCAGCCAGTCCACGCGTGTCCGGACCAGCAGCGCTGGTCAGCCCACGATCTCGATGATCTCAAAGCGCTTCTCGCCGCGCGGAAGATCCACACGGATCACTTCGCCGATGCGCGCGCGCATGAGGGCCACGCCCATGGGGCTGGAGGTGGTGACCTCAATGTAGTCGTCCGACTCATCGTCAGCCATCTGTCCCACCAGCTTGTAGGTCAGGACCTTGCCAGCCGCCACATCCTTCAGGCGGACCACAGCGCCCAGGAAGACCATGTCCTTGGGCACCGCGCTCTCGCTGGCCACTTGGGCGGTGCGCAGGCGGCCTTCCAGCTCGCGGATCTTGGCCTCGTTCAGGCCTTGTTCCTCGCGGGCGGCGTGGTAATCGGCGTTCTCCTTCAGGTCTCCCAGGGCGCGGGCCTCTGCGATGCGGGTGGCCAAAATGGGGCGCTGGGCCTGCAGGTCCTTCAGCTGCTGCTCCAACTTGGCATGCTCGGCTGGCGAGAGGATCTCCATCACGCGTCTCCAGAAAAGAAGCTGCGCCCGACCAAGTGTCGCGGCGCAGGGGAAAGCCTACAGGGGCCGCGCAGCAAGGGCAACGCCGTGGCGGCCGCGAAGGAGCGCCAAACTCCACAGAATGCAGGCGCAGGCCCATGGAACCAGCACGGCTCCCCAGCTTGCCGCAGCAGCGTTGGCCGCTCCAGATGGCGTCCGCGGCGCGATGTCCAGGATGGCCACCGCAGGGCCAAGAAGCGCCGGCACCGGGCCCTGCACGCCGGCTGCGTCCAGCGACGCACCAAGCGCCACCACCGCAGGACATGCGATGGCGGCCGCGGTCCGCGCCGCACTGCGCTGGAGGCTCACGGACAACGCCACCCAGCCTGTGGTGGCCATGATCCAGCCCATGATCAGGAGCCACAGCGCCATGCTGGTGGAACGGTGCCAGTAGGTGACCAGCTGCACCGGCCAGAACACGCCTGTGAACATGCAGGCCAGCACCAGAAGGTCCAGCGCCACACGCGCAGGGGACCAGCCAGCGCCCGCCAGCGCGATGCGCGCCACGGGATACAGCGCGCACGCACCAAAGGCCAGCATCACCACGCATGTACGGGCTGCAGGCGTGTAGGACAGCGACGTGGGCTGAATGGGCACCCGAAAGCCCAGCGTCACCAGCAGGGTGAGCACAGCCCAGAGCAGGGCGCTGACAGTCAGCAGGCGGGGCAGCGGCACGGGCACAGGGTACGCGCTGCGTGCGGCCTGGGATCAGTGGGTGGGAGCCAGCGAGACAGCGATGTCCGCGCGCAGGTCCAGCACCTGTTCGCAGCCCGCATCAACGCGGCCGCTGTGGTCGAACAGATACTGCAGCGCTGCCAGCTTCTGCACGGCCGGCACCTCTGCAGCGCCTTCCTTGCCTGGCGTGCGGCCCCAGATGATCTCGCGGCCAGCATCGGTGCGCAGGCGCACCATGCCATCGCGGCCAAAGCCAGAGACGTCAATGGCGGCAATCTGCGTGCGCCACGCGCGATCATTGGCCAGCGCCGCAACCTCCAGCGCTGCAGCCAGATCGCCGCCGCTCCACACTGCGCCCGGAGCAGCGGGGCGCCCCTGGGCCACGCCCTGGATGCGGAGCAGCTTGGGTCCCTGGCCAGCGGGGTAGCTGCGGGGAAGAAGGCGCGCCTTGGTGTCCACCAGCTGCTCGGTCTGGCCATCGCAGATGAGCGCAGCAGGCGTGGACCACTCGCCTTGCACCACCACCTGCTCTGGATCTGGGCGGCTCACCTGGTTCACCTTCAGGAACCAGCCGCTGGACTCCACAGCGCTCTTGGCAGCCTGCAGGCCCTCGCGGTCCAGCGGGCCACCAGTCAGGCTCTTGATGACTCCCAGCTGGATGGCGCGGCGGTCCTCGTTGGGCAGCCACGCTGGCTCGTTCACCAGGGTCACGCGAATGGGGGCAGAAGGCGCCTGCGCACCCACGCGCTCCACCAGGCGTGGCACCAGCACCAACGCTGCAACGATGAGCCCGCCGACTCCCACCACCCATCCAGCCAGCACGGCGTAGTTGAGGATGGCGGATCGGTTGGCAGTGGCAGCAGCGCTCTTCTTGGCCATGATCCGGCAAGTATCGGCAGAGGAGCGCCAGCAGGCCCAAAACCAGCGGGGTAGTCTGCCGGTCATGACTGCGCCTCCCACGCACGTCCCACCGCCTGGAACTCCGCCATTCGACCCCCGGGGGGTGGAGCGGCCGCATCCGGTGCTGATGAAGTACTACCTCATCACCTCCATCCTGACCGGCCCGGGCATCATCATTGCGCTGCCGCTCCAGTTCTTCCGCTACCACACGCTGCGGTACCGGTTTGACGACGAAGGCATCGCCATGAGTTGGGGCATCCTGTTCCGGCGCGAGATCTACCTGACCTACCGGCGCATCCAGGACATTCATGTCACCCGGGGCATCCTGCAGCGGTGGCTGGGCATCGCCACCATCAGCGTGCAGACCGCTGCCGGCAGCAGTGGCGCCGACATGCAGATCGAGGGCATCCGCGAGTACGACGCCCTGCGCGACTTCCTCTACCGGAAGATGCGCGGCGCTCACGCGCACGAGCATCCGCAGGCGCTGGCGGCTGGCACAGCGCAGGGGGGCGGTGCGCAGGACGGCGGTGGTGCGCTGGTGGCGCTGGCCTGCACGCCGGAGCACCAGCGGTGCCTGGCGTCTCGGATGAGGCGCTGGCGCTCCTCCGCCAGATTCGCGATGAACTGCAGCGCATGCGCGCGGCAAAGGGGGGCGCCCAGTGAAGGAGCACACCGAGCGCGCGGCCTCCTGGCTCTACAGCGGGATCTGGGCCGTGCTGGTGGGGCTGTTCCGCGTGCCAGCAGAGGCGCCCAGCCTGCCTGTAGCCAGCGGCCAGCGGCATGAGTCGTTCCAGCCCAGCCAGGGTTACCTGCGCTACCTGATGTTCCAGTTCTGGCTGGCGCTGCTGCTGTTTGGCGGCATCGCCACGGCGCTGTGGATTGCTGCCACCGCTGCGCTGGTGGCGGCAGAACAGATCGGCTGGGCCATCGTCCTGGCGCCTGTGGCGCTGGCTGTGGTCATCCTCCCCAACCTGGTGGCGTACATCGCCATCTACCTGCGCTACGACACCACCTGGTATGTGCTGACCGACCGCAGCATGCGCCTGCGGCACGGCATCTGGATCATCCGCGAGCTGACCATCACCTTTGAGAACGTGCAGAACGTCACCGTGCAGCAGGGGCCAGTGGAGCGGTTCTTTGGCATCGCCAACGTGGTGGTGGACACTGCTGGCGGCTCTGTGTCATCCGACCCCAAGACCCCCACCCTGAGCCACCAGGGTGTGATCGCTGGGATTGACAACGCTGCAGAAGTGCGCGACCTCATCATGGCCCGCGTGCGGGCCAGCGCTGGCGCGGGGCTGGGAGATGAACGGCATCCGCTGCCCAGCGCGGGGGCGCCGCATCCAGCGGGCCAGGCAGCTGGCATGAGGTGGACCGCAGAGCATGTGGCTGCGCTCCGCGCCATCCGCGACGAACTGCGTGCGATGAACTCGCACGCGGCCTGAGGCGCGCGCGCTGGCGCCGCCTTCCGTCTCCAGCTACGCGGCTGCTCGTCGGCTGTTGGCGCGCTCCACGGCGCGGCGCACCAGACTGCTGACCAGCTCTTCCATGCTGGTGCCAGCGTGGCGGGCTGCCTTGGGCACCAGGCTGTGGTCGGTGAACCCTGGCATGGTGTTAATCTCCAGGAACCAGGGGCCGCGGCTGTCCAGCATGAAGTCTGCGCGGGCCACGTCGCGGCATCCGATGGCGTGCCAGGCTGCGCGGCTGAAGGCGCGCACTGCGTCGGCCACGCCAGCGGGCAGCTCTGGGTCGAGCACGTACTGCGTGTCATCGCGCAGGTACTTGGCGTCGTAGTCGTAGGTGCCAGAGTTGGCGCGGATCTCGATGATGGGCAGGCATTCGCCGTCCACCAGACCCACCGTCAGCTCGCGGCCGCGGATGTACTCCTCTGCCAGGAGGCGGGTGCGGCGCGGCTCCAGCTCGCGGCGGGCGCGCTCTGCCTCGGACACGTTCTCGCAGATGCGCAGGTCCACGCTGCTGCCGTCGTCCGCTGGCTTCAGCACCACTGGCCCCGTCAGCGTGCAGGGCACGCCAGGGCGCAGCTCTTCTGCGCGGGGGGTGGGCACGCCCAGCTCCGCTACCACCGCCTTGGTGGCCACCTTGTCCATGGCCAGCCGCGCTGCCTTGGGCCGGCATCCCACATACGGACGTCCATCCTGCTCCAGCAGCTCCTGCAGCGGGCCGCCTTCGCCCCATGCTCCGTGCAGCACCGGGAACACCACTTGGCCGGGCAGGGCGCGCAGCTGCTCCAGCGTTAGCAGTTCAATGGTCTCTTCATGCACGGGCAGACCAGCGCGGCGCAGTGCTGCGGCCACGTTGCCCCCGCTGTTCAGGCTCACTTCACGTTCGGCGTCGGGGCCGCCCTTCAGGACCAGGACCTGCATGTCACACCTTCCTTGCGTGCTGGGCGCGCCGTCCGGTGGCGGGCCGGGAATGCTGCGGCGCGGATCCTACACCTGGCCGCGCTTCCAGAAGACCACTTCGCGCTCGAGCCGGACGCCCATGCGCTCCCATGTCTTTTCGGCTACCTGGTCGGCCAAGGCCATCAAATCGGCTGCTCGAGCCCCTGGCTCCGCGCACAAAAAGTTCCCGTGCTGGGTGCTGACCACCGCGCCACCCACCCTGGTGCCCTTGAGGCCAGCGTCGTCAATCAGCTTGCCAGCGCTTACCCGCTGCCCTGTGGCAGGGTGGATGGGGTTCTTGAACATGCACCCAGCAGAATTGGTGGCCAGGGGCTGCACGCTGGCCTTGTAGGCGCTGATCTCCTTCACCCGCTGGCGCAGCGCCACAGCGTCTGCTGGCTGCAGGCTGAAGATGGCCCACACGATCACCCCTTCTGGCAGGCCAGAATGCCGGTACTCAAAGGGGATCTCCTTGCGCGCGTAGACCTCCTCCTGGCCCTCCCAGGTCACCAGCGCCACGCTGTGCACCACGCTGCCGATGTCCCCGTACTTGCCGCCAGCGTTCATCTTCAGGGCGCCGCCCACGCTGGCAGGGATGCCAGTCATCTGTTCCAGGCCCCCCAGGCCGTGGCGGACGCATTCGTTGGTGGTGCGGCTCATGTCGCGGCCAGCACCCACGCGCACCGCATGGGGCGCGCCCTGGGCGTTCATGGCCAGCTCCTGGAAGGCGGGGGTGTCCAGCTTCAGCACCACGCCGTCCACGCCTTCGTCGTCCACCAGCAGGTTGGCGCCGCTGCCCAGCACGCGCACTGGCACAGCCTGGCGGCGGCAGCGCTGCAGCAGGGTGGCCAGCGCGCGCATGCTCTGTGGGCGTACCAAGGCGTCGGCGCGCCCGCCCACGCCGTACCAGGTGTGCTGGGCCAGGGGGGCGTCCAGCTCCACTGCCACATCAAGGTCGGCAAAGAGGGAGGTGCTGCCGATGGGACCGTGCACAGAAGTTCCAGTCATGATGTACGGGCTGGCTGCGCATGGACAGCCTGCGCATTGGCAGATTCTGGATCGCCGCGCTTCAGGTACTCGGCGCCGATCTTCCACACTGGACCAGCGCCCATCACCACCACCAGGTCGCCATCCTGGCACATCACTTCCAGCTGCTCCACGATGGCGTCGAACGGATACAGGTGCATGGCGGTCACGCCGCGCTGGCGCAGGCGGTCCACCAGATCCGCAGCGCTCACCTTCTGCTTCTCTTCCTCGCTGTCGCGCACAAAGTAGATGTGCGGCACGATGACCACGTCGGCCTCGCTGAAGCTCTGCGCAAACTGCTCCAGCAGGAAGCGCGTGCGGCTGTGCTGGTGCGGCTGGAAGACGCAGATGAGCCGCTTGGGATCCAGGTGCGCACGGAGCGCGTGCAGGGTCTTCTCGCACTCGGTGGGGTGGTGGCCGTAGTCGTCGAACACCGTCACGCTGCCACCGCGCGGCAGGGTGCGCGCGCCCAGGCGCTGCATGCGCCGGTCCACGCCGCAGAAGGTGCCAAGCGCAGCGCCGATGCCGCCCCAGTCCACGCCCAGCCAGTGCGCCAGCACCGCCGCCGCAGCGCCGTTGAGCGCCATGTGGTCGCCAGGCACGATGCTGGTCCAGGAGCACACCACCTGCCCATCCACCAGCAGGCTGGCCTGGCTGGTGCGCTTGTCGTACTGCACCTGGAAGTCTGCGCTGGGGCTCCAGCCAAAGGTGCTCACGTGGCAGGGCAGGTCGCTGGCCACCTCGCGGCGGTGCGCGCCTTCGTAGGCAATGAGGAGCTTTCCGCCCTGTTCTGCAGAGGGGACGCGCTGCGCAAACTCGCGGAACGCCTGCACGATGTTGTCCAGCGTGCCGTAGATCTCCAGGTGGTCCTCTTCCACGTTGTTGATGAGGGCCAGCACTGGATTGTGGCTGTGGAAGCTGCGGTTGAACTCGCACGCCTCCGCCACCAGCGCGCCAGGGCGGCCGCGCATGGCGCCCACAGGGATGAGCGCTGCGCCAGTTCGGCTCCCTCCGCCGATCTGGTCGCAGGTTGCGCCCACGATGAAGCTGGGGTCCACGCCATTCTGGATGAGCACATGCGCCAGCATGGCGGTGGTGCTGCTCTTGCCGTGCGTGCCGGCGATGGACACGCCGGTGCGGCCACGCTGCACCAGGCCCACGGCAGCGGCGTACGAGATGACCTCCACGCCGCGGTTGACCGCCTCCACCACCTCTGCGTGGTCTGCCTTCACAGCAGCGCTGGCCACCACCAGGTCGCAGGGCACTGGCAGCTTCTCAGGGTCGTGACCGATGGTCACTGGGATGCCCTGCGCCTCCAGCGCCTGCGTGATGTCGCTCTCGGCCATGTCGCTGCCGCGCACGTCGGCGCCGCGCTGCTTCAGCATCTGGGCCAGGCCGCTCATGCCGCAGCCGCCGATGCCCACCAGCCAGATGCGCCGGCCAGCGAAGTCTGGCTCGGGCAGATCGGTGATGCGTGGGCTGGTGCTCTCGAAGAGCGTGGGTGCGGTGGTCACGGATCCGTCCGAACCGGCGCTGCCGGCATCCTTGGCGCCGCGGCGGCCAGCGGTGCCAGCCGATGCGACGAAGGCGAGATCAATGTCGTTCACGTGAACGATATCGGCACGGGTAGGGCAAAATCCACGAACTTCTCACACCCCTACAATCCCTGCCCATGGCGGCAGCAGAGGAGGACATCCGAGCCCAGGTGCTCATCGTGGACGATGACGCCGAGCATGCCCAAGTGATGGCGGACGCCCTGCGGAAGCCAGGCCACATCTGCACCATCGTCAATAGCAAGAAAGCCGCAGAAGATGAGCTGAAGCACGGGGTGTTTGACGTGGTGGTCACCGACCTGGTCATGGAGTCGCCCACTGCCGGGCTGGAGGTCCTGTCCCTGGTCAAGGCGCAGCAGCAGGGGGCGGAGACCATCATGGTGACCGCCCACGGGGACATCCCCACGGCCAAGCAGGCCCTGCAGGGCGGGGCGTACGACTTCATTGAAAAGCCCCTGGACATTGTGGTGTTCCGCAACCTGGTGCAGCGGGCTGCGCAGACGGTGGCCCTGCGGCACCAGAACACCCGCCTGAAGGGGGAGCTGGACGCTGCCTACGGCTTCGAGGGCATCATTGGGGAGAGCGCTGCCATCCGGCAGGTGGTCCAGCTGATCCGGCAGGTGGCCCCCAGCAGCATTCCCGTGCTGGTGCGGGGCGAAAGCGGCACCGGCAAGGAGTTGGTGGCGGCCGCCATCCACAAGGCCAGCCGCCGGGCGCAGCGCCGGTACGTCACCTTCAACGCTGCCGGGCAGGCCGAGAGCCTCCTGGAAGACCAGCTCTTTGGCCATGTGCGCGGCGCCTTCACCGGCGCAGACCGCGACCGTGAGGGCGTGTTTGAATACTCCGACAAGGGCACGCTGTTCCTGGATGAGATTGGCGACATGCCGCTCTCCATGCAGCCCAAGCTGCTGCGCGTGCTGGAGACTGGAGACGTGGTGCGCCTGGGCAGCAACGACCAGCGGAAGGTGGATGTTCGGTTCGTGAGCGCCACCAACCGCGACCTGGGGCAAGCGGTCAAAGATGGCCGGTTCCGCGAGGACCTGTACTACCGCATCCGCGGTGCAGAAATCGTCATCCCGCCGCTGCGGGAGCGGCGCGAGGACATCCCGCTGCTGGTGAACCACGCTGTGGGGCGCTTTGCAGCAGACCTGGGCCGCGACCGCCCGGAAGTCAGCCAGCCAGTCATGCTGCGCCTGGTGAGCTACGACTGGCCGGGCAACGTGCGCGAGCTGTTCAACGTGGTGCACCGCATGGTGGTCACGGCGCAGGGCCGCACCCTGGAGCCGCGCGATGTGCCAGCGGAGATCCGTCAGGCGGACGAGGCTGCAGACGGTCAGTCCACTGCTGGCGCGCCCAGCAACGGCTCCATCGGCAGCCTGGCTGGCGTGGGCCTGGACAAGCTTGAGAAGGAGGCCATCCGCCAGACGCTGGCCATGACCGGCGGCAACCGCGAGCAGGCCGCGCAGATCCTGGGCATTGGCGAACGCACGCTCTACCGCAAGCTCAAGGAGTACGGGCTGCGCTAGCTGCAGCCCACTGTGCCGTGCCGCTCATCCTCTGGCGCCATCTTCTGGCCGAGCTCGGCAAGGTGCTGGGGATCACCACGGGCATCATCGTCACGGTCATTGCGTTTGGCCTCACCGCCAAGACCATGGCGGACAACATCATTGGCGTGGAGATGGTGCCCAAGTACCTGGCGCTGGCCATCATCCCCATGATGCAGTACGCGCTGCCCTTTGCCGCGGGCTTTGCCGCCACGCTGGTGATGCACCGGTTTGTCTCCGACAATGAGATCACCGCCATGAGCGCGTGCGGCATGTCCTACCGCCGCATCCTGACGCCAGTGATCATCATGGGAGTGCTGCTGGCCGCTGTCATGGCGGGCATCGTGACCGTGGCTGCTCCGCTCCTGTGGACGCAGATGAAGAAGCTGGGCGCTGCCGATGCCACGCAGCTGCTGGTGGCTGCGGTGGAGCGCGGCGAGGCGCTGAAGTTCGACAACACGCTCATCTACGCGGACCGCGTGGAGGTGGTGCCAGTGCCGGCCGACATCGACGCGCAGCGCCGCCTGGTGCTGCATGGCGTGGCAGCCATCGAGCTGCAGAAGGGCCCGCTGGCGGTGCCAGTCACCGAGTTCACCGCAGAGTCTGCGGCCGTGGACGTGTATCTGCTTCCCACTGGATCGGTGGCCAAGATGGTGCTGAACAACGCCACCATCTACCGTCCGGGCGACGGCGCCATCGCCAGCGTGCCGCGCGCGGAGCCAGAGGCTTCAGCCATCGGCTCTGAGTTCTACCGCAGCCCCAAGTTCCTGCCGCTGGACGAGCTGCTGGCGCTGCGCGCCAACGTGGACCTGGACTACACCGTGCAGGCCAAGAAGCGGCAGCTGGCGGCCAAGCTGGGGGCTTCGGACCTGTGGCAGTGCCTGGTGCAGCAGGAGTCGAGCGGCGTATACAAGCTGGAGCAGCCAGGCATGGGGCGCGAGTTCCGGATCGAGGGCGCGCGGCTGCGCCAGGGCGAGCTGGTGCCGGCTGCGCGCGAAGGCACGCTGACGGTCACCGAGCTGCTGCGCGGCGCACCAGCGCGGCGCACGCTCTCCACCAGCGTGGTGCTGAAGGCAGTGAGCGAAGCTGGGTTTCAGCCCGCCTTCTCCATGACTGTGAGCGCGCCGCAGCAGACCCGCGACCTGCGCGAGAACACGCCAGCCCGCTGGCCGCCGCGCGTGGATGACCTGGTGCCCACGGGCTGCAACCGCACCGAATGGAGCAGCCGCACCAGCTTTCAGGTGCTGGACGGTCTGGGCACTATTCCAGCCACCGACCGCAGGGCGCCGTTCCAGGCTGTGGCCGCTGAGGCGGAGCCCATCGCGCGCCGCCTGCGCGAGGCGCAGCGCGACGTGCGCGACGAGAGCGATTCGCACATTGCGCAGCGTGGCGCGCAGTGTGTGAGCGTGGCTCTGGTGCTGCTCCTGGGCGCCATGCTGGCCATGTGGCTGCGGCGCGCGCTGCCGCTCACCATCTACGTGCTGGCGTTCCTGCCTGCCATCGCCAACGTCATGATGGTGGCGGGCGGGCAGCAGGTCATGCGCGACGGGTACTTTGCACTGGGCCTGTCGCTCATGTGGGGAGGCAATGGCCTGCTGGCCGCAGCGCTGGCGTGGTCCGGCTGGAAGGTGGCCCGCAACTAGCGGTGCAGAAGTCCGTTCCCATGCGAATCCTGGACCGCTCCATCATCCTCCGCTTCCTCTGGAACTTTGCGATTCTGTTCACGCTGCTCTATCTGTTCGCCACCGCGGTGGACACCATCCTGAACGTGGACGACTTCCTGAGCGCTGCGGGCAAGGCGGTGGAGGCGCAGCGGTTCCCCAACCGATTCGTGGCAGTGCTGGCGCTTGTCACGCAGTTCCATGCGCCGCGTGCGCTGCAGTTCTTCCAGTTCATGATGGGGCTGGTGTGCATCGGCGCCATGGGGTTCACCTTCGTGCAGATGCACCGCGCGCGAGAGCTGGTGGCCATCATGGCTGCGGGAGTGCCGCTGCGCCGATGCGTGTGGGCGGTCATGGCGGCGGCGCTGGCGCTGAACGTGCTGCAGGTGCTTAACCAGGAGTACCTGCTGCCGCACGTGGCGGAACGGCTCATCCAGGGGCACTCGGAGATCGGGCGGGACGACGGCGGCGCGTTTGCAGTGCCGCTGACACGTGACTCCGCCGGCAACCTGCTGTACGCCACGCTGCTTGACCCGGAGCACGGGCGCATCCAGGGATTCCTGGCCCTCGAGCGAAACAAGAATGGCGAGCTGATGCGGCGCACCACGGCGGTGTCTGCGGCGTGGGATGCACAGCAGGGCGGGTGGGTGCTGCAGGGTGGCCAGACGCTGGAGCGCGACCCTGCCAAGCGCGAGGCCAGCAGCGTGCAGACGCAGGCTGCGCCCGCCACGCTGTACAAGACAGACCTGTCTCCGCGCACGCTCACAGCGCGGCATTCACGGCTCTACCTGCAGCTGCTGTCCAGCCGCGATCTCCGCGAGGTGGCCGCAGCGGGCGCGCTGGACCAGTCTGTGGCGGACCGCATGCAGGTGGGGCGCATGGGCAGCGTGCTGGTGAACCTGCTGGTGCTGGCCATCGCGGTGCCATTCTTCCTGCAGCGCGGTCCGGTGGGCATGATGCGGCAGACCATGCTGTGTGCTGGGCTGTGCGTGCCGGCCATCATCGTGAGCGCGGTGCTCATGGCCACGCCCATCGGTGGATTGCCGCCGATGGTGTCGGCCATCCTGCCTATTGCGCTGCTGCTGCCGGCCGCGGTGGCGCGCATCAGCTGGATGCCGTCGTAGCGAAGCCCTGCGGCGTGGAGCCAGGCTCTACGGCGCGTTCGCGCGGTTCCAGCTGTCGGCCAGACTCTCGTCAAAGATGGTGGGCTTCGCCCCGCGCACCATGCTGCGGGCCAGCTCCTCCATGCGGGCGCGCTCCTGCGCCAGGCGGACCGCAGCGGCTGCCTTGGGGCGGGCGGCTTCCAGCGCGGCTGGGTCGCCAGGCACGTCGCCTTCGTAGCGGACGATCACGTAGCCCGTGGTCACCAGCACAGGAGCAGAGACGCCGCCAGGCTTGTCCAGGCTCCACAGTGCCTCGCGGAAGGCGGCGGGAAAGGCTGGGTCCAGCCTGCTGACCGGCGCGATCAGCCCGCCGCGCGGCGCGCTGGCATCGGTGCTGACTGCAGTGGCGATGTCCGCAAAGGAGTCGCCCTTGGCCAGGCGATCTGCCACGTCCTTGGTGGCCTTCAGGTCTGGCACCGCGATGATGCGTGCAGAGCGGCGGGGTCCGTGAGCCGCGTCCAGCGCTGCCTCCACCTGCTGTGGCAGCACCTGCACGTCCTTGGCCACCATCTGGCGGAGGGCGGCGTTGCGCCACAGGAGGGCGCGCCAGCGGGTGGGGCCCAGGCCCTGGCGCTGGCGGACTTCGTCCAGCAGGCGGTCTGCGCGCGCTGGGTCGGTGGACAGCTGCTCACGCAGGACGCGTTCTTCGTCGCGCAGCATCTCTTCTGTGATGGCAAGTGCCTGCTCTTGCGCAGCCGCGTGCACGCGCTTGTCCAGCAGGGCTTCCTCCAGCGCAGCGGCGCCAGCGCGCTCATTCAGGATGGGGCGGAGGTCGCTCCACGTCACGGTGTCCTGGCCGCAGATCGCAGCGATGCCGATGTCCACCGCCCGCTTGGGCGGCTCAGCTGGCGGCGCGGCCTGCAGGAACAGCGCAAGTGCCCAGATCATCCCGCGAGTGTAGGAAATCGGTGCCTGGCACGGGTGTCCCTACTTTCTGCGTTCGCACCAGTCCGCGCGCCCCACGTGTCGCGGGCGGGACCGCGCGCCTGTCCGCGCGCCCCGCGTGCCGCGGCCTCCGCGCGGTCCGGGGGGCGCGGCCGCGGACG
>JAXMAM010000002.1:0-204126 GCA_046350455.1 Phycisphaerales bacterium | reverse complement strand
GTGAGCGTGTAGACACCCGCGCGCTCCACCGGTCCAAAGCTCACCACGCCGTCGCGGGGGGTGAGCTGGGTGACTGCTCCGCCGGGCGCGGTCATCTGCACAGCGCGTGCGTTGGGAGGCACACGCGCGGTCAGCGCGTCGCCGGGGCGGTGCTCCTCCTGCACGGCTGCCTGGTCCATGGAACCCAGCCACTCTGCCGCGTTGGCGGTGAAGGTGACAAAGCCGCGCTGGAACGGCCAGTTGGAATCCAGCGGGTCGAATCCCACCACCAGCGCCTGCACCGGACCGCGCCGCACCAGGGAGACCAGCGGCGTGTCCGCTGCCTCCACCAGCACCTCTACGTCCGACGCTGGCGCCACCGCTGTGGCCTTGGACACAAAGAGGTCGTCCAGGTTCACCGCGCGCAGCACAGGGTGGTCGCCACGCTGGCTGCGGACGCTCAGCGACTGCTTCTCGCCGAACGGATTCAGACCCTCCAGGCCCGCTGGCACGCCAAAGATCAGGTACCGCCCCGGCGGCAGCGGCGAAGGCAGGGCTGCTGCAGGCGCCACCACCACGTCCAGGTCGCTGGCGCCCGCCGTGCCGGCCCGCTGCGCATACTCCTCTGCGGTGAGCTGCTCCACCTTCTCCACGGGGAGCGCTGTCATCACATTGCGGGTGGCAAAGTCCAGGTTGCCCACCAGCGCCACATGCAGGCGGCGCGGCGCAGCGATGGCCACGTCCGCCAGGTTGTCCACTGGCAGCTGGTCTGGGCGGAGGAGCTCCACGGTGACTGCACCAGCGCGGGGCTGGATGAGCGGCGGGAACATCACGCGCTGCAGCCCTGGCTTCCACCGCTGCGTGGCGGGGTCCACAGCGCCGGCTGGCACCTGCACCGGCTTGGGCAGCACAGTGCGCACCTTGCCATCCACCGCCAGCTGCACTTCCGTCTCCACCGCCTCTGGGCCATCGTTGCGCAGGGTGACAAAGACCTGCATCAGCCCCGGGTCTGCAGAGCTGCGCTCTGCTGCGATGCCCTCGATGCCCAGGTTCACTGCGTCGGCGCGGCCGATGACGCGGAAGGCCAGCTCCTCCTCTGGGCGCAGCGCCTCATCTGCAAGGTCTGTGATGCGGCCATCAGAGAAGAGCTCGTACGACGCTGGCGACGACAGCGTGGCCTTGGGGTCGTCGGGATTGGTGACGGTGGTGTAGGCACGCGCCAAGGCCAGCGCCTCGTGCAGCTTGGAGCCGCCATCGGTGGGCTGGATGCGGCCGATGGCGCGCAGCAGCTCTGCCTTGCTGCGGGTGAAGGGCTGCACCACCTCTGCGTCGTTGGCAAAGGCCACCACCATCATCTCGCCGGGAGCGCCAGAGAAGAGCCCGCCGGCAAACTGCTTCTCCACGCGCTCCACCGCCTGCTCCTTGGCCACCTGCAGGCGGGTCTTGTCCTTGGCAAGGTCGGTGGCGCCCATGCTGGCAGAGCGATCAATGAGGAGCACCGTGCGCCCGCCAGCAGCGCCGCCGATGTCCATGCGCGGCTGCGCCAGCGCAAAGGCCACAAAGCCCAGCAGCAAGAGCTGCAGGAAGAGCAGCAGGTTGGGACGCAGGCGCTGGAACGGCGCGTTGGCGCGGAGGTCCTCCACGCTGCGCTTCCACAGCAGCGTGCTGGGGATCACCGCCGCCTTCCGGCGCAGCTTCAGGAAGTACAGCGCCACCAGCGGCGGCACCACGCACGAGGCCACGATGAGGCCCGTGGTGGGCGTCAGCCACTCCAGCGCCAGCAGGGTCATCGCAGCAGCCCTCGCTTGCGCAGGTACTCAAGCACCAGCGTGTCCACTGGCGTGGAGGTCTCCACCACCAGGTGCATGATGGAGCGGCGGATGCAGAAGTCGCGCATCTGCGCGCACCATGCGCCCAGGTTGGCGCGGTACTGCTCGATGAGCCCGGGGCTGGCGGTCACCTCCGCCTCGTCCTTGTCCTCTGCGTCCACCAGGCGGAAGTCTCCTGCCAGGCCATGCGCCGCGGGGTCGGTCTCCTGCGGTGCCAGCGTCTGCACGCACCACACGTCGTAGCCGCGGCCTGTCACGTAGCGCAGGCCCTTCTCGTATCCATCCTTCAGCAGGAAGTCGCTGATCACCAGCATCACGCCGCGGCCCTGCCGTGCAAGCGCCAGCGTCTTCATGCTCTCCTCAAAAGTGCCCGGGCCGCCCGGCTGGAGGTCCAGAAGCCACCGCCCCATCTCGCTGGTGCGGCGCCGGCCGCGCAGGTTGCTCAGCCGCTGCAGGCCGGTGTTGCCGCCAAACGCAGCCAGCGACACCCGGTTGTGGTTCACCAGGCCGATGTAGCCCAGCGCCATGGCCAGGCGCTGCGCAAAGAGGAACTTGCTGGGGTTGCCCCAGTCCATGCTGGCGCTGGTGTCCACGGCGATCAGCAGGGAGAGGTCCTCCTCCTCAAGGAAGATCTTCAGGAACAGGCGGTCCAGGCGGCCAAAGATGTTCCAGTCCACAAAGCGCAAGTCGTCGCCGTGCACGTAGGGGCGGAAGTCTGCGAACTCCACGCTCTGGCCACGGCGCTTGCTGCGGCGCTCGCCCTGCAGCTTGCCAGCAAAGATCTTGCGGCTCACCAGGTCCAGCGTGCCGATGCGCGCCATGAGCGTGGCGTCCAGCAGCTCATCCACCTTCTGCGGGCGCACCACCTTGGGCTGCTGCATGAAGAACTGGCTCATGCTGCAGCCTCCCGGGGCAGGCGCTGCAGGATGCCCTGCACCACGCGGTCGGAGTTCAGGCCGTCGGCCTCTGCTTCAAAGCTGGGGATCACGCGGTGGCGCATGGCTGGCAGCGCCACGGCCTGCACGTCCGCCATGGACACGTGGTAGCGGCCGTCCAACAGCGCGCGCACCTTGGCCGTGCTGATGATGGCCTGCGCTGCGCGCGGGCTGGCGCCCACGCTGATCTGCCGGTCTGCCTTGGTGTCCGCAAAGGGCCCGCCCGGATGCGTGGCCAGCACCAGGCGGATCACGTAGTCCAGCACGGTGTCCGCCACCGCGATGCGCCGCGCCAGGCGCTGTGCCTGCAGGATGCGCACGCCGTCCAGCACAGGCGTCACCTCTGGCTCCTTCTGCACGGTGGTGCGGCGGAGCACTTCGTTGAGCTCATCGCGCTTCACAGGCGGCACCTCCACCTTGAGGAGGAAGCGGTCCAGCTGCGCTTCAGGCAGCGGATAGGTGCCCTCCTGCTCGATGGGGTTCTGTGTGGCCAGCACCAGGAAGGGGGACTTCAACCGATGCGTGGTGCCGCCCACAGTCACAGCGCGCTCCTGCATGGCCTCCAGCAGCGCGCTCTGGCTCTTGGGCGTGGCGCGGTTGATCTCGTCGGCCAGCAGGATCTGTGTGAAGACTGGCCCCGGCCGGAACTGCATGGTGCGATGGCCGTGCGCGTCCTCCAGCAGGATCTGCGTTCCCACGATGTCTGCTGGCATGAGGTCTGGCGTGAACTGGATGCGGCTGAAGTCCAGGTGTAGCGCCTGCCCCAGCGTGCGCACCAGGAGCGTCTTGCCCAGGCCAGGCACGCCTTCCAGCAGCACGTGCCCACCTGCAAAGAGCGCGTACAGGGTCTCCTCCACCCCCTGTTGCTGCCCCACCAGCCTGCGTCCGATCTGCTGGCGCAGCTCCACCGCCACCTGCCGGAAGGCAGCGCAGCGCTCGCGAGCCACAGCGTCGTCCTCAATGCCTGCGTCAAAGGGAGGCAGCTGTGCGATGGCTGCTGGCAACTCCTGCGCAGCGGTCATGCGCCACCTCCGGGGCCCGGGCCGACGCCGGGGCCGCTTCCGGGGCCGCCTCCGCTGCCTCCGCCGGGACCACCCTGGTTTCCACCATCCGTGCGGTCCTGCGCGCGGCGGCGTGCCGCGCGCAGGCGGCTGAGCGCATCATCTGGTTCCTTGGTGGGATCTGTTGGCTGCGCCCCGCTTGGTGCGTCTGGACGCTGGCCGCCCTCTGCGCCAATGCCAAAGTCGCGCACCGCATCGGCAGAGGCGCCCTCGCCTGCCTGGAACTTGCGGCTGCTGACGCCTGGCTCTGGCGGAGCGGTCCCCGCAGGCGCTGCGCGGCCAGGCTTCTGGCCCACCACGCCAGCGCCACCGCGCGCGCGGCGCAGGGCGTCCACGCCACCGCTGCCAGCGCTCACTGCGCCGCCGGTCATGCGCTGCGCCAGCTCGCGCGCCTCGCGCGTGTCGAACGCAATGCGGCGCCATGCAACGTCCAGCAGCAGCAGCACCGCAGCCAAGATGGCTGCCAGGCCCCACAGGTCGCGGCCGCTCATGGCCACGCCCAGGCCTGTGCGGTCGAACAGGTCCCATGTGGCCGCGTCCTGCAGGCGCAGCACCTTGCCGCCTGTGCGCTCTGCCACCGCGCGGAGGAGCGCTGCGTTGTCGCGCGTGCTGCGGTACTCCGCTGGGTAGGGCACGCTCACAGCCGCCTGCACGCTGCCGGACCGCACCTCCTGGCCCTCGCCCATGCGCGCAAAGGTGATGTTGGTCAGGTAGGCGCCAGCCTGCGCCAGCGGGAACTCGCCAGCAAAGCGGCCAGGGCCTGTCTGCCGCAGGGCCAGTTCTGTGACCGACCCATCTGGTGCTACCAATTTCCCCTCTGCATGCGTGGGCGCCGCAAAGCCGCCCTTCTGCTCCACGGCCTCCACCTCCACGAACGCGCGGTCGCCATCCACGCGGGTGGCCACGCTCACGTCCTGCGGCATGCTGGGCCGCAGCATCCAGCGCACCGACTGCTCCCAGAACGCCTGGTACTGGCCCCAGCCCAGCCACGCAGCGCCCCAGCGGCCTGCAGCGTCGCTGGTGAACGCCACGCTGCGCCCCAGGCCATAGTTCCAGTAGGCGTAGAGCGGATCGTTGCCCTTGTCATTGCGGATGGTGGCGCCCATCTGCGCCAGGCCTTCGCGGGGAATGGTGAGCACGTAGCCGCGCACCTTGGGCAGTGCGTTGAACCCGGCCATGGGGCCAGAGCCCGCGATGGCCACCGTTGGCGTGAAGTCGCCCTCCACGATCAGGCTGCGGCTCACCAGCGTGGCTTCCTGAATGAAGATCTGCGGCAACTTGTTGGGCTTGTCCACCTTGTAGAAGCGGCCACCGGTCTTGTCGGCGATGGCCTGCATCTTGCGGTTGTCCTCCGCGCTGCCATGGCCCAGGCTGCCAGTGATCAGCACGGTGGTCACGGTGATCTTTGCGGCCTTGAAGTCGTTCAGCACCTCCACTGCTGGAGCGCTGGGGTCGCCGTCGCTGATGATGATGGTGTGCTTCTGGCTGGCCCGGATTTTCTTCATGGAGTCCAGGATCATGTCCATGGGTGGCGCAAAGCTGGGCATGTCGCCCACCACCATGGTGTCCGCCACCTGGAGCGCCCTGCTCTTATCCCCCACGATCTGCAGCGGGAACGACCAGGAGTAGCCATCCAGCCCCTGGCCTGTGAAGCTGATGAGGCCCAGGTAGTCCGCGCTGCTCAGCGCCTTGATGGCGCTCTGCGCCACCACCTTGCCCCAGTAGTTGCCCTCTGGCATCTCGCACGCGTGTGCCAGGATGGCCAGCGCACCGCGCATCATCTGCCGCGTCTGCGGCGGGTCCAGCCGCACCGGCAGCGCCTTGGCTGTCTCTGAGTCAAGCCAGCCGCCGGCGCCAAAGCTCTCGGGGCCGCCCAGCATCATCAGGCCACCGCCCAGGTCGTGCACGTACGCATGCAGCGCGCGGTCGTAGGAGTTGTCGAACAACCAGCGCGGCACATTGGCCAGGATCACGCCGTCGTACCCCGCCAGCGAGCTCAGGCCCTGGCCCAGCGCCTGCTCGGGCGTGGTGCGCACCACCTCGATCTTGCCCTGCTCCAGCGCGCGGGCCAGCGCGTCGGTCTCGCCGGTGCCGCTCGGCTCCACGATCAGCACACGTCCGGTGCCGCCCACGAACACCACCGCAGCGCCGGTGTTGTTCTGCGCCACCGAGTCGTCGGCTGCATCAGCTGGATCAAACGTCACACGGAACCGCTGCGCGCCCGTGCCCTGCGCCACCACGGGCACCAGGAACAGGTTGGCGCCCGACTGCAGCTGCACCGGCATCCCAGTGCTGTCCGAGTCTGGGTCCAGGTCCAGTGCTTCGTCGTTCTGCCACACGCGCAGCGTGCCGCTGGTGGGCCGCTGGCTGCGCAGGGTCACGCGCAGGTCCAGGCTCTGGCCCTCGCGCGCGCGGGTGGGGGCGCGCACGCTCTCCACCAGCACCTCGCGGTCGTGCGAATACTCCAGCGGCACCACGTCAATGGGAATGCCCGCGGCCTTGGCCACGTCGGCCATCTCCATCAGGCTGCCTGCTGTCTCGTTGCCGTCGCTGGCCAGCACCACGCGCGCGGTGGTGCCCTCTGGCTTGGTGGCGATGGCGATGCGCACGCCCGTGGCCAGGTCGGTGGCCTGCAGGTCGCCGGGATGCCCCAGCGTGCTCACCGCGGCCACCACGTTGGGCAGCGCGGTAATCACCGCCTGCTTGGCCACGGTCACCACGCCCAGCTTGTCGTCGGTGCGCTCCTTGCGCTTGGCGGCATCGTCCAGTGCTCGGTCCACGCGCTTGCGGATGTCCAGCGGCACGCTGTCGCTGGCATCTGCCACCACCAGCACGCTCATGGCGTCGGTCTGCCGCACCAGGCTGGGCTGCGCCAGCGCAAAGGTCAGGAGCAGCAGCACCAGCACGCGCAGGACCAGGCCGCCCCATGCCTTGCCTGGTCCCAGCACCTCGGCGCTGCGGCGGGCCATGAAGGCCAGCGGCACCACCAGCACCAGAATCAGAAGCGCCCAGGGATGTTCAAAGGTGATGGACATGGGTGCGGGTGCGCAACGCTACCTGAGGTTAGCCGCAGCCTCGGCCGCAGTGCGGAGCGTCAGCGGGGCAATCAGCACCCGGGCGTGGCCAGAGTCCAGGACAAACATCTGATTGTCGCGCCACGCCACAGCCCATGGAATGCGCAGCTGGTTTCCAGCGCTGGGTATGGAGAGGACGCCGTCGCCACTGACCACAAAGGCGGATGCGGGCGGCGGGGCACCCACCACATCATGCCAGACACCCAGGCAGGCGCCGGTGGCGACGTCCAGGCGCTGCACGCGATTGCCGCCAAACTCAGCCACCAGGAACGTCCCGTCTGGCAGGACGCGCAGGCCGTAGGGGAACATCACCTGCCCCTCCTGGCGCCCCACGGCTGCCATGGTCCGCACGGGCGTGCCATCTGGCTTCACCACCTGGAAGCGATGGTTGCAGGCGTCTGCAACCAGCAGATCTCCACCGGGCAGGAAGCCGAAGGACTGCGGGCGGTCGAACTGCCCCGGCTCCCGGCCATGCGAGCCAAACTGGCGCACAAAGGTGCCATCTGGCTGGAAGACCTGGATGCGGTCGTTCCCACCAAACTCTGCCACGTAGACAAGGCCGTCCGGGCCCATCTCCACGTCGCACGGGAAGATGAACTGGCCTGGATCGGTGCCGTACTCGCCCCAGCGCCGGAGCTCGCGGCCTTGGTCGTCAAAGACCATCACCCGGTGGTAGTGCGTGTCAGCCACCCACACGTTGCCCTGCTGGTCCACGCAGGCGCCGGTGGGCTTGCCCATGGCAAACTCTGGCATCTGCCACCCGCCCACGTACCGGCCATCGGGAGAGAACCGGTGGATGCGCGCCTGCCTGTCAAGGACCACGATGGTGCCGTCGCGCGGATCCAGCTCCAGCACGCGCGGGTACTCAAAGAGCCCGCCACCGCGGCCAGAGGCGCCAAACCATCGCGCAACCTGCAGCGTGCCCGGAGGGGCTGGCTCCTCGCGGCACCCTGGCACCACCAGGATGGCCGCCAGCGCCAGCACCGCCACGCTGCCCAGGACGCCGCTGCGGCGCAGCCCCACAGCCAGCACCACCGCTGCCGCCACGGTGAGACCACCCAGCGCAGCCAGCGTGCCCAGCACCGCGTTGGGCTGCTGGTAATGGATGGCGTTCAGCAGGCTCCCTGCTGCCCACGCCCAGCCGGGTGGCTCGATGCGCGCGGTGACCAGCACCTCTCCAGCGCCCAGCGCAGCCAGCGCCACCGCTGCGCCCACGGCTGCGCCGCGCGCCTGCGGAGCCAGCGCTGCAAAGAGGCCGCTCCATGCTCCGCCCTCCAGCGCGCGGGTGTGCCGCCAGTCGGCTGGCTCGCGGGCGCCACAGACGCGGCCCAGCCACGCAGCCACAGCACCGTATCGCCCCACCTCTGCCAGCACCACGATGGCTGGCGTGTCGTACACCGCTGGTCCAAGGCCAGCACGGTTGTAGGCCAGCGTCAGCGCCAGGGCATACACCGTGCCTGGCACCAGCGCAGCAAAGAGCCAGCCGGCAAAGAGCGCGCGCTCGGCCCACCGGGCGGCTCCACCGTGGGGCAGCGCGCCCCGTGCAGCGAGCGCCAGATGCCCCAGCGCCACCACTGCGCCCAGGGTGCCAGCTGCCGCAGCGGTGGCCACCGTTCCCAGCGCGCCACGCAGCGCCACGGGAACAAAGGTGCTCCACACAGCCTGCTCGCGCAGGCACCATGCCAGCGCTGCCAGCGGCGCCACCACCGTGAGCAGCACCACCACCAGCGCTGGCCAGCTGCGGGCTGCGCGGCCGGGCATGGAGGCACCGCCACCATCGCCGTGGTCTGGCGCCGGCCAGCTGGCCAGCATGAGCGCGCCCGCAAAGGCCAGCGCCACGCTGGGCAGCGCGGCGCGCAGCACGCTGCCAGCGGGCGTGCCCTGCACGTCCAGCGTTCGCAGCTCAAATCCAAAGGTGCGCACCTGCGCAAGATCAAAGGTCACCGTGCTTCCGGCCACCACAGTTGCCGCTAGCGCCACGCCCAGCGCCAGCCCCGGCCAGTCTGCGCGCCACGCGCGGCCGATGGCAGCGCGCCAGCCAGCAGCATCCACCTGGTGCATCTCCCGTTCGGCCGCCTCCTGGCTGCTGTGCTGCGCGGCAACGCACCAGGCCACCAGCGGCCACGCCCAGCTGACCAGGCTGGCCACCAGGAGCGCCAGCCGCACAGCGTCTGCATGGCCTGTGCGAGCGGCCCAGTCACCCACGCTGCTGCCCGGGCCAGCTGCCTGCCACCACGACCAGAACACGGCATACGCCGGAAGTCCTGCCGCCACCAGGCTGCCCACCAGCACCACTGAGCCCATGCGCGCGCTGCGGATGGCACGTCCTGCCACCCATCCAGGCACGCTGGCCAGGAGGGCCACCAGCACAGCCCATCCCACAGAATGCCAGAAGACGCTCGCCCCTTCAAAGCTCTCTGGCACGCTGCCAGCGCCGCAGCGCGTCACAGCGCTCACCGCAGGCCACGCACACACCGCCACCCAGCAGACCAGCGTGCCTGCGATGGCCGCGCGCGCAGCCAGACCGCTGCTCACGTGCCGCCCTTCTTGTCCAGTTCTCGCCGCGCCTTCAGGAATGCCTCCACGGCAGCATCCGACGCTGCGGCTGCAGCGGCTGCATCCACAGCCAGAGGATCTGCAACCGCAAGATCGCCCGGTGCTGGCGCTGCCACCACGGGCGCATGGTGCGCTGGCATGGCGGCCAGCTGCCGCTCGGTGGCTTCGGTCAGCATGAAGGCCAGGAACCGCGCTGCTTCAGCTGCGTGCGGCGCGCCAGCCACCATGCCCACGGTGTTGGGAACCAGCATGGTGCCGCCCCCCTTCACACGGTCGTCGCGCACGTGCCGTGGCTGCACCATCTGCACCTTCAGCCCGCGCGCCTGGGCGGCCAGCACATCGTCTGTGTCGGTCATGCCAAGGTCAGCCTGGCCGCGTGCCACAGCATCCACCACACCTGCGTTGCCGCTGGTGAGCACGATGGGCGCGTTCTCTGCCAGGCCTTCTGCCCACGCTTCAAAGTAGCCGGGCATGGCATGCGCGTCCCAGTACGCCTTCATGGCGCCCATGTGCCCGCGCGTGGTGCCAAAGCGCGGATCCGCCATGGCAATGCGACCCTTCCACGCGGGGTTGAGAAGGTCCGTCCAGCGCTGGGGTGGCTCTGGCACGCGGTCAGGCGCGTACACAATCACGCGCGCGCGGCCAGCCAGACTGGCCCAGCGGCCCTGCGGGTCCTTCCACGCTTCAGGCCAGGAGGCAAGCACGGCGGGGTCGCACGGTGCCAGCACGCCATCGGCCGCCAGCTGCACCACCGAAGCCTGCTCGTTGCTCCAAAAGACGTCTGCGCGGGGACGGTCGCGCTCGGATCGCAGTTGCGACGCAAGCCCAGTGGTCTTGGTGGCCTCGGAGTCGAACTTGGGCACCACCTTGATGCCAGTCTCGCGCTCAAAGCGCTCGAACACCGGCTGTGCCACCTGCTCATCCGCGCTGGTATAGACCACGACCTCTGGGTCGCGGCTGCACGCTGCCAGCAGCAGCACCGCTGCGCACGCCAGCCAGTGCCTCATGTCACCGGGTCCCGCTGGCGCCAGCGCCGGCCGGAGCTGCGTTGCCAGCGGGAGCGGCGCCACTGGCGGGCGCGCTGCCAGCCGCAGGTGCGGTACCTGTCGCAGGCGCTGGCTTCACCCCGCGCTCTTCCATCTTGCGGCGCAGGTCGCCAAAGTAGCGCTGGTGCACCTCGCGCAGATGCGCAGGGACAGGATCGTCCTCTGTGCCCTTCTCATAGCCAGCCGGAATCTTGCCAGCCACCTGCTCCAGCGCCACGTGGCTCTCGCCCACCGGGCTCTGGCCTTCCACCAGCTGGCGGGCGATCACGTCGCCTTCGCCGCGGGCGCCCTTCTGCTTCTGCGTCTTGGTGCCAAAAGCCGTCTGCTTGCTTTCGCGGTTGCCGCCACTCGCCTGGCCGCGGGCGCCCTTGTTGCCTTCCTTCATGCCGGGGTTGCTGCCAGGCTTGTTGCCCTCGCAATCGCCGCCGCGGCAGCTGGAACGCAGCGCGCTGTCTGCCTCGGACTCTGACATGCCACCCTTGCACTGGGAGGCTGCGTTCTCAGCAGCCTGCGACATCATCTGACTGGCTTCGGCGTCGCTCAGCATCTGCTCCATGCTCTGTTGGCCGCCCTGGCCAGACTGCGCGGTCTGCTGATTCTGCTGGCCCTGCTGGCCCTGCTGCCCTTGCTGACCCTGCTGCGCCTGCTGCTGGCCGTTCTGGCTCTGCTGGCCGCTCTGGCTCTGGGTGGAGCCTGGGTTCTGTCCATCCTGCCCGCCCGGGTTCTTGCACTGGCCAGCCATCTTGTTCATCTGCTGGCTCATCTTGCCCAGCTGCTGCTGCGCCTGCTGCAGCGACTGCGCCATCTTCTGGATCTGCTCCTTCTGCGTCTGGTTCAGCGCCTTGTTCTGCTGCATGGCCTGCTGCAGCGCCTGCGCGTTCTGCGCCAGCGAAGGATCCATGCCAGCGTTCTTCAGCGCATCCGCCAGCTTCTGCGGATCCTTGCTCATCTGCTCCAGCTGCTTGGCAGTCTGCTCCAGCGCAGCGGAGAGCTGGTCGCGCTGCTCTGGCGTGAGCTTGCCTTCGGCCATGGCCTTCTTCAGGTCATCCACCGCCTTCTTGGCGCCTGCAAAATCACCCTGCTTGAGCGCCTCGGCCAGATCGCGCGCAGCGTTCTGGTCCTTGGGCAGATCCAGCTGCGCCAGCGCATCCTGCAGCGCCTGCTGCGCCTGGTTCTGCTCGCTGTTCTTCATCTGGTCCAGGCGTTCCTGCAGTTCAGCAGCGCGGCGCAGGGCCTCGCGTGCCTGCTCCTCAGGCTTGCGCGAATCAGCGCCAGCGTCCAGCGTGTTCTTGGCGCGGGTGAGCTCCGCGTCAAGCGCCTTGGCAAGTTCGGGCGACTCCTGGATGGCCTTCACCACCTGCTCCAGGCGCTGCTCTTCTGGCGATGGCACGCGCGGCTGCGTGGGGTCCACCGCCGCATCTTCCACTGGCTTGGCGCCAAACAGATTGAACTGCGGCAGCAGCACCCACAGCGCCAGCGCCACCACCAGGATGGTTGGCGACAGCCACCAGCGCTCTGGCGGCTTCACTGCGAACCGCTCGCGCATGGCGTCGGCCACCTTGGGGCTGGCGGCGTACTGCACCGCGTCTGCCACAGCGGCCTTGGCAAATGGATCCGGGTCCTTCTCCAGTTCCAGCGCGGTGGTGAAGCGCTCCCCGGTTGCCAGGCGCGCATCCAGCTCCAGCGCTGCGCTGGAGGAGGAGAGCAGCGCGCGCCGCGCGCGCCAGGCGCCATACGCAGCCGTGGCACCTGCCGCCACCACCAGCAGCGCCACCCAGATCCACAATCCGTCCCATCCGGATGGCAGGCCCAGCCGGGCGCTCCCGCCGGTCAGCCGCCGTTCAACCACCAGGAACAGGAGCACCGCCGCTGCCACCACGCCGCCTTGCAGCGCAGCGTGCAGCCAGGCCTCCAGCATGAGGCGCTGCCTGACTGTTGCCACGAGCGATCGAATCCTGTCCATGGGGAGACCTCCGGCGTGTTCCAAGTGTAGTCGGCCAGGCTTATCATCCGCCGCCAATGCTCCCCTCCAAGATGTACGCCGTGCTGGCCAGTGGTGTTCTGGCTCTTGCCTGCCCTCACGCCATGTGTCAGGCCACGGGGGCCCAGGCGCCCGCGAGCCCGCCCGTGCAGCCCGCACAGGGCGACCTGAAGGCAGAGAACGAGCGCCTGCAGAAGCAGGTGAACATGCTGGTGGCCCAGCTGGAGGCAGCCCAGGCCAAGATCAAGATGCTGGAGGAGCGCCTGGCCGCCGCCACCGCAGCGCCACCTGTTCCGAGCGTGCCCGCAGACCCCAGCATCGGACCTGGCGGGCTCCTGAGCGCCCTGCGCGCGGACTACATGAGCACCTTTGGCGGCAAGGCCACCCCCAGCAGCACCGCGCGCGACACTGCCTCGCAGCAGGCGTGGAGCCAGCATCAGAAGCAGCTGGAGAACTGGATCGCCAAGGCGCAGCGCACCAATGTGTCCGAGCAGCGGTGGACCTGCACCATGGATCCGGCCACCGTCACCAAGAATGGCCGGGAAGTGTCGCTCACGCTGGTGTTCGAAAACGGCACGCACGACTTCCGCACGCCGGTCACGGTGGACCAGGGCGTGCTCAACCGCGTGCTGGCTCCCGATGGAACCGTGCTCACCTCGCCTGTGGTGGTCACCTGCGTGGTGACACCCAAGCTCACGCTGAACCCCGGCCGTCCAGAGGGCGGCCCCTTCTCCAACCCACCGCTGGTGGGCCCCTATGTGGACTACGGCTACGAACTGAAGGTGAAGTCCATCCTGCCACCCGGCGTTGGACCTTCCAAGTGAGGGTGGCGAAAGGTCACTGCCATGGATGCTGACGACACCGTCTGCGTGTGCCACAAGGTCTCGTTGCGAAAGCTGGTGCACTTCCTGGAGCGGGAGCAGCCATCTGTCCCCAGCCAGCTTTCTGAGTGCCTGGGGGCTGGCACTGGGTGCCAGTGGTGCGTGCCCTACCTGGAGAAGCTGCACGCGCAGTGGAAGGCTGGCCAGGTTCCCCACGTAGAAGACCCAGTGGCGCAGTACACCGAGGCCCGGGCGGCCTACAAAGAGGCCCGCCGCGCAGCAAAGGCCCAGAACCAGCCGCCAGCTGGTTGAAGTTGAGACTGAGTCGCAATACCATTCCAGGCGCAGCGTCCACCTGATGGGCGCCAGCACCTATGGGACACCACTCGTCCAAGCACCCGCAGCCAGACAGCAGCGGGCCAGTCCGCATTCCGCTCACGCAGTTGCGGCGCGGCCAGCGGGCCATCGTGGATTGTTCAGAACTCACGCAGCTGCCAGAGGGCGACCGCTGCCTGCTGCACGCCATGGGCCTGCACCACCAGTGCACGGTGGAGGTCTGCCGGTCGGGCGCGCCGTGCATCGTGCAGATTGACACCACGCGCCTGGGCCTCTCTGGCAGCGTGGCCAGCAAGATCATGGTCACCCCGCTGCCAGACGAACCAGCAGCGCGTCCATGACTGCAGCACCGTCCACCATGCCAGCTGCGCGCCGCCCGGGCGCGCTGCCCCGCGTGGCGGTGCTGGGCAACCCAAACACTGGCAAGACCACCCTCTTCAACCGCCTGTGCGGTCTGCGTGCGCGCACAGCCAACCTTCCGGGCTCCACGGTGGAGAGCCGCGTGGGCATCCACCGCGCTGGCAACCGCGACGAACTGGAGCTTGTGGATCTGCCCGGCACCTACTCGCTCACGCTGGACCTGCCAGAAGCCCGCATCTGCCGCGAGTGCCTGGAAGGCCGCGTGGATGGATTCCAGCCTGATGCGCTCCTGGTGGTGGCCGACGCCACAAACCTCCGCCGCAACCTGCAGTTTGCAGCGCAGGCGCTCACGCACCCGCTGCCAGCCGTGGTGGCGCTCAACATGTGCGACCGTGCTGCCCAGCAGGGCCTGACGGTGGACGCTGCAGCGCTCAGCCAGAAGCTTGGCTGCCCCGTGGTGCTGGTGAGCGCTCGCACGGGAGAAGGCATGGCTGCGCTGGACGTGGCGCTGGACACGGTGGCCGCCTCCACGCTGGATGCCGACGCCCTGGCAGCACGGCACCAGAAGCTGCCAGCGCTCACCTCCACCGTGCCCCAGCTGGCCGCATGGGCGGAAGGCGTCATGGCGGCTGCTGTCAGCGGCCGCACGGTGCAGGGCACCGCGGCAGATTCACTCCGCGACCGCCTGGACCTGGCCTTCACCCACCCTGTGCTGGGCGTGCTGTGCTTTGCGCTGATGATGGCCGGCCTCTTTGCCAGCATCTTCCTGGTGGCGCGAGTGCCGATGGATCTCATTGACTGGGTGTTCGGCACGCTGACCGATGCGGTGCGCAGCACGCTGCCACCTTCGGTGCTCACCGACCTCCTGACCAGCGGCGTGCTGAACGGTCTGGGCATGGTGATGGTCTTCCTGCCGCAGATCTGCCTCCTGTTCTTCCTGCTCACGCTGCTGGAGGACAGCGGCTACCTGGCGCGCGCAGCGTTTGCCATGGACCGCGTGATGTCCCGCTTTGGCCTCAGCGGCATGGCGTTCGTGCCGCTCCTCAGCAGCCACGCGTGCGCGCTGCCAGGCATCATGGGCACGCGCCTGATCGCAGACCCCAAGGACCGCCTGGCCACCATCCTGGTGGCGCCCTTCATGAGCTGCTCTGCGCGTCTGCCGGTGTACGTGCTGCTCATCGGCGTGCTGACTGCTGGACGCCCTGCGTGGGTGGCTGGCGTGGCGTTTGTGGGGTGCTACGCGCTGGGACTGATGGCTGGCCTCCTGAGCGCGCTCCTGGCGCGGCACACCATCCTGCGCGGGCCCGCCCGCCCCATGGTCATGGAGCTGCCTGCCTACAAGCGCCCCAGTCTGCAGACGGCAGCGCTGGTCACGTGGGACCGCGCGCTGGTCTTCCTGAAGAACGCTGGGACCAACATCCTGGCCATCTGCGTGGTCATGTGGTGGCTGAGCGCGTACCCCAGGGCTGCAGAAGCTCCCCAGGTTGTGGCCTGGCGCGCCCAGGCTGCGGCGCACCTGCAGGCTGCCCAGGCAGCCACCGACGAAGCGGTGCGAACCACGCAGCAGAAGGAGGCTGACACCCTCACCCAGCGTGCCCAGGGCGAGCAGGACCGCATCCAGCAGGCGCACAGCTTTGCAGGGCGTCTGGGCGGCGTGGTGCAGCCGGTGTTCGCGCCGCTGGGCTTTGACCCGCAGCTGACCGTGGGCGTGCTGAGCAGCTTCCTGGCGCGCGAGGTGTTCGTCAGCACCATGGCGGTGCTGGAGGGTGAAGGCCAGGGCGCTGACACGGGCGAGGAGTCTGTCCTGCAACGCGTGGCGGACATGCCGCGCGCAGATGGCACGCGCGTGTTCAACGCGCCCACGGCTGCTGCAGCGCTGGTGTTCTTTGTGCTGGCCATGCAATGCCTGCCCACGCTGGCGGTCACGCGCCGCGAGACTGGCAGCTGGAAGTGGCCCGCCCTGCAGCTGGTGTGGATGAGCAGCGTGGCCTACGGCGCTGCGTTCCTCACCTTCCGCCTGATGGGAGGTGGCTGATGCCGTGGACTGACTGGGAGTTCTGGCTTGTGACGCTGGCAGCCGTGGTCTGCGCCGCGCTGGTGCTGCGCCCCATGCTGCCGCGCCGCAGCACTTCTGGCCCAGGCTGCCCTGGATGCGAAGGCGGCGCCGCCGCACGCCCACGCAAGGCCAAGCTCACCATCAGCGCGCTGCGCCGCAAGGGCTAGCTACGCAAGGGCTGACAGCGCGGGCGCTCGCAGCGCGGTCACCCGCTCACCGCCGCAGCAGCGCCCGCACCATGGCCAGGTCGCCTGGCGTGGTCACCTTGATGTTGCGCGGGTCGCCGTCCACCACAATGACTGCCTGCCCCAGGCGCTCCACCAGGCCAGCGTCGTCGGTGGCGCCGTTCAGGTCTGCCTGCGCATAGGCGCGGCGCAGCACAGAGGTCTTGAACACCTGCGGCGTCTGGATGGCCACCAGGTGCTCGCGTGGCACCGTGGCCTCCACGGCGCGGCCCTTGACCTTGGTGGCTTCGCCCAGGTCGCCCAGGATGGCGTCGGCCACAGCGTCTTCTGTCTCGGCGTCCACCTGCTGCGCGCTCACGCGCTTCAGGGTGGCGGTCACTGGATCACCAGGGATCACTGCGTCGTGCACGCGCGCTGCCTCGAACACGCGCGCGATCATCTCCTCTGGCGCAATGGGCCGCGCTGCATCGTGCACTGCGATGTGCGTGCAGTCCTCTGGCACGGCTGCCAGCGCGTTGCGCACGGTCTCCCACCGCTCCACAGTGCCGCCCGCCACCACCTTGGCGCCGTGGAATCCCAGCTGCGCGCCAAAGCGCGCCTTGAACTCCTCCAGCTCATCGGGCGCTGCCGCCACCACGATGGCGGTCACATCCTCGCGCTTGGTGAAGAGCTCCACGCTGCGCAGGATCATGGGCCGTCCACCCACGTCCTGGGCCAGCTTGTCGCCACCGCCAAAGCGGCGGCTCTTGCCAGCGGCTGGAATGATCACGCCAACGCGAAACTCGCTCACGACGCCTCCATGGGCATGTACAGGTGGACGTGCATCTCACCATAGGAGCGCACCTCTGGGCCACTGAAGCCTGGCAGGTGCGCCTCCTCTGCTGGCAGCGCATAGGGCAGCCGGAGCACCAGCCATCCCTTGGCGCCAAAATTGCTTCGCAGGCGCGCCGCCTGCTCCAGAATGCGGCGGCGGCCGCTGGTCTGCTCAGCCAGGTCGTAGGGCGGATCCATGAACACCACGTCCACGGGCTGCGGCAGGCGCGCCAGCGTGGTGGGACTGAGCGCGTCTGCCTGGAGCGCCGTGCATCGGCCGCCACACCCCAGCGACTGGATATTGCGTTCCAGGCAGGACAGCACCTCATGATCCCGCTCCACCATCACCACGCGCGCTGCGCCGTGGCTGGCAGCTTCCAGCCCCATGGTGCCCACGCCTGCAAACAGATCCACCACGGTGGCGCCCTCGAACCATCCGCGCAGGATGTTGAACAGGCTCTCCTTCACGCGCCCCGTCATGGGGCGGGTGATGTCGAATCCAGGTGGAATCTCCAGCGGGCGGGAGCGGTGCTCGCCGCCCATGATGCGAAGTCGCGAGTGCACAGCGCAGAGGATACGGATCTGGAAGCGCACCACACGGGCTGTACCCTGCGCGGTCCATCTTGCCTCAGCCCTTCGACCAACTTCCACAGTCTGTGCTGCAGCTCAGCCGGGTGGCGCGGCTGGGGCCGCACCAAGTGCCTGCGCTGCTGGTGCATCCTCACTGGGATGCAGCCACCGGGCGTGTCACCCAGCCTGCGCCTGTCCTGGTGTGGATGCATGGCCGGACCGTGAACAAGGAGCTGGACCCTGGCCGCTACCTGCGCCTGGCGCGCGCAGGCGTGGCCAGCTGCGCGCTGGATCTGCCAGGCCACGGAGAGCGCCTGGACCGGGACCGCCAGGCGCCAGACCGCACGCTGGAGGTGGTGGCGCAGATGGCAGACGAGCTGCCTGCGGTGGTGGACGCCCTCCACAACACAGGCGAGCACCATGGACACCGCATGGCGGTGGGCGGGATGAGCGCTGGCGGCATGGCCGCGCTGGTGGCGCTCACGCGCCCGCACACCTTTGCAGCCGCGCTCCTGGAAAGCACCACAGGCAGCTGGGAACACCAGCGCCACCGGGCCATGTTTCAGCCAGCGCTGGCGCAGCAGCTCAACCCCATCCACCGGGTGGAGGCGTGGCGGGACATTCCAGTCCTGGGGCTGCACAGCCAGAAGGACGAATGGGTGGACGTGGCAGGCCAGCGCGCCTTTTTCAGCGCCATCCGCGCCCGCAGCAGCCAGCCCCACCACGTGGTGCTGCACGAGTTTCCAGAGACAGGCGCCCCCCACGAGCACAGCGGCTTTGGCCGGGTGGCCAGCCTGGCCAAGGACCTGGGCACAGCGTTCCTGGCCCAGCACCTGCTGCCTGCTCAGTCAAGTTGAGGTTTCTCCGCAAGTCTCCTGCAAAATCGCGCAGGGGCTGCCGTATCCTTCCGTGAGACTCATGCTTGCCAAGCCCCCTGCTCGCCGCGGCTTCACCATTGTCGAATTGCTGGTGGTCATCGCCATCATCAGCATCCTGATGAGCCTTTTGGCAGTCGGGATCCAGAGCGCCCTGCGCACCTCGCGCAAGAGCAAGGAGCTGAGCAACATCCGCCAGCTGTACATGGGCTGGGCTGGCTACAACAAGCAGTACGACGGCGCCCTGCTGCCGGGCTACCTGGACGAGGCCACGCAGTCCACCTGGCGGGTCAACTACAAGAACAAGACGGGCGATGCACTGCCAGCAGCGCTGGCGCAGACATACCCCTGGCGCCTGGCCGAGTATCTGGATCACTCCTACGACCTCTTCCTGGGCTACGGCGAGTACGAGACCCAGGACATTGACAACGACTCAGCCCGGGATTGGAACCCACAGCCAGATTCCCTGCCAGCCTGGATGCAGGCCATCTGGACCACGCCTGGCAGCGCGCTGGCCCTGCAGCCATCCTTTGGCTACAACGCGTACTACATGGGCGGCTGGTACACGACCACTGCCGGTGTGTCGTTCCCAACCTACGGCGACTCCACGTGGACACCCCCCAGCGGCACTGGCACTGCCAAGGGCCGACTGGTGGCCCTCAACGAGTCCAACATTGACAATCCCAGCGAGATGTACGTCTTCTGCAGCAGCACCTACCGCCCGACCGGCGCCTACAAGGCCCAGGTGGTGGATGAAGATCACGCGCCAGGCGCGGCCTGGGTGGTCCCGCCCTACCTGGCCACCACGCAGATCTGGGGTCCTGCAGATGCAGTCGCCATGGGCTTTGATGGCAGCGGCGGCACCACCTCAGGCAGCACGGGCGGCGGCACGGACACAGGCCAGCTGGGCGTGTTCGTGCAGCAGGCTGTTCCCATCCGCCGTCACACCAAGCAGGCTGGAGTGGTGAACGCAGATGGCAGCACCAGCACCGCTGGCATCTCAGAGCTGCTCAATATGCAGCACTGGATGAAGGCTGCTTGGAAGCCTGACTTCCGCCATAATCCGTAGCGCCATCCGTGTTGTCACCCTGCCGTCGCGGAGGGGGAGCCTTGGTGAGGCCAAGCTGCGCCACTGAGATCAGCGTCTCCAGTCGGCCGATGGTCTTCTCGCGCTGCGCGCCATAGGCCATGTAGGGGAAGAGAGAGAGCAGCGCCACCACCAGGCCGCTGGCTGTGGCCACCAGCGCCTCGCTGATGCCGCCGGACACCGCCTTGGGATCCACCAGCGCATCGCCGCCCTTCAGCACCTCAAAGCTGGTGATGATGCCGATCACAGTGCCCAGAATGCCCAGCATGGGGGCTGCAGTGATGATGGTGCTGAGCGTGGCCATGAAGCGGTCCATGGCGATGCGTTCATGCTCCACAGCACCCACAGCCACTGCGTCGTCTGCACCGTCCGTCAGGAGCGACCGGGCCACGCGCGCATAGACCGTGTTGGAGGTGTCTGCCAGCGCCCGGGCGCCAGGGCGGTCTCCGCGGCGGAGGGCGTCCATGAGCGCCACAAAGTTCCGCCGGCCAGCTGGACCATTCTGCTGGAACCAGTACCAGGCGCGCTCAAAGGCAAAGGCCACCGAAAGCACGCTCAAAATCAGGAGCGGCCACATGACCAGGCCGCCATGGCCCATGATGTCTTGGAAGTGCTGGATCATCGCAGGGAGGACGGAATGATAACCGTTGGGATACAATCGTTCGCTTCATGTCCGCCGTGCATGCCACCGAAAGCGACACTGCGCTCCTGACCTCTGTGGAGGCAGCCCTCGACGCCGCCCTCACCTCGCGCGCCCTGGCTCCCCGGCTGCGGGATGCCATGCGCTACGCCGCCCTGGGTGGCGGCAAGCGCGTGCGCCCCATCCTGGTGCTGCGATCCTGCCAGGCTGTGGGTGGCCGGGCTGACCATGCCATGCCAGCCGCCATCGCGCTGGAGATGGTGCATTGCTTCAGTCTGGTGCACGACGACCTGCCAGCCTTGGACAACGACGACCTCCGCCGGGGCCGCCCCACCACCCACCGCGCACATGGCGAGGCGCTGGCCATCCTGGCTGGCGATGCCCTGCTCTCTGTCGCGCTGGAGGTGGCGCTGCAATCGCCTGTCGCGCCCGCTGTGGTGGCCCAGGAGCTGGCCACCGCCACCACCGCCATGATCACTGGGCAGGTCTACGACACCCTGGGCGGCTTTGAAGGCGCCACCGATCCTGCCGAACAACTGCGCCTCATCCACCGTAACAAGACCGGCGCGCTCATCCGCTGCGCCTGTCGCATGGGCGCGCTGTGCGGCAACACGGATGCAAAGGGCATGGCAGCCCTCACCCGCTATGGCGACGCCATGGGCCTGATGTTCCAGGTGGTGGATGACATCCTGGACGAGACGCAGTCCACCGAGCACCTGGGCAAGGCGTCTGGCAAGGACCGCGATGCAGGCAAGAAGACCTACCCCAGCGTCCACGGCCTGGAAGAGAGTCGGCGCACGGTCACCCGCCTCTTGGAGCAGGCCTGTGATGCCATCGCCCCGCTTGGCCCTGCAGCAGACCCCCTTCGTTCGATGGCCGACGCATTGGCGGTCAGGACGCGATAACCTGACAGCCTAGGATTCCCATACTCCATGAAGATTCTCCCCACCCTGGCAGGTCCAGCTGACCTCAAACGCCTGAGCATTGACCAGCTCACCGAGCTCGCATCCGAGGTCCGGCAGGCCATCTGCGACCAGGTCGCCAAGAGCGGCGGTCACCTTGCGCCCAATCTGGGCGTGGTGGACCTGACCATCGCGCTGCACTACGTCTTTGACTTTGGTCACGACCGCCTGCTCTTTGACGTGGGGCACCAGTGCTACACGCACAAGCTGCTGACCGGCCGCCAGCACCTCCTGGGCAAGCTGCGCCAGCGCGGCGGCATGGCGGGCTTCCCTGAGCCACGCGAGAGCGGATACGACCTGTTCAGCGTGGGCCATGCTGGCACTGGCATCAGCACTGCCGTGGGCATGGCCCGCGGTGATTCGCTCAGCGGCGAAGGCTGGTCTCCCGAGACGCCCGCTGGCCGGCGCGTGGCCACCATCATCGGCGACGCCAGCATTGTGAACGGCGTGGCCATGGAAGGTCTGAACAACGCAGGCACGCTGGCCCGCCAGTTCCTGGTGGTGCTGAACGACAACGGCATGAGCATCGCCAAGCCCCAGGGCGCAGTGGCCGCCTACTTTGACAAGGTGCGCCTGAGCCAGGGCTACAGCGAGTTCCGCAAGACAGCCAAGGAGTGGAGCAAGCACATCTGGGGCGGCAGCACGCTGCGCGATCTGTACCACCGCATGGGCGAGGTCTCCAAGAGCCTGGCGCATGAGAATGGCTGGTTCGAGCACTTTGGCCTGGTGACAGTGGGCCCAGTGGACGGGCACGACATCCGCACTCTGGTGGACGTGCTGAACGAAGCCAAGGAATTCGACCGCCCCATGGTCCTGCACGTGAAGACCGTGAAGGGCAAGGGCTTTGCCTTTGCCGAGAACGACTCGTGCACCTTCCACAGCCCCAGCGCCTTCAGCGTGCAGAACCTGGAGCAGGAAGGCTGCCGCGTGGAGCTCAAGAAGAGCGGCCGCAGCTTTACCAGCGCGTTCGGCGAGATCATGGCCGACCTGATGGAGCGCGACCCCAAGGTGGTGGCGTGCACGGCTGCCATGCCAGACGGCACAGGCATCTCCAAGCTGCTGCCGCGCTTCCCAGACCGCACCTGGGACACGGGCATCTGCGAAAGCCACGCAGCAGACATGATGGCTGGCCTGGCCAAGACTGGCTGGAAGCCCTTCTTTGCGGTGTACAGCACGTTTGTGCAGCGCGCGTTTGACCAGTGCTTCCAGGAAGTGGCGCTGCAGGGCCTGGCCATCCGCCTGTGCCTGGACCGCGCTGGCCTGGTGGGCGGCGATGGCGCAGTGCACCACGGCTTCTGCGACATCAGCCTGCTGGCTGTGCTTCCCAATGCAGCCATCATGGCCGCCATGGACGAGCCCAGCCTGAAGGCAGCCATCGAGTTCATGGCTGGCTACGAGCAGGGCCTGAGCAGCGTGCGCTATCCGCGCGACTCGGTGAGCACCGCCTTTGCAGACCAGGTGTGCCCGCCCTTTGAGCTGGGCAAGGCGCGCGCTCTCATCCAGCATCAGACGCCCGATGCAGCCATCCTGGGCTTTGGCGTCATGGCCATCGAAGCGCTGGAAGCGGTGCGTTCGCTCAGCGAATACAAGGTTGACCTGTACGACGCCCGGTTCGCCAAGCCAGTGGACACTGCGCTCCTGCGCAGCCTGCTGGAGCGTGGCATTCCAGTGATCACCGTGGAAGACCACTCCATCCGCGGCGGCTTTGGCAGCTGCGTGCTGGAGGCGTGCAACGAACTGGGTCTTGACACCCGTCTGGTCACGCGCATGGCGCTGCCAGACCACTGGGTGCACCATGGCGAGCGCCGCGAACAGCTGGTGGAGACCGGCCTGGACGCAGCCAGCATCGCCCGGACCGTCCGCGCTGCCATGGATGGACGCCGCGCGGCCCACCCTGCTGCTGGCGTGCCATCCGCTGTCACAGTGGGCTGATGAACCATGGCCATCCTTGTCCTTCAGCATTCGGATACCTGTCACCTGGGTCTGCTGGGTGATTCGCTCCGCACCTTTGGCCAGCGCACCCGGACGGTGCGCCTGGACCAGAACCAGCCGCTGCCAGCAGACCTGGACGACGTGCACGGCGTGGTCAGCCTGGGCGGCCCCCAGAGCGTGAACGACCCCGCCGCATGGGTGGCGCAGGAGAAGGCCCTGCTGAGCGAGGCGCACGCTGCTGGCATCCCAGTGCTGGGCCTGTGCCTGGGCGCGCAGATGCTGGCCACAGCGCTGGGTGGAGAGGTCACGCGCCTGGCCAAGCCCAATCTGGGCTGGCACCAGGCCCGCGCCGCTGCAGTGGACAAGGAAGATGCCCTCTATGCAGGCGTGCCGTGGCGGCACACGGTGTTCTGCTGGAACAACGAGCACGTCTCCAAGCTTCCAGAGGGCGCGCAGGTGGTCATGAAGGGCGAGAACTGCCCTGTGCTGGCCTACCGCGTGGGCCCCACCAGCTACGGCATCCAGTACCACCCGGAGTGGTCGCGCCAGACCATCCTGGATGAGATCGCTGGCGCCAGCGCAGCAGAGCTTGCGGCGGTGGGCACCACAGCCGAGGCGCTGCGCCAGGCCACCGCCGAGCACACCACCAACGCCGAGCGCCTGGCCATGCGCACGTTTGAACTGTGCAACCTGCTGCTCTTTCCAGCCAGCAGGCAGCAGCCAGGCCTGCGCGCGCGCAGCCCGCTGCATCATTAGCGCGCGGGGCTCACAGCAACTCGCGCGTTCAGCCCGCTGCTCCACTCGCCCCATCCCGAACGGCTGTGCATTTCCGCCTCACACACCACCGCCGCCAAAGCGCATGGGCATGATGCGTGCATGCCAAGCCCCACCCAGCACACGGGATCCACTGCAGAGACCGCTGCCGCCCAGCACCTGCAGGATCTGGGCTACACCATCCTGGAGCGCAACCTTCGCGTGGGGCACGCAGAGGCTGATCTGGTGGCGCTCTCACCCCAGGGCGCGCTGGTGGTGGTGGAGGTCAAGGCCCGGCGCGGCGCGTGGCACCCAGAGGACCGCGTGGACAGCGTGAAGCGCGGCCACCTGGTGCGGGTGGCGGCGGCGCTGCTGCAGGAGGAGCGGTTCCGGGACCGCATCGCCCAGTTTGACGTGGTGGCAGTGAGCCTGGACCAGAATGGCGCGGCTGCAGAAGTGCTGCACATCCCCCACGCGTTTGATGCCAGCGGAATGGGCTGGTAGGGGCTGGCCGCGCAGCGCTACCGCGTGCGGGCTGGGTCAAAGTAGCGAGCCATGGCCAGCTGGATGAGGCGCAGCTGCATCTTCTGAATGTCGTCTGACATCCACCGGCTGCGGAGCGACTCGATGTACTCCGCGCGCGCCTCCATGTCGCGGCGGTTCGTGAGCTGGCTCCGGATCAACAGCTGCACCTGCGGGTCAAAGAGGGTGCGCGCCTGCGGCACTTCCTCGCTGAGCACCGTGTACCAGGTGAGCTGCGTGCGCGTTTCAACAGGGGGCGACACCTGCCCAGGCTTCAGCGGCCGCACCGCAGCGGCCACTTCGTCAGAAAGGGTGTCAATCTGCATCTGCCCGTTCACCAGCTTGACCTGCATCCAGTTGCCCTGGTTGGGCACCTTGAGGGCGGCGACAATCTCCTGGAAGGTCTTGCCAGCTGCCACCATGGACTTCACCTGCTCGATCTCCGCGGCCTGACGGTCCTTGAACAGCGCAATGCGCCCCAGGTTGTAGACCGGGTCTGGCGCCAGTTCGGCGCGATGCAGGTCGTACTCGCGCTCCATGTCGCGCCAGCTGACGATCACGCGCGGCTTCACGCGCCGCTGCAGCAAGTCGCCGATCAGGCCGCGTTCCTTCTGCGATTCCAGGAACTCCTCCATGGACATGCCGGTTTCTTCGCGCAGCAGCTGCTCTGCCTGGCTGCGGCTGCCGCCGCGCTGCGCGATGCTGGTCTCCTGCATGTTGCGCAGCCACGCCAGCACGCCCTGCTGCATCTCGGGCGTCACGCGGCTTTGTGCCTCGGCGATGATCAGCTCATTGTTCACCAGGCGGTCGAAACTCGACTCCACGATCGCGCGCACCGCACGCTTGGCTGCGTTCTGGTCTGGATTGGATGATTGCGCCAGAATGCGGCCTTCAATCTCCGCAAAGAACGCATCCGCGTAGATGGGGCGGCCATTGATCTGGCCCACCAGGCTCTCGATAGGCCACCGCTGGCCCACGCGCACAGACTCCCGTTCGGTGCGCTGGGTGATCTTGGTCTCTGGCTTCTGCGTGGCAGGGCTGATGGCTTCTTCAGCCTTCTCTGTGCGGGTCACCTTGGTGCCGTCGGGCAGCACCATGGTCTCCTGCGCTGTGATCTCAGCGGGTGGTTCGATGTCAATCTGCGGCGTCTGCGCCACCTCTGGCCGCGCCTTGGGTGGCGCCACAAAGGCGGCGGCGTCCACGGTGCGCGCATCCGATGGAACGGTGACTGGCGCTGGGTTGCAGCCGCTGGTCACACCTGCCACAAGGACCAGGGACACTGCCACCGCCTGGAGCGGCACAGCGCGCAGAAGCGCACCCATCCTTGAGGCACGGCTGCCAACCATGCGCGGAGTGTACGAAAGGGCCTCTGTCCTTGGCACCTATACTCAGGGATTCACCCGCCACCTGGAGACACCATGCAAGACCCAGCCCAGCCGTCCAGCCATCCATCACCCCTGCACGTGGACTCTGACTGGAAGGCGCAGGCGCAGGCCGAGCGGGAGAAGCTGGCCAAGCAGGAGGCAGAGCGGGCGGCCAAGGCAGAGCAGGAAGGCGATGGCCTGCCCCCCGCGGAATTCCGCAGCCTGGTTGGGCTCCTGGCCTCGCAGGCTGTGATGGGGCTGGGCACCATGGGCGACGCACAGGGCCGGCTGATCGTGGATCTGGCTGGCTCCAAGTTTGCCATTGACCTGCTGGAGGTGATTCAGCAGAAGACCAAGGGCAACCTGACGCCGGAAGAAGCCGCTGAACTGGAGGATGTGCAGCGCGAGCTGAAGATGCGCTTCCTGCAGGTGGCGCGCATGGTGACCGAACAGATGGCCCGTGGGCAGGCCATTCCCACAGCAGACCCGGGTAGCGCGGGGAGCGCTGGCATGGGTCCGGGCGGCATGGGTGCGCCGGGCATGGGTGCGCCGGGTGCAGCGCCAGCCCCGCCAAAGCCAGCGGGCGGAGGCGCCAGCAAGCTGATCATTCCCTGACCCCGGATCGCCTATCGCTACTGAAACACCCGGCCCACCAGCTCTGCAGCGGGCGGCCAGTACAGGAACACCAGGACGCCAGCGATGAACAGCGCGGCCGCGGTGGCAGCGCTGCGGTCCTCCTTCAGCACCTCCACTGGATTTTCGCTCAGGCCCTTGTTGGCCCGTGAATACAGGCGGTGGATCACCACCAGCACAAACGGGGTCAGGAGCGCAAAGCCCACCGCCCGTGCGCCAAAGATGTCGCGGGCATGGCTGCTGAGCGCGTACATCAGGTACGCCAGCACTGTGCAGGTGCCGGTCAGGGCCAGCAGCCAGTTCAGCTCGTTGTCGCTCTCGTAGCCAGCGCGGGGCTTCCAGGTGATGCGCTCCCCTGCCTCGCGGGCGCGCTCTGCCACGCGCAGGTCTGCCAGCCGCTTCACAAAGCCAAGGAACAGCGTCAGCGTGAAGACCACCACCACCAGCCAGACTGACACAGGCGCGGACAGCACGCATGCACCCGCCACCGCGCGCAGCACAAACCCAGTGGCCACGGTGGCCACATCCACAAACAGCACGCGCTTCAGCCGGATGTTGTAGGCCGCCTGCAGCGCCAAGTACATCACGATGACCGCCAGCACGCCGTTGCCCGCCAGCGCTGCCACGCCTGCCGCCGCCACCAGCAGCACCGCGCCCAAGGTCATGGCTGTCCGCGGCGTCACCTGCCCGGCTGCCACGGGGCGCTTTCGCTTCACGGGGTGCTGCCGGTCTTCCTCTGCGTCCAGCGCGTCGTTGATGGCGTAGAAGCCGCTGCCTGCCAGGCAGAAGGCGCCCACTGCCAGCGCGGTGCCCACCAGCAGCGCATGCACCTCTTCCGCTGCGGCTCCGCGGCCCTGCCCTGCCAGCCAGAAGACTGGCGGCACCAGGACAAAGGCGTTCTTCACCCAGTCCTTGGGGCGAAGGAGGCGCAGCATGGGCGGAAGCATCACCCCTCTGTATCGGACGGACCCCAGCGGGGTTCGGGCAAAATTCGGTCACCCCGGGTCAAATCAGGGCCTTCAGCACTGTGTCTGCCAGGAGCAGTCCACGCTGGGTGAACCGCAGGGCTGGGCCTGGTGTCTGGGCATCGCCCGGCCACCACTCCAGCAGGCCGCTGGCCAGGTGCTGCTCCACCACCGCCCGCCGTGTGGCGCCGCGCTGTCCAAGGGCCAGCAGCCGCTCCATCTCAGCCTGGAGGATGCCTTCACGCAGGCGCAGGCCCATCATCAGCCGCTCGCCCACCTGGGAGTCTGGCCCCACGCGCTCCACATCCACTGCGGGGCTCCACGGCGCGTGCTCCAGCCAGTCGGTCAGGCGCGGCACGTTCTTCCAGCGCACGCCCTGCGCGTGGCCGCTGGCGCTGGGGCCTAGAGCCAGCCAGTCTCGGTTGCGCCAATAGAGGAGGTTGTGCTGGCACTCGCGGCCTGGCTGGCACCAGTTGCTGATCTCGTACTGCTGCAGGCCGTGCGCGGCCAGGTGCGCCTGCGCTGCCTCGTACATGGCGGCCTCCAGGTCCTCTGGGCAGCGCGCCACCTCACCGCGCGCCAGCCGCGCGGTCATGGCTGTGTTGGGCTCATAGGTCAGCCCGTAGCAGCTGACATGCGTGGGGCCCAGCGCCAGCGTGGTTCGGAGGTCCTCCACCCACTGCTCCAGCGTCTGCCCTGGGATGCCAAAGATCAGATCCAGGTTGAAGTTTTCCACGCCCGCGTGGCGCAGCACGCCCACCGCACGCGCCACCGACGCTGGATCATGCCAGCGCTCCAGCGCCTTCAGAAGATGCGGATGAAAGCTCTGCGCGCCCAGCGACACCCGGTTGACGCCCTGCGACCGCAGCGCATCGGCCACCGCGGCGTTCACAGTCTCTGGATTGGCCTCCACCGTCCACTCTGCGTCCGGCTTCCAAGGCAGCGTGGTGCGCAGCGCCTCCAGCATGCGCGCCAGGAGCGGCGGCTGCAGCAGTGTTGGCGTGCCTCCACCCACAAACAGCGTGGACAGCGGTGCGCGCACCAGGGCCGCCGCGGCGCGCACCTCCTGCTCCAGGCGCGCTACGTAGACCTCCTGCCGGTCGTCCTTGTCCACAAAGCTGTAGAAGTCGCAGTAATGGCATTTGTGGAAGCAGAAGGGCACATGCGCATACACGCCCTCAAAGCGCGGCTCCACACCCTGCAGCACCTCGTCCACTGGCTGGCGCGCTGCAAAAGTCTGCAGCGGAACTGCATGTGCGGACGAACGCGCCATGAAGAGGCATCGTATCCACGGGTACCATGGTCCCTTTGCGTTTTGGCACATCCCTGCCCCGAAAGCGACCCCCGACCATGACCAGCACTGAACGCCCTGGAAACGCACCGCACACCGCTGTCGTCGGACTGCAGTGGGGCGACGAAGGCAAGGGCAAGATCGTGGACCTGCTGACCTCCGAGCACGACTGCATCGTGCGCTACAACGGCGGCGCCAACGCAGGCCACACGGTGCAGGTGGGCGACCAGCGCTATGCGCTGCACCTGATTCCGTCGGGCATCCTGTATCCGGACAAGCAGTGCATCATCGGCAACGGCGTGGTGGTGGATCCGGAGAAGCTGCTGGACGAGATGCGCCAGCTGCGCGGCCGCGGCGTGCAGGTGGGCACCAACCTTCAGATCAGCGACCGCGCGCACGTGGTCATGCCCTATCACAAGGAGCAGGACGCAGCGCTGGAGGAGTACCTGTCCAGCAAGACCGCGCATGAGCAGGGCAACCTGTCCATCGGCACCACGCGCCGCGGCATCGGCCCCGCCTACGCAGACAAGGTGCGCCGCTCCACGGCCATCCGCATGGGTGACCTTCTGGACCCTGCCTACCTGCGCAGCCGCCTGCATGTCATCTGCAAGCTGCGCACCGCAGAGCTGGAGGCACTGGGCGTGCCCACCCCCAGGCTGGATGCAGACGCGCTGGCCGCCCGCTACGCAGCGCTTGGCCAGGAGCTGCGGCCACACGTGGCAGACACGGTGTACGCGCTCCATGACGCCATCCGCGCTGGCCGCCGCATGCTGTTCGAGGGCGCCAACGCCTGCCTGCTGGACATGGACCACGGCACCTTCCCGTACGTGACCAGCAGCAACTGCAGCACGCTGGGCATTCCGGCTGGCACAGGCGTGCCTGGCCGCGCCATCGGCCGCGTGCTGGGCATCATGAAGGCGTACAGCACCCGCGTGGGTGCTGGCCCCTTCCCCACAGAGCTGGACAACGAGCTTGGCCACCGCATCCGCGAGCGCGGCCGCGAGTACGGCACCACCACTGGCCGCCCCCGCCGCTGCGGCTGGCTTGACCTGGTGGCGGTGCGCTACAGCGCCATGGTGTGCGGCGCCACAGGCATCGCCTGCACCCTGTTTGACGTGCTCAGCGGCATGTCCGAGGTCAAGCTCTGCGTGCGGTACCGCCTGCCAGACGGCACCGAGACAGATCGCTTCATCCCGGATGCACACCGTCTTGAGGCGGTGCAGCCCGTGTACGAGACCCTGCCCGGCTGGGCAGATGATGTGCACGACGCACGCACCCGCCATGACCTGCCGGCCAACGCCCAGCGCTACCTGGAACGCATCGAGCAGGTGGTGGGCGTGCCGGTGCAGGTGGTGAGCCTTGGCCCAGAACGCACCCAGACCCTGGTGGACGGCCGACGCGCCGCTGCACTGGTAGGAGCCTGACAGCGCATGCCAACCGACGTTCCCGCCGCCCCGCCAGCCGTCGCCCAGGAGGAGCGCCGTGTGCCCCGGCACATCGCCATCATCATGGACGGCAACGGCCGCTGGGCGCAGGCGCGGGGACTGCCGCGCATCGCCGGGCACCGCGAAGGCGCCCGCCGCGTGCGGACGGTAGTGGAACATTGCTCCAACCAGGGTGTCTCGGCGCTCACGCTCTATTCGTTCAGCAGCGAGAACTGGAAGCGACCAGCAGACGAGGTGGCAGCGCTGATGGAGCTTGCGCGGCACCACCTGCAGCTGGAGCGGCAGATGATGCTGGCGCAGAACATCCGCTTCCGCCGCATTGGCCGGCGTGACGGCATGCCCGATGCGGTGCTGAGCGAGTTCGACCGCACCGAGGACGAGACCGCCCACTGCACCGGGATGACCCTGTGCCTGGCCATGAACTACGGCTCGCGCACCGAGATCGTGGACGCTGTGCGCAGCCTGGCCACACGGGTGCGCCGGGGCGAGCTGGACCCCAGCCAGATTGACGAGCGCATGCTGTCGGACGCCCTGCTCACCCACGGCCTTCCCGACCCAGACCTCCTGATCCGCACGGCTGGCGAGCGCCGGATCTCCAATTTTCTGCTCTGGCAGATCAGCTACGCCGAGCTGTGGGTGACCGACGTGCTTTGGCCTGAATTCAAGGTCCCGGAACTGCAGGCAGCGCTGGATGATTTTGCCCGGCGCAAGCGGACCTATGGCGGACTGGCATCCAAGCCAGAGTGATCTCCGTATCCAAGTTCCGTATAGTCTGCTGGGGACGCGGTTTGGCAGGCAATGGAGGCCTGCTGCCGGGTCTCATTCCCGACTGGGGCACCCCCACCCAGCCGCTGCCAGGACGCTCCGTTTCCATGCGCCCCCTTCACACTGCGCCCCACGCTGTCCGCCCATCGCTCGTGCTGCTTCCGCTGACCCGCGTGGTGTGGGTGGTGGCCGCTGCGCTGGTGGCCATCCTTGGCACAGCGCGCCACGCTGGGGCTCAATGCCCGCCAGATCCGTGCGGCATCGCCACGCAGAGCGCCTGGCTGGGAGACGTGAACAACGATGACGCCGTGGACGACCAGGACCTGGTCTTCTTTGAACGCTGCCTGCTGCCAGGGCCGTTGAACCCCACCGGCTACTGCCCTGCTGCCGACTTCAACTTCGACGGCGTGGTGGATGACATTGACCTGAACTACCTGACACGCCTGGTGGAGCTGGCCAACACCAGCACGGTGAAGAAGCTGCCCAAGGTGCAGCTGAGCGAGGTGCGCGCCCGCAAGCCGGTGGCACAGACCAACCCAGGCATTCCGGAGTCACGGTATGTGGAGGTGCGCACGCCGCTGGCCGCTGCGTCGCTCAACACCACCCAGCCGCCCGGCACCATCGCCGCGCCCACCGTGAACGGAGTGATCCCCGGCAATGAGGACGTGCGCGTCTTCAACGCGGGCTGGTACTACATCAAGGTCCTTCGAGCCATTGAGACGGGCAACCCCACGCAGAGCAACACCGGCATCATTGGCGCTGTGGTCCCGCTGAACGGCATGATCTGGGTGAGCAACCCTCTTGCCACCACCACCCGCGGCCTGGGCCTGGTGGTGGACGGCTCATTTGCGGGCAGCCCGGTGGCCACAGCGGTCCCGCCAGCCGTAGCTGGCTACGTGACAGACATCTCGCCGGCGTCGCTGGCGATCCCCGCGAGCGCTGCCGGGTGGAACTTCAACAACGAAGTCAGCACCAACGTCACCCACCTGATCGTCTTCCGAAATCCCGCTGGGCCGCGCGCCGTGCCAGCTGTGGGGCAGCAGGTGGGCATGCCGTCCACCCCCCCCTCGGGTGATCCGTGCTCGATTGCGTGGCTGGTGCCTGGTACGCCAGAAAAGCTGCCGCCGTGGGATGCCATCGCAGACTGTGTGACCATCGTGCGCGGCACCAGCGAGAACACCTGGGGATGCATCTTCGGCGCGGGGCTGCCCTTCAACATCGGGCCAGCGGCTGGCGACGGCTTCACCTATGCGCCGCCGCACATCTACCGCTGCCGCAACGCCGGAACGTGGACGCGCGGCGCACTGGCTGTGACCGCCACCAGCGACTCGCCCTTTCTCCGAAATCCCGCGTGCGTGACTGTGGTGGCTGGCTGCGGCGAGAACAACCTGGACGGGTCTGACCGCGACTGCTTCGAGCCTCAGAACGGCCCCGGCTGCAGCGACGCCGATTGCTGCGGCGCCGTGTGCCAGGTGGATCCCAGCTGCTGCCAGATCGCCTGGGACGCCTCCTGTGCAGCGCAGGCCGAGGTCACGTGCCGTTCCTGCGGCACCAATCCGGCCTCCTGCTATGTGGCTCACCCCACTCCCAGCTGCGGCGACTCCAACTGCTGCACCACGGTGTGCAACGTGGACCCCTTCTGCTGCTCCGCCAGCTGGGACGACAGCTGCGTGACGCTGGCCAAGCAGAAGTGCCTCTCCTGCGGCGACCTGAACACCGGCTCCTGCACCGAGCCGCACCCGCTCCCATACTGCAGCGACTCCGAGTGCTGCGCCATCGTCTGCAACATTGATCCTGCCTGCTGCACCCAGACGTGGGACACCACGTGCGTGAACATCGCCAATGCAGCGTGCCAGGGCTGCGGCGCCCTGAACTCGGGCGACTGCTGCGTGGTGCACGCCACCCCATACTGCAAGGATGGCGACTGCTGCGCTGCAGTGTGCGCGGTGGACACCTTCTGCTGCCAGACCAGCTGGGACTACAGCTGCACGCAGCTGGCCAACGTGTACTGCACCGCCTTGACCTGCAACTGCGGCACTGGCCCCAGTTGCTTCGCCATCCACGGCACCCCCGGCTGCTCGGATGCGTTCTGCTGCCAGACCGTCTGCTCGCACGACCCCTACTGCTGCGCTGTGGACTGGGACCGCGCGTGCCGACAGGTGGCGTTCGACCTCTGCACCAACAATCCTGGCTGCCGCGACGGCACCACCGGCCTGCCTGTGCTGGGCAGCTGCTACGTTCCGCACCCCACACCAGGCTGCGACCAGCAGGGCTGCTGCGGACAGGTGTGCGCCATCGCTGGCTACGCCTACTGCTGCCAGACCGAGTGGGATGCGCAGTGCGTGGCCAAGGCCTCTGAGATCTGCGACCAGTGCGGCGACCCGCTCGCCGGCAGCTGCTTTGCCGAGCATGGCTCCGGCAACTGCGCTGACAGCACCTGCTGCGGCATCGTGTGCGGCATCGACCCCTTCTGCTGCGACGGTGTCTGGGACGGCCTGTGCGTGTCGCTGGCCTTCGCCAACTGCGCCTCGCCCCTCCAGAGCTGTGGAGGATTCACCGCGCGCTCGTGCTTCATTCCCAACTACACCCCAGGCTGCAGCGACTCCACGTGCTGCACCCAGATCTGCACGAACATTGACCCGTTCTGCTGCGAGTCGCGCTGGGATGCCGTGTGCGCCCGCGAGGCCGGCTATCTGTGCCACACCACCTTTGTGGTCACGGTCGGTCGCGGCGCCTGTCTGGAGCCCCACACAGATCCGGGATGCTCCAACGCCGATTGCGCTCGCGCCGTGTGCAGCGTGGAGCCCAGCTGCTGCAGCACCACGTGGGACGCCAACTGCGTGTCCATCGCCTCCGCGGTGTGCGTGGCCGCCAGCGCGTGCCCCACCACCGGCGACTGCTTTGCCGTGAGCACGCACCCCGGCTGTGGCGACTCCGCCTGCTGCGCCGGCGTATGCGCTGCAGACCCCACCTGCTGCGACACAGTGTGGGACGGCGCGTGCGTGGCGCTGGCCCGCCAGCTGTGCCGCACCCCTCCGGGCGAGAACTGGGCCTGCCCGTGCGTGGGCGAGTGCACCGAAGCACACGAGAACCCTGGCTGCTCCGACGGCAGCTGCTGCAACATCGTCTGCAACGTGGACCCATACTGCTGCGAGGAGACCTGGGACAGCAACTGCGCCCAGGACGCACGCCAGTACTGCTGCGTGGGCATCGGCTGCGGCTCTGGCTGCAACAAGCCCTGCCTGGTGCCGCACGACGAGCCCTACTGCGACGACCCATACTGCTGCGACGCAGTCTGTCGCGCCGACCCCCTGTGCTGCGCCAGCGGCTGGGACTCCCTGTGCGTGGAGCAGGCCATCCTGCGCTGCGCCAGCGCCTGCGGCGTGGAGACAGCCGGCAACTGCTTCATCGAGCATGAGCGCCCCGGCTGCCGCGACGGCAAGTGCTGCTCGGCCGTGTGCACGCAGGATCCATTCTGCTGCAACTCCACCTGGGACCAGAGCTGCATTGACCTGGCGGACTCGCCGGTCAATGCCTCGGTGTGCAAGCGCACCCAGTGCGGTGATCCCAACGCTGGCGACGCCTGCCTGCCGCACGATGGTCAGGCCTGCAAGAACAAGCCGTGCTGCGAGGCAGTCTGCGCTGCGGACCCCTACTGCTGCGAGACAGAGTGGGACGGCAACTGCACGGACGAGGCCCGCACCTTCAGCATCTGCGGCTGCACCTACGAGTGCGGCGACGCGTGCGCGGCAGCTGCTGCCGAGCCCACGCTGGCAACTCCTGCGACGACGCGGACTGCTGCAAGCTGATCTGTGGCCAGGACCAGTACTGCTGCGAAGTGGAGTGGGACTCGGTGTGCGCCAGCATGGCGCGCTCGCAGTGCACAGGCGTCCACGACGCCTGCCCGGTGCCGCCCTGCGGCTCTGACCTGCTGCCCAGCCTGCTGCGTGCCCGGCCTGCTGCCCAACTGCTCCGACCAGGGTTGCTGCAACGCCGTGTGCGCGGTGGATCCGTTCTGCTGCCAGATCCAGTGGGACGTGGCCTGCGCCCAGGAGGCTGCAAGCCCGCAGTTCAGCGGTCCCTGCAATTGCGAGACCGAAGGCTGCGGCGACCCAGGCGCTGGTTCGTGCCTGGCTTCGCACTCCACGCCCTTCTGCTCGGACGCTGGCTGCTGCCAGACGGTCTGTGCCTTCGACGCCAGCTGCTGCACGGTGGCGTGGGACGACAACTGCGTGGCTGTGGCGGAGTTCTTCTGCGGTGGACAGTTCGCAGCGATGATCCAGTCCTATGAGAACGGCAAGCCGCGCGCTGGCGGCCAGGCCGAACGCCTGCCACCACCCGGCTGGGTGCCACCGCGCTCGCGCTACGTGCCACCACCGCCGCCCAAGAAGCCTCTGCCCACGCTGCCGGGCGCCCCACGCCCGCAGGCACCCAAGGGGGACCTGCCTCGCACCACACCACCTGTGGAAGCCGCGCCTGCGGTGGCGCCTCCAGCCGAGGAGCCTGTCAAGGCTCCCACCAGCAAGAAGAAGGGCTGAGGCGCTCCACTGTGTCGTGCCAGCGGCGCAGCTCGTGCTGGCCCAGCTAGTGCTGGCGCAGCGTCACCCAGTCTGCGATCAGCAGGCCCAGGTCGGTGCCATCGGTGATGCCGTCGCCGCTGATGTCGGCCGCTGCACCGCCCCATGAGGCCAGCAGCAGGCCCAGGTCGGTGCCGTCAATCACGCCATCGCAGTTGTAGTCCGCCTTCAGGATGCCCACTGTCACGGTGTGGTCCTTGCCCGCTGCGATGGAACCGTAGTCGCCCACCGGCGTGGCCCGCTGCCCAAAGCCGTTGTAGCCCCACGCAGCCAGCGTGCCGTTAGAGCGCACGCCCAGGCTGAACTGCTCGCCAGCCGCCACGCGCACAAAGGTGCCGGCAGGAGCCACGCACTGGCCGCGGAAGTTGTTGCCCCAGCACTGCACCGTGCCGTTGCTGCGAATGGCCACGGTGTGCATGCCGCCAGCATCTGCAGCAAGGAACGTGCCGGTGGGCGAGGCCGCCTGCCCGTAGATGTTCCAGCCCCAGCCCGCCAGGGTGCCGTCAGCCCGGATGCCCACCGTGTGCCAGCCGCCAGCGTCCACGTGCTGCCACGTGCCAGCGGGAGCGTTGCACTGACCGCTGCCATTGCTGCCCCAGCACACGATGTTCTGCTCCAGGGTGACGCCCGCGCTGTGGAAGTAGCCAGCGCTCACCTCGGAGAAGTGCTCCCTTGGCACGTTGCACTGCCCTTGCGTGTTGCGCCCCCAGGCATGCACTGAGCCGTCGCGCGCCAGCGCCAGGCCGTGCGCAGCGCCAGCAGCCACCTGCGTGAACTGGCCGCGCGGCGAGCGGGTCTGACCTTCGCCGCTGGCGCCCCATGCGGCCACTGTGCCATCGCCACGCAGCCCGATGGTGAAGTTGTCGCCTGCGCTCACCTGCACAAAGGCCAGTTCTGGTGGAGAGGTCTCGCCGCTCAGGTCGCTGCCCCAGCTGTACAGCTGCGGGTCACCACCCGCGTGGCACAGCGCCGCCCACGCGGCCGCTGCCGACGTCACCAGGGCATGTGCAGTAAACCGATGCAAGGCTGTCACTCCGCCCACGAAAGAACCGCGCAAATGCGCGCAGGCGCAACATAGCCCGGAAGGGCTGCCTGCCAAAGCGGCCATGTGGCGGATTCAGCACATATGGTGCAAAAACACACCTATTCTGCGCGGTCTGTGTCGTCTGCGCCCATCCAGCCCACGTCTGTCCCCGCGCCCGCTGCACCTGCAGAGGCCATGGTCCCGTTCTGGGCGCTGATCTCCATCACCTGGATCAACTCGCTGGGAAGCGGCCTGCTGTGGTCTGGCGTGCCGTTCGTCACAGAGGGCCAGTACGGCTTCACCAAGGCGCAGAACCTGCTGCTGGCGCTGGTTGAAAGCGTGCTCTACGTGGTGGTGGCCTTCAGCGCTGGTCCGCTCATGCGCGCCTACGCGCGCAAGGGGCTCACGGCGCGCGGCTGGCTGGCGGGCGTCTTTGTGGTGCAGCTGGTCAGCTCCTGCCTGGTGCTGCTTGGTCTGTGGGGCGTGGTGGTGGGCGCGTGCCTGCTGTCGGTGGTGGGCGCCGCGCTCTGGCCAGTCATGGAGAGCTACCTGAGCTCGGGCCGCCACGGGCACGACATGCGCCGCGCCATTGGCGTCTTCAACGTGGCCTGGATGTCGGCCACAGGCGCTGCGCTCCTCCTGATGGCGCCCTTCACAGGCACGCCGGCCGCAGCGTATTCGCTGCTGGCGCTGCTGCCAGTTTCGGTGGCGTCCCTGGCGCTGCTGCGCGCATTCCCGCGCCAGCCAGCGCCGCACCAGCCAGACGAGCATCACACCCACGTGCCCCCCGGGTACGGCGCGCTGCTGCGGGCCAGCCGGTTCATCCTTCCAGTGAGCTACGTGTTCATCTCGGTGCTGGGGCCAGTGCTCCCCTACCGCATGAAGGCGCTGGAGCTGGAGGAGTGGACCAAGACGCCGCTCACGTCGCTGTGGATGTTTGCGCGCATGGGCATGGTGGTGCTGCTGGCGTACTACCCTTTCTGGCACGGCAAGTGGAGCACCATCGCGGTGGGCGTGGTGCTGCTTGCAGGCGGCTTTGGCTGCGCCATGCTGGCGCCCAGCGCACCGGTGCTGGTGGTGGGGCTGGCCGCGTTTGGCATCGGCCACGGCATCCTCTACTACGCATCGCTCTACTACGCCATGGCAGTGGGCTCTGCTGCGGTGGACGCTGGTGGCGTGTTCGAGGCGCTGATCGGCGTGGGATATGTGATCGGCCCGCTGGCAGCGCTGGCGGCCGGCATGAGCGCGACAGGCGCTGGGTCAGACGGCCAAGGCCAAGCCACGCTCACCCTCACAGTCAGCTGCGTGGCAGCGCTGGGCCTCACCCCGGCTGCGTGGATCTGGCTCCGCCGCCCCCGGCATGGTGGTAGCGTGGGCGCAGCCTCGCCCCGGCGGCCACACGCATGACCACCGTCGTCCTGGTATTGGCAGCTCTGCTGGTGCTCAACGCGCTGCTCGCAGCCAGCGAGCTGGCGGTGATGACCAGCCGCCCCAGCCGGCTGCAGGCCATGGCCAGCAAGGGCAGCGCCTCGGCGCGCACAGCGCTCTCGCTGGCGCACAACCCCACGCGCTTCCTCTCCACGGTCCAGCTGGGCATCACGCTGGTAGCCATCCTGGCGGGCGCCTACGGCGAACGCACCCTGGCTGGCGCCATGCAGCACTGGCTGGCCGAGCACCACGTGCCCGAGCAGTACACCGAGCTCATCTCGCTCACGGTGGTGGTGGCGGCCATCACCTACGTCACGCTGGTCATCGGCGAGCTGGTGCCCAAGCGCCTGGCCCTGGCCTACCCAGAGCGGGTGGCCATGGTCATCGCCCCGCCGCTCCGGGTGCTCTCCTGGCTGGCGCTCCCGGCAGTCACGGTGCTGTCGGGCAGCACGGACGCGCTGGTGAAGGTGCTGGGCGTGCGCACGCGCGCCGACGACGTGAGCGAGGACGACGTGAAGGCCCTGGTGGCGCGCGCAGCCAGCACAGGCGTGTTCGACCCGCTTGAGCACAAGCTGTTTGAGCGCGCCATGCGCGTGAACGACCTGACCGCCCGCAGCCTGATGGTGCCTCGCACGCAGGTGATGTGGATTGATGAATCCATGCCCGTGGAGGACGTGCGGGTGCTCATCGGCACCGCCCCCTTCAGCCACTTTCCCGTGTGCCAGGGCGGCATGGACAAGCTGAAGGGCGTGGTGCACGTGAAGGACCTGATCTCCTACGGACTGCTGCAGGGGACGGACTTCAAGGTGGCCGCGGTGGCGCAGCAGCCCCACTACGTGCCAGAGTCCATGCCAGCGCTGCGGCTCCTGGAGCACTTCCGCACGCACCGCACGCGCGTGGCGTTCGTGGTGGATGAGCACGGGTCCATCGAGGGCCTGGTCACCGCCAACGACGTGGTGCAGGCCATCGTGGGCGACCTGAGCCGCCATGGCGAGGAGGAATCCCCGCAGGCCGTGCGCCGCGCAGACGGCTCGTGGCTGCTGGATGGGCGCCTGCCGGCCGCAGAGGCCATGGCCACGCTGGGGCTGCCTGTGGAAGCGCTGGATGAACTGCCAGACGTGGCCACAGCCGCTGGCCTGGTCACGGCGCTGATTGGCGATCTTCCCACCACCGGTCAGCGCGTGGACTGGATGGGCTGGACTTTTGAGGTGGTGGACCTGGATGGCCAGCGCGTGGACAAGCTGCTGGCCACGCGCATCGGTCAGGTGTAGTGGCCGGTCTCAAAGCGCAGCGCTGGCTCCAGCGAGGGCAGCACCCACTGGAACCCAGCAGCCTTGAGCACCGCTGGCTCCACGCGCGCGCCGCCCAGAAGCAACTCGCGGCCCATCTCGCCAAACATGGCCTGCACCACTGGGGCTGGCAGCGGCGCCAGCGCTGGCCGCTTGAGCACTGCGCCCATCAGCTTGCTGAAGAGCATGTTGGAGACTGGCTCTGGCGAGACTGCGTTCACCGGCCCCTGCACTGGCCTGCTCATCACAAAGCGCATGATGCCCAGCAGGTCATCCAGGTCCACCCAGCTCATCACCTGCGTGCCGTCTCCCACGCGTCCGCCCATGCCCATCTTGAAGGGCATGAAGAGCTTGCCCAGGATGCCGCCCTGTCCAGCCAGCACCACGCCGATGCGCACGTGCACCACGCGGATGCCAGCCGCGCGCGCTGCGTCGGCTGCTGCTTCCCAGGCAAGGCAGGTTTCGGACAGGAAGCCTTGCCCGGGCTTGGACTGCTCTGTAAGCGTTTCCTCTGCTGAACGCGACCCGTAGAACCCGATGGCGCTGGCGCACACCAGCACCTTGGGCGGATTGCGCAGCCCAGCCAGTGTGCGGGCCAGGGCTTCTGTGCTTCCCACGCGGCTGTCCACGATGAGGCGCTTGCGCTCCTGGGACCACGACTGGTCCGCGATGCCAGCTCCAGCCAGGTGCACCACGGCGTCCAGCCCTTCCAGCGCTGCAGCATCGAAGGTGTTGCGGTCCGGATCCCACAATACATCGCCTTCCGATGCCTCACGCGCCTTTCGCACGATGCGCTTCACGCTGTGCCCGCCCGTGGTCAGAAACGGAACCAGCGCGCTGCCCACCAGGCCGTTGGTGCCGCTGACCGCCACGCTGAGGCGCTCATCTCCAAAGGGCAGATGATGGGTCAGGTCGTGGCGCAGGCGCTGATGGCGCCACGCAAAGTTCCGCTCCAGCCTGGCCTGCATGGTGGCACCGCCCAGCATGCGTCCAACCATCCCGCCCGGCAGCTCGTAGCTGATGCGGTCCTCCAGCACGCTCTGGTCGGCGCCGTGGGCCATAAACGAATGGCGATGCGTCCAGGACGCAAAGGGTCCCTTCACCTGCACATCGGTGAACCCGTGGTCTGGCTGCGCGTCTTCATGCCGGGCCTCCAGGTCCACAGCCATGCCCAGCACGCGAATCTTCATCTTGGCCAGCGAGCCAGGCTGCGCAGGAGAGCCGCGCTCCAGGATCTCCACGTGCTCCCACGGAGGCACCATGCGATCAATCGCTCGTGGCCTGAAATGCCACGCGCTGAGGGCGGCGAGCGGCGCTGGCATGGTGCTGGTTCGCACAAAGACTGGCATGTTGCTCTCCCGCAAGACAGCGCCTGGACCGGCCGCTTGTTGCACCACCCTACCCGCGCGGACGGCTTTCTGTGCGGCACCTATCATCTGCGCTCCACAGCCATGAACCCAGGACCAGCCGTCAGCAGCCATCCGCCCACCACGCCCAGTTCACCCAGCCTGGGCAGCGCGCCAGGCGGCCCCTGGACGCCAGCGGAGATGGTGGGCACCCTGCTGGCACGCGGCATCGTTCCAGCGTGGCTGACTGCTGGCGCCGTGTTCAAGCTCACAGAGATGAACCCGGCCCTCCTGCCGCTGCCGGTGCGCGCCGTGTTGGACGCGTTGGCAGACGGCTTCAGCCTGAGCAAGCAGGAGTTCTACGGCCCAGCGCTGCGCACCATCGTGGCCATCGAGCTGGCGCTGGCGCTCATCATGGTGCTGGTGCCGTCAGTCTCCCGCTGGGTGGCGGGCGGCGTGATGGCGCTGTTCGTGCTCATCCTGGGTGTGCTCCTCATGCAGGGTCAGGGCAGCTGTGGCTGCTTTGGCGCCAGCGGCCCGCCACCGTGGGTGATGATGATGGTGGATGGCGCCATGCTGGTGGGCGTGTTGGCGCTGCCAGTCCGCCGGTGCGCGAGCAGCGGACGCAAGGTGGCCAAGACCGCTGGATCCATCGTCCTGGCTGGCGCTGCAGGTGCGCTCCTGGCCTTCACGTGGCAGCCCGCCACGCCAGAGCCGCACACCTCGCAGACCACACAGACCAACCAGACCACCCAGACCACTCGGCCCACTCCGCCCACTCCGCCCGTCGATCCTCCCACGCCGCCGCCTGCGCCACCTTCCGCGCAGCCCAGCCAGCCGCAGCCAGCCGTGCCAGCCGTGCCGGCAGATGGTCCGCGGCCGTGGCCACCAGCGCCCCCCAAGCTGCAGCAGTACTACGCGCCGGAGTTTGAAAAGTGGGCTGGCAAGCGCCTGGACCAGCAGGATCTGGCCCTCATCATCCAGCGGCCGCTGCCAGTCAACCTGAACGAAGGCCGTCTGCACATCGTCTTCATGCGCGAGGACTGCGACCACTGCCACGAACTCCTCAACCAGTACTTCAGCGGTCCGCTGGACACCACCACCGTGGCGGTGATCATCCCGGATGCCACTGGCGAGCCGCTGGAGAATCCCTGCGTCAACTGCAAGATGGCCATGCTGGTCAAGGGCGTGCCCTACGTCATTCAGACGCCCGTGCTGATGACCGTGAAGGACGGCATCGTGCTGGACGTGTGCGCTGATGTTGACAAGCCAGAGGCTGTGCGCAAGACCCTGAACGCAGGCAAGTAGCCCATGCTCCTGACACTCCGCACCGCACTCACACGCGTCGCGCTGCCCATCGTCCTGCTGACGCTGGCCATCATCCAGTTCAGCCAAGGCGCGGACAGCCTCTCTGCATGGCTGGCCAACGCAGCGGTGAAGACCGGCATCGGCCCCGTCAACATGGTGCGGCTCCTCATCGGCCTGGAGCTGGCTGGAGCCGCCCTGTCTGTGCTCTACCGCAGGCTGGCTGCGCCGCTGGCGTGGGCCACCTTTGCAGGGATGGCGTTCAGCAGCCTGGCGGAGTTCTCCACCTTGTTCAACGCGCCCGGAAACGGAGCCCTTCCGGCATCAGCGTGGTCGTGGCCGGTCACGCTGCTGGTGGTGGGTGGCGGAGGCCTGCTCCTGCTCAACCTCTCCTCCGAAGCAGCCAAGGCAGCGGCCAAGGAGGGAACAGCCTCCACGGGTCGCATCACGCCCTGGCGGGTGCTGCTGGCCATCTTCATCGTGATGATCGCGGGCGGCATCGCTACCCGCGTGGTGGTGGCCGACCGAACGATCCGCGGCGTGGGAGGCGTTCCCAGCATCGCGCTGAACACTGATGACTGGGTGGGCCACCGCGTGCCAGAAACAGGGCTCTCCAAGTACCTGCCCAAGGTGACGCCCATCACGCTGGAGGGCACCAAGTGGATCGTCCTCTACCAGCCCACGTGCAGCCGGTGCCATGAGATCTTCCGCACGTACTTCCCAGGCAACAACGCCTTTGACGTCATCGCCATCGAGGTCCCCCACGCACCTGATGAGACGGTGCTGGCGGGGGACCAGCTGGGCGACGTGGAGTGCCAGGACTGCACGCGCTTCAAGCTGCCAGGCAACACCCGCTGGATTGTGACCACACCCACCATCGTCAAGGTGGAGGACGGCGTGATCACCTGCGTGGAAGCCGTCAACTACGACCGCTGCCGGCAGCCGCCGCCACCGCAGCCGTAGGTGCGCGCGCCGAGGCGCAGCTGGATGCCTGGCGCCACCTGCCAGGTCCGCGCTCGGCTGCCTTCCTGCTTGATCGCCTGCGCCACCTCCCACGCCAGCGCCCCCGGCACGCGGCGCGGCGGCACCTGCGCATGCCTCCGCACGAACTCTGCCAGCACTGGCAGCGGAGCCGTGCGCAGCACACGCCGGTCCCAGCCACTGGGAGTGTGCGCCTGTGCAGCCAGCGCAGCAGCCTGCCGGCGCAGCTCTGCTGCACCCCACTGCGCCATGGCTGCGGTGCGCGCTGCCCGCACTGCGGCGCCGGGCGCCAGCGCATGGAGCACGGGCGTCACCTGGGCGCGCACGCGCGCGCGTGGGGAGGTCAGGTTGGTGTTGCTTGGATCTTCCGCCCACGCAAGCCCCCATGCAGCGCAGGCAGCACGGAGGTCTGCGCGCGTGGTGTGCAGCAGCGGCCGCACCAACCACACGCGTTCTGGCGCAACGGATGTCTGCAGCCGCCGCGGACGCATGCCACCCAGTCCGCGCAGCCCTGTGCCGCGTGCCATGGCCAGCAGCATGGTTTCCAGCTGGTCATCTGCGTGGTGCGCGGTGGCGATCCACTGGCTGCCAGCCTGGGCTGCTGCACGGGCCAGCGCCTGGTAGCGCGCGCGGCGGGCGCGTGCCGCAAGGTTGGCCCCCCGGTCCAGATTGAGCGCGCAGCGGATGACTGGCACACCCAGCGCCTGCGCTGTCTGCTCCACCAGATCACCCTCTTCCTGCGACGCTGAGCGGAGGCCGTGGTCCACGTGCACCGCCACTGCGCGCAAGCGGCGGCGCGCAGCCAGCGCTGCACCCACCGCCAGCAACGCCATGGAGTCTGCGCCACCGCTCACAGCCAGCACCACGGCAGCGTTGTCTGGCACGCGCGCGGCGCGCAGCGACTCCTCCAGAGTATGAGCCAAGGCATGACGCCCGGCCAGCAGCAGCACCTGATCTGGTTTCACAGGGATGCCTTGGGTGGAGGCGTGGTGGCGGGTGGCGTGGCCGGCGGCGCTGCAGGCCGCAGGCGCAGCAGCACTTCGCCCTCGATGTGCTGGTCGTCTGGCGCGCGCGCGCGCCACTCCAGCTGGTCCGCCACGCTGGCCAGTTCGGCTGCTAGGTTCACGCCAGTCACAAACGCATCCGGCGCCTCTGGCAGGAACGCTGCAGCCTCGCTGGTCCACGAGCGCAAGTGCGCTGCGATGGCGCCACCACGCACAGCGCCCACCTCGTGCCATTCGCCTGGCGCAGGGGTGCGCACCGCCCCGCCAATGCGGCTGGACAGACGCTCCAGCAGCGCTGGATCGGTGGCCAGCAGCTGCCAGGCGCCGTTGGGCGTGCTGAGGGTCATCCAGCACAGATCCATGCCGCGGGCCAGCGGGTGGTCTGCGAACACGCTGCGAAAGAGCGCCTCCATCTGCGCCACCCTGGGCTTGCCTGGCTGGAGCGCAGGCGCGGGCGGCACTGGCAGCTTGGCGCGGGCTGCCATCTGCTCGGTCAGCCGCTGCGCCCAGGCGTCCCACTGCTTCTCTGCCAGCACCGCGTCGCGCACCTCAAAGGCCAGCCCAAGCGAGGGCGCGCGCAGGCGCGACCCCTCCATGGCCCGGTCTGCCACCACCAGCAGCTGGCGCGCGCCCATGTTGGTGCGCATGGCGTCGTCCATGCGGCCCTCCAGCAGCAGCGCATCCACTGGCTCCGATGGATCCAGCGCGCCCCGCCACGGATTCATGGCAAACACAGCCATCGAATCCTGTGCGAACGGCGCCAGGAGCCCCACATCCGCTGCGGCGCCAGGCGCCACATGGAGGAGTGGCTGGGGCCAGTGGCTGCTGTGGCGCACCATCAGCGCGCCATCCTGCAGCGTGGCGCTGGCAGTCACCATGCCACCCTTGGCAGTGCGCGCCACCACTTCGATGCGCCCTGCCGGCCACGTGGCCGCATGCTTGACTTCCGCCTGGTCTGCCAAGGAAGGCGCTGTGGTCTCCACGCGCGCCAGCATCTCCTTCCACAGGCCAGCATGGTCCTTGGAACCAACCACCAGGTACGGCGCTCGCCACGCCGCCACCAGGCCTTGCGGCGCGAACGCCACGGTGCCGCCACCCAGCATGGCTGGCTTCAGATGCTCCACCAGGCGGTCGTAGGTGGGCTGATCCAGGCGAGTGAGCACCGCCCACTCCAGCTGGCCGTCGCGCATGCGCTCTGCGTAGGTGGCGTCGGTGCCCAGCACCGAATCGAACAGCGCTGCTGGGTCGGTGGCCATCTGGCTGGCCATGGCGCCCCACGCCATGCTCAGCATGCGGTCGCCGGCAAACCTGCCAAGCGCTGCCTGCGCTGCGCCAAAGGAGGGATCCCTGCGCAGGCCAGCGGCGTCGCGCACGCGCACCACCAGCGCAGCATCGGGCGGCACCACAGCCATGGGCTGAAAGGCACCATCCCCAGGAGGTGCTGTCAGCAGAACCAGACTTGCAAGGACAGCCAGCATGCGCAGATCGGCGCAGCCGCGCCGTGACTAGTAGCTGCGGAACTCAGGCGCAGCTTCCAGCAACGATGCAGTCGGCGGGTCTGCCGGCATCGGGCCTTCCACCTGCACCACCACGCTGGTCTGCGGCAAACGCGGCAGCGCAGCGAAGAGGCCGTTTAGATCACTCTGGCCGCGCACCACCGAGCTGCGCAGCGTCTCCACCATGGCAGGCTGTGCTGGCGCTGGCGCGTGGCCACCAAACCACCAGATGGCGCCCAGCACTGCAGCAGAGACCATGGTCATGCCCTGCACGATGCGCAGCCACAGGGTGCGCATGCGCAGCGAACGCGCGCGCCGCGCATCCGCCTGCACGTACCCCAGCCGCTGCATCACGCGGGCTGTGACATCGGGCGAACCATCGCCATCCCGTCCGTGGGAGCTCATTCCAGCACCTCCTCGGCCTTCCTGGCCAAGTGCTCGTCGCCGTGAATGGCCGCCTGCATGCGCCGCCGGGCGCGGTGCAGATGGCTCTTGATCGTGCCTTCCGGCATGGACAGGTGCGAGCTCACTGCCTCGATGGACCAGTGCTGCTGATGGAACAGCGTCACGATCTCGCGCTGCAGCGGCGTCAGGCACCCGATGGCCACATCCAGGATGCGGCGCAGGTGGTCGCGCTTCTCCTCCACCACCAGGAGGTCCTCTGGACGCTCGGTGGTGCCTTCCCACAGGTCCACGATGCCGCTCTCGCTGGCTGGGCGGTGCTTCTGGATGTGGTTCACATACAGGCGACGCGCGATGGTGAACAGCCAGGTGGAGAACCGGAACCGCGTGTCAAAGCGGTCAATGTTGGTGATGACCCGCACGAACGCTTCCTGCACCATGTCTTCCGCCACGTCAGGCCGGCCAGACAGGCGGAGCATGAAGGCGTACAGGGCGTCCTGGTGCTCCTGGATCAGCTCCTCCACAGCATCGCCATCGCCCTGCTGGGCACGGCGGATGAGGCGGGTCTCATGGGACTTGCTGAGCATCAGGGCTCCTAGCCTACCGCCCCCACCCCCGCTGGTTGCTCCAAAAAGGGGCGCTGCCCGCCAGTCCGTCGGGGCTGGCAGGCAGCGCTGGAGGTCCTGCCCTGTCCGGGCGAAGGCTGGGTCAGGCCACCTTGGCAGTCCGGGCCGTCCGGGTGGTCCGGGCTGCAGCGGTGGTGCCTGCGGTGGTTCCTGCGGTGGCTGTCTTGGCAGCGCGGGTGGCTGCGATGTCTGCGTTGGTGAGGGTGCCCACCAGCGCAGCCGGTGTGCTGGCGGTGGCATGGGCGCCGATCTCTTCTGCCAGGCCCGGGGCCCGGTTGAACACGCCGCCGCCGCACACGATCTTCAGGTTGGGGTGGCCGCCGATCTCGCGCACGGTGTCAATCAGTTCGCGGATGGCTGGGGCGTCCTGGGCGGCCGAGGCCCACATCACCAGGTAGGTGGGCTTCAGCTCGCGCAACTCACCTAGGATCTCGTCGTTGGCCACGCCAGCGCCACCGAAATACACCTCAAAACCAGCGGCTTCCAGCAGGTCTGTGGCCAGCTGGGCGCCCAGCTCCTCGCCCTCGGTGGGGCCGCAGAAGAGCAGCACGCGCTGCTGGCGGCTGGGGCCCTTCACGTGCTCCTTGGCAGTCACGCAGGAGGTCTGGCGCAGGAGGCGCGTGGCGTAGTTGTAGTTCAGGCGGCTGAGCTGGCCGTGCTTGTGCAGCTTGACCAGCATCTCATGCAGGGGCCAGAAGACCTCGTTCACCAGCGCTTCAGAAGAGATGCCCTGGTTGCGCACGGTGGTCACAAACCGGGCGGTGTCGGTGCGGTGGCCCGACACCAGGTGCTGGAAGAGCTGTTCAACGATGGCTTCGGTCTTCATGGTGGTTGCTCCGTAGGGTTGGGTGCGCTGCGGCTGGGGCGTTCCGTCGTGCCGCCCCAGCCGCGGCGCATGAGGGGGATCGGCCGCAGCCCCAGGGGGTGCAAGAGGGTCACCTGATTTCGGTGGTTATGGGGGGCTTGCTGGTGGCTTATCGGCAGCCAGGAGGCCCTGGGCGGCCTAGGATCCACCTTCCCCATGCCGCAGACCCCTGTCTGGACAGACGAGACCCTGGCTGGCGACCCCCATGCGGACGCTGAGAAGGCCCGCAAGGTGCAGGCCATGTTTGCAGCCATTGCGCGGCGCTATGACCTGAACAACCGGGTGCACTCCCTGTGGCAGGACCAGCGCTGGCGGCGGGCGGCTGTCCGTGCGGCCAACGTGGCGCCCACCACGCGCGTGCTGGACGTGGCGTGCGGCACGGGCGACCTGACCCTGGCGTTTGCCGCAGCTGGCGCTGGCACTGTGACTGGCGTGGACTTCACGCCGCAGATGCTGGACATCGCGCGCCACAAGGCCGGCGCGCCCACGCAGCGCATCTCCTTTGAGGAAGGCGATGCCATGCGGCTGCGATTTGCCGATAGATCCATGGACGTGGTGTCCATCGCCTTTGGCATCCGCAATGTGACCGAGCCGCAGCAAGCGCTCCGGGAGTTTGCACGGGTGCTGGCGCCGGGCGGACGCCTGGTGATCCTTGAATTTGCAGAGCCAGCCAATGCACTGCTGCGCGCTGCCAGCAACCTCTACACCCGCCAGATCATGCCCTGGACAGCCACGCTGCTGGCCTGGGACCGCTCTGGTGCGTACCGCTATCTGCCCCGGTCGGTCAGCACCTTCATGGACCCCGCAGCGCTGCGCCAGGCCATGCAGCGCGCTGGTTTCCAGCAGATTTCTGACACCTCCCTCTCTGGCGGCATCTGCCGCCTCTACCGCGGCGTGCGCCCCTGATGCCGTCTTTCAGGCTGCTGCGCACCGCCGGCACTACACTCTGCACTCGCCGCAGAGCAGAACGGAAGAACGATGATCGTTGACTGCAGTACCCGAGTCTTCAACGCACCTGAACAGCTGGGGCGCGAAACCGCCGCTGCCATCCGCCGGTCCACCGCAGCACGCGGTGCGCGCCTGGAGAGCACGCCGGCGGCCCATGAACGCGCCACCCAGTGCGTGGCTGCCAGCCTGGTGCTGGGCTTCCGGTCATCCCTGCTGAGCGCCGGCATCCCGGATGAGTTCGTGGCCGAGGTGGTGCGAGCAGCGCCCACGCGCACTGCGGGCATCTCTGGCGTGGACCCCATGAGCCCCACAGTGGCAGAGGACCTCACTCGCGCGGTGGAGCTTGGCATGGTGGCCGTGTCCATCTGCCCGTCTGCACAGGGCTTCCACCCCACGCACAGCGACGCCATGCGCCTGTACAGCCGCCTGGAAGAGATGGGCCTGCCCCTGTTCGTGGGCCGTCCTGGTCCGCTGGTGACCACAGGCCATCTGGAGTTCGACCGCCCGGTGGGCCTGGATGAAGTGGCCCGCCAGCACCCGCGCCTCAAGATCATGATTGGCGAGCTGGGCTGGCCCTGGATCGACGAGACCCTGGCCATGCTGGTGAAGCACCCCAACGTGCACGCTGAGATCAGCGGCGTGGTGAGCCGCCCGTGGCAGCTGTACAACGCGCTGCTCAGCGCTCAGAGCATGGGCGTACTGGAGAAGCTCTTCTTTGGCAGCGGCTTCCCCTACGAGCAGCCCGCCAAGGCGATCGAGAACCTGTACTCGGTGAACGCCTTCGCGCATGGCACGCAGCTTCCCGCCATTCCGCGCACGGCGCTCCGCGCCATCGCAGAGCGCGACGTGTTCACCCTGTTCGGCATGGATTCTCCAGCAGCGCACGCCACGCGGCGCGGCGAGCCCACGCTGGAAGGGGATCTTTCCAGGGACTTCCGCTGATGCTGGGTGGGGGTGCGCGCAGCCAGACAGGCACCCGTTCTGCCGCCGCGCTGGCCTGCACGCTTGCGCTGTGCGCGCTGGTGGCGGGCGGATGCTCGGTGCCCCAGGGCGGCACTGTCACCACCACTGGCCTGGGCGACAACCCAGTCAGGCTGGAGAGCACCTTTGACGGCGGCACCTTTGCTGTGGAGCCAGCCCAGACCACGGTGGTGTTCAGCAGCATTCCATACACACCCATGGCAGAAGGCACCGCGCGCGACGGGCAGTTCCTGCACATCGAGGTGCTGTGGCGCCCCAAGGCGGGCCAGACACCCGTGCAGCCTGAAGCCACCAACCTCAGCATCCGCCTGGTGGTGGTGAGCCACGGCGAGGTGGGCGTGTACGGCGGCGGCGGGTTTGGATGGATCACCGGCGGCACAGAAGATGACGACGAGATCGGTATCGAGATCACCGGCAGCAGCATCGCGCTCATTGATCACACGCCGGGGTTTGCCGACCTGCTGAGCCCAGCTGCGATGCTGGGTGAGCTGGGCGCCACCAAGGACGCAGATCGTGCGCGCGCCTACCGCCGCGCAGCCAGCCAGATGGTGACCAACCGCCTGGGCCGCGTGCGCTGGGTGGACAGCCGCCCTGCTTCCGCGCCCCAATCAGCCAGCGCTGGCCAGAGCTGACGCCACCGCTGGCGCCAGGCGTTCGCGGGCGGGTTCGCCTGCGCAGAAGATGCGCACCGCCTGCCCCGTGGCAGCGTCTGGCATGGTGAGCGAAGCATGCTCCAGATAGAACGGCCCGGGCGGACCGCTGTAGTCGGCGTCGCCCACCAGCGGCGCGCCCAGCGCTGCCATCATGGCGCGGATCTGGTGAAAGCGCCCTGTTTCCAGGCGGATCACCGCGTGCACCTCCCCTGGCCGGTCTGGCGCTGGAGCCACGGCCAGCACCACCAGCGCTGAGGGATCACCACCGCTGCGCACTACGCGCGCCACCTTGCCCTCCCTGCGCAGGTACGCCGTGTGCCGGCCCACCAGCGCGCTGGGGTCGCGCATGCGTGCAGCCGCCATCCGCGCCACATACACCTTGTGCCAGCGGCCTTCGCGGATGTTCTGGTTGTGCGCGGCCACCGTCTGCCGGTCGCGCGCCACCACCACCAGTCCGCACGTGGGCCGATCCAGCCGATGCGGCAGCTGCGCATCGGGCCAGCCCAGCTGCACGCGCGCGTGCTCGATGAGCGTGCGCGGCGCAGCAGGAGCGCGGCCGCCTGAGAGCGCACCTTCGGCCCCCGCGGGCGCGCGGCCGCCCGCGGCTGGCCCGGGCGCCTCGCTGCTCATGCCAGCTGGCTTGAAGAGCACGGCGTCGTGCTCGGTCTGGCGCACCACGCGCAGCGGCATGTCAGTGCGCATGGAGCAGGCTCCTCACCAGCGGCAGCATCTGCCGGCTGACCGCGCTCATGGGCTCAGGCCACTGCCCTGGCTGCACCAGGCGGAGTTCGTCGCATTCCCAGCCCTCCACTGCAACATCGGGCGGTGCGGCGCGCACGGAGAACACCACCTCCCAGCTGCGCACCACGGGGTCATACAGTAGTGCGCGCGCCACAGGCGGGCTGAGCGCGCGCCAGCCAGTCTCCTCCTTCAGCTCGCGCAGCAGCATCTGGCTGGGCGTGACGCCAGGCTCCATGGTGCCGCCCGGCGCGAACTCCCATTGCCGCGGGTAGTGCAGGGTGTGCGCGCTGCGCCTGGCCATGAGCACGCTGCCATCCTCCGCCAGGCAGATGCCCTTCACTCCAAGCGGCCGCATGCCTGCGTCCACGCCCTCCTTGGTCACGGCATAGAAGCGGTAGCTGGACTCCACGCAGTGCAGCTGCACGCCGCCGTGCCCATTGCGGCTGGTGCCCATCACATGCAGCAGCGGGCCATCAAAGGCGCGCGGCACCCGCTTGAGCAGCGCCTGCCACGCGGACTCAACCTGGTCCAGCGGCACGCCCTGCGGCACATACCGTCCCTCAAGGACCGACAGCTGCGGTGGCCTTCTGAGCGGGATGATGCGGGGCTGCTCCATAGTTGGGCTGACTGCGCATTGTCGCCCCAAGGCGGCGTTCTGCGCTACCTTGCGCGGCCATGAACCTGCCATCCGCAGTCGTGGGCAACAGCGCCAGTCCCAGATCCCAGCCGCCGGGCCTCTTCCTGCTCTTTGTGGTGGAGATGTGGGAGCGCTTCTCGTACTACGGCATGCGCGCCCTGCTGGTGCTGTATCTGGTGTCGGGCGTCTTCAGCACCACCCTGCCTGACAAGACGCAGGTGAAGTTCACCACGGGCACCACGGCCACGGTGGAGTATCGCGACAGCCAGGGCCAGACGGTGACAGAAGCCGGCGAAGTGCAGCTGGTGACAGACCGCGGCACCGCGGACAAGCCGAACCCCGTGCTGACCCTCTCGGTGAAGCAGGCGGATGGATCCACGCTGAACCGCGACATTCCCGTCAGCAGCATCAGCAAGGCCACCGTGGAAGGCGAAGGCAACGCAGGCCCGGGGTGGAGCAAGTCCAGCGCCAACACGCTGTATGGCTGGTACACCGGCCTGGCGTACGTGATGCCCATCGTGGGCGGCCTGATCGCAGACCGGTTCATCGGCACGCACCGCTCCATGATCGTGGGCGGCCTGCTCATCGTGCTGGGCCACCTCACGCTGGCTGCTTCGGGCATCAACCGCATTGACCTGCATGAAGCAGGCAACGCCATCTTCATCGGCGGCCTGGCGCTCATCGTGCTGGGCACCGGCCACTTCAAGCCATGCGTGAGCGTGATGGTGGGCCAGCTCTACGGCCCAGACGATCCACGCCGCGATGGTGGCTTCACCATCTTCTACATGGGCATCAACGTGGGCGCGTTTATCTGCGCGTTCATCTGCGGCACCCTGGGCGAGAAGGTGGGCTGGCACTGGGGCTTTGGCGCAGCAGCGGTGGGCATGCTGGCAGGCCTGGGCATCTACACCATGTTCCGCGAGAAGTACCTGAAGGGCATCGGCCTTCCACCAGAGGGGCAGCCCAACTCGGCGCCATTCTTCCTGGCTGGCTCCGTGGTGCTCTCTGCGCTGGTGGCGCTGTTGGCCTATGGCGGCTTCTTTGGCATGCTGACAGCCGGCATGGACTCGGCCATGAGCACCTCCATCGGCAAGTTCGGCATTCCCCTGGCACTGCTCCTGGCCATCGGCCTCATGATCGGCTGGCTGCTCATGCTGCAGCAGCCAAAGGACCGCGGCGTGGTGGCCACCATCCTGGTGTTCATCGGCTTCAACACCTTCTTCTGGATGGCGTTTGAGCAGGCGGGATCCAGCCTCAATCTGTTCGCAGCAGAGAAGACAGACCGCATGCTGGGCAGCTGGGAGGTCCCAGCCAGCTGGTTCCAATCGGTGAACAGCTTCCTGGTCATCACGATGGCGCCGCTGTTCGCGCTTCTGTGGAGCGCGCTGGGCCGCAAGGGCCGCGACCCCAAGCAGGCCACCAAGATCGGCATGGGCCTGGTGCTGCTGGGCGTGGGCTACCTGTTCATCGTGTTTGGCGCCAAGTTCGCAGCCACGGGCGTGCGCGTGGGCATGTTCTGGCTCATCGCCACGTACTTCTTCCACACGCTGGGCGAACTGTGCCTCTCCCCCACTGGCCTGGCCTTTGTCACCAAGGCAGCGCCCATCAAGTTTGTCAGCCTGCTCATGGGCATCTGGTTCCTCTCCAGCTTCCTGGCTGGCGTGCTGGGCGGATACCTGGCTGCCACCACCGATGGCATCGAGCAGGGAACCATTCGGCTGCCCTGGTACAGCATTGGAAAGCTGGGCGGACAGGCGGACTACTACCTGCTGTTCGTGATCCTCAGCGTGGGTGCTGGCGTGGTGGCGCTGGCCACCAGCCCATTCTTCTCGCGCATCCTGAAGGAGAAGGCCTAGCCGCGCGCGCTGCCCAGAGGCCTGCAGGCTGCGCTGCTCAGTCCGCCCGCGTGAAGGTCATGCGGTCGTAGTCCTTCTTCACGCCAGGGAACTTCAGCACCTGGTTGTGGATGGCCACGTACACGCCTGGCTGCACCACCTGCACCGCCAGCAGCGCCTCGGTCAGGTTCTGCACCGAATCAGTCCGGCGCAGCTCGTAGGGCCGCATGGCGCCGGTCAGCACCACTGGCTTGGTCAAGCGGTTGTCCTTCTTCAGCAGGTCGTAGATGCGGTCCCCCGTCTTGGTCAGGCGGTCAGTGCCGTGCACCACCACCACGCCATCGTGCTCGTGCAGCATGCCTTCGGTGGTCTGCGCAATCAGGTCGTGGTCAGCCTCGGTCATGTGCAGGCTGTCCTTGTTCATCAGCCGCACGCGGGTGAGCGCCACGCCCTCCAGCTCCAGCGAGGCCAGAATGGCGTCCAGCACGCTCAGGCGGTTGTCCAGCACGCCGTGCAGCTCGTCGTAGGTCTTCTCGATGGTGCCGCCCGTGCTGATCAGGGCGACCTTGAAGCGCGGTGGAATGCTGGCCATGGGCGCGCCAGCGTAGCGGGTCATGCTGGGCCGCTGGCGCTGGGCCACGTGCAGCCGTCAGGCGTGCAGACTGGCGCGCCCGGCATTTGGAGGAGCGCTCCCAGGCGCACGGCGCACACCACCAGCCCGCTGCAGGCCACGGGCTGCTCGCGCACCACCGGCGCCGCAGCAACCAGCGCAGCCTGCGCCCACGCGGTGGCCTCTGGGAGCGGTGGCACCACCGTTGCCCGCCCGGCCTCAGCCAGCGTGAGCAGCGCGCGCACCATGCTGCTGGTGCCACTGGGCACCGCGCTGTCGTCCAGGCTGCGGCTGCGCACCCACAGCTGGTTCTGGCCAGCGGCCACGTCGTACCAGGTGCCCGTGCGCGGGTCTGCAAACAGCCCGTGCGCCGTGCGCACCAGCGCAGCAGCATCTGCCAGCCAGTGCGCCTGGCCATCTGCAGCGTGCAGCGCCAGCAGGCCGTTGGCCACGCACGCGTAGTCCTCCAGGCACGCTGCGCCAGAAGGCTGCCCATTGCGCCACAGGCGGGACAGCCGGCCATCTGGCGCGCGCATGTGCTGCAGCACAAAGCGCGCGGCGCGCGCAGCGGCCTGCACCAGCGCTGGGTCTGCAAGCAGCCTGCCAGCGTCCGCCATGGCCTCCACCATCAGCCCGTTCCATGCGGCGATGGCCTTGTCGTCCGTGAGCGGCTGCGGGCGAGCCGCACGCACCCGCATGAGCGCTGCATTGGCCCGGTCCAGGAGCGCCAGGAGCGCTGGCGGCTCCATACCCACCTGCTGCGCCAGCTCCTCTGGCAGGTCATCCATGCGCAGGACGTGCGTGGGCGGCTCGGTGGGGTGATGCGGATCCTGGAAGTTGGCAGCGCGGTCCATCCCGTACACGCGCGCCACCACCGCGGCTTCCTGCGCTGTGAAGCCAGCGTCCGCCAACGCAGCCTGCGCCTCTGGCGGCGTCCACACAAAGCTGCCGCCCTCGCGCGCGCCCACCTCTGCGTCCTGCGCGCTGAAGAACTGGCCTTCTGGGCCGGTCATTTCGCGCAGCACATAGGCCGCTGTGCGGTGGGCCACCCGCTGGTGCGCTGGGTTGCCCCACGCCTTCCACGCCAGCGCGTACAGGCGTAGCAGCTGCGCGTTGTCGTACAGCATCTTCTCAAAGTGCGGCACGGTCCAGGTGCCATCCACGGCATACCGGTGAAACCCGCCGCCCACCTGGTCAAAGATCCCGCCGCACGCCATGCGGTCCAGCTGCCGCTGCACCACGCGCGCCACGGCTGGATCCTGCGCGCGCACCGCCAGCAGGAATCCCGCGTACGCAGGCGTGGGGAACTTGGGCGCGCCGCCAAAGCCGCCGTTCGCCGGGTCAGCCATGGACATGAGCGCCTCCAGCGCGGGCTGCACCAGCGCAGCCAGCTCCGGCACCGCGTGTGCGCTGCTGCGCTCCGCGGCTCCATCTCCAGCGCGTGCGCCAGCGGACGGCCCAGCGCTGGCACCCGCTGCGGCGCCTTCTCCACCCTCTGCGGGCTGCAGCTGCGCCGCCACCATGGCGCCCAGGCGCTCTGCCTGCGCCTGGAGCTCGGCTGGCCCGCTCTTCCACGCTGCCTCCACCGCCTGCAGCAGCTGCGCAAAGCTGGGGCGCCCCCACGCTGGCTGCGGCGGGTAGTACGTGCCGCAGAAGAAGGGCCGCAACGACTCTGGATCCAGGAACACATGCAGCGGCCAGCCGCCGCTGGCCCGCCCTTCGGTGAGCTGCGTGAACACCTGGCACGCGGTCATGAACACCTCGTCCAGGTCAGGGCGCTCTTCGCGGTCCACCTTCACGGGCACGCACACGCGGTCCAGCAGCGCAGCGATCTGCGGGTCCTCAAAGCTCTCGCGCTCCATCACATGGCACCAGTAGCAGGTGCTGTACCCCGTGCTCACAAACAGCGGAACCTTGCGCCGCCGCGCTTCCGCAATGGCATCTTCCCCCCATGGCCACCATGGAACTGGATTGAATGCATGCTGCTGCAGGTACACGCTGCTGCTGCCAGCCAGGCGGTTGGGAGTGCGCTGCGGCCGATGGCTTCATGCACAGAGCGTAGCCAACCCGCACAACGCCCCTGCTACCCTGATGGAATGCGCCTCACGTGCCTCCTGGCTGTGCCCGCCCTCCTCATGAGCCCTGCTGCATTGGCCTGGGGCCCCTCTGGCCACCAGGCTGCTGGGCAGATCGCGGACACCTACCTGAATCCGCAGGCGCGGGCTGCTGTGAAGCAGATCCTGGGCGAGCAGTCGCTGGCCTCTGCCGGCCTCTGGGCGGATGAAGTGCGCTCGGACCACACCTATGACTGGATCAAGCCGCTCCACTACATCAACGTGCCGCGCGGCGCAGACCATGTGGACCTGGCGCGCGACTGCCCTGGCGGCCAGTGCGTGGCAGGCGCCATCATCAAGTACCGCGACATGCTGAAGGATCCGCAGGCCACGCCAGAGGACAAGCTGCTGGCCCTGCGGCTGCTGGTGCACTTTGTGGAGGACCTCCACCAGCCCATGCACGTGGGCTACGCAGACGACAAGGGCGGCAACATGATCACCCTGACGCTGCTGGGCAAGCCCACCAACCTGCATGCTGTGTGGGACAGCGGCATCATCGAGGACCGCCTGGCAGGCAAGGGCTGGAAGCCGTGGGCAGAAGGCCTCACGAAGCGCATCACGCCCGAACAGCAGGCAGCGTGGGCCAAGGACACAGACCCGACCACCTGGGCCGCAGAGAGCCTGGCCCTGGTGCGCACCATCTATCCAGCGCTGCCAGCATCAGCTGCGCTGGACCAGCAGTACGTGGACACCAACATCGTGACGGTGGAAAGCCGTTTGCAGATGGCCGGCGTGCGCCTGGCGGCCGTGCTCAACCAGACGCTGGGCGCTGCGCCACCCGCTGCGCAGCGCGCGCCTGTGGAGCTGCTGGGCACAGCGCTTGTGGCGGCGGACGCTCCGGATGCGTCAGGTTTGGCGGGTTCGCTGACCAACGGTGCCAAGTCCATGCCGCACAACCTGCTGGGCAGCGCTGGCTCTGGGCTGGCCTACACCGGCGCTGGCAATCTGTACCTGGCTGTGGCTGATCGAGGCCCGGACGATGGCGCGTTCCCCTTTGCAGACCGCATGCACGTGCTGGAGATCACCGCAGAACCCACCAAGGTGATGGTCAAGCCAGTGCGCACAGCCATGTTCCGCACGCCTCAGGGCGAGCAATACATAGGCAGTCTGCAGGCGCTGAACGCAGAGCATCCAGAGCAGTCCCTGCGCCTGGATCCAGAGGGCATCGCTGTGGCCCGCAACGGCAATGTGTGGACTGCGGAGGAGTACGGCCCCTTCCTGGATGAATGGACACCCGATGGCGTGCACGTGCGGCGCGTGGCCTTCCGCCCGCGCTTTGCGCCAGAGCATCCTTCGGTGGATCCAGAGAAGGAGATGCCGCCGCACAGCAGCCGCGGCCGCCAGGCAAACCGCGGCCCAGAGGGGCTGGCCATCACGCCAGACGGCTCGCGCGCGTACGCCATCCTGCAGAGCCCACTGCTGCAGGACGGAGGCGTGGATGCCGCCAACAAGCGGGTGGGCACCAACCTCCGCATCGCGGAGTTCTTGTGGACGGCAGAAGGCAGCTTCCGCCCCGGCCGCGAGCTGGTCTACCAGCTGGACAGCGCTGCCAACGGCGTGAACGAGATCACACCTGTGGGCAACGACACCTTCCTGGTGCTCGAGAAGGACGGCGCGAGCGGTGCCAAGGCCACGCAGCGCACCATCTACCGCATTGACCTGGCGGGGGCCACGGATGTCTCGGGCGTGGAGTCGCTTCCACAGACGGGCCTGCCCAAGGGATTCGTGTCGGTCCGCAAGACCAAGCTCTTCGACCTGCTGGACCCTGCCTTTGGCCTGGCTGGCCCCACCATGCCTGCCAAGGTGGAGGGTCTCGCCTTTGGCCCTGCGCAGCCAGATGGCCGGCGCACGCTCATCGTGGCCAGCGACAACGACTACAGCCCAACCGAGCCCACACACGTGTGGGCATTCGCTGTGGATCCAGCAGTGCTGCCTGGCTTTGTGCCGCAGAGCGCCACGCTTGCCCCCGCTGGCCAGCCAGCGCGATAGTGGGCAGCGCCTCCGCTGGCGCCGCCGCCCGCACCTCCGCTAGCCCATCGTGCGCACAGCGCGCGGGTAGCTGCCCAGGAGCCGCAGCCACACGCAGTGCTCCTGTGCGTCGCGCAGCGCCTGCACCATCTGCGGGGCTTCCTGGTGCGCGTCGCAGTCAATGAAGAACGTGTACTGCCAGTTCTCCTGGCGGCTGGGGCGCTTCTCGATGTGGCTCAGGTTCACGCCGTTGCGCTGGAAGGCCTGGAGCACCTCCACCAGCGCGCCAGGGCGGTGCACGGTGGTGAACGCAAGGCTGGTCTTGTCTTCGCCCGTGGGCTTGGCCGCCTGCTGGCTGATCACCAGGAAGCGCGTGATGTTGCCCGCACGGTCGGAAATGCGGTCAAACAGCACGTTCACGCTGTAGAGCTGTCCCGCCAGCGCGCTGCCGATGGCCGCCACGCCAGCCCCTGCTGGCTCTGCTGCCGCGCGCTGCACCGCTGCTGCCGTGCTCTCCACTGGCACCTGCTTGACGCCAGGCAGACGGTCGTTCAGCCACACGCGGCACTGCGCAAACGCCTCCGCCTTGCTGTAGATCACCTTGATCTGATCAGGTGCGCAGTTTGCCAGCAGCGCCTGGCTCACCTCCACCAGCGCCTCGGCGCACGCGGTCACCGGGTGCTCCACAAACGCATCCAGCGCCTCGGCGATGCTGCCGCCGATGCTGTTCTCGTAGGGCACCACGCCGTAGTTGCACCGGCGCGTGGCCACCTCGCGGAACACTGCGTCAATGTCGCGCAGGTCTGCGTACTCCACGCTGCTGCCAAAGTGCCGCACCGCCGCCTGGTGGCTGAACGTCCCCGGCGGGCCCAGGAACGCGATGCGCGGCGGCAGCTCCAGCGCAAAGCTGCCGCTCATCAGCTCGCGATAGATGGCCTCCACCGTGCGCGCTGGCAGCGGGCCAGTGTTGCGGCTCAGCGCGCGGTCGATGACCTCGCGCTCGCGGTGCGGCACATACACAGGCAGACCATGCTGGCGCTTGTACTCCCCCACCTCCTCCACCACGCGGGCCCGCTCGGACAGAATCTCCATCAGGCGGGCGTCCAGCTGGTCAATCCGCTGCCGGAAGCCTGGAAGCGGGTCTCCACCCTGGGCCGGGGGTGCGGGGGCGGATCGCTGGGGCTGCCGGGCGGCTGGTTCATCACAGTCGCAAGCCTACGGCAGCCGATATAGAGGCGACGCCCCAGCCTGGCTGCTGGGGTGTCATCCCATGATCCAACCTGCCACCGCCGTCCTGCTGGCCCAGAGCCCCGTCATTGGCGGGCCAGCGCTGGGCGCCCTGATCATCGGGCTGATCTGGGGCATCCTGCTGCTTGGGTTTGGCGCCGCGCTCCTGCGACCCATGGTGGTGCTGGCTGCGCTCATCGCTGGCACGCTGCTGGGCGTGGCGGTGGCCCGCGCATGGACGCCAGAGGTGCCGCTGTGGGCCCCGGCAGCGCTGGGCGCGGTGCTGGGCGTGGCAGCTGGCGCGCTCCTCTACCGGTTCACCGTGGCCACCATCAGCGCGATGGTTGGCGCCACCGCTGGCGCGCTGGTGGCATGGGCCATCATGGCTGGCGGTGCGCTGGACGCGCAGCCGCGCGCGCTGGACCACGCCTTCATCGCCAGCCATGACAGCACCACTCATGGCGACGGCGCCCGCAGCAGCCAGGCCATCCTGGACATCGTCACAGCGCCCGCCACACAGGGCACATCCGCCGACACCTCGCTCACCACCGGCGACCGAGTCCTACGCGACCTCTCCACCCTGACCACCACAGCGGCCGCGCGCACACAGGCCTCGCTGCAAGCCACGCCAGCGGCCTATCGCACGCTGCTCAGCGGGCTGGTGCTGACGGGTGCAGTGGTGGGCATGGTGGCTGGGCTCATCGCCACCACCATGGTGGCGCGCATCCTCACCAGCCTGGCAGGCGCGGGCCTCACGCTCTTCACCGCCCTCCCACTCCTGGCCTACAGCGGCCATCCCCTGGCCCTGGCCGACGCGCGCGCATGGCTGGCCGCCACAGCTTCGCTGGCGCTCATCGGCGTGACAGCCCAGTGCCTGCTGGCTGGTGGCAGCGCCGCCAGCAAGCGCCCGGCCCGCGCCAAGCGCGCCAAGCCAGCAGCCGCAGAGGCCGCTGCAGCCTGAGGTCCGGCGTACACTTCGCCGCCCGTCGGGCCACACATGGATCACTTCACCTATCAGAACGGGCAGCTGCACTGCGACCGCGTTCCAGTGCAGGACATCGCTGCAGCGGTGGGCACGCCGGTCTACATCTACAGCAAGGCCACGCTGCTGGAGCACTACACCCGCATCCGCGACGCCTTTGCGCCGCTCAAGCCGCTCATCTGCTACAGCGTGAAGAGCTGCCCCAACCTGGGCGTGTGCCGCACGCTGGTGGAGTCCGGCGCCGGCATGGATGTGGTGAGCGGCGGCGAGATCCACCGCGCGCTGGCCGCAGGCGCCGCGCCCCAGCACATCGTGTACGCCGGCGTGGGCAAGAGCGACGACGAGCTGCGCATGGCCATGCGCACTGGCGTGGGCCTGCTGAACGTGGAGAGCGAGGCGGAGTTCGAGAACATCCGCCGCATCGCGCAGGAGCTGGGCGCGCAGTGCCGCGCTGCGCTGCGCGTGAACCCGGATGTGGATCCGCGCACGCACCGCTACACCAGCACCGGCAACAAGGAGACCAAGTTTGGCGTGGACATCGAGCGCGCGGTGGCCTTCTTCCGCGCCTATGGCCGCGATCCAAGCGTGCGCCTCTGCGGCCTGCACCTGCACCTGGGCTCGCCCATCTACACCACCGATCCGTACCGCAGCGGCATCACCAAGGCCCTGGCGCTGCGCGAGCAGCTGCTGCAGGAGGGCTTCACGGTGGACGTGCTGGACATCGGCGGCGGGTTTGCAGCCGACTACCAGACTGGCCGCAGCCCCAGCGCTGCGCAGTATGCAGAGGTCATCGTGCCGCTCCTCCTGCCGCTGGTGCAGGCGGGCGTGCGCATCGTGCTGGAGCCTGGCCGCAGCATCGCCGCCAACGCAGGCATCCTGCTCACGCGCATTGCGTACATGAAGCGCTCGGGCGACAAGACCTTTGCCATCTGCGACGCTGGCATGAACGCCCTGCTCCGCCCCAGCCACTACGAGGCGTTCCACTTCATGTGGCCAGCGCATCCAAAGACTGGCTTTGTACCGACCGTGCGCACCGAGAAGCCAGACATGCCTGGCCTGGTGACCATGGACGTGGTGGGTCCGCTCTGCGAGACAGGCGACTTCCTGGCGCTGGACCGCGACCTGCCACCCATGGAGCGCGGCGACCTGCTGGCCATCTTCACAGCAGGCGCGTACGGCATGAGCATGGCCAGCCGCTACAACAGCGCGCCCCTGCCTGCTGAAGTGCTGGTGGACGGCGACCGCTTTGTTGTGGTGCGCCGCCGCGAGACCTACGCAGACCTGGTGGCGCACGAGCTGCAGGCCAGCTGACCGCGCCGCCGCAGCGCCTTACCGCAGCGCGCCGATCACGTGCATGAACACGCTGGCGTACACGCCTGCCAGCACATCGTCTGCCAGGATGCCCCAGCCACCGCGCAACGCCTGCAGGTTGCCGGCATGGTGGCGGCTTCACAATGTCAGCCACGCGGAAGGCCAGGAACGCCCACAGCACCTGCAGGCCGCTCACCGTCAGCCAGCCTTCCTCGGAGGGCATGGCCCAGCGCAGGCCAGCCAGGGCGATGCACATGCCAGCCACTTCGTCGGCCACTACGCAGCCAGGGTCCTTCACCCCCACAGCCCGCTCTGCCGCCAGGCCAAAGCGCACGCAGGCCACAGCGCCCCACAAGCCAAGCAGCAGCAGGGATGTGTTGATCACCCACGCTGGCTGCCCAGCCCACACCAGGCCAAGCACCAGCACGCACGGCGGCAGCGAACCCCATGTTCCAGAGGCAAAGCGCGCGTAGCCCAGGCCGCCTGCGCTCAGGCTGAACCGGGCGAACCACGGCAGCACGCGCATGCGCACAGCGGCCAGGTGCGGGCGGACGCGCGGGCTACCCAGCACGCGTGCCTCCTTCCCGCGCGATCTGCTTCATCAGCCGGTACGCGCGCGCGATGTACGGCACCACGCTCCACAGCGTGAAGGCCACCGTGGCCCAGACCACCGCGTTCTGCGCGGTGCGCCATCCATCGTCTGCCAGCAGCGGCTTGTTCACCGCCACCAGGAGCGCAAATGGCACTGCCACGCTCTGCGCCACCATCTTGATCTTGCCTGACCAGTCTGCGGCAAAGGCCACACCGCGGGCCTCCAGCACGCCGCGGAGGCTGGTCACCAGCAGCTCGCGGGCCAGGACTGCCACCACCATCCAGCTGGCCACCCCTGTGGCGCAGTTGATGGCACCGTTGTGCGGCTCCACCCCCCAGGACTGACTCCACGCTGGCTCTGCGAACTTGGGGCTGGCCAGATAGACAAACGCTCCCAAAATCAGAACTTTGTCCACAAAGGGATCCATCACCCGGCCAAAGTCGGTCACCACGCCCCACCGGCGGGCCAGGTAGCCGTCCAGCCAGTCGCTCATGGCAGCCAGCACAAAGAGCGCCACAGCCGTGTTGCCCCACAACGCCCGGTCAACCGGGCTGTCTGGGCGGAGCCCTACAGCGACGACCACAAAGAACGCTGCAGAACCCACCAGCCGGGCCACCGTGATGGCGTTCGGCAGGGTGCGTTGCAGGGCGGTGCTCACGTGCCTGCCAAGGGTAACGCCTGCACCTCTGCAGCGGTTGCCAACCACCGGTTGCACCCTTATTATTCGACCTTCACCCCCCTGGCCCCCTCTTCCATGAACGCCAACCTCTTCTACGCCGCTGCAGCACTGGGCGCCGTCGTGCTTTTCTTGCTGATGCAGCAGCAGCGCAGCGCCTTCCGGGCCATCCTGACGGTGGTGGGCCTGGCTGCAGTGGGCATGCTGATCTCAGTGGTGGCGCAGGCGGCTCCGGCGCCAATCGGGGCCACAGATGACGCGCCGTTCTGGAGCTACGTGCTCATGGCCATCATCGCGGTGTCGGGTGCGGTGCGCATGGTCACGCACACCAAGCCGGTGTACGCCGCGCTCTACTTCATCCTGGTCATCCTGGCCAGCGCCACCATGTTCCTGCTTCTGCAGGCTGAATTCATGGCCTTTGCGCTGGTCATCGTCTACGCCGGTGCCATCCTCATCACCTACCTCTTTGTGCTGATGCTGGCCCAGCAGTCCGGCGACCACGGCCACGACGCCCAGCCAGCCTGGTACGACCGCACGCCGCGGGAACCCGCTGCTGCGGTCATCATTGGCTTTGTGGTCCTGGCCACCCTGGGTGACACGCTCTTTGGCGCCACCAGCACGCTGCCGTGGCGCACGCCCACGGCTGTCACAGCAGCCTCCAACGCGCGCTCCTGGCGTGAGCTGGAATCCATGCCCCACCTGCTCCTCCAGCAGGCGCAGGCTGCCGCAGACGCGCAGGGCCTGGGCACGGTGACAGAACTGGTGCCTCAGGAAGATGGCAAACAACTCTCGTTCCTGGGCCCCAAGGGCACAGTCAACGCCCGCATGGCCGATGGCGCGGTCAAGCCCATCACGCTCTCGCAGGCTGCGCAGCCATCCAACAGCCAGTCGCTGGGCTGGGCGCTGGTGGCGCGCTTCCCAGTCAGCCTGGAGCTGGCCGGCGTCATCCTGCTCATGGCCATGTTTGGCGCCGTGGTGCTGGCCCGCAAGCAGATCGAGCTGGCCGACGACGAGCGCCGCACGGCTGCCGGCCTCCCGCGCCTGAGCGATGACCCAGGCGCCAGCCGCACGCGCAGCAGCGGCCACGGAGGTGCAGCATGAACCTGTTGCTCGCCCAGAACCTGCCCGCTGTTCCAGCCAACCTCCAGGTGGTCATGGTGACCAGCTGCCTGCTGTTCGCCATCGGCCTGGTGGGATTCCTGGTGCGGCGCAACATGATCATCATGTTCCTCTGCACCGAGCTGATGTTCCAGGCAGCCGCGCTGGCTGTGGTGGCCTTTGGCCGCATGTGGATGAACCTTTCCGGACAACTTCTGGTCATCTTCATCCTGACAGTGGCCGCTGCAGAAGCAGCGCTGGCCCTTGGCCTGGTGGTGCTCCTGTACCGCCGCCGCGAGACCCTGAGCAGCGAAGCCTGGGCCGAACTCCGCGAGTAGTCCTGTGACCGTACCCACCGCACCCACTGCACACCACGCATGACCCTGCTTACGCCCATGCTCCTGGCCTTGGCCGACACCGCTGCGCACGGCCACGCTGCTGGTTCGCTGGCAGAGGTTCCACCGCTGCACTTCACGCCTGCTGTGGTGGATTCCACGTATTCGTGGCTGGCCATCCTGCTCATCGCACCAGTGGTCAGCGCCCTGCTCTGTGGCGCGCTGGCCATCTTCAAGGTGCCTGGCCGCTGGCCGGCTGTGTTCACCGTGACAGCCTTCGCCACGGCCGCCATCGCTGCGGCGCTCTTCTACTTCCGCTGGAGCCCCGGCTTCTTCACGCAGCACGTGCCGCTCAGCGTGCCACTCTTTGACTGGATCACCTTCTCCTGGGGCCAGGGCCCCTGGAAGAGCTTCACGGCCAACATCGGCTTCTACATTGACGGCATCACGCTCCTGTGGATGCTCTTCGTCACCGCGCTGGCCACGCTCATCGCGCTCTTCGCCAGCGAGTACATGGAGACAGACGTCAAGAGCGGCTATGCGCGCTTCTTCTTCGGCGTCAGCCTGTTCGTGGCCAGCATGCTCATCCTGGTGATGTCCGACAACCTGGTCGGGCTCTACCTGGGGTGGGAAGGCGTGGGCTTCTGCAGCTACTTCCTCATCGGCTACTACTACCAGCAGCCCGGGGCCACCGCTGCATCCAAGAAGGCGTTCATCATGAACCGCATCGGCGACCTGGGGCTCGCCTTTGCCATCTTCCTGATCTGGATGAACTACGGCACAGTGGGGTACGACAGCCTCTTCCAGGCGCTGGCCGACACCTCGCCGCACGCGCATGGCAGTTGGGACAAGGCGGCCATTCCATTCCTGCTCCTGTTGGCTGTGGCTGGCAAGAGCGCGCAGCTGCCGTTGGCCACCTGGCTGCCAGACGCCATGTGGGGCCCAACCCCAGTCTCCGCGCTCATCCACGCAGCCACCATGGTGACCGCTGGCATCTACCTGCTGGCCCGCATGGCCCCCTTCTACACCGCGCAGGCCATCGGCCATGACTGGGCCGAGCCCGCCCTCCTCACGGTGGGCTGGGTGGGATGCGCCACCGCGCTGTGGGCTGCCACCATCGGGTGCGGCACGTTCGACTACAAGCGCGTGTTTGCGTACAGCACGGTGAGCAGCCTGGGCTACATGGTCATGGGCCTGGGCGTGGGCACCGCCTTCGGCGGCCTCTACTACGTGTTTGCGCATGCGTGGTTCAAGGCGCTGCTGTTCCTCACAGCAGGCGCTGCCATGCACGGCCTGGCTGGCCAGCTGGACCTGCGCAAGGTGAGCGGGCTGCTCAAGGTGCCCGGTTTCAAGATCACCATGGTGGCCATGTTCATCGGCTGCCTGTACCTGGCCGCAGCGCCCTTCACGGCTGGTGCGCTCAGCAAGGACGTCATCCTGTACTCCGCGCTCACCAGCCAGCATCCGCAGCTGCAGGCCATGGGTTGGATTGGCCTTTTGACCGCCGCCATCACGGCTTACTACGCCTTCCGCGTGTGGTTCCGGCTGGCCATCGGACCAGTGGCCATCGAACCTGGCCCAGACCAGCACGGCCACGACGACCACAGCCACGACAGCCACCACGATCACAGCCACGCGCCCGCTGCGCACGCTGCGGGTGGACATGGCAGCCACAGTGGTCACGGCGGTCATGGCGGTCACGGCGGTCACGGCTGGCATCCGCATCCACCGGGCTTCCGCATCAACCTGGTGCTGTCCATCACCGCGCTCGGCGCCGTCCTGGCTGGACTGCCCAGCTACCTGGAGTCGCTGCACGTGGTGGACTTCAACTGGGTGCAGCGGTTTGTGGAGTCCTCCTCTGCGTACTTCCGCGCGGGTGAAGGCCCAGAGCATGGCGAGATCCTGGGTGGCAACGCCCACACGGTGCTCTTCTGGCTGGCCACTGGCTGCGCGGTGGTGGGCATCCTGGTGGCGTGGGTGATGCACGGCAGCAACCGCGCCCTGGCAGACGGCCTGCGGCAGCGCATGCTGGCCAACCCCCTGCTCAGCTGGATTCCCCGCGGCTCTGAAGCTGGCTGGTGGCTCAATGAGATCTACCACGCGCTCTTTGGCATTCCAGCGTGGATCGGCGCGCAGGTGCTGGCCTTCACAGACCGGTTCTTCCTGGACGGCGTGGCGGTCACTGGCATCGGCCGGATTCCAGCCTTCTTTGCCCGGGTCTTCCAGCCGCTGTACAGCGGCGTGCTCCAGGGCTACGCGCTGACCATGGCGGGAGGCGTCGGGCTCATCATCTTCTGGGTGGTCTGGTTCTGGCTCCGCGGAGGTGCAGCATGACGCTGGCCCTGCTTCTCATCGTCCTGCCTGTCCTGGGCGCAGCGGTGGTGGCCGCCAGCCCAGAGCGCAGCGCCAAGTGGCTTGGCTTTGGCGCCTCCATGGTGGTGGCTGCGGTGGCCGTGGTGTTCGCGTGGCAGTTCGGCCACTGGACCACTGGGCAGTTCGAGCCCAACGCAGAAGGCTGGGAGATCTTCAAGACCTTTGGCGTCTCGTTCACGCTGGGTGCAGACAGCATCTCCATGCTGCTCATCCTGCTGACGGCCATGCTCATTCCAGCGGGCCTGCTGGTCAGCTTCAGCTCCATCACCGAGCGGCAGCGCGGCTTCTACTCGCAGTTCCTGCTGCTGGAAGCAGGCGTCATGCTGGCGGTGCTGTCGCGCGACGTCATCCTGTTCTATGTGGGGTATGAGTTCACGCTCATCCCGCTCTTCTTCATCGTGGCCATCTGGGGCGGCAACGAGCGCCGCGCGGCCAGCGTCCGCCTGTGGGTGTTCAGCTTTGTGGGCAGCGTGATCAGCCTGGTTGGCTTTGTCTACCTGGGCGTGGACCGCGCCCTGCAGACTGGCCTGCCGCTCAACTTTGGCATCGCAGAGCTCACGGAGTATGGCCGCGCGCTGCCCGTGGGCATCCAGTGGTGGGTGTTCCTGTCGCTCATGGCTGGCTTTGCGGTCAAGGTGCCGCTGCTGCCAGCGCACGCCTGGCTGCCGCTGGCGCACAGCGAGGCCCCCACTGCCGGCAGCGTGCTGCTGGCTGGCGTGGTCATCAAGCTGGGCCAGTACGGCATCATCCGCTTTGCGCTGCCCATGGCCCCCGAAGGCGGCGTGATGCTGGCGCAGCTCTTTGCCATCCTCAGCGTGATCGCCATCATCACCATGAGCCTCATCTGCTGGGTGCAGAACGACGTAAAGCGCCTGGTGGCCTACAGCAGCGTGGCGCACATGGGCCTGGCCATGCTGGCGCTCCTGGCCTTCAACATGGTGGGCATGGAAGGCAGCCTGCTGTACATGGTCAACCACGGCCTCTCCACCGCTGGCCTCTTCATGTGCATCGGCATCATGTATGAGCGCTACCACACCAAGGACATGGAGAAGGTGGGCGGCCTGATGAAGCGCATGCCCGTGTGGGCGTGCTTCACGGTGTTCTTCGCCATGGCGTCGCTGGCGGTGCCGGGCCTCAACGGGTTTGTCAGCGAGTTCCTGTGCCTGTTTGGCGCCTTCACCAGCGATCACAGCGTGCGCACTGGCTTTGAGGGCCTGCTGGGCCCCACCTACTCGTTCCTGGCGGCCATCAGCATGGTGCTGGCTGCGCTCTACATCCTGCGCATGCTGCAGAAGTTTGTCTTTGGCCCGCTGCGCGAACCACACGGTGGCGGCCACGCGCACGATCCCGCAGAGAAGAACGACCTCAACCTGCGCGAAGTGCTGGCCATGGCCCCGCTGGTGGTGGCGTGCCTGGCCATCGGCATCTACCCCAAGCCCATCCTCACTGCCATCGAGCCCGCTGGGCAGCAGGTGCTGGCGCCCTACGCCACCATCATCGAGCGCACCAACAAGCAGCTGTACGCGCCAGCGGCCAACGTGATGCCCACCGCTGGCGCTGCGCCAGCAGCAGGCCATTCGGCCACTCCTGCCACCACGCCCGCCACCCACTGACCGCCCGCTACCCACCGCCCTCCCACCGCCCTCCCGCCCACTGACCGCCCCCCGCCCCGGAGACCCCTGTGCAGAATCTGACGCCCAAGTTTGCCCTGGTCCTCCCTGAGATCCTGCTCTTTGCAGGCTCGGTGGTGGTCGCGGTGCTTGGACTCTCGCCGGTTCGAGCGCTGCGCCAGGCTGTGCCGTGGACCGCTGTGGTCTTCCTGCTGGGCACGCTGGGCGTGGCCTGGTGGGTGTGGACACCAGAAGCAGCCGCCGCAGCCAAGCTGCCCATGCCTGGGCTGGGCAAGTTTGTCATCAGCCTGCTGTGCGTCTGCGGCGTGGGCCATGCGCTCACCGCGGCAGGCAGCATGGATCGCACCGCCGAGGCGCAGGTGGCCCAGGGCCGCATGCCCTTTGACCCGGTGCGCATGATCCAGGGCGAGTTCTACGCCTTCATGCTGCTCTCGCTGTGCGGCGCCATGCTGCTGTGCCACGCCACAGACCTCATCTGGCTCTTCCTGGCCTTTGAGCTGTGCTCGCTGCCCACGTACATCATGGTGGCCATCGGCCGCAGCAGCGACCGCGCCATGGAGGCGGCGGTCAAGTACTTCTTCCTGGGCGCCATGAGCACGGCCATGATGCTCTTTGGCTTTGCCCTGCTCTACGGCGCCACAGGCACTGTGGACCTGGGCGAGATGCGCACCGCCTTCACGCACGCCGCCGCACAATCTGGTGGCGTGGGCACCGTGGCCCTGGTGGGCATGCTGCTGGCCATCGTGGGCATCTGCTTCAAGCTGGCTGCAGTGCCCATGCAGTTCTACGCGCCCGACGTCTACGAAGGCGCCGCCACGCCCGTGACTGCGTTCATCAGCTTTGTGCCCAAGGTGCAGGGCTTTGTGATGCTGGTGCTCCTCCTGAGCACCATTGGCTGGAGCAGCACAGCCGGTGCAGCGGGCCTGCCGCCGGTGATCATCGCCGTGCTGTGGATGGTCTCTGTGCTCACGATGACGCTGGGCAACATCGGCGGCCTCCTGCAGCGGTCTGCCAAGCGCATGCTGGCGTACAGCTCCATCGCCAACAGCGGCTACATGCTGGTGGGCGTGCTGGCTGGCCCTACGCTGGGCCTGGACAGCATGCTCTTCTATCTGCTGGCGTACGGCGTGGCCAACCTGGCCACGTTCGGCGCGCTGGCCAGCGTGGAGCGCAACGGCACAGAAGTGGACTCGCTGGATGACCTGGCTGGCCTCCGCAAGCGCTCGGCGCTCAGCGCCATCGCGCTGGCGCTGGGTGTGCTGTCGCTGACCGGCATTCCGCCGCTCCTGGGCTTCTGGGGCAAGCTGTACATCTTCATGACCAGCGTGGGTGCCCACAAGGTGGCCACCCACCAGGTGGCCCTCTTGGTGGTGCTGGCCCTCAACAGCGCCATCGCAGCCTTCTACTACCTGCGCCTTTTGGCCAAGCCATGGGTGGACGCCACCACGCCGCGCAGCCAGGGCGTGGCGCCTGTGGCCAGCGTGTGGCCGCGGGTCAGCGCGCTGACGTTTGGCCTGGCCACCGTGCTCCTGGCGCTGGTGGTGGGACCGCTGCGCACCATGGCCAACAGCGCCACAGAGACCAACGCTGCCAGCGTGGCCAGCGAGGACAACGTGGCCAGCGCAGATGGAACGGACATCCCGCGGCGCCGCATGCCGGGCAACCAGCGCATCGCGCCGCCTGCCGCCCCAGAGCAGCCAGAGCGCGTGGATTCCAAGCCCTGAAGGCACGCTGCACCCCCACCCTGCTGGGGCCAACGGACCCGCCACCCCGGGGTCACCCGGACCGGGGCGGTTTTCAGCCCATTCCCAGCGAGCGTGCGTTGCGGTACAATCTCTCCCCTTCGGCAGCACCACTGGTGCCTGCTGCACGCGACTGTAGCTCAATTGGATAGAGCATCGGTCTACGAAACCGAAGGTTGCTGGTTCGAGCCCAGCCAGTCGCGTTTCTCTGAGCCCTGGCCTTGGCCGGGGCTCGTTGCATGATGGGCCACCATGAAGGGCAGCAGCGTGACCGCCACCAGCGCGGCGCGCATGCCATGCACCCAGCCCAGTTCAAAGCCCAGGGCGTCCAGGAGCGGTGGCCCCAGGGGCAGCATGATGACCGCTGCCCCGGCCACGCCAGCCCACGCCACCAGGAGCGCGCTGGGCGCCCGGCGTGTGGCCAGCCCCACTGCCACGGCAGCCAGCGCACCAGCGCCTGCACAGAGCGCAGGCACCACCACTGGGAAGCAGGCGGCCGGCACCACCACCGCTGCAGCACCAGCCAGCGCCCACCACGGCACCCACGCTCCCAGGAGCGCGCTCCACGGCCCCACCGCCCAGCGCCGCAGCACGCTGCCAGCCAGCCAGGTGGCCACCACCGCTGTCAGGAGCAGCACCGCATCCATGGCTGCCAGGCGGCCTGGCGCCACCACCATGTTCAGGCCAGACGCATGCGCCACCGCTCCAAAGCCCCAGCCCACCGCCGCCATGGCGCCGCACACGGCCACCTCTGCCAGAAGCGCGCGCGCTGCCAGCCGGCCCGGAGCGCGCGTGTTCGGAGCGCGTGTGTTCGGAGCGCGCGTGTTCGGAGCGCGCGTGCCCGCGTCGTATGCCCCCGCTGCTGCGCTGGCGCCTGGCGCGGTGGCTGCCTGGGAGGACTGCCGCAGCGCGCTCCACAGCGCAGTGGCCACCACGCATCCAGCACCTGCCAGCATCAGTCCCAGCGACCACCCTTCTGGCCACCGCACCATCCACAGCCCCAGGACATCGCCATACACGGCGCGCCCTGGTTGCGCCTGCGTGGGCGCAGCATCAAGCCCGCGCACCAGCGCCAGCGCCGTGGTGCCCATGTGCGCCAGCGTGGCGGGCGACTGCCGCTCCACCGTGTCTTCTGCCGTGTGATAGGCCCCCACATCCCCGATGAACGCCAGGTTGAACCCCGTGAGCCCAGCCTGCACCAGCGGCGTGAAGTCCGAGTTGTTGGGCATCCGCTCATATACAAAGGAGCACAGCGAGCTGGCGCGCGGCGCTGGCACCCACTGGGCGATGCACTCCGCCAGCCACGCTGTCTCTGGACCAGTCTGATAGATGAACGCTGGTCCAGCCGCACCGCGCGCGTCCAAGTTGACCACCGCGCGCAGGTGCTGCGCAGCCGGATGCTGGGCCAGGAACGCGCGGGCGCCCCACAGGCCGCGCTCCTCGCCGTCTGTGATCACCACCAGCACCGGGTGCGCAGGAGGCTGCGCCACCAGCGCGCGCGCGATGCCCAACGCACAGGCCACGCCAGCGCCATCGTCCGAGGCGCCCGGCGCGCCTGGCACCGAGTCGCTGTGCGCAACCACCGCCAGCTGGGGTTCCCCTTGCTGCGTGCCGGGGATGCGGATGATCAGGTTCTCAATGGCGATCGGCCCAGACACCGCCCGGCCATCCAGCGTGAGCTGCTGCCGGTCCACTGGGAGCTCCAGCGCGCCAAACAGCGCTGCCAGCCGGTCCCGCGCTGCCTTGGCTTCAGGCGACCCAACGGGGCGCGGCACGCCCGGGCTGCCCACAAAGCTCACCAGGTCCTCCTTGGCTTGTCCTGCGTCGAACACAGCCCCTGGCTGCGGCCCGCGCAGGCTGAGCGCGCCAGGGGCGTGCTGCATCCATTGCGCGGCGGCTGCAGCGGCTGCCACCGTGGCCAGCGCACCTATCAGCCATTGCTGTGACTTCTGAACCGATTTTGAAAGTCCGAATAGCGGCATGTGCATGGTTCCAGCAGGCTTGCAGGATAGAAAAAAGGCCTTGCGGGATAAACTTTGGACCGCAATCACCCGGCGCATGATGCGCCAACCGCCACCCCCGGCATCCTTTCAGGAGATTACAGAGATGCGCAGTTTCGCCATGATGGGCTTCATCGCCCTCAGCATGACGGCCCCCACGCTGGCCCAGTTCTCGATCAACGAGATCCGCACCGGCAGCGACCCCAATGAGTACGTGGAGATCAAGGGCACCCCTGGCGCATCGCTGGCTGGTGTGACCTTCATCATCATCGGCGACGGCACCACGACGGGCGCCACCCCCACCCGCACTGGTGTGGTGGAGTGGAAGTGGACGTTCAGCGGCAAGGACGTCATTGGTCCCAACGGCTATCTGGTGCTGCGCAATCCATCCATGAGCGGGCTGGTGGTGGACCCACAGGCCACTGACCTGTCCTGGGATCCGCCAACTGGCTCAGACACGACCACTGGCTTTGAGTCCAGCGACAACCAGACCTACATGCTGGTCATGGACTACTCGGGCACCGACACCTTCCAGGGTCGCGCCCCCAATCAGGGCTCGGGCGGCCAGGATCTGGACACGAACGACGATGGCACGCTGGACGTCACCCCGTGGTCCTCTGTCATTGACAGCGTGGCCCTGGTGCTGACGCCAGACGCCACCCCGCCGGCTGGCCAGGACTGGTGGTACAGCAGCGTGAAGGCTGGCCCGTATGTCAGCCGCAGCGTGGTGCAGGCCACCACCGGCACCGTGATCGCTGGCTGGGACTACCAGACCACCACCAATCCAAACAACGGGACAGCCGCAGCAGCGAACCCCAATACCCCCAAGGTGTTCAACTCGAACGCTGGCTTTGGCACGATGTACCTGGACGGCACGAACGGCGCCAGTGATTGGCAAGCCGCTGAGCTGAACGCCTTCACAGGCACCAACCTGAACGCCACGGGCCCGACCGGCAACGGCCTGGACCCAGCCACCAGCGCAACCTCCAGCCTGGCGCTGGTGGGTTCGAGCGCCAACGGCAAGTCGGTCACCTTCAAGTTCTCCATGGCGGATTACATCGGCGTGAACGTCAGCTACGCCACGCGTACCTCCAACGCCACCACCAGCTTCACCCTGCAGCAGTGGGCCTGGAGCATGGACGGCGTGAACTGGGTGGACATTGACGCCATCAGCGGCTTCACCACCAACTTCGCCCTGAAGACCCTGGCACCGCTGAATGATCTGGATGGCGCTTCGGATGCCTACCTGCGTCTGACACTCACCGGAGCGCAGACCACTTCGAGCAACAACCGCCTGGACAACGTGCTGTTGCTGTCCAGCCCTGTCACCACAGACACGGTGGTGGTGAACTACGGCGCTCCAGTCCATGTGTTCCTGAACGGCACCACGTGGCACTATGGCCCTGGCTCCACCACGGACAGCTACGACACGCCAGGCAACACCAACTTTGAGTACCCCACCCTCATCTGCGGCGACCCGAACGCTGGCACCTGCGACGCTGCCAAGTTCCTGCCCTTCTGCGCAGATGAGTGCTGCTGCAACTTCGTGTGCACCTCGGACCCATACTGCTGTGTGGAACACTGGGATTCGATCTGCGTGGCGCAGTCTGCCGATTGCGCAGCCAACTGCACCGCGCAGCCCTGCCCAGAGGACCTGAACGGCGACCACGTGGTGGACGGCACCGACCTGGGCCTGATCCTGGGTGCATGGGGCACCCCAGACCTGGACCTGAGCGGTGACGGCATTGTGGACGGCACCGACCTGGGCCTGGTCCTGGGCGCCTGGGGCGCATGCCCCTAAATTGGTGCCTGGCACGGGTGTCCCTCCTTTTGGGACAGGCCCCTGCCAGCATCCACGCTTGATTGAACGCTGGTGCCAGGTTCGCCTGGCACCAGCTTCTTTTTTGGCAGGGAATGCGCGGCCCGGCTTTCCTACTGCTGCGGCACGCGGCCGCGGTTGACCAGCTGCACACCGATCATGTCGTTGGCCACAGCGTTGCCGCTGATGGTGCCGGTCGCGAACCAGCTCCACACGGCTGGATACGGCAGGCTCTGCGAGCCTGGCACGGGTGCGCTCCAGGTGTAGCTGAGCGGAAGGCGTTCGTTCAGATCATCCCACGTGCCAAAGCTGGGCCACGCCTTGTCTGGGGCGGGCAGCGCGGTGGCGCGGCGGCGGATCTCCAGCGGGTCGAACGGCACCCAGCCGGCGTTCGGAAGATAGAACTCGGCCCAGGTGATGAGGCGGGTGCGGGTGACGCCTGAGCTGGCTGGAATGTCCGTGGCACCCACGATCACGCGCGCGGGAATGCCCGCTGCGCGCAGCACCGCCACGCAGGCCGCGCTCAGGTCATGCGACGAGCCGTTGCCGCTCTGCATGGCTGCGTAGGCGCCCTGCAGCATCAGTCCGCGCGTGAAGCCGTTCTCCTGGCGCAGGCCCGTGTGGTCCATGGTCTTGAACGACCCGGCTGTGGCCTTGATGAGCTGCTTGGCGGCCACAAACGGCGTGACGGAGCGCAGCTTGCCGCCCGACACGCGCTGCACGAACTGCTTGAATTCTGGCGCGTTGCTCTCGATGCCAGGCTGCGGCTGGAGCGCGGCCTGCACCTCGTCTGGCCACGCCTGCGGCCAGGCGATGGTGGCGGCGGCGGCGTCGTTCAGCTGGGTGTTCCAGACCACTTCGGTCCAGCTCATGTTCCAGCGCAGGCTCTGGCCGCTCACGTCACCGATGGCCATGCCGACCGCTGCCATGCCAAACGGCAGGCCGTACTTCCACGTGAGGCGGTCGCGCACGCTGGTGGCCTGCTGGCCCTGCACAAAGAGCTGCGCTTGCAGCGAGTCTGGGTCCACCTGGGACCAGGTGCTCTGCGTGATGATGGGGACCCAGGCGCTGACGGCTTGCAGCTGCAGTGGCGCAGTCTCGCCGCGGGCGACGGGAGCGAGGTAGATGTTGGCTTCCAGCTTGACCTCGTAGCGGCGGCCTTCCACGCGCTTGAGCGGTGGTTCTGGCGGGCGGCCGGAGACGGTGCTGGGCAGCGTGCCTGGCGTGCTGGCTGGGCTGGTGGCTGGGGGGGTGGTAGCTGGCGGCGTGGACGCTGGCGGGGTGGGGGCGGGCGGCGCCGGGGTTGTGGACGCTGGAGTCGCTGGCTTGCTCTTGGCCGGCGGCGTCTTGGTGGGCGGGGTGCTCTGCGCCTGAAGCGCCAGCGCCAGCAGCATGGTGCTGATCACGCCTTCACGATACGGCCGCGTGGCCCGGTGGAGATCCCCGGAAAGTCGTGCCTGGCACGGGTGTCCCTACTTTCCGTGTCGCCAGCGGCCTCCGCGCCACGCGGCCCGGGCAGCAGCTGCCGGTCCCGTGCGCTTGCCCCGCGCCCGCGGCCTCCGCGCGGGCCGGGGGGCGCGGCCGCGGACGGCTCGGCTCCACCAGGTTCCGCCTTCGCCTCGGCTTCGCGATTGCTCGGCAGGTGGAGCGGCCCGCGAACCGGGGTGCGCACACAGCCTGCCTCCTGCCCGCTCAACGCCGCCATTGCGCTCCCCCGGTCCCGCGCCGCGGCCGCTGCCACCGGTGAGCGAGGACGGGAGCGTATGGCGGTGCAACCGGACGGACGGGACAGTGAGGCCCGCGACCCTCGGTGACTCGGCAGACCGCAGATGACGGCGTCTCGTCAGCCGTCCGGCGGGCCTGCAAGCGCCGATCCTGCGCATCATGCGGTGCGCCGCCTGCCCGGCCGCGAAACGAGGGACACCCGTGCCAGGCACGACTTTCGGAAACCCGGGACAGGAGTGCCAGGCACGAGTTTCGCAGGCACGAGTTTCCCTCCGTGTGCGCCCGGAGCGGCCGCAGCGCGGGGGGCGGGGGCGCGGCGTAGCGGCGTTTTGCGTGGCGAGGCAGGCGCTGGGGGTCCCCCGATTCGCGGGCCGTTCCACCTGCCGAGCTCACGCAAAGTCGAGGCGAAGGCGGAACCTGGTGGAGCCGAGCCGTCCGCGGCCGCGCCCCCGCACACCGCGCGGAGGCCGCGTCCAAGCCCACCGCTCAGAAAGTAGGGACACCCGTGCCAGGCACGACTTTCTAGTTCGGGACCTTGGTGAAGTAGAGGATGCGCGGCTTCTCGCCGGGGCGGTCCACGTTGCTGCGGTCCACGCCCATCACGTAGCGGCTCTCGTCCAGGATGTAGTCCGGGTCCGTGGCGTCCCAGCGGCCAGTGATGGCATTGCGCTTCACCGTGCGCACACGCACGTACACGGTGAAGACATCGCTGCGCACTGTCACCAGGTTGCTGATGCCCTTGAGCAGCGAGTTCTGCTCCAGCGCATCGCCCGCTGTCAGATCCCAGCGGCCCAGCGTGGTCTCCACAAACCCGCCGGTGGCCGGATTGTCCGTCTCCACCACTGCTGGCGTGTTGCGATCGTCCGTGCCCACCACCAGGAGGTGCGGGTCTGTGGCCGTGCGACCACTCAGCGAGTAGTACTGCAGCGTGCCAGCTGCTCCAGCCTTGGGCACACCATCGGTGCGATGCGCTGTGCCACCGGGAGGCGCTGTGGGACCGGCAGACACCGGCGCTGCATACGCAGCACCGCTGGTGGCGTCGTTGAACCTTGTGCGGAACGGATCCAGACCCGCATACCGCACGCTCCAGCCCACCGTCTGGTTCCAGCTGTTGCCCACGTCGCCCGCCTGTGGGTTGGCTGGGTTGGCAAAGTTGGCTGGCTTGGTCATGAGCGCCAGCTCGCCCAGGCTGTCAAAGCCGCGGTCCTGGCGCATGCCCGGCGCGTGCTCCAGGTTGTTCTGCGCATCGGGCAGATCCAGGCCGCGCGTGAAGTAACTGGGCTGCGAGACATCAATCACAGCGCCCAGGTTGGGCGTCACGTTGCCCTTGTTGCGCCACAACTCAATGGCCTCTGGCACGCGCACGCGCGGCGCCGGGGTGCCATAGTCAAAGCCAATGGCGTTGAACTGCGTGGTGGGCGTGGTGGGGAAGTCGCGCGGCACCGCCTGCTGATTGGTGTTGTCAGCGATGGTGGGGATGCCGTTCAGGTTGTCGTCGTCGTTGTAGACCAGCCGGGTCATCTGCGGCATGGCGCGCATGACCTCGATGGGCGCAGTGTTGATGTTCACCAGCCCGGGCGTGCCCTTGCCCTGGTACCCCTGGGCCAGACGGAAGCGGCGATTCTCTGCAGCCGCGCGCTCGTTGAAGCTGATGGTGCCATCGTTGTCCGAGTCAAACCGCGCAGCACCGCGGTCATCCACGGTGAACGCATCCAGCAGCGCAATGCCCGCCTGCTGCGGCGAGATGAAGCCCACCGGGCTGCTCACCACTGGCACGCCAGACAGCAGGTTGGGGCGCCCATTGGCAGCGGGCGTGGTGTCGTACCGCGCCACATCCAGCTGCAGGCGGTTCCAGTAGGCCAGGTTGGCCCCTGCTGGCGCCTTGGGGAAGACCAGGTTGCCTGTGGCGTCCGGCTCCTGCGCCAGGATCTCTGGCAGCGTGGCGTAGCAGCCCCCCGTGGTGCCAGCCTGCATCAGCGGGCCCCACAGCGGCACGTCCAGGATCTCAGCCACCTGCTCGTAGTCCGCGTCCTTCTGGAAGAATCGGTACGGGGCCACAAAGTTGTCGGGGTCTGTGCCATCCACAAACTTGGCATCGGTCACGCCCTTCTCGCCGTAGCTCACGGTCATGCCCGAGGGCGGCGTGGCGTTGTTCATGCGCCAGGCGGGATAGTCGTAGCGGCGGTCTGGCCCAGCGCTGTTCTCTGCGATGCGCGTGGGGAAGAACGTGGGCTTGCCGCGGCGCGCCTCGCCCCACACGTTGGTGTAGTCCATGGTGGTCCATGGCCGGCCAGCGCTCTGGCCATCTGGCAGGTCGCTCTCCTTGAAGATCGAACCCTTGCGCTGCGTGGCAGCGTCGCCCACATAGACGTCGCTCTGCGTCTCCTGCACGCGGTCCACGCCAGTCAGGCGGCTGAACGCGTAGCGCGGCGTGCGCTCGTCCAGGGTGATCACGCCCTTGCCTGGCGGCGTGCCGGTGGCGCCGTTCTGCGTGTCAAACAGCCACTGGCGGGCGCCACGCGCCCACACCACGTAGTAGTCGTTGTCGCGGATGCGGATGCCGCTGATGGCCAGCTTGCCTGACCGGCAGTCGATCTCCTTCTTGGGCGGCAGATGCTCGTCGGTGAACAGGCGCGCCATGGTGTCGCGGAACACCTGGCTGCCAGGATTCAGCTCGTTGTCCAGCCGGTCCACCACGCTCCAGGTGGGCGTGCCGTTGGCGCGGTACAGCGCGCGGCGCAGCTCGATGAAGCTGCTGGGCGGATTGCCCGTGGACGATGGCGCTGGGCGCCAGCGGTTCAGGTCGCCGCTCACGTCCAGGCCGGCGAACACCGGCAGCGGTGGAAGCGTGCGAGTGGCGTCAAACAGCAGCGTGCCAGATCGCTTGTTGTTGTCAAAGTAGGTGGTGCTGCTGCCGCCGCCAGGCCCGCCCCAAGCTGGCGCAAAGATGGCGTTGACATCCGGCTCAAAGAACTGGCCAGGCTTGGTGTCGTTGCTTGGGTTGGTCTCTGTAACTGGCTTGCCCAGGTCCAGGAAGTCCAGCCACGAATCGCGAGGGAATGGCTCGCCGTTGGGGAAGGTCTCTGGAATGCTGAAGACCACCGCGGTGCGGGGCTCTTCTGGCGTGGCAGGCCCCAGCTCTACGTCTGGGCCATAGATGTTGCCGCTGCGGCTGCCAGCTGGGCCCGGCAGGCCAAAGAAGAAGCGCTGCGGTGCGCCGCTGTCTGGGTTGATGCGGATCTCAAAGTCCGCCAGGTTCACTGGCGCGTTGTATGGATTGGCCACCTGCGCCACAAAGATCACCGCTGGCCAGGTGCTGCTGTCTGCTGGGTCGTAGGTCACAAAGTGCTCGCCAGCGCCGTTGCTGGTGCACGGTGGCAGCTCATAGGGGTCGCCCGCATTCAGCTGGCAGTTGGCAGCGTCTGGGCAGCCAGAGTTGGGGGCTCCCGGCGGGCCTGTCACAGCCTCGATCTCTGCCTGGGTCAGCTTGGTCTTGGGGAAGACAAACGCCACGAACACTTCCTGGAAGTAGGGCTGCTTCTCCACGCCCACAAAGCGGGCGTCGTTGTACTGCGGGTCCGGAATGGCGTCCGAAGGAATGGCCACCGCGTCGTCCGGGCTCACTGGTCCGTCCAGCCACAGCGTGTTGGTCACCTGGCGCTCGCCATCGCGGTAGCTGGCGATGTTGGCAGCCAGGCTGGAGGCCATGAGCTTGGTGGCCTGCAGCGCCTTCGTCTGCTTGCCGGGATCGCCGTTCCACAGGTAGCTGCCGCGGGTGTCCTCATCAATCAGGGCGCGGCGCAGCAGGCGCTGGATGTCCTGGTTGAAGTTGCGCTCGGCCACAGCGATGGCAGCGTTGGTGGCTGGCACGCCGTTGCCGGTTGGAATGTCCGTGGGCCGGCGCAGGTCCACCTTCTGGTTGCGGCGCAGGAACTCCTGGCGGGCCAGCTCTGCGTCGCGAAGGTCCACCACGCCGTCGCCGTTGGCGTCGCCGCGCGGCGTGGCATTGAAGTAGACGATGCGCGGGTCGTAGGGCGGCACATCGTCCGCACTGTTCACCGTGCCGTCGCCGTTCACATCGTCTGGCGAGCCGTCGTTGTTGAAGTCCACGCCGCGGTGCACATAGGCGGGCCGCACGCGGGTGAGGTCGCTGGGCGCAGTGGGATCAATGATCATCCACAGGCGCGGCGGCAGCATCTCGTTGCGCGCACCGTTCGCGGTGGTCATCTCGCGGCGATGGTCCATCAGCAGCTCTGCCCCGCCCCGCGGAGCCATGCTGGGGTTGGCGCCGCCCCAGGCCAGGCGCGCGCGCCAGTCAAAGTTGCGCGGATCGCTGGCTTCCAGGTAGCGCACCGACTCCTCGCGGCTGCGGCTGCTGCGCAGGAAGTTCTGCGCGTTGATGGGCAGCGATGCCGTGCCACCCACCGAGACTGGCGTGGCGTCGCCCAGCACGCTCTCCAGACGGCTGATGGAGGCCGCGGTGTTCAGGCCGTTGGCCGCGCGCAGCTCGATCTCGTCGTCCATGCCGAAGGGCGAGAGCGTGGCCAGGCGCGCAGTGGTGACCGGGTCCACCAGCTCGCCGCCATTGGCCTGTGCCTTGAAGTAGGTCAGGCGATCTGCTGGACGCGTGAGCACGAACCAGCCGCCGTAGCCAGCGCCACCGGGCGCTGCCAGGCCGTAGGCCGTGGTGGCGTCAAAGATGGGAATGGGCCGAGCCGTGCTGCCTGGGGTGCCGCTCTGCATCATCACGCCCAGGGAGGCCAGGAACGCGTTCTCCGTGGTGTCCACCGCGGTGGCGCCAGGCGCAGCGGGCGCGGTGCGCACGCTCTCCCAGCGGACGGGATCCCAGCCCACATCCACGCCAGTCACAGGCGAGCCTGCATTGGCTGTGCGCGGGTAGACCAGGTAGTTGGCAGTGGGCGCGCTGTTGGGATTGCGCCGGCTGATGCGGTACTCCGGGTCGTTCTCGCGAGCGTTGAAGAAGCCCACAGCGGTGTCGCGGTTGGCTGCGGTCTGGCCAGCAGCGTTGCTCTCGTCGTAGGACTCGCGGCGCGTGACCAGCGCCAGGTCTGCGGGCGTCTGGCCGTTGGTGGTGGTGCGGTCGAAGCGCGTGGCCACGTTTACGTTCAGCAGCGCGCTGTTGTCAATGATGGAGACCGCAACAACCTGCCGCGTCTCGCGGTCCGATGACACCGGCGCCACAAACCAGAAGCTGTCGGTGAAGCCATCGCCGTCCGCGTCCGCCAGCGTGCGCGAGATGAGGTTGCGGTCTGTGGGCGCGCCAGGGCTGGCGCTGCCAGCTGGCTGGTACTTGAACTCGTCGCTGGGATCGCCAAACGCGCCCAGCTGCAGGAAGTTGGGGAGCGCCTCCAGCGGATTGTTCAGGATGACGTTGGCGTAGTTGTTGAACCAGTTGTTGCGACGGGTGGTCCAGTCGTTCTGATTCATCACCAGGTAGCCGCGCGAATCCTTGGTAGTGACTGTGAGCTCGCGTGGCGGAATGTTGGTCAGCCACTGCTCATAGGGCACGCCCAGCGCGTTCAGGCCAGCCGGTGTGCCAGGAAGGCCAGCGATGGTGTTGGCCTCGATGTCGCTGATGTCGTAGCACACCCGGTAGCCGTTCTCTGCGGTGCCGATCCAGCTGAGGTGCGGCCAGTGGCTGAAGCCCAGGCCCTCTGGCGAGAGCACGGGAATGCCGTTGACCAGCATCAGGTTGCCCCAGTTGTTGCCTGGGACTGCTGATGGAAGTTGGGCATTGGGCGGCGCTGGTGGCACGCTGACCGTGGGCGTTGGCCCCTGCACCATGGTGAGCGCCCGCATGGGCTCGGTGGCGCGCAGCCAGCGGGCGTCGCCAAAGCCAGGGTTGCCCACCGGGTTGCCTTCGCCCTGCACGGTGCTGCTGACCGTCAGGTAGACGTCTGGCCAGTTGGTCCACGGCTTCACCGCAAAGGCGGCAAAGTTGAAGCCATCCAGGATGCCGTCGCCGCCCGCGGCCGCAGCCAGCGTGGCGTTGTCCAGCGCATCGAAGTAGTCCACCCCGTAGCGGATGGCCAGCGGATCTGGCGGCAGGCGCGGATAGTCGCTGCGCGGCATGTTCACCTGCCAGCCTGTGACGCCTGCTGCTGCGTTGGCATTCACCTGCGCCGGGTAACTGCTCTGGTCCACTGACCGCACAAACAGGCTGTCTGCCACATCCTGCGCCAGGCCTTGCGCGATGGTGTCCACGCGGTCCTGCCGGCCCTGCGCGCGCTGCTGTGCGCTGGCCTGGGCACGCCCTGCCTGCGACCGCACCAGGAACGCTGTGGCCAGGATGACCAGCAGCACCAGGATGGCGGTCACCAGCACCAGCGTGTTGCCACGGCGGTTGCGGTCAAGGCTGGAAAATGGACGGTCAGAGACTGGCATGGTGTGTTCTTCCGGCGCTACTTCTTGCGCTGGGGCAGGTCGAGCACGAACTGGAAGTCGCGCCCGCGGTCCAGCACCAGTCGGGGGTCGTGCAGGGTGATCGTGAACCGCAGCTGCGATGGCCACGGGGTGTAGTCGTCGCGGAGCACGCGCTGGCCATCTGGGGTCACCACGTACGCCTCATCCTGGTTGAAGCCAAAGATGGCGGTGTAGACGCGCACTGGAACGTTGGCGCCGAATGGTGCAGACACCGCGGGAACAAAGGTGTTTCCTGGCACGCCTTCGATGCCCTGCGCCACCAGCCGCATGTGCAGGTTGGTGGTGTTGGCAGAGCCGCTGCTCTGCGAGTAGTTGGGCATGGCGGTCAGGTCCTGCGCCAGCGTGACACCCAGGCGCTGGTTGGGCAGCATGTCCACGCCACCACCCACGTCGGGATAGCCAAACCACGGCTGGGGGCGCGGAATGCGCTGGAAGTCCAGGGCTGCGTTGTTCCACGGCCCAGCATCGGGCTCAAAGCCGCGCATCACAGCGCCCGTGGTGCTGCCCAGGTGGTCTGCTGCGGCCAGTGGCTGGCCTGTGGCGTCTGTCTGACGCCCTGTGCCGCGCTCCCAGGTCCAGTCAATCTGGAAGTTGCTGCAGTTGTTGCTGAGCACGGGGCTCAGCAGGATCTCAGAGCCACGGCTGCTGTTGGGCGCCTTCTTTTCACCGCGTGGCCAGCCCAGCAGGCCCACGTTGGAGTACTGGGCTCCATTGATCACGCCGCCGTTGTTGTTCACAGGCCCAAAGGTGCTGCGGATGATGCGGTCGCGCTGACTGGTGAATCCACCCGATGCCACAGCTCCTGTTGGGAAGTGCGGCCCCACCACTGTGCCAGATGGCCAGGCTGGAGCACCCGTGCCAGTGGGCCAGCCGATGGGCGGGAGCGCGAAAGGCGCGCTGGCACCGTTCTGCGCCACCCAAGGCGGCGAGATGGACCAGATTGCCACGCCGTTGGGCGGACCTGGTGGCAGGTAGGTGGGCGAGCTGAACGGAAGCGTGGGTGCCATCAGCCGGCGAATGTCGTCCAGTTCTGCGCTGGAGGAATCCACCCAGCCGGACTGCATCATGGGGCTGGGGATCAAATTGGTGCTGGCGGGCGTGTAGTTGCGCGCCCGCAACTCCATGTACATGCTGGAGGCGTCTGCACCGGTCGGCGAGGTGTAGCTGCGGTCCCCTGCCACGCTGGGCGACGCAGAAGGCCCGAGCGCTGTGGCAGCGGTGCTCAGGGATCCAGCAGCTGGATCGGGCGAATACAGCGTGCGGCCACCGTCGTCTGCCAGCAGCGTGGCCTTCCGGCACAGCACCCACTCACGGGCGCCAGGCTGGTTGGGGGTGACGCGCGGCGCGCCAGAGCTGGTGTTGCTGGTGGTGCCCCACTGGTACCGCACGAAGAACGTCGCAGGGTCGTACCACGTCCAAGGAAGGATCTGCGTTGTGCCCGATGGCGGGTTGGGGCTCACGCCCAGGACGATCGGCTTCACCTGCGCTGCGCCGCCGTTGGTGGGGTCGTTCCCCAAGTCTGGCAACTGCACGCCGTGCCCGTAGTAGATGCGCGACGCACGCGCCTGCATGCCACCGCCGTAGGCGCTGGTGTCGTTGGGGCCGCTCCAGCGGGCGCTGCTTTCAGCGCCTGCCGTGAAGAACACGATGGAGTCTGCGCGAATGACCGCGTTGGGATCCAGATTGGGATTGAGCAGCGGGACCGACGTGTTGTTGTTGATGACGCGGTTCACATCATTCCGCACTGCCACGCACTGGATGGCGATGTAGCCGTCCTGCGTGGCGTTGGCCAGGTCGCGACGCAGCTGCTCTTCAACCACCCCGGCCTGCTGCAGGATGTCGGCGGTGGCTTCCCCCGTGCTGGCCACCTTGCTGGCGGTGTTGAAGATCTTGCTGGTGGCCACAATCACTGCGACCAACACGATCACAGCCACCAGCATTTCGATCAATGTGAACGCACGCCGCTGCATCAAAGGTCCCTCACCGTTGCATATACGGGAATCAGCTGGTTTCCATTGGCGTCCATGGCCGGCACATACCAAAGACCACGCACGCCGATGGGCACCGCTGGTGTCTCATAGTCCGCATACACCTGCGCGTTCTGCACGCGCGGGATGGGGGCAGTCAGTCGCACTACCGCAGGGTCGGCGTTGCTCACGCGGCGGCCCTGCGACACACGAAGGATGTTCCCGTTGTTGTCCAGCAGCCACTGCCAGGGAAGCTGCCACTGGTGCTGCGGGAACTGCGATGAGGAGGGGAAGTCAGCCAGGTTGACCGGGGGCGACCCAAGGACCCCGTTGGTGAACGGGCCACCTGCTGGAATGGTGCCCACAGCGGGCGGCGCAGTCTGGATCCACGGGCCAGTCACCGTGGAGTTGGTGCCGCCAGTCACCTCGCCGTTGGCGGCCGTCAGGCGGCGGTACGGCACGGGCGGGCGCGGGTTGCCAGGGATGACCGTGGTCACATAGGGGCGCAGCGCGCCACCAGGCGCCACCACGCGGTAGACAAAGATGGCCACCTGCATCTTGCCGCCAAACTTGCGGAACATGCAGTCCCACACGTACTGCGGCGGATCAGATTGCGTCTGGCCATCGGCAGCCATGGGCCAGTAGCGCTCCTTCTGGGTGATGGCCACGCCGGGCGCGCTGGGGTACTTGGCTGCGTTGTAGGGCACGCCGTACAGCGTGGTGCCGCCGCTGCCACTGCTTGCGCCCGTGGGCAGCTCATCCAGGCTGGTGTTGCCAGCCCCGCCATTGGCCTGCGCGTAGTTGCTGAAGATGTCCACCGCACCCGTGTCATCCACGTTGGTGGTGCCCAGGTCCGACGTAAGCACTGACGGACGGATCCAGCTCCAGTCGCCTGGGGTTGGGCGCCACACGCCGCCCTGACTCTGGTCCCCGATGTTGTAGATGCCAAACTGCTCGAACGAACCAAAGTCGTCCGGCGAGACCTTGCCGCGGATGACGTTGAGCGCGTGCTCTGCGACCTCCGGCCCAAGCTGGTCATCCACCGCGCGCTGCTGCTGGGCGATGCCGGCAGGAAAGAGCGCCGAGATGCTGATGATGCCGATGGCCAGGATGAACACGGCCAGCAGCAGCTCGATCAGGCTGAACGCGCGGCGCATCACTTCTTCACCACTCCTGGCACGCCGGTGTACCGGTTGAACGAGATGCGATCCGCCAGCTCCTCCACATAGGAGGTGATGTCGTTGCGCCGTGCGTCGTTGTTGGCTGGACCAGCCCACGCTGCGGTGTTGAAGCGGCCGCGCAGATCTGCGTCGTCGTACACCGCCAGGTAGGGCACATAGTCAATCAGCGGCTGGTCGCTGGGCTCGTCGTACTGCCAGTAGGGGAAGCTCTGCCCACCAGATGTGCCGCCCTTCTTGGGCTGGCCAGAACCATCCGAATCCAGGAAGCCCGTGCACCAGGCGTCTGGGTCTGTGGAGTCGTCCACCACCACCTCCAGCACCTGCTGCGGGTTGCGGGACAGCACGCGGCCATCTGGGCCAAACAGCACGCCCATCATGCTGCCCACCTCGGTGAGATTGAAGTCTGCCGAGTACGTGGTGCTGGTGCCGCTCACCGTCTGGGTGCCCACGAACCGCGGCTGCGTGCGCCAGTAGCGGTCGTTCTGCCCCACGCTGCTCTGCGTGCTGAAGCTGAACGAAGGCCCCGCTACGCGCACCGATGGCGGCAGATCGCGGCTGGGCACGCCTGGCACCGCCAGGAAGCGCTCGGCCAGCGTGTCGTTGTCGCTGATGCCAGTAGGCCGCACCACTTCGCCCGTCCACTTGGCGGTCACCATCTCCACCTGCTGTGGCTCGCGGGGGCCGCCGATCACGCGCGGGTCGCGCTTCATGCGGAAGACCACCAGCACGTAGGCGTTGTCGCGGATGGCAATGGCGCGCGCCTCGCCCAGCGTGGCCACGATCTGGTTGGTGGCGCTGCTGATCTTGGCGTCGCGGCTGAGGGCGCCCACGCTGATGGCGGTGAGCACCGCCAGCACCAGCATGATGCCGATCACCACCAAGAGCTCCAGCAGCGTGAAAGCCTGCCGAGTGGTGGAGCGCATGCGATGTTGGGCCAGTGGTGCGGGCATGAGGGCTGCTCTAGTTGATGGGCAGAAGCTCGTACGAATAGATGTTGTCTGCGATGGCTTCCAGCCGCTGCTGCGCGGTCAGGCCAGTTTCAGTGCCCAGCAGGCCGTCTGGGCCGCTGGAGATCAGGCAGATGCGGCTGTCCTGGCACACGCCAAGCGCGTTCTCATCCACGGTGCGGATGGTCCCGTCTGCATCCGGCACGCCCGGGTCACCCACCCGCCAGCGGCGTCCGGGGCACACCACAGCAATGCGGTTGCCCCAGGTGTCCACCAGCTCGCTGCGTGGCTTCACGCTGGGCGCGTAGATGTTTCCACCGGTGTAGGAGATGGATGCTGCGGGGCTGGTGGTCTTGTCCTCGCGCAGGAGGTCGGACGGAATCCCGCGCAGGATGCTGCTGCTCTGCTCGTTCTGGCTCAGGAGCGTGGTCAGGAACACGCACAGATAGCGGCCGGTGGCGGGCGGCAGCTCCATCAGGTCGTAGACCGCGCCTGCTGGCTGGTTGTACGTGCCAAAGGTGATGGGCCGCCCTGCCTGGGCCTCCCACTCCTCCATGGCGTTCTGCACGATGGTCATGGCTGCTTCAGTCTGCGAGCGCTCTGCCCGCTTGACCAGCGCCGAGCTCACGCCAATGACCATGGTGGCCAGGATGAGGATGATGGCCAGGACCACCATGACCTCCACCAGCGTGAAGGCGCGCCCGGCGCGGACGCACCGGTGCGCAGTGGGCTTCACCGCTGCGCGCGACAGTGCCAGCATGCGTGGTGGGTGGCGCATGCTCATGGGCCAGTCCTCACCACGTTGTCCTCGTTGTAGCCAGCGTTGTCCGCACGCTCGGAGTACGTGTAGCGCTGGTCTGGCCCCAGGCTCAGCAGCGCAAACTCCGCAGCCTTCAGCTCGCGCGAGGTGGAGCCATCGCTCAGCGCGTCCGGGTAGCCGTTCAGCGCCTCGTTCTCAGGGAACCGCTGCGGACGCAGCGCGATGATGTCAGCCAGGCTCCACGAGCTGTCCAAGGTGCGGGGATCTGAGTTCAGGTACCCGCGGCGGTAGTAGACGATGGGCTTGCCGAAGTAGTCCAGCACGCACTTGGGTGCCAGGTCGGAATAGCCAGGCTCGTTGGGCATGATGGCGCTGAGCGTGTTGGTGCCTGGCGCACCCACCGCTGCACCCAGCAGGCCGTCGTCCTTCAGCTCCAGGAAGGGGCCGATGCGCGCGCCCTTCAGGTAGCCGGTGGAGGTGTTGTTGCCCGCCATGTTGGCTGTGGCCAAGTTGCGGCTGGCAAACAGCCCGCCACCGCTGGTGGTCGGACGCGGGTTGAGCAGCGCGCCCCACACGCCATCCTTGCCTGGGTCGCGGATGCCCAGCGTGTCCTGCTCGCGGCCACCTGGCGTATCTGCCGATGGCAGCGCGCCGTTGTTGTCCAGGATGACGCCGTAGCCGTCCTGCGAGCGGTCGCCTGGCCCCAGCAGGAACTCAGCGATGGTGGTGATGCTGCCATATCGCTGCACCTGGGCGCCCTGCGCCGAGCTCCAGTTGCCCCAATAGTTGCCACCGCTGGGGCCCGCTGGCAGCCCGGGAGGCGCAACCAGGTCGCGCATGTAGCCCACCTGCCCGTTGGGGGTGGAGGCTCCGCCATACGCCACGCTGGGGTCGCCCAGCACTGGCGGCAGGTAGCCCACGCTGGCCTTGAACTGCGCCAGGCCCTTGCTGATGGAGTCCATAAGGAACTCTGTCTTGGACTCGCGGGCACGGCGCATGGCAGCAGTCAGGCCCACGGCCAACGTGCCAACCACCAGGATGATCACGCCGATCACCACTAGCAGCTCGACCACCGTGAACGCGCGACGCTTGCTCACTTGCCGCCCTTCTGTCCAGAGACGCTCTCGATCATCTGCACCAGTGGGAGGAACAGCGCCAGCACGATCAGGCCGACGATGCCGCCCAGGATGACCACCATGAACGGCTCCAGCAGGCTCAGAAGGCTGGCCACTGCGACGTCCACTTCTTCGTCGTAGTTGTCGGCGATCTTCATGAGCATGACGTCCAGATCGCCGGTCTCCTCACCCACGTCGATCATGTTCACCACGATGGGGTCGCAGACCTTGCTCTTGCGGAGCGGACCTGCAAAGGTCTCGCCCTCGCGGATGCTGTCGTGCACCTGGCCCAGGGCCTTCTCAAACACCCAGTTGCCAGAGGTCTCCTTGGTGATGGTGATGGCTTCCAGAATGGGCACACCAGCCGCCACCAGCGTTCCCAGCGTGCGGGTGAAGCGCGCCACCGTGGTCTTGCGCACCAGGTTGCCCACCACCGGAATGCGCAGCACAACCCAGTCTGTGGATGCCCTGCCGAACGCTGTCTTGCGCAGCACCTTGAAGAAGAAGAACACCACGAACGGCGATGCAATGATCCACGCCACGCCTGGCACCTTCTGGTCCGGCGAGGACGTGCCTGCGATCCACTTGCTGGCTGCCACCAGCCAGAGGGTGAGCGCCGGGAGCTTCACGTTGAAGTCGTTGAAGATCTCCTGGAACTTCGGGATCACGAAGTACATGATGCCGGTCACGATGGCCACGGCGATGAAGATCACCACGCATGGATAGATCATGGCGCCCTTGATGCGCCGACGCAGACGCTGGCCCTTCTCCATGAAGTCAGCCAGGCGCTGCAGAATGACATCCAGCACGCCGCCGATCTCGCCCGCCTTCACCATCTTGACGTAGAGGCGGTCGAATGCCTTGGGGTGCTTTGCAAAGCTGTCGCTGAGGCTGCTTCCGCTCTCCACGTCTTCACATACGTCAAGCAGGATGTTCTTTAGACGTCCCGGACGCTGTTGCTGCTCAAGAATCTGCAGGGAGCGCAAAAGAGGCAGGCCGGCGTCCTGGAGGGTGCTCAACTGGCGCGTAAACAGGGTGATTCGCTTCAGTCCCAGGCCGCCAATGGCGATGGACCCGCCCCGCTTCTTCTTCTTGGCCGCCACGGGGGCTGCCGCCTTGCCGCCTCCGCCGCCCTTCTGCTCCCGGACGGCCGTGGGGTACAGGCCCTCCTCGCGCAGCTTGCGGATGGCGTCGTCGCTGGTGGCAGCGTCAATGGTGCCCTTTTGGGTCTTCCCGGCTGCGTTCATGGCCTCGTATGCGAAGACTGGCATCGTCCAATCACTCCTCACTCAGGGTCTCGCGGACCACTTCGTCAATGGTTGTCTGGCCGTCGTAGATGGAGAGCAAGCCCGTCTCGCGCAGGGTGCGCATGCCGTGCTTGCGGGCTTCGTGGCGCAGCACCGCTGTGCTGGCCTGGTTCATGATCATGTCGCGGAGCTCGTCGTTCATGACCATGATCTCGAACAACGCAAGGCGGCCCTTGTAGCCGCTCTTGTTGCACTTCTCGCAGCCCCGGCCGCGATAGAAGGTGCGCCCGCCCACGTCCTGCGGCCGCAGCGCCAGCTCCATCAGCTGCTCCTCGCTGGGCTCGAACTCCTGCTTGCAGTGCGCGCAGATGCGGCGCACCAGGCGCTGCGCCACGATGGCCTCCAGCGTGGCGGTGAGCAGGAAGCTCTCCACGCCCAGGTCCAGGAGACGCGCGATGCTGCTGGGCGCGTCGTTGGTGTGCAGCGTGGTGAACACCAGGTGGCCGGTGAGCGACGCCTGGATGGAGATCTGCGCTGTCTCCAGGTCGCGCACCTCGCCCACCAGGATGATGTCCGGGTCCTGGCGCAGGAAGCTGCGCAGCAGGCGGGCAAAGGTCAGCTCCTGGTCATGGTTCACCTGGCACTGCACCATGCCCTCGATGTCGTACTCCACCGGATCCTCTGCGGTCAGGATCTTGGTGTCCGGCTGGTTCAGCTCGTTGAGCGCCGCGTACAGCGTGGTGGTCTTGCCGCTGCCGGTGGGGCCGGTCACGATCACAATGCCGTTTGGCTTGTTGATCAGCGTGCGCATGGTCTCCAGCGCGTCGTCGCGCAGGCCCACGCGGTCCAGGCTCAGCTGCACGTTGCTGCGGTCCAGCACGCGCAGCACCACGCTCTCGCCAAACATGGTGGGAAGCACGGCCACGCGCAGGTCCACCGGGCCCGTGGGCAGGGTCAGCTCCACGCGGCCGTCCTGGGGCAGGCGGCGCTCGCTGATGTTCAGCTTGGCCAGCACCTTCACGCGGCTGACCAGCGGCATGGCCAGCTGCTTGGGAACCGGCAGCATCTCGTAGAGCACGCCGTCAATGCGGTAGCGCACCTTGAACTCGTCCTCGAAGGGCTCAAAGTGGATGTCGCTGGCCTTGTCTGCAATGGCCTGCATGAGCAGGTGGTTGAGCAGCTCCACCACCTTGTTGTCGCTCATGGCCTCGTTGAGCGTGGTGAGGTCAATGCTGGCGCTGCTCCGGTTGGCCGCAGCCTTCACCGCGGCAGAATCCTGCTCTGCCAGAATGCGCTTGCCAGCGTCGGCCTGGGCGCGGCCGCCGTAGTGCTTGGCGATCAGCTCGTCAATCTGCGCAGAGGACGCCACCATGCAGCGCACCTCCGCAAAGCCCATCAGGTTCTTCAGGTCGTCAATGGCGCGGAAGTTGTCCCGGCTCTTCATGGCGATGGTCAGTCGCCGCGCTGCGGGTTCATGCTCCAGCGGGATCACCTTGTAGCTGTTGGCTGTGGCAGGTTGGAGCGCGGCCAGCACCTCTGGCGGAATCTCCACGCCCTCCAGATCCACGTACTGAAATCCGTATTGACCAGCCAGCGCCACATCCAGGTCTGCCTGGCTGATGTTGCCAGCCTCCACCAGGATCTGCCCCAGCTTCTTGCCCTTCTGTTCGCCCTGCTGCGCCACCAACGCAGCCTGCACCGTCTCGCGCGAGACGCGGCCCATCTTGGTCAAGATGCGGCCAATGCGTCGCTGCTTCAGCTCTTCAATGGGGACGGGCGTGACGATGTTCAATTCAGACACGGCGACCTCCTGCGGCACGCTGGCTGGACCAGCGCCCACATCTCACCAAGAGATACGGGGCACAGACGCCAGCCGATGCGGTGCGATCTACAGATTCGCTTGGATGGGTGAAATGGGGTTCGTGAGGCTCAATGTCAATCCGAAACTGCGTCAACGGCCCGGCACGCGGGATGGCCTTGAACGGCCACCCAACGTGGGCTCTGCGGTCATTCTGCGGGGGTGTCCAGCTCTGCCCGGCCCACCGTGCCACCAGCGCGGTGCACCTTCTCCGTCATTTCGCCAGGGCTGCGGCACTTATCAATCAGTTCCTCCGCGCTGATGACACCGCGGGAGTACAGGCTCCACAAGTGGTCATCCAGCAGCTGCATGCCGAACTTCTTGCCGGTCTGGATGGCGCTGTCAATGCGGAAGGTCTTGTTCTCGCGGATCAGGTTGGCGATGGCGGGGGTGACCACCAGGAACTCATAGGCCGCCACGCGGCCAGGCCGGTCCGCCCGGGGCATGAGCACCTGGCTCAGGATGGCCACCAGGCTCACGCTCAGCTGCACGCGCACCTGCTCCTGCTGGTTGGTGGGGAAGGCGTCAATCACGCGGTTGATGGTGCCGGACGCACCTGTGGTGTGCAGGGTGGCGAACACCAAGTGGCCGGTTTCTGCAGCGCGGATGGCAGCCTCGATGGTCTCCAGGTCGCGCATTTCGCCCACCAGGATCACGTCCGGGTCCTGACGCAGCACGCGGCGGAGGGCTTCTGTGAAGGTGGGCACGTCGCTGCCCAGCTCGCGCTGGTTCACCACGCTCTTCTTGTGCTGGTGGTAATACTCCACTGGGTCTTCGACCGTCACGATGTGGCGCTCGAAGTTGGTGTTGATGTAGTCCACCATGGTGGCCAGCGAGGTGGTCTTGCCGCTGCCGGTGGGGCCGGTCACCACGAACAGGCCGCGGGGGCGCCGGATCAGGTCCTTCACGATGTCTGGCAGACCAATCTGCTCAAAGGTGAGCAGCTTGTTGGGGATCTGGCGCAGCACCATGCTGATCACGCCCTTCTGGCGGAAGACCGACACACGGAAGCGGGCGGCTGTGCCAAAGGCAAAGCCGAAGTCCGTGCCGCCCATCTCCTGCAGCTCCTGCTGGTTCTTCTCCGGCGTCACGCTCTTCATGAGCGCCAGCATGTCCTCTGGCTCCAGCACCTTGGTGGCCAGGTTGCGCAGACGGCCGTTCAGGCGGATGGTCGGCGGGCGGCCGCAGGACAGGTGCAAGTCGGAAGCGTCCTGCTTGACCACCACGTCCAGCAGGCGGTCCATTTGAAGTGTGCTCATGGGGGGTTCCTACAGAGTCTGTGAGCGGGGTCTGGTTGGTTGCGCTGGCGGCCTGATGCCGGCAGCATGCAGCGGCTACTTGGTGCGGGCTGCCTCGCTTGGATCGTAGCCCTCGATCTGCGCGTACTTGGCCACTTCATCGGGGGTGGTCACGCCCTTCAGGATCTTGATCTTGCCGTCGCCCAGCAGGCTGCGCATGCCGCTGCGGATGGCCGCCGCGCGGATCTTGGACACGCCCGCCCGCTGGAAGGCCAGCTCGCGGATCTCGGCGTTCATCACCATCATCTCGAAGATGGCCTTGCGGCCCTTGTAGCCGATCTTGTTGCAGACAGAGCAGCCCACGGCCTTCATGACCTTGCCCTGCGCTTCTTCTGGCGTGATGCCCACCAGCTTCAGGAACTTGGGGTCTGGCGCCTCGTCCAGCGCCTTGCAGGTGTTGCACAGCACGCGGCCCAGGCGCTGGGCCATGACCGCCTGAATGCTGCTGGCCACCAGGAAGGGCTTCACGCCCATGTCCACCAGACGGGTGATGGCGCTGGGGGCGTCGTTGGTGTGCAGGGTGCTGAACACCAGGTGACCCGTGAGCGCCGCCTGGATGGCGATGTCCGCCACCTCGCGGTCACGGATTTCGCCCACCAGGATGATGTTGGGCGCCTGGCGCAGCATGCTCTTCAGCACCGCGCCGAAGGTCAGGCCGATGGCTTCGCGCACCTGCACCTGGTTGATGCCGTTGAAGTTGTATTCGACCGGATCCTCGGCCGTGATGATCTTGCGGTCCGGCGTGTTCAGCACGTCCAGCGCGCTGTACAGCGTGGTGGTCTTGCCGCTGCCGGTGGGGCCGGTCACCAGGAAGATGCCGTTGGGGCGGCGGATGATCTTGTTGAAGTAGTCCAGCGAGTCCTGCTCAAAGCCCAGGTTCAACAGACCGATGCGCACGCTGTCGGGGCGCAGGATGCGGAGCACCACGCTCTCGCCGTGGTAGGCCGGGCAGGTGCTGACGCGGAAGTCAATGTCCACGCCGTCCACCTTGAACTTGATGCGGCCGTCCTGCGGAATGCGGCGCTCTGCAATGTTCACGCCCGCCATCAGCTTGAAGCGGCTCAGGAGCGCATTCTGCAGGCGCTTCTGGATCTTCTCCACGATGATGCAGACGCCGTCAATGCGGTAGCGCAGGAGGACGTGCTCCTCCATGGGCTCGATGTGAATGTCGCTGGCGCGGCTCTGCACGGCATCAATGATGATGCGGCTGCTCAGCTTGATGACCGGGCCTTCGTCGTCCACGTCAATGGACTTGTCCACCGAGCGGTCCACGCTCTTGTCCAGGCTCTTGTCAATGCTGTCGGTGACCAGCTGGCGGCGCGGCGCGTCGGTGGTGGCCTTCTCGCCATCAATGAACGCGCGGATCTGCCGCTTGCTGGCGATGCCGCCCTGCTCAAAGTCGCCCACGCGGAAGCGCAGCAGCTCCAGCGTGTCCAGGTCCATGGGGTCATGGATCACTAGGCGGAGCTTGCCGTTGCCGCCAGTCATCGGCAGCACCAGGTACTTCTTCAGGATGTCTGGCGCCAGGCGGCTCTTGTCCACCCGGTTCATGTCTTCCAGCTTGTCCAGGTTCAGGAAGTCCACGCCAAACTGGTGCGCCAGCGCCCTGGCCACATCCTCTTCCTTGACGATGTTGGCTTCCACCAGTGCTTCGCCCAGCCGCAAGCCACGCGAACGCGCTGTCTTCTGCGCTTCGTCCACCTGCTCCTGCTTGGCCACCCCCCAGCCGACCAGGATCTCACCAAGCTTCTGACGAACCTTCCGTGCCAATGAGGCCTCCTGATCGAACGCCCCTTGCAGGGGGCAAGACCCAACGCTGGGCCAACACGAACCATTCGCACCAACCGTTGAGCCGGTTGCCCACCAGAGGGTGCGCCCCGCCGCTGCCAGCAGGCGGACTGGCCTGCTGGGCTCCGTAGTATGCGCGGATCAGCCCGTCCCCGCAATGCGGGGGGCCGAGAATCTGCCCATCTCACCCATGGACCCAGCCAAGCCCACCACCCCGAGCGATGCGAGCCAGCGCGCAGCCAGCCTGCGAGCGGCGGCGGCACGTGCGGCTGCCCCGGGCACCCCCACCGCACCTGCGCCTGGCCGGCCCTTGCGGGTGCTGGTAGCCACCGGCCCCACGCGCGAGCCACTGGATGAGGTGCGCTACCTGGGCAACCGGTCCAGCGGGCGGATGGGGGCTGCGATCGCAGAGGCCTTTGCCGCAGCTGGCTGTCAGGTGACAGCGCTGGTGGGCCCAGGCGCCCTGGTGCCGCAGCAGGCAACAGATGTCAGGCGATTTTCCACCGCAGAGAGCCTGCTGAAGGCCCTGCAGGAAGCCTGGCCAGCGCATGACCTTCTCATCATGGCGGCAGCAGTGGCCGACTACCGGCCAGCCGCCCCGCTGGCTGGCAAGATGCGCCGGGAGAGCGGCCCGCTCCACCTGGACCTGGTGCCCACGCAGGACATCCTGGCTGGGCTGGCCAGCCAGACGCGGCCAGACCAGTATGTGGTGGGGTTTGCGCTGGAACACGCCTCTGAACTGGAGGCCTCTGCTGCCCAGAAGCTGGCCAAGAAACGGGCGGATGCCATCGTGGCCAACCCGCTGGAGACCATGGACGCAGACGAGGTGGCTGGCCGCGTGCTGCTGGCAGATGGCACCTGGCACCAGCATCCGGCAGGCGCTGCTGTGCCGAAGCCTGCGTTTGCAGCTTGGCTGAGAGCCCTGGTGCTGCCGCTGGCTGCTGCGCGGGCTGCGCCACCCATCCCAGCTGGCTACGCCGTGCGCCCCATGCGCCAGGGCGATATTCCAGCCATTTCTTCCATCTGCGCCATGGTGTACCCCACAGAGACGCCCTACACGCCAGAGGAGCTGGCGCAGCATCTGGAGCGCTTTCCCCAGGGGCAGTTTGTGGTGGAGCACACCCCTACTTCCCAGGTAGCGGGCGTGCACTTCACGCTCCTTCTCATGCTGCGCCACTTCCATGTGGACGACTCCTGGGATGAGTTCACCGCGCATGGCACCTTTGCCGACCACGACCCGAATGGCCACACGCTGTATGGCGCAGACCTCTTTGTGCATCCCGCGCATCAGCACCACGGCCTGGGGAGGTGGCTGACTCTGGCTGCGCGGGACCTGGTGGTCCAGCGCAGGCTGTGGCGCATGGTGGGTGGCAGCCGCATGCCTGGCTATGGCAAGGTGGCGGGGGTGATTCCGCCAGACACCTACATCGCGCAGGTGAAGGAGGCCCAGCGGGTGGACCCCGTGCTGACCGCGCACATCCACGATGGCTGGGACCCTGTAACCGCCGTGCGCGGCTACCTGCCGCACGACGAAGAGAGCGCTGGCTGGGCAGCGGTCATCCAGTGGCTGAACGCAGCGTGCCCCCCGCCGCCTGACGTGGACATCACGCGCCTTCCGCGGAAGACAGCAGGCTGAGCGGGCCAGACAGCCTGCGGGAGTCGGCTGGTAGTTCTCGGACGCCTGTTGCCTCTCCACCAGTGCCGGTCCATTGCGTGTCTCGGGTTCCTGACTTACCGTCCGCACATGCCATCCACGCTTGCTGGCCGCTCCAACACGTTGTCTTTCCTCATCTTGTGCGCTGGCGCAACACTCTTGGCTGCGACCCATGCGCAGGCTGGAAACCAGCGCGTCGTTTTCACCAGTGAAAGCGTGACCCTGGAGCCGGCGTGCAGCGGTCCCCTGCCATGGCAAGCGTGCGTAACCGTGGACGCGTGGGGCCGCGAAGGTGCGCTGGTGTGCACAGCGCCAGCCTCGCCGCAGGCCAGCGGCACCCGCACTTGGTACGAGCGTGGCGACCTGTGCGAGTGGTACGTGGAGACGCCCCGCGGGCTCAAGCAGGGCTTCACCGTGCAGCGCGCTGCGCCAGGCACTGGCCCCCTGCGGGTGGAGATAGCCGTGCGCGGCACGCTGACCGTGTCTGTGGATGCTGGCGGTCAGCACGCCACGCTCTGCACAGCAGGCGGTGCGTGCGCGGTGGACCTGGGCGAGCTGCTGGTGCGCGACGCGCGCGGCCACGCGCTGCCAGCGCACATGGAAGGCGCTGCGCACCAGCTGCGCGTGGTGGTGGACGACGCCAACGCGGTGTACCCCGTTGAGATTGACCCGCTGGCCAGCAGCCCCGCATGGATGGCCGAAGGCAACCAGGTGGTGGCCAACGCTGGCTACAGCGTGGCCTCTGCTGGCGACGTGAACGGCGATGGCTATGCAGACGTGCTGATGGGCGTTCCCTTCCGCGATGGCGCGGCGGTTGGCAGCGGCGTGGTGCTGGTGTACATGGGTTCGGCCGCTGGCCTGTCCATCACGCCAGCGCGCACGCTGTCGGTGGCGCAGTCGTACTGCTGGTTTGGCATCAGCGTGTCCAGCGCTGGCGACGTCAACCACGACGGCTACGACGACGTGATCGTGGGCGCTGCCGCGTGGGACAACGGCCAGGACAACGAGGGCGCTGCGTTCCTGTATCTGGGCTCTGCCAACGGCCTGAGCGCCAGCCCGTCGTGGCAGGTGGAGAGCAATCAGGCAGGCGCCAGCATGGGCATCGCGGTAGCAGGCGCTGGAGACGTGAATGGAGATGGCTACGCGGACGTGCTGGTGGGTGCATCCCGCTACAGCAAGGTGCAGTCCAACGAAGGCGGCGTCTACGTCTACCTAGGCAAGGCCAGCGGTCTCAGCACCACCTCGGTGGCGATCCTGGAGAGCAACCAGAATGACGCGCATTTGGGGGCTGCGGTGGCCAGCGCTGGTGATGTGAACGGCGATGGCCGCGCCGACATCATCGTGGGAGCGCCGGAGTACGACAACGGACAGAATGACGAAGGCCGCGTGTGGGTCTACCTGGGCACGCCCACTGGCATCAGCACCACGCCTGTGTGGAGCGCGGAATCCAACCAGGCTGGCGCCCGCATGGGCAACAGCGTGGCCTGTGCTGGCGACGTGAATGGCGATGGCTACGCAGACGTGGTGGTGGGCGCCTATCTGGCAGACCAGCCCAACGTGGATGAAGGCATGGCCTTTGTCTTCCTGGGCCATGCGGGCGGCGTGTCGCCCTCTGCGCAGTGGAGCATGCGCGGCGTGCAGGTGGGGTCGAACGCTGGTTCGTCTGTGGCTGGTGCTGGCGACGTGGACAACGACGGCTTTGACGACGTGATCGTGGGCCAGTGGAGCTGGGACAACGGCCAGGTGAACGAAGGCCGCGCGCTGGTGTATTCCGGTTCGCGCTCTGGGCTTGGGCAGGACCCTTCGTGGACGGCAGAGTCCAACCAGACTGGCGCGTGGTTTGGCGGTGCGGTGGCCTCGGCTGGCGATGTGAACGGCGATGGCGTGGCCGACGTGCTGGTGGGCGCGCCCTACTACGACGCCCCCGATGGCGACGAAGGTGCTGCGTTCCTGTACCTTGGCATTGCTCCGCTGGTGGGAGACCTGGATGGCGACGGCGTGGTGAACGGCACCGACCTTGGCCTGCTGCTGGGCGCGTGGGAGAACGCGGGCGGCGCTGCAGACTTGAACCGCGACGGCGTGGTGAACGGCACTGACTTGGGCCTGCTGTTGGGCAACTGGAGCGTGTGACAGCGGCGGCCGCGCACGTCTCTACACTGCGCGCGGCCCTGTGGCGGAACGGCAGACGCAGCGGACTTAAAATCCGCGGCCTGGAAACGGGCGTGTGGGTTCGATTCCCACCGGGGCCATTGGTGAATTCGAGCTTCTCCCGTGCTTTCTCAAGCGGAACGAGAGCTTCGACTTTGACTCGATGAGTTCACCGGGGTTGCCATCAGACCGTTCAACGTCACCCTGTCACGCAACGCAACCCGCCGAGACGCCACGTCCGTTCTGGATGGGTAAGACCACTCACTAGAGACTGCGGGGCAATCCCCACGCTGTTACATCTCCCACGGATCTAATCCGCACTCCGGACACTTCAGCACGCCGCCTTCACGGAGTCTGTAACCACAACGCGGACACTTGCCCACACTTCTCCGCGCATGCGTGCGAATACTCTGAACGCACCAGGGAATGACTCCAGCCAAGGCGCTCCAGAAGCCAACGTCAACCACGATCCCAATCCAGTGTGGTCGGAATGGAATCAAGTACACATCCCACGGCAGTGGGCTTCGAGGGACATGGTGACCCGACCACTCTTCTTCGGCATGCAGCAACGAGGCTCCGCGCATCTCGAGCAACGGCCGATCACACACATCACTCTGAATGGAATACACCATCCCGCCCGTCAGCATTGCCACTGGCCAACCGATGCCATCCGTAATGCTCATGCAGCGGCGACCCTGGATCTTGCCATCGAGTTGAATGCACCAGTCGGGCACCGTGCCCGCGCATGGATGTGCCTTTGCTACGCCCGCAGCATATCGTTGTACGACAAGGACATAACTATGGCGATCGACAAGTGCCAACGCGCTCACCTTGACGCGACTGTCGAACTCCTCGGCTGACTCGTCCGCTCGCCGAGGAGTGCCAGGGAGGAGCTCAAAGTGCTCCCCCTGACTGCTGCCTGGAACAGGCCAATACGGGTTTCGCGCGAGCACCACCCGCCGGTAAGCCGCCACCTGGATTCTCAGGCCGGCGTAACCCGGATCGCCCAGCCACCCCGAGCACAGCTGTTGCCGAGTGGATCCCATCTCCACTCCAATGGCGGGGGAAGGGTCGAACTGCAGCAAGGCAACTCCGGTCAACCATCCCACCAGCGCTGTGCCCAACGAGAACAACAGACCTTGCCCCAGAGCCCTCGCGACACGCCGCGCCTGGTGATCCTTCAGCATCAACCTCACTTGTTCGAATACTCCTGAGCCTTTTGGCAGTGCTCGGTCCAGCTTTGCTGTGTACCGCATTCCCCATGGGTGATCTCATCGCGGCAGGCATCTCGTGCATCTGCGGTGGCGAAGCTGGCGCAGATCCGTTGGAGTTCCCCTGCTCCATTGGACACGCTCATGATGTTACGTAGCTCGCTTCCGCCCAGGTTTCGATGTCTTCTTGTTCTACTTGTCAATCGTGACCGGAAGCCAAAGGATGACGATGGCATCCTCTAGAAAGAGCGCACATGGAGCCGCATCAGCTCCAGTCGCCGGCGGAACGAGCAATAGACTGCCGCGACTGCAAGACTTCATCACTTCATCCAAGAGCAACCCCTTCATGAGGAAGGCCGACAAGGGGCGTCCACCGAAATCCTCCGCATACGCCTCGCGGTCCAACTTCGACGGGTCTGAGAGGCGTGCTTGCATCTGCGCTCCCGAAAGACAGTCTTCGTTAGCGCCATCCGCTCTATTTGGAATCAACCACACCACCGGGCGGCCGGCGACTCGCTCGATCACAGACAGGAAGCTGTCGTTCGGGCGCAGTTCATCGGCGCTGGGAAGACGCCTGCTCAATATCTCGAGTACCGCTCCCCGAGAAAGGCGACGCGGCTCCATAAATCTAGGGGCGTCTGGAGACACGAAGCCGACGTCGTAGGTAAAGAGAAGATCAACCGGTTCCAAAGCCTCCGCAGCACTCCCGTCATCGTCTTTCGCAGCAACGCTGAGTGCTCGCGCGCCTTCCACGGACGTCGCCGACACTCCACTGCACCCAGACATCAGTGCTGCACAAACGGCGGCAGCACCACACGCAAGAATACGACGCGACAGATCAACAGGACTCATCAGAACCTCCCTACCAGCGTGATTGCCCAATCTTGGTGACGCCCATCCAGAATGGTCTCACGATAGTTCGAGTCATCCTATTCCGTGGTGCCCGTCCTCGAACTGCGCGGGGCTGAGGTGGCTCGCTGCCCTGCGCAGGCATGTGCGTTGGTAGTGGTTCGGATCCGTTGAAAGACTGCCGCCCGAGCCTCAGCGCGGTCCCTACATTTCTCGCGATGGGCGAGCTCCCTCTCCTGGGTGGAGAAAAGCGAAGCGGCCATCGCGTTGTCGTAGCGGTCCTTCACCATCTGCACCGCTGAGTCCCTGAACTCCTGGGGGTACGTCCTGATCTCGGCCAAGTGATGCTGCTCCTTCTATGCAGTCATGCTACATGCATACACGTGTCCACATTTTTCCGGTAAGACCAGCCTGCCGGTCGACCCGTCCTCGCATCGCTACGCCTCCTTGCGTGGGTGAGATGACAACCTCTACGCCCCAGATGCGCGTGGGTCGCGACCGCCGCCCGCGGACAAGGGATTTCTTAGCGGCCTGCTAGTTGGTGGCATCGCGCGCGGCACGCGTGCCATTTGTCATCCTTAAAGGGAGCGTTGATCCGCATTCAGCGCAACGGGATTGGCCAAGCATTTGATATTGGCAATTCGGGCATAGATTGTTCAGACGAACACGCCTGCGGATCATGGCAACCCAAATGAAAGCGGCCACGCATGGAGCGGCGAGGAAGAGCGCCGACATTTCGAATGCACCCAAGGAGCGATCGCACCACGAGAGCATGACAGCCATGCCTGGTGTGTACTCATCGAAAGAGGTAGGGTAAGTAGCCAACTCAATGGCCTTGCCACTCCATTGTCCATACTCAGACCTTATCCGTCCTTCCGATACCCACACGCAAAGAACCCAGTCATTGACGCCAAGCGGGACAAGCAGGAGCATTGCCTTATAATGCGAGACCGTGATCAGCACGCACAGGCAGGCAAGAGCCGCAGCGCAAGTGATCTGAATGACGCTTCGAATTCGGGCGGTTTGCAACATATTCCGGCCTCGACCGGTTTGGCCTCATTTGGCCTGCAATCTGATCGGTGGTCCTACCAATCCAGAATGGTCACACGATAGCTCGTGCCATCTCACTCCGCGATGCCCGACTTCGAACCACGCGGGCTGTTGGCGCCCAATGCCCTGTGCAGGCGTGTGCGGTGGTAGTAGGTCGTGATCCATGGAAGACTGCGGCCCGCGTCTCCGCTCGGTGGTCCCCTTATGGCTCGTGTTGGATGCGCTCCCAACTCAGGGTGGAGAGGAACAACCCGGCCAGCGCGTTGCCGTAGCAGTCCCGCCCATGGTCCAACCCACGATGCTCCGGCTCCGAGCGTCCATCACCGTCGAGAGGCAGAGGCAGTTTTCCTTGGTCGGCACGCAGCCACGTCGCAGAGCCACTCGCGGTTCGAGCCCTGCGCGGCGAATCGGCGCTCTCGGCGCTCCCCCGGTGCGCCGCGCGCGTGGAGGGAGGGGCCCTCGCGTCGCTGGCCGCCTCTCGACCCAGCCTCGGAGCGCATTGGGTGGGATGCCAAGTCCAGCCGCGGCCTTGGGGATCGAGTTCCCCTGGTCCTTCACCAACTGCACAAATGAGTCCCTGAACTCCTGGGTGTACGGCCTGATCGCGGCAACGTGGTCCTGCTCCTTCTATGCAGTCATGCCATGTACGTACTCGTGCCCACTTTCTTGGGTAAGACCAACTGCCCACGCACGCGGAATGTGGGCTGACGCGACGCACGTCAATGCGAGGCGTAGTAGGTCTCAATGTGTCTCACTCGCTGGCAAGCGCCTGAGATCGTCGGATACGATCTTTCCGTGCGGCTCCTGCGCAGATCGATAGAGTGTGGATCCATTGGCCTGACGACAGCAGCCCTCGTCGCATGGACTGGGCCACTGTTGGTTCCGGTGGATTGGAGTGGGCAATGGGGAATTGGTGTGAGTGATCACTGTCGGCGCAAATCGGTTGAAGTTGGATGTACGAGCACCATCGTTTGGCAGTACGATTCCTTTTGGGACAGCCGAGCCGACCTCTACGGACAATTTTATGGACCTGCCATTCAGAGTGAGCTCCCGAACATGCTCGCTGCCTGTCCGGATGCAACAATTGTGCTCGTGTCTTCTAGCGGGTGGCCGCTTGTAGGGTTTGAGGGGCAGGTGTGCGTCAGCTATCCAGAAGGCCCAGCTACTCCACCAATCATCCTTACGCACTGGGCCTGGGCACTCAGGTACGAGTCCGGCGCCGGACCAGTCTTGCAGGGTTTTCATTTAGTACCTCGGCGCCCTACCTGGGGACTCGGTGTGAATGCGCTCCTGTTTGGAGCTTCTGCATACCTGATCACGCGTACTTGGGGGCACTGGACTGACTGGCGTCGCCGTCGACGAGTGGCTCTTGGGCACTGCGCCTATTGCGGATTCGACATGCGAGGCCTGACGGAGCAGCCCTGTCCAGAGTGCGGGGCAGAGGCGTTCGGCTGGACTCCCGACTGGCTGCTGGAAGCTGCGAAGCTCCATCTTTGCCGAGCATGGCGCAGGACGCGCGAACACTGGATGGCTACGTGGTCAGGCCAGGGAGCCAGATCTGTCGTCGCCAGGTGCGGCACCGCAGCGGTGCTCCTGAGCATTCTCGCTCGGGCCTTTCATGACCCATATGTGTCTTGGGCACTTTCTCTTGCTCTCGCAGTCATGGCTGTGCTGCTGGGGGTGGTAGGAGTGAGCGTCAAGTGGCGCGCGTGCCGCGGAATCGCGTGGTGGTGCGTCGTGGGCGCGATCATTGGCACGGGCGTCATTCGCGCGATCGCCGACGAACTGTGGCGCCTGGCGGCAGTCGCCCAGTAGCCAACCAAGCGCTCGATTGAATCGCCAATAGGCACGCCAACTCAGCCCGATTCTAACCATCCAGATTGGACACACGATAGCTCGTGCCATCTCACTCCGCGGTGCGCGTCCTCGAAATGCGCGGGGCTGATGCGGCCCAATGCCCTGTGCAGGCGTGTGCGTTGGTCGTAGGTCGTGATCCATGGAAGACGGCGGCCCGCGCCTCCGCGCGGTACCCTTATGGCTGGTGATGGGCGAACTCCCTCTGCAAGGAGGAGAGGAGCGACTCGGCCGTCGCGTCGTCTTAGCCGTCCCGCGCATGGCTCATGCTCTGGCGGAACCCGTGCGCCGCAACCGGGCCGTGCGGCGCACCATGCGCATGAACAGGATCAGATCCGTCATGTGCCAGAAGACAGTCTCCGCACCACGGACTGCCGCCACCGCCTGCCCGCCACACTGTCCGAAGCGATTCAAACCAGGTGTGGACCGGTAGGCTGAGTCGCGAGGAATGGACATACTCGGCCTGACGCCTCACGTAGCAAGAGAGCGTGCCGGACTGCGCTGAAGTACTCCGACTCATGGTGAAGACCACGTCAAACAACGCGCCCGATCTATCCGCCGGTTCAACGGCGCTGCGATCAAGACTCTGTGCAGTTCGCTCAGTTCTCCTCTGGCTGGCGTGCGGATGCGTGGCAAACATAATTGTTGCGTTTGGGCTTCGAATGCTCGAATTCAATGCTGCTGAAGATGCCATCTATGAAGAGGATGGATCTGCGATGTGGCGAGAAGGCCTTGGCTATCGCGAATACTGTTTTAGACGTCAGTACGGCACGATGCGTGGACTCACGGGCTGGGATGACGAAACTCCCCAATGGGTACTCGAAATGGATACACTCCGTCGAAACCCCAAAGTCAAGGATCGCACCGGTACTTTCTTTACATCAGTTGGGTGGCCACTTGTGAGTTTCACGGGCCAGGCTGAGATCGTGCGCGTGAAGGACATGCCTCGGAAAGGAACCACGAGCTATGTCGTCTCCACACCCCATCAGGTCATGGTCTTCGGTCCGGACGGCCCGATGTCCGACGCGTTCTACGACGCACTGATCATCCCGTACCGGCCAGCCGTTGCAGGCCTTTTGATCGACTCGGTCCTTTGGTCGGCAACCGCCTGGGCCGCCTGCAGAGTCGTCCGGGTCGCGTTACGCAAGAATCGGCGATCTCGTGGGAGGTGCGCGAACTGTGGCTATCTGATGGCGCCGGGGGGCGGTGGACGGTGCCCAGAGTGTGGAGAGTGATGAAGGCCTGTCAGGCACAAGGCCCTTGGCTTCTGACGCAAATGGAGATCTGTGTCAGCGCCGCATCTCCGAGGGGGACGCATGGGTGCATGCGGCAGCCGCCGACACGTCGCGGCGAATCGCGTAACAACAACGAGCTCGCAAGGGGCGAGGCTGCCAATGCGCTCCGAGCATCCTGGCTCAGTGATGTCCAGAACTGCAGCATTTAGCCGAGTTCGGAAGCCCGGACGTCGAGTACGACGCCGAGACGCCCCCAAGCTCCGCTTTGGACGGCCTCCAAAGATGGCGGCATCTCCCGGAAGGCGAGCCTCATCGGTCCCGTGGCGGAATGGCAGACGCAAACCTATTTTGGCTCCAAAGTCCTGCTGCGTTTGCACGAGGCCAATTCCCACCTCTTTCCTCAGCGGAGGGACCAAAGCCGGCAGACATGTACAATGTGGCTGGATGCAACGAGGCCCTGTTGCTCCCCACCTCCTGTGTCGACGAGCGTGCGACGGGCCACTTTGACCATTTTGGAGGAGGTGATGACTGCCGAGAGTGCTTTGCTCAGGCAGTCCACGCCATGTGCATTAGAGAAGCAGCGAAGCGCTGCACCACACCGGACTGCCGGGCAGTAATCCAGCGTGATCTGAATTGGGTCTTGAATCGGAAGGACGATATTTGCCGAGCGTGTTTCAAGCCTCGTACTCGGGTCGATCACCCTCCTGGCACCGTACAGCATGTCTAAACCTTGATTCCCGTTTGCTGCAATGGAGATTTGTAGCTTCTCTTGATATCGCCAAGTAGCCGGTTCCAAATCAGGTCAGACAATGTGGTCTAGCATTCCTCGGCGAGTGCGGCGAGCAGCTCTGGCTGGACTTGTCATAGGGGTGTGCATCCCGCTGACGGCTGCGGTGGTCGGCACCTCATTCCGTTGGAAGCAAGCCTGCCAAGTGTTCATCTCGGAAGATGAGCAGGTCCGGGTGGTTGTGTTGACAGGCCTAGCGTCCGAGCGTCGTGTTGCAATGTTGGGTCCGGAAGCGCTGAAGAGCAGTTGGGACGAATTCTGCAATTCGTGTGGGGGGTTCCCGGGATCAGTCGGCCGTCCATTGGACCCCTCTCGGAGCTTCACGATGAACGAGCATCTCGCTCACATGCGAGTCATATATGCGGGAAGTGAGTCAGATGAGTTGATTGCTGCCCTCCTCCGAGATGGGGTGGCGGTGCAATCTCTCTCCGCGGGCAGTGCAGCCGTGGGGCTGGGCTACGATCCCAATCACTTTCGCATCGAAGCTGTGAGACTTGCAGATGGGTTTGGCTGGCCGTTCACTTCAATGTCCGCTGAACGGAGATACTTCGCCGTGAAATGCGAGCCTCCGTATGTTGAAGTACTGGATTCCGGACTACAACTTGATAGGCCGTATGCGATGGGTCCTGGCGCGGGCTTGAGTTTCTGGGAAGTATGGAAGCCGCTGCCGACTGAAGTCGAATGGCTTGGTTTTGTCGCGAACTTTGCCACTTGGGGAATTGGTGTTGCTGCGGCAGACTGGAGTGTCCATTGTGCTCTTATCGAGTTGAGGCGACGGCGGGGTCTATGTGGGCATTGCGGGCATCCATGCAAGCCCGGAGCCATTTGTACTGAATGTGGCAAGGCGTCCTAGGCGTACGGATGCTTGCCAAAGGCTGGCTTGCAATCTGTGGCAACGGAGTGCACTTCCTCGAATCAATCGAATTCACTGTGGAGCTTGATGTCGAGGCATTCGAGCTAGCGATGCTGGCAAGAGTGTGCTGAACGGCCTTCTCTTCCTGATGAGCGATGAAAGCGCCCCCGGAGCGCCCGCAGTCCCATTTCGGCCGATAAACCCACCATTTTCCACAAACCCACTTGCCCACTGTGGGAAAGTGGGCGATACTGGGTGCATGGCACGATCGAACGCCCTCACCAAGAACACCGACTCAAAGGGACGCATCACCCTGGGCGAGTCCTTTGCCAACCGCACCATGCTGGTGGAGCAGCGCGGCGACCAGATCGTGCTGCGCCTGGCTCGCGTGATCCCAGAGCGCGAATCCTGGCTCTACGAGAACGAGAAGGCGCTTGCGTCTGTCCGCAATGGCCTCCAGCAGGCCAAGGCTGGGAAGTTTGCCAAGAAGGGTCCGGATCTGGGCGCAGCGCGCAAGCTGGCAGACCAGCTTCAGGATGATTGATGGCATTCACGCCGATGTGGACCGAGGAGGCGGATGCAACGTATCGCGAGCTTCAGGCCGCGGCGCTGGCTTCGCTTGAGCGCCGCCAGAAAATCAAGAAGGCGAAAGCCAGAAAGGCCGAGGGTCTCTTTAAGCAGGTGGAGAAGTGCGTGCGCCTCCTCCTGGACAATCCAAAGCACTCTGGCCTCCACACGCACGAGTACAGCTCGATCGGACACCCATACGACCCCAAAGGAAAGGTGTTCGAGGCGTATGTGCAGAACCGCACGCCTGGCGCCTACCGCCTCTTCTGGTGCCACGGGCCCGGCAAGGGCCAGATCACGCTCATTGCCATCACGCCGCATCCCTGAGTACACGGCGGCGGGCCCACTGCCCGGACAGCCGCAGGGGCCATTTTCACAGTCTGCGCAGTTTGTTCACAATCAAGGCCGTTTGGCCCTCCCGGACTAGCATCCAACCCTGCGTGGCGGGTCGCATGTCTGCGGGCTTCCACTGCTCCTCTTGGAGGCTGACATCATGCATCACCACACATTGATCCGTGGTTCTGGGCTGTCGCTGCGCGTGGCGCTGTCCGTGCGCATCGCCGCGCTCGCGGCCCTCACCCTGCCCTGCGCACTCGCACTTGCAGACGAGGACATCCCCGCCTACCAGCCCAAGCCGCAGCAGTGGAAGACTGGCCTGGTGACGCATGAGTCTGTGGTGTGGGACACCGAGTTCGCAGCGTGGATGGCTGCTGGCGAGAAGAAGGCGCACGACACTGTGGCCGGCACTTGGAAGCTGCAGGTGCGCTGCACCTTTGCGCACTGCTATTCCGGCGGGTTCATCCAGGAGCTTGACCTGGCCACCACGGCCACGCCGCCACTCACAGACTTTGCAGCCAACAGCGCGTGCCGGTACTTCGAGACTGCCAGCGCGTACGAGGATGCAGGCGTGCCAGCCACAGGCTGGTACTCGCGCTACGCCTTCGCGTGGACAGACCGCGGCGTGGCTGGAGCTGGGCAGCGGCCTGTGTGGACCATGCAGGAGATCACCAAGCGGGCGTACAACGGCATGCTTGCTGGCGGCGTGGGCGACATCACCGCCAACCCCGGCATTGCGTACGAGCATCCGCAGTACCGCTCCAACGTGGACCCGGACGACCTGAAGACCGGCGACCTGAAGCTGGCCATTTTGTTTGCAGGCGACCCGGAGCAGCGCCACATCAACAACATGGACAAGATGCGCGCCATGCTGAAGGACAAATACGGCTTTGCTGCAGCCAACATCTGGGTGATGTGCGGCAACTACGGTCCAGGTGACGCCATCCCCACTGTGACCTGGGGATCGGATGCCAAGGCCACGCGCGCAGAGCTGGAGAAGGCGCTCCGCGATGCTGCTGGCTTTGTGGTGAGCCGCGTGAAGACCTACGCCAATGATCAGGAGCTGAACGACAAGAAGGTGAAACTCTTCATCTTCACCACCGACCACGGCACCGCAGACGCGCCCATCCTGTTTGGCGTGACCAGCGACACCACCGGCGAGATCGGCACCGATGTGTTTGCCGAGGCCAAGCCAGCCGAGCACCTCTACAACGGCGGCAACCTGACCAACACGCTGGTGTGGATCGTTCCAGGCCCTGCAGAGCTGGACTCCTTCTCCACCGGCAACGACGAGCTGTATCAAAACCAGCCACCCGTGGGCACGCCGAGCGGCACGCCCGGCCTCTACTTCTCGGTGGACCGCGACTCGCAAGGACTGGCCACCACCGACGTGGCGCGCGTGCTGGGCCAGGCGCGGGATCCAGCCGCGTGCGTCTTCACCGTGGCGGTGCCTGATGACAACCGCGAGTTCGTGGCTGGCACCACGGTGGGGCTGCTGGAGCACTTCCTGGACGAGGACTTCAACCCGCTGCCCACAGACAATCTGTGTGCGCTCTCGACTGTCCCTGCCAACCTGGTCTTCACGAACACAGGCATCCCCCTGCAGCCGGTCTTCTACACGCTGTACTCCGCCGCAGCGCCCTCGCCCAAGATCTGGGTGCAGGACCCGTGGCATCCGCTCAATCCGGGAAAGGTGTACGTGTACTGGGACCCCGCGCGGGATGGCTGGCCTGTGGCGGACGCCCTCCCCCAGCGGCTGGACGGGCTCTCCATGCTGGTGAACATGGCGCCCAACAAGCGCATGCCGCAGAACCCCATGGCACAGGGGTACGACCCTGTCCGCGCTGGCGACCTGAAGTTCAAGCTAGGCCAGGATGCCATGGTCTTCTCCGTGCCCACGGGCGACCCGTTCCGCGCCAGCGGCTGCGACATCTACCGGTGGAACGGGCAGAACATGGAGACCATCTACACGTGCCAGGAGCTGGGCCTGCGCAACGACGACGATGTGGATGCGCTGCAGACCTATGTGAACTCGCCCTACCGCACCGCGATGACGCCCATCAACCCCAGCTGCCCGCCAGACTATGACCAGAATGGCATGGTGGATGGCAGCGACCTGGGCATCCTGCTGGGCAACTGGGAGGAGCCGGGCGCCTATGCAGACCTGAATGGCGACGGCGTGACCAACGGCGAGGACCTTGGCATCCTGCTGGGCTACTGGGGGCCGTGCCCATGACCGCTGGGCTGCGGGCCGCGGGGCCCCTGAACAATGGGGCGCTGCCGCTAGCCTGCGCCCCATGAACTTCTATCACCTGTGGTTCAACCTGAAGGACACGCGCCCACCAGCAGACCTGCAGTTTGCTGAGGCGGTGCGCGCATACCTGGACCACCTGAAGGGGCTGGGGCAGATTGAGGGCTGGAGCCTTTCGCGGCGCAAGTTTGGGTTCAGCCCGCCCACGCTGCATGAGTTCCACTGCGTGGTGTGGTGCAAGGACCTGGCGCAGCTGGACCGTGCGTTCAGCAACGTGGCCACGCGCAGCGGTCAGACAGAAGCCCTGCACATGCCGGTGTACAGCGCGGTGAAGGACTTCACCTCTGCGCTGTACCGCAGCTTTCCAGACCCAGAGCGGGCTGGGTGAGCAGGCGCGTTACAGCGTGGCCATGTCAATCACAAAGCGGTACTTCACATCGCTCTTCAGCATGCGCTCATAGGCGGTGTTGATGTCCTTCATGGCAATGGTCTCGATGTCCGAGACGATGTTGTGCTTGCCACAGAAGTCCAGCATCTCCTGCGTCTCTGGCAGGCCGCCGATCAGCGAGCCTGCAATCTGCCGGCGCGCAAAGAGCATGTTCATCACGCTGGGCGAAGGGTGCGGATGCTCTGGCGCGCCCACCAGGCACAGGGTGCCGTCGCGCTTCAGCAGGTTGGTGAAGGCGTCCAGGTTGTGGCTGGCGCTCACCGTGTCCAGAATGAAGTCAAACGACCGCGCATGCGCGGCCATGGCGGCTTCGTCCTTGGAGATGACCACATCATCGGCGCCCAGGCGCTTGCCATCGGCCACTTTGCCAGGACTGGTGGTGAAGAGCACCGTGTGCGCGCCCAGCGCGTGCGCCAGCTTGACGCCCATGTGCCCCAGGCCACCCAGGCCCACGATGCCCACCTTGCTGCCGTTGCCCACCTTCCAGTGGCGCAGCGGCGACCACGTGGTGATGCCCGCGCACAGAAGCGGCGCTGCAGCGGCCATGTCCAGGTTGGCTGGCACGCGCAGCACAAAGTCCTGGTCCACCACGATGTGGTCCGAGTACCCGCCGTAGGTCATGGCGCCCGTGTGCTTGTCTGGGCTGTTGTAGGTCATCACCATGCCAGCTGCGCAGTAGTTCTCCAGCCCTTCCTTGCAGTCTGGGCAGGTGCGGCAGCTGTCCACCAGGCAGCCCACGGCAGCGCGGTCGCCCACCTTGTACTTGGTCACCTGCGCGCCCACGGCGGTCACCATGCCCACGATCTCATGCCCAGGCACCACGGGGTAGGCGCTGAAGCCCCATTCGTTGCGCGCCATGTGAAGGTCTGAATGGCACACCCCGCAGTGCGTGATGCGGATGGAGACATCCTTGGGGCCAGGCGTGCGGCGCTGGAAGCTCCACGGTGCGAGCGGCTGGGTGGCGGACTGGGCTGCGTAGGCGCGTGCGTTGGACATGCGCGGATCGTAGGCCCTCAGGGTGCTGGCCGCACCATGTGCCGGGGCACGTCGCGCACGCTCACCAGGCCAGCCAGCGCCATGGAAACATCCAGCTCCTGCTTCAGGATGGCAAGCACCTGCTTCACACCATCTTCACCTGCAGTGGCCAGGCCCCATAGGACAGGCCGCCCCACCGCCACTGCGGTGGCACCCAGCGCCAGCGCCTTCAGCACGTCGGTGCCGCGGCGCACGCCACCGTCCACCAGCACCGCGGCGCGCCCCGCCACCACCTGCGCCACGGGCTCCAGCGTCTCTGCGGTGGGTGGCGCGCTGTCCAGCTGCCGTCCGCCATGGTTGCTCACGATCACGCCGCGCGCGCCCAGCGCCACCGCCTGCGCTGCGTCTTCTGGCCGGCAGACGCCCTTCACCAGCACCGGCAGGCTGGTGGCGTCGCGCAGCCATTCAAAGTCCTTCCAGGTGAGCGTGTCGTCAATGGTCCAACCCAGGCTCTGGCCGATGCCGCGGCCTTCATGCCCCGTAGGCCCGCCGGGGCGCTCCAGATTGACGATGCGCAGGTGGTCTGGCACGCGGAAGTGGTTGCGAAGGTCGCGTTCGCGCACGCCCCAGACCGGGGTGTCCACCGTCAGCACCAGCGCGGTGCAGCCAGCAGCCTGCGCGCGCTGCGCCAGCGCACGCACAAAGCCGCGGTCCTTGCCGATGTACATCTGCATCCACACTGGGCCACACGCGGCCGCGCACACGTCCTCCACTGAGGTGGTGCTGAGGCTTGACAGCGTGAACGGCACGCCCGCTGCGCCCGCAGCACGCACGGTGGCCAGCTCGCCATCTGCATGCGCCATGCCGTGCAGCGCTGTGGGCGCCACCACCACGGGCATGCTGGCCTGCTGCCCCAGGATGGTGGCGGCCGTGCTGCGCTTGGACACGTCCACCATCACGCGGTAATGGATGCGCAGGCGGTCCCACGCGGTGCGGTTCTCGCGCACCGTCACCTCGCCCCACGCGCCAGACCGGAAGTAGTCCGCAGCCACCGTGGGCAGCACCGTGCGAGCGTGCTGCTCAAAGTCATCCAACGAGACAAACTGCGCAAGGTCTACAGAGGCCATGGGAAGCGGCAGATGCTACGGCACCGCTGGGTGCAGGTGTCTGCCGCCTGCGCCGCCACGCGCCGCCCGTGCCGCACGCGCCACAGGCATCCGCCCGCCCTGCTGCTCAGCCGCCTGTTTCCAGGTAGGTGTAGCCAGAGAGGCCGGCTTCGTACTGCTTCAGCAGCGCCTGCGACTCTGCCACGGTCATCTGCTTGGCCACCACTGCCTTCTCGCACTCGCGGCGCATCTCGCCAAAGAGGCGGCCCAGGTCGTAGTGCACGTAGGTGAGCACGTCGCGCACGGCGTCGCCCTCGATGACCTCGTCAATCCACCAGTCGCCGTTCTCGTCCACCTTGATGTGCGCCACGTGCGTGTCGCCGAACAGGTTGTGCAGGTCGCCCAGGGTCTCCTGGTACGCGCCCACCAGGAACGCGCCCAGCAGGTACTCGTCGCCATCGTTGAAGTCGTGCACTTCCAGCCACTTCTTCACGTCGTGGTCGTCCACAAAGCGATCAATCTTGCCATCGCTGTCGCAGGTGAGGTCTGCGATGGTGGCCTTGCGCGTGGGGCGCTCCTCCAACCGGTGGATGGGCATGATGGGGAACAGCTGGTTGATGGCCCAGACGTCCGGCATGCTCTGGAAGATGGAGAGGTTGCAGAAGTAGGTGTCGCTGAGGGCGGTCTCAAGGTCGCCCAGCTCTTCTGGCGGGCGCGACATGCCGCGCGCCGTGTCGCGAATCTTGGCGCAGCCAGCCCAGAAAATGCGGTCCACCAGCGCGCGGTGCTCCAGGCTCATCAGGCCCACGCTAAACAGGCGGAGCGCCTCGTCGCGGTCCTCGAGCAGGTCGTTGTAGTTCTCCAGCAACCGGCGTTCGCTGATGGCCTGATAGACCTCGTACAGGTCGGTGAGCGGGCGCGGCAGCTCGGTGCCCGGCTCTGGCTGCGGCAGCTTGGCTGGCACAGTAAAGCGGTCCAGGCGGTTGGCGCCCAGCACGTCAAAGATCAGCACGCTCTGCTGCGCCACCATGGCGCGGCCGCTCTCGCTGACGATGATGGGGTGCGTCACGCCCTCCTCGTCGCACACCGTCATGATCTTGTAGACCACGTTGCTGGCGTATTCCTGCAGCGTGTAGTTGGTGCTGAACTCAAAGTTGGTCTGGCTGCCGTCGTAGTCAATGCCCAGGCCACCACCGATGTCCAGGTACTTCATGCCAGCGCCAGCCTTGGCCAGCTGCGAGTAGATGCGCGCCAGCTCGTTGACGCCCTGGTTCACCTGGCGGATGTCGTGGATCTGGCTGCCCATGTGGCAATGGAGGAGCTGCAGGCAGTCTGCCATGTCGTGCTGGCGCAGGATGTCCAGCACCTCAAGCACTTCATTCAGGCTGAGGCCAAACTTGGCCTTTAGACCGCTGGAATGCCGCCAGCGGCCAGCGCCCTGCGTGGCCAGGTTGATGCGCACGCCAATGGTGGGCCGCACGTTGTGCAGCTGGTAGTAGCGCAAAATCAGCTTCAGTTCAGTCAGATTTTCGATGACCGGAATGATGCGGCGGCCCAGCTTGGCGGCCAGCGCAGTGAACTCGATGTAGCGCTCTTCCTTGAAGCCGTTGCAGATGATCAGGCGGTCGCGCTGGTCGCTGGTCATGCCCATGACGGCCAGCAGCTCTGGCTTGCTGCCCACCTCAAGGCCAAAGCCCAGGCGCCCGCCAGCGTCGCGCACTTCCTCTACCACGCGGCGCTGCTGGTTCACCTTGATGGGGAACACAGCCTGGTAGCTGCCGCGGAATCCGTGCTCCACGATGGCGCCGCGGAACGCCTCTGCAATGTCCTCCAGGCGGCGCTGCAGCAGGTCGCTGAAGTGCACCAGCACTGGAGTGCGGAAGCCGCGCTCGCGCATGCCAGCCACCACGTCGTGCAGGTCCACCTCGCAGGTGGGATTGCGCGTGGGGCGCACCACCACGTGGCCCTTGCTGTTGACGTCGAAGAAACCCTTGCCCCACTGGCGGATGGCATAGAGCGACGCAGAATCATCAGGCGTCCAGCCCGGCTCTGTGGCAGCGCGCGAGTTGCGGTGGCGGGTTGAGGACGAGGAAGACGCCGAAGCGTCAGCGAGGGTGTCGGCCATCAGCGGTGAGGACCAGAGGCGCGCGGACGACGGCCGCGTCGTGGCAGGCAGACATGCCTGCGCAAGCGGAAATGATAGGAAACCTGCCGTTCATTACAAGTGAAATCCGCCCGCTTCTGTCAGTGTCAGCCCCGGAGGCTGCGGGCGATGCTGGCCTCGTGTACTGGCACGCTGGCCCGGTCGAGCGCCTCTTTGGCGCGCTGGAAGGCGTTTGCGTCCACCGTGGCGGGGTTGCGCTCGGCCGCTGCCACCATGCCCTGCAGCGCCTCCAGGCGGCCTTCCAGCTCCTGCACCAGGGCTGCTGGCACCTCAGCGCGGACTCTGGCCATGGCCTCGCTGATCCACTTGATATCCAGCCGGGAGTTCACCGCCAGGTCCACCACCCGGTGGATGTGCATGTCCTCCCGGGCGTGCCGGAAGCTTTCTGCCTCCATGGTGTCCACGTCCTGGGCAGTGAGCCCGTAGGTGGGCACCACCTGCACGCTGGCCATCCGGCCGCTGCGGCGCTCCACCGCCGTCACCTGCAGCACCCCGTTCTCATCCACCAGGAACTCCACCTGGATCTGCGGGATGCCTGCTGGCATGGGCGGGATGCCCTTCAGCTCAAAGCGGGCGATGGACCGGCAGTGCTCCACCATCTCGCGCTCCCCCTGCAGCACGTGGATCTGCACGCCAGTCTGGCCATCCTTGCTGGTGCTGAACATCTCGGTGGCGCGCGTGGGGATGGAGCTGTTCTTCACCACCAGCTTGGCCACAGCGCCGCCCAGCGTCTCGATGCCCAGGGAGAGGGGCACCACGTCCACCAGCAGCAGGTCGCGGCGCCCGCCCTGCAGCACGCTGGCCTGCACGGCAGCGCCCAGCGCCACCACCTGGTCTGGGTCAAGCGCTGCGTAGGGCTCTTGGCCAAAGAACTGGCGCACCGCAGCGCGCACCGCGGGAATGCGCGTGGAGCCGCCCACCAGCACCACGCGGTGGATCTCCGGCTGCCCAGCGTCTGCCATGGCAGTGCGGCAGGCTGCCAGCGTGCGGTCAATCAGCGGGCGCGCCAGCGCTTCAAACTCAGCGCGGGTCAGCGTGCGGCGGTAGGCGCGGCCATCGCCCAGGTCCACCTGGAGCGTGGTCTCCTCACGGGTGCTCAGTGCGATCTTGGCCTGCTCTGCAAAGAGCCGCAGCGCCTGCCGGGCAGCAGGCGGGAACTCCAGCGCAGCGCCATGCTGCTGGCGGATCTCGTCTGTCACCAGGCCGATGATGCGTTCGTCCAGGTCGTCGCCACCCAGGCGGGTGTCGCCTGCTGTGGAGAGCACCTGGAAGAACTCGCCCTCCTGGCCCTGTCCGGGCACCAGCTGCAGGATGCTGATGTCAAAGGTGCCTCCGCCAAAGTCGTAGACCGCGATGGTCTCTGGCTGGCTCCGGCGGCGGTCTGTGGCGCCAATGCCATAGGCCAGCGCTGCCGCGGTGGGCTCGTTCAGGATGCGCACCGCATCCAGGCCGGCAAGCCGGGCTGCGTCGCGCGTGGCCTGGCGCTGGGCGTCGTCAAAGTAGGCCGGCACCGTGATGACCGCGCGGCGCACCGCCACGCCCAGCGCTGCCTCTGCCTGGATGCGAAGCGCGCGCAGCACGTCGGCAGCCACCTCCTGCGGCGTGACCGTGCGCTCGCCCACCCGGAAGGCAGCCAGCCCGTGCAGGCCTGGCACCAGCGCTGGCCCATGCCAGTCTGCTGCAGCCGTGCTTTCCTGGTGCCCCCGCCCCATGAAGCGCTTGCTGCTGGCTACCGTCAGCTGCGGGAACTCCACCGCCCGCGCACGGGCTGCGTGGCCCACCGCCTCTGGCGGGCCGTCCGCCCGGCCGCTGTACCGCACCACGCTGGGAAGGAGCGCCCTGCCCTCTGCGTCTGGCAGCACGCGGGGGCCAGCCGGAGTGCACAGCGCCACCAGCGAATGGGTGGTTCCAAGATCAATGCCCACGATGGGGTCCTGGCCTGGTTGCTCAGCAGCCGACACGCGGGCCATGGTAGGCCGTCACCGTGGCTGCGCGCCGCCTTCTGGCAGGCGCTGCAGGAACCGGTTGAAGCGCTGGTCCGCCACCTTCTGCAGCATGGTGGCCAGCTCTGCCACCGCAGGATCTGGGCCGTTGATCTGGAAGCGCCGCGAGGAGCCGCCGCCAGAGAGCTCGATCTCTGCGATGGGCGAATCCCCCTCCTTGCGGGCTGGATCCTCTGCGGTCATCCAGCCAGCCTTGTCCACCAGCGCGCGCACCTGCTTGGCCTCCTCCAACGTCAGCTGGCCAGTCCAGTCGGTGTTGCGGTTCATGGCCACCATGCCGCCGCCATACTGGAACTCGCCCGTCTCCTTCACGCGGAACATCTGGTACTGCCCGCCCGATGGAATGGCGTACCACATCTGCAGGCTCAGGCCGTCAGTGGGTGACGCCGGCTCCTGGGGCGGCACCATGGGGCGGCTGGCGCACCCAGCAGGCGCGGCCAGCAGCACTGCAGCCACTCCGACGGCGGCCAGTGCGAGCGCTGCCGCGCGGAACACGTTCATCATGGAGCCACCTGTGCGGGTCTGCCAGCGCGATACATGGCGTATGGGTCTGGGCCGTAGTCGTAGCGATCTGGCTGCAGGTCGCTGGGCGTGAAGTCTGGCACCCATGCCAGCGCAGCCAGCGTGCGCACCAGGCGCGCAGAGGCTTCGTCGCCCTTGGAATCTGGCAGCGCGCGGCGCACATAGCTCCACCACTGCCCGTTGGCGTGGAGCGTGATGATGGTGATGCGCTCGCCACGCGCCTGGCGGATCATGTCTGGGTTGGCAGGACCGTTGGCGTTGGATGGATCAGCAAAGCCGATCTGCCTGCACAGCGCCCACACCTGGGCGATCTGCTGCTGGTACAGCCAGCGCGCGCGGCCGGGGCGGGACTTCTGCGTCAGGTATGGGCCAGATTCCGCGTGCAGCGCGCCATCTGGGAAGAGGATGTACCGGCTGGTGCGCTCCTCCACCTTGAGCGACTCTGGCATGGCAGCACCCGACATGATGGTGATGTCCACCGTCAGGTCCTCGGGCGTGCGCTGGGGGTCGTCCTGCAGCGCTGGCGTGGGCTGCTGGGCCACGGTGGAGGGCCGGGCGCCCTGCGGGCTGTCGCAAGCTGCCAGGAAAAACACAGCCAGCGCGGCGGCCAAGCAGGGAACGGCGGTGTGGCGTGCGCTGGGAGCCATGCTGCAGTGCGCGGGATGCTACCCTTGCCGCCCCGCCATGCGCACCAGCGTCACTTGGGTCAACGACTACCTGGACCGCCCTGCCACCGCAGAGGAGCAGGCCACGCTGCTGACTGCCGCTGGCCTGAACTTTGACGGGCGCGACACGGCCGACAACGGCGAGGTCTGGCAGGAGATCGAGACCACCAGCAACCGCGGCGACTGCCTGTGCCACCTGGGCATCGCCCGCGAGATCTGCGCGCTGAGCGGGCGCACGCTGAAGGCTCCGGCCGCAGCGCAGCACGCGCGTGGCCCAGCGGCCAGCACGCTCATCCAGGTGCAGAACCACGACCACTCGGCCTGCCCCCGGTACACCGCCCGCATCATCCGCGGCGTGAAGGTGGGCCCGAGCCCCGCGTGGCTGCAGCAGCGGCTGCGCGCCATTGGACAGATCCCCCGCAACAACCTGGTGGACTGCACCAACTTCGTGCTCTTTGAGCTGGGCCAGCCCACGCACGTGTTTGACCTGGACACCCTGAAGGGCGGCCTCATCCAGGTGCGTGCAGCCAAGGCTGGAGAGAAGTTCCTTCCCATCGGCGAAGGCGCTGCGGAAGTCACGCTCCGCGCTGGCGACCTGGTGATCGCCGACGCAGAGCGCCCGGTGGCAGTGGCGGGCGTGAAGGGCGGCCAGCTGACCGCCGTGACAGACCGCACCGTGAACATCCTGCTGGAGGCCGCCACCTTCAGCCCCATGGCGGTGCGCAGCGCCAGCCGGGGCCTGCGCATCTCCAGCGACAGCAGCTACCGGTTTGAGCGAGGCGTGCACCCTGCAGAGGTGGACAGCGCTGCAGACCGCCTGGCTGCGCTCATCCTGGAGACAGCGGGTGGCCAGCTGTGCGACGGCGTGGTGGCAGCAGGCGCGCCCCTGCCGCCGCCCCGCTCTGTGGAGCTGCGCCCTGCCCGCGTGGACGCCATCCTGGGCACGCACGTGCCTGTGGAGGAGGTGCTGCGCATCCTGGACACGCTGGGCTTCAGCCCCATGCTGCGCGGCAACAGCATCACCTGCACGGTGCCGCCGCGGCGCATGGACATCGAGCGCGAGATTGACCTCATTGAGGAGATCTGCCGCATCCACGGCCTGGACCGCATTCCCATGAAGGACGCCATTGCCGTGCGCGTGGCGCCGGTGCAGCCCACAGTGGCGGCACCCCGCGCGGTGAAGGACCTGCTGGTGGGCCTGGGCTTTGTGGAGAGCATCACGCACACGCTGGTCAGCGAGCGCCACGCTGCGCCGTTTGTGCGCGGGGGCCGGCAGCCGCTGCGCATCGAGGATGAGCGCGCAGGCGGCACGCCCGTGCTGCGGCCCTCGGTGCTGGCCAGCCTGCTTGAGGTGAAGCGCCGCAACGCAGACGGCGGCACGCCACACCTGCGCCTGTTTGAGTTTGCCAGCGCCTTTGCGCTGCGCGCGGATGGCCAGCATGATGAACGCGCGCTGGTCACGCTGCTGTCCGACCAGCCGCATGAAGACACCTTCCGCTGGATGCGCGGTGCCTGCGAGCGCGTGGTGCGCCTCCTGGCGGGCCAGCACGCGGCGGTGCAGGTGCTGCCTGTTCCTCCTGCAGAGGCCGCGCCCTACTACAGCGTGGAGGCCACCCTGCGCCTGGACAACGCCACGCTTGGAAGCGTGGGCCTGCTGCGCCCAGAGGTCCTGCACGTCTTTGGCCTGGAAGGCCCCATGGCTGCCGCAGAACTGGCCCTCCAGCCGCTGTACGCGCACTACCCGCCAGATGCCCGTGCGCAGGCGCTGCCAGCCTTCCCCGGCATTGACCGCGACCTGAGCGTGCTGGTGCCAGAAGCCGTCACCTGGGCTTCGCTTGAGCAGGCCGTGCACGCGCAGAAGCTGCCGCTCTTTGAGAGCGTCTCCTTTGTGGGCACCTACCGCGGCAAGCAGACAGGCCAGGGCCGCAAGAGCGTCTCGCTGCGCCTGATGTTCCGCGCGCCAGACCGCACCCTGCGGCGCGAGGAGGTGGACGGCTCCATGCACACGCTGGCCACCGCACTGAGCGAGCAGTTGAAGGCAGAGATCCGCGCATAGGCTGCCACCAGCGCAGCCCAGGAGGCCTCCATGGAACGAGCCAAGCTCTCGGTGGACGAGTTCTGCGCGCAGCTGGCGGCCCGCACGCCCGTGCCGGGTGGTGGCGCGGTGGCAGCGGTCACCGCAGCGCACGCCGCAGCGCTCCTGGCCATGGTGGTCGAATTCAGCCTGGGCAAGCCCAAGCTGGCAGAGCACCAGCCTGCGCTGCAGAAGGCGCTGGCCACGCTGGGACCACTGCGCACGCGCGCCCTGCAGCTGGTGGACGAAGACGCCGCCGCCTACGGCGCGCTGAACGCGCTGTGGAAGGTGCCCAAGGACCATCCCACCCGCATCGAGCAGTGGGACGCCACGGTGCGCGCAGCCATCCTGGCGCCGCAGGCCATCCTGGATCTTGCGGCCGAGGTGGCGGTGCTGTGTGCCTCGCTCGCCGGCCGCACCAATCCACAGCTGGGCAGCGACCTGGCCATCGCCCGCGACCTGGCAGCCGTGGCCGCACGCGCTGCTGCGCACAACGTGGCGGTCAACCTGCCCAGCCTCACCTGTGCCACTGAACGCGCGCAGCGCCACGCTGCCATGGAGGCCGCCCTGGCGCGGGCTGGCGCAGCGTGAACCACGCGCTGGAGAGCGCGCTGGGGATGAGCGTGCTGGTGGCGGCTGGCACTGCCGTGGCCAGCGCTCTCTATGTGGCTGGCCTGTGGAAGGAGACCCTTCGGCCCACCCGGCGCACCACCGCGTGGGCGCTGGCGCGCGGCCTGCCAGCAGCACCTGATGAGTGTGGCTGGACCGCCACCGAGCAGCGCTTTCCCCGCGCAGATGGCGGCACCACGCCAGCGTGGGTCATCCAAGGGCACGCGCCGCACAGCGGGCGCGTGGCGGTGGTGCTGCACGGGCATAACCGCAGCCGCTGGGACAGCCTGCGCCGCGCTGGCCCGTGGGTGGAGACGTGCGCGCTGGTGGTGCTGCCAGACCTGCGCGGGCACGGCGAGTCAGAAGGCCGCACCACCCTGGGCCGGGCAGAAGTGGCGGACATGGAGCTGCTGCTGGCAGAGGTGGCGGCGCTCCACCCCGGCGCGCGCGTGGTGCTGGTTGGGCACTCCATGGGCGCCGTCGTGGCCATCCACGCAGCAGCCCGAGCAGCGCAGCGCCGCAGCGTGCCCATCGAGCATGTCGAGGCCTGGGGACCCTATGAGCGGGTGCGCACGCCCTTCAGGGCGCACGTAGACCTGCGCAACCTGCCAGTGGGCCCCTTTCCAGCTGTGGTGCTTGCCTTGCTGCGGCTCCTGGACGGGCCAGAGACGCCCACCACCGCCTCAGCCGCAGCCGTGGCCGCGCCGCTGGTGGTCCATGCAGACGGCACAGACCAGACTTCGCCTGTTGCGGAGGCAGCGGCCATCGCGGCCGCCGCCCCACAGGGCACCCTGCACGTCACGCATGGCGTGCCGCACGCAGACCTGGGTGTGCCGCAGCCGCCAGCTACTGACCGGGCGCAGACATGAGCCACAGCTTGACAGTGAAGCCCTTGTCGCTGGAGCGCAGCGTCCACACCATCGGCCCCAGGTACTTGGCCACCACATCCGGCTCCAGGGCTTTCAGCAGCTCTGACGTGTTGTCTGGCAGCTGGTAGCCCATGCGCTTGGCCCAAGGCGAGTCATCTGACTCCTCCAGGTACTTCTCCATGTCGCCCGACTCATCTGGCATGGCCTTCAGCATCTCATGGTCGTACTTCCAGCTGGCCACGATGTCGGTGTATCCCCAGCCCAGCACATCCTGGCTGCCCACGCTGCCAGAGGCCTGCTTGAAGGTGGCGTGGTCCGCCAGCATGGGCAGGTCCTTCTGTCCCACCGCGCGCATCACCTGTTCCACCTGCTTGCTGTCGCCCATGGCCATGTAGCCGTTGGAAATGCCCACAGTCATGGGCACCATCTCGCTGGAGAAGAGGGTGTTGCCATCCACGTCGCGGGGCTTCATGCCAACCATGGCGCCCATTTGCGCCACCATGGGCACCACTGCCTTGGGATTGGTGCACTCCACCACCGTGCAGCCCACCTTGCTCTCGGGCGTCACAGGCTGGCGAACCACGCTGGTGGACCACACGTGAGGGCCCATGGCCTCAAAGCCCTTGCTCACCACGGGGCCGTAGTTCAGGAGCCACGCGTCCATCTCACCACCCTTGCCACCGCCCATCTCCGCTGGCAGGTTGGCAGCCATGGTGTTGATGAGCGTCATCACTTCCTTGAACTGCACGTTCATGCGGTAGAAGCTCACCGCGTCTCCACCCACCACAGCCGGTGGCTTGTCCACCGGAGCGGCTGGCCCCAGCAGCTTCCACACGCCTGTGGGCGCTCCCGGCAGCAGCGCTGATGCGCTGATTTCCACCTGACCTTGCGAGCCCATCAGGTGCATGCCCATGGACCACGCCTGCACATCACCCAGGAAGAGCTGCACCATGGGCTGGAAGGCCGCCATCATGCCCCCGCCAGCTGCATCCACCACGCCCTGCATGGGCGCCGTGAGCACGATGACAGACAAGTCCTGCTGGCCCAGCTGGTCCATGGCGCCCTGGAACTCCTTCTGCTCTGGCACCTTGCACTTGCGCTTCCCGTCCAGCGCCTCCAGCACGTCCTCCAGGCCACCCCGGTCGGTGCCCATCAGGAACCGCGCGCCATCGCGCACATAGAACAGCTTCTCGGTGCGGCGCCCCACCTCCACGCGCAGGCCCTGCCCAAACCGCTCGCGCAGGGCCTTGTCGCGCTCTGATTCAGGCAGCACGATGGTGATCACATCGCGGCCAGCGATCTGATCGCCTGTCTCCAGCTTCCACTTGTCCTCCTTGACGGCCTCGTTCATCAGGGCGTCAACCACCTTGGACATCGCGTCGGCCCGGGTGCCCCAGTCGCCGTAGAAGACCATGTTCGACTCATCGGTGTCCAGCTCGGTGTTGTGCACCGCGTACATGGCGGCACCGAACGCGTCTGGCCAGCTCACGGAGCCCTCTGGCACGCCCAGCTCCTTCAGATGCTTCTCCATGCTGCCGCGGGCGCCATCCTTGCCCAGCACCTTCTGCATGGCGTCTGTGTTCATGAGTCCGGACAGGCCGGTCTTCTCCCAGGCCTCAACCGCCTTGCTCCAGGTGTCCGCGGACACCATGATGTAGGTGGTGTCTGGCGCCAGGTTGCGGAATGGCGCTGGGCCATCCGCCACCACCGTGGCACACCAGGAGGCGACACATGCGACCGCTACAGACCACAGCCTTGACATGATTGACCTTTCAGCGCTGGGGGGAACCGCGCTTGGACCGCACTTCACCCCACACCTACTTGGTGGGGATGTTCTTCTCGGGATTCGCCTTGCCGTCTTCCAGCTCAGCAGGAGCGCCCTGCGTGGGGCGTGGCGGCGGCGAATGATAGAAGTGCCCCGAGTTGGGGTTGTTCTTGTCGAACGCAAACGCCTCGCGGTGGCGCACAAAGTCCTTCACATAGCGCGAGGGGATGGCAAAACCCACGTTCTCGCCGCGGGTGATCTTCATGTTGGTGATGCCCACCACTTCGCCGCGCAGGTTGAACAGCGGACCTCCGCTGTTGCCCGGATTGATGGGGGTGTCTGTCTGGATGAAGGTGCGCCCCTCCATCTGCATGGCGGGAACGCTCACCACGCCTTCGGTCAGCGTGCGCTCCAGGCCCAGTGGATTGCCGATTGCAAACACGCGCTGGCCGGCCTCCACGTTCTCGTCCGCCTCCAGCGGCGCCACTTCAAAGGGCTTGCCGTCGGGGTGCTTGATCTTGATCAGGGCCAGATCCAGTGAGCTGTTCACCGCCTCGATCTCCACGTCGTCAATCTCAGCGCGCTTGAGCGAGCCGTCCGCCTGGCGGAACCACACGGTGGCACGCAGCGCCCGCTCACCTTGGATGACGTGCGCGTTGGTGATGGCGTAGCCATCTGGGCTGATGATCACGCCCGAGCCAAGCCCGCCGGGCGTGCTCACCTTGATGACCGCTGGGCCCAGGGTCTTGGCCAGCTCCTTGGGCGGCAGCGTGGGCAGATCCTTGGCAGTGGAGTACAGGAGCTTGGAGTCGGCCTTCAGCTCTGGGGCGGCGTCGTCCCGCTTGACCGTGTCCACCTGCTCCATGTTGATCTGGATGACGTCGGACCCGATGTCCACCCACACCCGCTGGTCTGTCTGCTTGATGACAGTGCCCTGGATCTCCGCCCCGCTGCGCAGCTTGACCACATCTGCAGCCATGCTGTGCTGGCCAGCGCAAAGAAGGAGAATCGCCGAACACGCGGTGGCCTGGGTGAAGTTCTTCATGTTGGGTGCCCGAGTGACCCTACTATACGCGGACATGCACGCCGGCGTTCGCCGGGTGCGCCAGGGACCACTCATGCCGACCATGTTTTTCGCACTTCCGTCGCTCCTGCCCGCCCTGCTGCTTCTGGCGGCGCCGCCCACCAAGGCCAGCGACGACCTTGCGTCCCACTACGGGTTTGACGGCCTGGAAGTGGTGAAGGTTGACGAGAAGGCCGGCCCCTTTGTGGTGGCCGACATGAACAAGGACGGCCTGAACGACCTGGTGGTGGTGGACAACTTCAAGAACCGCATTGACATCTACTACCAGCGCAAGGACGCCAAGCCCACCGACGACGTGGCTCCTGCCAAGGGCGTCAACGAGTTCCCAGAGCACTGGCGCTTCCGCCGCGACAGCATCACCGTGGACCGCGAGACCGAAGCGGTCTTCCCCTACGACTACGACGGCGACGGCCTGATTGACCTGCTCTACGCAGGCAACAGCCCGGCTGGCATCGTGTGGGTGCGCCAGACCGAGCCAGGCGTGTTCAAGATCGCCCGCAAGCAGACGGTGCGCAACCTGGCGGCCAACCGCGACGCCCTCCTGGCCGCGGACGTGCTGGGCGACAGCAAGCCAGAGCTGCTCTCCATCGTGGACGGCAAGATCAACATCTGGCCCATGGACAAGGACGTGCTGGGCGCGCCCGTGGAGCTCTCTGCTGGCAGCGGCCGCGTGGTGGCCATCCTGGTGGATGACTTCGACGGCAACGGCACGCCGGACATCGTGGGCGTGATCCCAGAGGATCCAGCCCCGCTGCGCGCCTGGTTCACCGAGCGCCAGGCTGGCAAGATGGTCATTGGACCGCAGGTGCGCTTTGAGATGCCCCCCATCCGCGAGGCCACCGCCGTGCACCTGCCGCATGAGCGGGCCGCGCTCCTGGGCGTGGTGGAGCGCTCCACCAAGCGCGTGGCCTTCCACCGCGTGGGCAAGAGCAGCATCCAGGGGGCTGGCCAGCGCGACAGCAGCCTGGTGACGTGGAGCTTTGAGGATCCGCAGAACCGCAAGCGCCGCGTGGTGATTGCAGACGTGAACGCCGACGGCCTCCAGGACCTGGTGGCCACCAACACGCTCTCCAACGCGCTGATGACCTACCGTCAGGAGCAGGACAAGGGCCTGGGCGCGCCAGTCAGCAGCCCCAGCTTTGCAGACCTGGACGCGGTGGTGGTGGCGCCCACCAAGGATGGCGCTGTCATCTTCACGCTGTCGGAGAAGGAAGGCGTGGTGGGCCGCAGCACCGCTGCCAAGGATGGCGCCATCACCTTCCCCACCGCGGTGCAGCTGGGCGCTGGCCGCACGCCTGTGGCCATCAACCTGGTGGAGCTCAATCAGGAGCGCAACCTGGCGGTGGTGGCCAAGGACGGCAAGAACTACGTGGTGGAGCTGGTGCCTGTTGACTGGCAGGACGATCCTGCCAAGCGCGTGACCATCAACCTGGGCTCACAGAGCCGCAGCCCCAACGCGGTGCTGGCGGTGGATGCAGACCAGGATGGCCTGACCGACCTCCTGGTGTTCACGCCAGAGAAGCCCATGATCATGCTGCAGGCGCAGGCCAAGGTGCCGGACAAGCCAGCGCCCGACGCGCCCTTCAAGGTGCTGGAGAGCAAGGACATGGGCCAGTTTGGCCTGGTGCAGGCAGCCACCGGCGACAACACGCTGGTGCTGGATGTGGACGGCAACGGCAAGGGCGAGCTGCTGGTGGCAGACCGCAACTACGTGCGCGCCCTGCGCTACGAGCCCACGCCCGCTGCGGGAGCAAGCCCTGGCTGGCAGGTCATCACGCAGATGAACGCCAAGAACAGCGACGCCAAGCTGGTGGCCCTCACTCAGCTGGGCGATCGCGTGGTGGCTGGCGACCGCGACAACAGCCGTGCCATCTTCTTTGCCAAGGGCGACAAGAACCGCTGGGAGCAGGTGGAGGCGGTGGACATCCCCGGCTTCAAGTTCAACCAGCTGACCGCTGGCAAGTTTGCAGGCGACCAGAACGACGGCCTGCTGGCAGTGGGCGACGACAGCTTTGCGCTGGTCAAGCTGGGCGGCGACCGCATCGTGCTGGACACTGTGGGCACGTGGACCAGCGACGATCCACGCCAGGTGCCGCACGAGCTGGTCACTGGCGACCTGAACGGGGACGGCTACACCGACGTGGTGGTGCTGGACGGCGGCGAGCAGATGGCGCAGATCCTCACCTTCAGCCAGGCGCAGAAGTTGATGTACGCGCTGGGCTTCAAGGTCTTTGAGACCCGCCTCTTCTCTGGCGGCGACAAGCGGGAGTTCGAGCCCAGCATGGGCATGATTGCAGACGTCACCGGCGACGGACTGGACGACCTCCTGCTCCTGGCGCACGACCGCGTGCTCATCTACCCGCAGAGCCCTGGCAAGGCCCCAGCGCCCAAGGGCTGAACGCATGTCCGACCAGCCAGCCAGCCAAGATCTCCGCCTGCGCACGCAGAAGCTCCTGGAGCTTTCGCGCGGGCTGGCTGCTTCGGCTGATCTGGCAGGCATCCTGGGTCTGGTGATTGACGCGCTGCGCGACCTGCTGGACGCAGAGCGCGCCACAGTGTTCGAGTACGACGCCAAGACCAACGAGCTCTTCACGCAGGTGGCGCACGGCCTGGGCGGTGCTGCGCCGCAGGTGATCCGCATCCCAGCTGGCGCTGGCATCGCCGGTGCTGCGGCCACCGCGCGCCGCATGGTGAACATCCCGGACGCCTACGCCGACACGCGCTTCAACCGCGCGGTGGACCAGAAGACCGGCTACCGCACCCGCACCATCCTGGCCATTCCACTCCTGGACCACGAAGGCGCGCTGGTGGGCGTGGCGCAGGTCCTGAACAAGCGCACCGGTCCCTTCGACGCACAGGACGAGGAGCTGGCCAGCGGCCTGGCTGCGCACGCTGCCGTGGCCATGCGCCGCGGCCGCCTCATCGAGGACCGCATCGAGCGCGAGCGCCTGGAACGCGAACTGGACGTGGCCCGCGACATCCAGGCAGAGACCTTCCCCACCGACCTGCCCAAGCTGTCTGGCTGGGACATGGCTGCAGAGAGCGCCCCAGCCGAGACCTGCGGCGGCGACGCCTACGACGTGGTGCCACTGCGCGACGGCGCACCCACGGATGCGCACAACGACGCAGACGCGCTGGTGCTCATGGTGGCCGACGCCACAGGCCACGGCATTGCCAGCGCGCTGAGCGCGGTGCAGATGCGCGGCATGCTGCGCCTGGGCCTGCGCATGGGCCAGCCCATCGTGCGCGTGGCAGAGGAGATCAACGCCCAGCTCTGCGAGGACCTGCCAGACGGCCGATTTGTGACCGCGTGGTTCGCCCGCGTGGACTGCCGCACCGGCAACGTGGAAACCTGGTCCAGCGGGCAGGCGCCCATCCTGGTCTACCGCGCGGCGCTGGATGATTTTGTCAGCATGTCCGCAGACGCGCCACCGCTTGGCGTGTTCCCCATGCCGTACTCGCCAGACGAGGTGCAGCGCTTCACCCTGCAGCCCGGAGACATCCTGCTTGCGCTCACCGACGGCTACTACGAAGCGCCTGCCCCAGGCGGCGCCCGCATGAACGAAGACCGCCTGAAGGCCATGATCCACGCAGTGCGCCACGCCGACGCGCGCACCATCCTGGACCACGTCAAGAAGTCCGTGCATGAATGGAGCGGCGGCCAGGTGCCAGAGGATGACCAGACTGGTGTCATCCTGAAGCGCATGCCAGACAGCGCAGACGCGTAGCGCCGCGCACTCCACCGCAGGCTGCATTCACTCACTTGGCGTGCAGACGCAGAACGCCGTCGCGGGGGTCTGCTGGGTCATCCATGGCGTGCCGGAAGGGAACAGCCATCTTGGTGGCGCCCCACTTGGCCTCCACAGCGTCCCAGGCAGTGCGCGCTGCGGCAAAATCGCCCTTCTCAAAGGCGTCTACCGCTGCGCCCACAGCCGCCAGCCAGCCTTCTGGAGGCTCCTCCACCAGCAGCGTGAACAGCTCCACTGGCACGCTCTGCCCCACCACCACCACGCGGCCCAGCCGCACCAGATGCAGCCCCGTGTCGTCTGTCACCTGGTGGCGCGTGTTGCCGTCCATCAGGATGGCGGTGCCGAACTGCTTGTTGGCGCTTTCCAGCCGAGCCGACAGGTTGGCCGCGTCGCCGATCACGGTGTAGTCGTTCAGATCCGGGGGCGCGCCGCAGTCGCCGATGGTCACCACGCCCGTGGCCAAGCCCAGGCGCAGGCTCACCAAGGGCAGCCCCTGGCGATCTGGTCGCTGCCCAATGGCCTTCACCTGGCGCTGGCACTCCACGCACGCCTCCAGCGCCAGCTGCGCCTGCCGCGGCTCCTCGCCAAACGCGCTCCAGAACGCCAGCACGCCGTCGCCCAGGAACTTGTTCACATACGCGCTCTTGGCCGTCAGCTCCTTGGCCAGCGCGCCCATGTACAGGTTGAGCGTGGCCACCACGGCCTCGGAGCCCAGCTTCTCGCTGATGGTGGTGAAGCCAGCCAGGTCGCCAAACAGGATGGTGGACATGCGCTGCTCGCCGCGCACGCTCAGCGCGTCTGGGTTCTCCACCAGGCGGTCCACCAGCTGCCCGCTCACGCGCGCGCGGAACTGGCGCGTGATGCGCGCGCGCTCGCGCTGGTGCGCCACCGCTGCTGTGCCCAGGCCGGCCACCTGCACGGCTACCGCGCCCACCACTGGGCCGCCCAGTGGCAGCATCAGGTCCGCTGCGTTCAGGAGCCACACGCCCATCACACCCACGTATGCGCCCACCGCACCCAGCGCCAGCAGCGTGCTGGGCACTGTGCCAAGCTTCCACACCCCCACGGCCACCACCAGGCACATGGCAGCGGTCAGCACCGGCGCCAGCCATTCCGGTGGCAAGCGCACGGCGTGATGCCCCAGCGCCATGCTGGCGATGGCTGCGTGGAAATACACCCCAGGCGTGCGCGGCCCGTACAGGGTGTTGATCATGTCCGCCTCCACGCCGGTGGCCATGTATCCCACGAACACCAGCTTTCCAGCCAGCTCCTGCCGGATCTCAGCCTCCACCTTGCGGATCAGGTCGCGCGCCTCTGGGATCTGCCGGTCCAGGCGCAGCCACTCGCGGTAGGTGCCGGCCATGCGGCGCTCGTCCTCGTTCAGCTCTGCGGGCAGCTGCGCGGCGGTCTCCAGGTCCGGCCCGAACAGGAACTCCACCTGATCGCGGATGGACTTGCGCGCGTCGGGGCCCACAGGCACCGCACCTGCATCCTCCGGCAGGTTGGTCTGCATGGTGCGGATGTCGTCCAGCAGCGCGCGATAGCGCTGCTCCAGCTGCTCCAGCCTGCGCCGGTTCTTGGAGACATCCACCAGCCGCCCGATGGCCAGCACACCGGTGGAGCGCACCATGGTGTCAGGCTGCGCCCCCACGCCTTCAAACATGTGGCCCGGCCAATCCACAAACACCATTCCATCCGAGAGCGGCAGCGCCCAGCCATCCGGCATCTGGACCACCTGCGGCTCAATCTGCATGTCGCTGGCCGCCTTGCCCTGGTGGAGCAGCGCTGCCGCCAGACCAAGCTGCGGCACGTTTCCGTAGGCGGATGGCCACACCGGCGGCACGCGGCGGTGCCAGTCATCTGCGTCATGCCGCGAGTTGGCAAACCCAAGCGCGCCCGCCTTGGCCGCCAGCGCGGCAATGGGGGGCGTGTCCAGCGGCGAGCCCTGGGAGCCCTTCCCCACCAGGGACTGCGGCAGCGAGCCAAAGGCGCGATCCACATCAAAAGCGCGCTCCAGCAGCTTCTCTTCCGCAAACGCGCCCAGCTGGCGGTCGCCACCGGTGCACTCTGCACGGAAGTCCTCCAGCGTGGCCGGCACCTTGCCCTGCCGCCGTAGGTCCACCAGGTGCCGCCACAGCGCGTACCGCTTGAACGCCACCGGACGCTGCAGGAAGCGGTCGCGCTGTGCGCCGGTCAGGCCCGCGCGCACGGCGATGGCGCCGGGCTCCGCTGTGATGTCGCGCGCCAGCGTCAGGCAGAGCGCAGCCAGGGCCTGCTGCGCCTCCGTGCCGCTCCAGTCCTCGCCGAACACGCGCCCCATGTCCATGTTCACTGCCAGCACAGTGGGGATGCCTGCGAAGACCGATCCAAGCGTCTCGTCGCCCACCGACACCTGCCCAGGCTGTGAGCCCTCCTCCGGCTCTGGCAGCAGCACGTCCATGGCCAGCGTCTTGGCACCAGCACGACCGATCTCCGCCAGCGCGTCTGCCAGCAGCGTGCGCGGCCAGGGCCAGCGGTGGATGGTCTCAAGCGCCTGGTCATCAATGGCCACCAGGCGCACCTCGTCGCTCAGCTCCAGCGGCGGAATGCGCGCGTGCAGGAAGCGCTCATCCTGGGTGAGCCACTCCACGCGGTCCAGCCAGCCCAGCGCCGCAGCCGCTGTCACGACCGCTGTCACCGCCAAGCCAACGTAGATCACTGCGCGCGAAGGTGAACGCACGCAGCGAGTCTAGCGAAGGGTGAATCAGCGCGTATCAGCCACCGCGACGGCGGTTGGCGCCAAGGCGGTCGCCACGACGGCCGGGAGAGGTTGGCTGCAGCTCCTGGACTGCTGGTGGCGTGGTGAGCGCAGCCGCGCCGCCCTGCCCCATTCCGTCCACCTGGTCGTTGGCGTTCTGACCCAGCTCAATGGCGTGGTCAGCAGCGCCGCGAGCCACTTCTGCGTCACGCAGCGCCTGCTGCGCGGCAGCGCCAGCGCGCTCCACGTACAGGCGTGCGCTCCGGTAGAACATGCGCTGCGCGTTGGAGCCAGCGGTCTGCTCCATCTGAGCGGCGTCGCGCGCGGCGGCAGACAGCTGCGCTGCGATGGCCATGACCTGCGCGTGGGCATCCGAAGAGCTGCTGGCTGCCGAGGCAGCTGCGCCCGTTCCCGCGCGGCCCGAGAGCATCTGGGCCACGTCGTTGTAGAAGTCCGCGCGCTCGCGGATCTGGGTCATCTCGCTGTCGGCGTTTGCCACGTCGCCCGCGTACTGGGCTGCCTGGGCTGCAAAGGCCTCTGGCGTGGAGCCGTAGGCGTTCACCTGGCCCTCCAGGCCCTGTGCCACAGCGCCGTACTGCACAGCCGTGGTGTAGTGGTTGGACGCTTCGCCTGCGAAATCGGCAGACCGATTGGCCGCGCCATCCGCGACCTGTGCGCGGAAGTTGGTCTCGCCAGCCAGCGCCTGGGCAGAGCCCTGGTCGCCCTGACGGATGGCGATCTGCAGCTGCTGGTAGGCAGTGGTGGCCTGCTGGTCGTTGACCACGGCGCGCTGCATCTCCAGGTTGGCGCTGGTCGCGGCACGCTCTGCGTTGTTGGCTGCAGACTCTGCGCCATCCAAGGCAGCCACGTACTGGGTGCTCACAGTGGCCATCTGCTGCAGCGCGCCAAAGGATGCGGCTGCGTTCATCTGGGTGTTGGCAGCATCGTTGGATGCGTTCACGGTCAGCTGCGAGAACACCACCGTGCCGTGCTCGTTCACCTGCACGTACGCGGCCTGCGCTGCTGCAAGGTCTGCAGCAGCCGCAGCAGACAGGTTGGAGGAGCTGCCCAGAAGTGCCTGGATCTGGGCTGCGATGGAGTCCATCTGGCCAGCCTGCGCCAGCAGCGCCAGCGCTTCCACGTGCGAGAGCGAGCCCTGGGCCTGGCCGTTGGCCGAACCAGCCTGGAGCGCCTCGGCCTGCGCCTGGGCCGCTGCAGCCAGCGCGCCATCCATGCTCAGCCCGTACTGCTCGGCCAGGTTCAGCGCCAGATCGCGCACCTGCGCGGCAGCAGCCGCAGCAGCCTGCGCAGCATCCGAACCATTCTGCGCAGTCCCTGCGCCGCCCTGTGCCTGCGCCAGCGCTGCCATCAGCGCGTTGAGCGCGGCTGCGCCCTGCTCCTGCAGGGCGTTCAGCGCGCAGACCTGTGGAGAATTCTGTTCAGCGGTCTGGAAGGCGCCAAACTGCGAAACCACCGAGTTGAGCGCCTGCTCCAGCGCGTCGAGTGCAGCCAGCGCGCTCTGGATGCCGCCGCCGTTGGTCTGCGCCACGTTGTCCAGCGCAGCCATGGCCTGCGATGCAGCGCCATCAAGGTTTGCGCGGGCGCTGCCCACGTTGCCGCGGGCCTCGCTCAGGCTGGACTCAAAGGCAGAGACCTGCGAAAGGATGCCCTGCGCGCCGTCCACCGCCTGGGTGTACTGCGCCATGGCCAGGTCAGCGCTGCCAGCGGCGGCAGCAGCGTCTGCTGCGCCGTCCTGAGCCAGCGCACGGGCGTTGCCGCACTGGTCGCGCCAGTATTCGTTCAGCGCCTGGAAGACGTTGCTGGCGTACGCGTTGGTGGTGCCAGCCGTGCCGTCAGCCGATTCGATCAATCCAGCGCTGGCCAGCAGCTGGCTGGCCATCATGGCGCGAACCGCCACGATCTGCGCGTACAGCTGCTCCACCATGCCAAGCTGGCTAGCGCCAGGAGCGTTGCCAGCAGCAGCCAAGGCTGCCTGAATGGAGGCCAGCGCTGCCTGCGAATTGGCCAGCGCCTGGTTGGAGTCTGCCAGCGCCTGCAGCGCCTGGGCGGCGGCGTTCAGCGCGCCGTCCGTGGGGGCCAGCACCGCCAGGTCAGCCACCAGGGACTGCAGCTGCGCCACTGCGTCGCGGGCTGCGGCAGCGATCTGCGCCGCGGAGGCGCCCTGACCTGCCAGCTGCGCCAGCTGCGCCATGGCTGCCAGGTAGCTGGCGCGAGCAGCCGCTGCGTCTGGCAGCGTGCTCAGGTCCATGCTCTTCAGCAGCGTGTCAACGGCTTCCAGGCGGCCAGACATGTCGCCCAGCGAATCGTGGGCGCCGTTCAGGGCGTCGTTCATGCCGGCGAGCGCACCAGCGGCCTGCTCAGCCATGCCGTGCAGGTCGCCCTTGCCGCCGTTGTCCAGGATGCTCTGGATGCCAGCCAGCACCGAGTTGGCGCTGTCCGCTGCGTTGTTGAACTGCGACAGGTAGCTGCTCAGCTGGTTGTTGGAGCAGTTGAACTGGCTGTTCTGCGAGTTGGCCTCGTTGGTGCGGCACTGCGCGGTGTTGACCGCAGCCTGGTGCGCAGCCAGCGCCGCAAGCGCCTCTGCCTTGCGGGCGTTGGCCAGCTGCTGCAGCGCGCCCAGCGCGTCTGCCTGCGAAGCAGTCAGATCGCTGATCTCGCGAGCATGCATCATGTAGTCAATGGCCTGCTCGGTGCGCTGGATGGCCAGCTCCACCGCGCGACGGATGGTGGCGTTGACCGAGCCGCCATCCGAGGTCTGCTCCTGCTCAGCGCGGGAGTTGCCCTTGTTGTTCTGGATGAGGCCAGCGGTGCTGCCGCCCGTGCTGGGCGGTGGGCCGATCAGCGCGTTGGTGACCTTGTCGCCCTTGCCATCGTTGGCCGAGTCGTCCACGGTGGGAGCCGAGGTCTTCACCATGGCCACATGGGCTGGATTCTGCGTGTCGTTGCTGCTCTTTTCGTCGCCCGAAAGCTTGACGATCTGGTTGGTCAGGGCGTACTTCAGCTCGATGGCGTTGATGACGTTGGTGCGCGCACCCACGATCTCCGTCTGCTTCAGCGCGCCAGTCACCACTGCCAGCTCGGTGCCGCGCACCGCCAGGGTGGTGCTGGGGGTGACCACGCGGAAGTCGTTGGTCATGCCCACCTTGTCAACCTTGAAGTCCGCGCGGCCGTTGCGGATGGAGGCCACGGTGCGCAGGATCTCGCCCTCCTGCATCACGGTTGGGAGCGTGAGCGAGGTGGCGGAATCAATCAGAACGGTGGCGTTGCGGCCCACGCGCAGGGTGGCGCGCGACCGGGTGCCAGTGCGGATCTCCACGCCAGCCTGCACCACGTCGTTGACTTCAGCGTCCTTCCAGGCCTGGTCCTTGCCGTCGGCGCCCTTGGGCCCGCGCCACTGGACCTTGCCAGAGACGTCAATGAACACCGCGCGCAGGTCTTCCGCCTTGTCGGCAGGCTGCGCAGCAGGGGCGTTCTGGGGAGCGGCCGCAGACGTGCCAGCAGCGGCCACAGCGTCCTGCATGGGGAACGCGCTGGCTGGCGCAGCGTTCACCAAGGCGATCACGGTGCACAGGCTGATGGCACCTTGGCGAGCGGTCTTTGAGGTGTGAGTCATGTTCGGCAACTCCAAGTTCGGCAAACAGTTGCGCAGCACCATGCAGCGCAGGGAACCACATCTGGCTGCCCAAACTTCAGGCCGCCCTACGGCTCGGGTGCAGGTGCCGGAGGCGCCCCAGGAATCGTCCTGGGAACCACCACGGGAAGCGCCATCTCAACTGCTGATTCATTCAGCAGCTGATCTGGGGCTCCGGCAGGCTGCACACCTACGCCTTCCTGCACCGCGACGGGCTGCAGGGCGACGGCCTTACCATACCGTTGTATACGTCCCAGACGATTCAAGTAATCCACGAACTCTGCGCCAGAAAGACTTTGGTTATCGGTCCTCAAAGGCAGTACACCCTGATAGATCAGCTCCCGGGTGGCATATCGGGGGGTGGGTCCGAAGAGGCGCATGGACAGCCCCCTTCGATTCCGGTGATTTTGCACCCGGCCACCGCCATCCAACCCACCGTGGCGCTCTCGTTGGCAGGCCGATCCCAGCCTGATGAGATCCAGCCCTTCTCCTTGGCCACCTTCACGCGGCCAGCGTAATCCGTGGAGAGATCGCTGCCATCTGCAAAGAGGATGAGCCCGTGCATGGCGTCGTCGTTGGTGACCACCACCTGCCCATTGAGCGCGTCCAGGTAGTCCAGCTCCTGCGTGGCCGCTGGGTACTGCTGGATGGCCGGGTGCTCCACCGTGGCGCGCTGGCAGCCGCACGCCACGCACACCACTCCTGCCAGCACCGCTGCACCCCAGCGCCTAGAACGCATAGGTCACCCCCGAGTACAGGAACTGCCGGGGCTCGCTCTCCACATCCGTGAACACACCTGTGTTGGGCACGAAGATGCCGTAGCGGAAGCTGAAGTTGATGTCGCTCCACAGGCGCCAGTCCACGTTGAAGTCGTATTCGCTGCCCAGCAGGTTGGAGCCGCCCAGCTGGGTGGGCACGCTGATGGGCGCATCTGCCTCCCAGCGCAGGTACAGGAAGGCGGTCACGCTGACGCGCATGTCGCCAGGCGTCTCTGTGCTGTGGAACGGGCTGAAGCTGAAGGTGACCGACGGCGCGCAGATGTTGGCTGGATCTGGCGCAAAGACCAGGCCAGTGTTCACGTAGCCGTTGGAGTTGAAGCTGGTGTCGGTGTGGCCGGGCAGGATGCCGCCGTAGGTGTTGCCAGAGTCCAGACGGAAGACAGAGCCTGAGCCAGCCACCAGCTGCAGGTCCACGCGCGTGTCGGCAGCGTCGCGCGCCAGCCATGTGGCGCCAAAGATGCCGGCCTCGGCCAGCACAGGCACGCGGTGCTGCGGCGTGGCCAGCAGGTTGGGAGGAATGGTGGGGTCGTGCTTGATGGAGTCGCTCCAGGTGGAGCCGGTCTCCAGCACCAGTTCAGCGCGGTAGAGCCAGTTGGCGCCCACAGTGCCGTTGGTGCCAAGCCCCCAGTACTGGCTGTCGTAGCCAAACTTGGTGGGCGCCTGGAAGGCAGGCGCCACGCCGGGCGGCAGGTTGGCCGTCTGCCCTGCATTCTGGTCAAACTGCGCCAGGTAGAAGAAGTACGGCGAGAAGCTGCCCAGGTCTGCCGTGATGCGGCCGCCCAGATACAGGCGGCTGGTGTCTGTGTCATACCCAGGGCGCGAGGTGTCCCAGTCCACTGTGTCGTGGCCAGCCGTGACGCCCACGATGCCCTGGAAGCTCCAGATGTCGTACCGGGCGTCCAGCTCGCCGGCGTACATGTAGTCGCTGAGCGTGAGGCCTGTGGTCCAGATGATGTACTGGCGCCCGCCCTTCACGCTGAGCTGCCACGCGCGCTGCTGGCCGTCGGTGGAGGCCAGCCAGTTGCTGAAGTCAAACTCAGCCCAGTAGAGCTCGCCGATGGGGTTCTGCCAGCCCTCGTCGCTGGGCGCGTAGTCCCCGATGGTGTTCCAGTCGTTGTACTGGACGCGCAGGCGGCCATACAGGCGCAGGAAGCCGTCCAGCTCCACGCGGCCGTAGAAGCGGCCGTCGTACTGGAACATCTGCTGGTTGCGGCTCTGTGAGTCCTGCACCAGGTTGTAGCCAAAGCGGAAGGACCCGCCGTAGTCCACCAGGATGCGGTCTGCGATGGGCGTGTCGGCAAAGAACCGGCGGCGGTACTCCGCGTCCTGCTGGTTCAGCTGATCCTGGAGCTGCTGTGCGGGGTCGGAGCCCGGGCGCAGGCGGCCGGCGAGTTCAGCAGCAGTCTGGGCGTGTGCGATCGTCGTGCACAGGAGCACGGGCGTGGCCGCGAGCAACGCGACCGCAGAGGTCCTCCCGACGACGAGCATCCGGGGAACGGTACCTGCGCCGACACCACTTCGCAAGCGCTGTTGTACGCTGGGCTTCGTGAAGGTCGTCGTCGTCGGCACAGGAGATGCGTTCAGCGCACGGCACTATGGATCCTCTGCGGCCATCGTGGACCCAGCGGGCACGGTGCTCATTGACGCACCAGACTCCATCATGGGGGCCCTCGCCGATGCATCGGCACGCAGCGGTGTGGCGCTTTCCCCGCTGTCCATTGACGACATCCTCATCACGCACCTGCACGGCGACCACGTGAACGGCCTGGAGGCCTTTGGGTTCGTGCGCTGGCTGCACCACCGGAAGACCGGACATCCACTGCCGCGCCTGCATGCCATGCGCGAGGTGGCTGACCGGATCTGGGAGCGCCTGGCGCCCGCCATGGACCAGTATGGCACCGCCACGCTGGCCGACTACTTTTCGCTGCACGTGCTGCCTGAGGACAGCTCCGCGCAGGTTGGCCCGCTCAGCGTGCGCTTCCGCCGCGGCCGGCACACCGTGCCCTGCTGCGGATTCCTTCTGAGCGATGGCCGCCGCTGCCTGGGCTGGAGCGGCGACACAGCGTGGGACCCCGCGCACGTGGAGTGGCTGAAGCAGGCCGACGTGATGGTGCACGAGACCAGCCCTGCCCCGGCGCACACGCCCGTGGAGCACCTGAACGGACTGCCTGCAGACGTGCGCGCCCGCATGCACCTGGTGCACATGCCAGATGACTTTGACGAGCACAGCACGCAGATCCCGCGCCTGTACGACGGCCAGCTGCTTGAGATCTAGATCTTCCGCGGGCTAGCGAGCCTTCATCTCCACCCACTGCAGGTCGTGCGGTCCCACATACTCAGCCTGCGGGCGGATGAGGCGGTTGGCCGCCAGCTGCTCCATGCAGTGGCCCGTCCAGCCAGCGATGCGGCTGATGGCGAACATGCACGTGAACAGATCCAGGTCAATGCCGATGGAGTAGTACGTGGTGGCGCTGTAGAAATCCACGTTGGGGTAGATGCCCTTGGCGGCCACCTCAGCGCGCATGATGTCCTCGATGCGCGTGGACATCTCGTACAGCTTCTGGTTGCCAGTGTCGGTGGCGATCTGCTTGGCGAAGGTCTTGAGGTAGCCGGCGCGCGGATCCAGCGCCTTGTAGACGCGGTGGCCAAAGCCCATGATGCGGTCCTTGGCAGCCAGACGGGCGCGGATGTAGGGCTCCACGCGCTCCATGGTGCCGATCTCGTTCAGCATGTGCATCACCTCTTCGTTGGCGCCGCCGTGCAGCGGGCCCTTGAGGGTGCCGATGGCGGTGGTGATGGCGCTGTACATGTCGCTGAGCGTGCTGATGGTGACGCGCGCCGCGAAGGTGCTGGCGTTCAGGCCGTGGTCTGCGTGGAGCACCAGGCACACGTCCAGCGCGCGGGCCACCGCAGCGGTGGGCTCAGCGCCGTTCAGCATGTAGAGGAAGTTCTCCGCCATGCCCAGCTTGGGGTTGGGGCGCACCAGGGGCTTGCCCTTGCGGTGGCGGTCGAACGCTGCCACGATGGTGGGCGTCTTGGCCAACAGCTTGATGCTCTTGCGGCGGTTGCTGGCAGGATCGTTTTCGTCGGCCTTGGCGTCGAACATGCCCAGGCTGCTCACCAGGGTGCGCAGCATGTGCATGGGATGCGCGGTGCGCGGCGTGCTGCGGATCATCTGCCAGACTTCCTCCGGCAGGTCGTACTCAGCGCGGATCTCGGCGCACAGCGCGTCCAGCTCGGCGCGCTTGGGCAGGCGCAGGTTCCACAGCAGGAAGACCGTCTCCTCGAAGGTGGCGTTGCGGGCCAGCGAGTCAATGTCGTACCCCACGTACTCCAGGACGCCCTTGCCACCATCAATGAAGCTCATCTGCGTCTCTGCTGCGATGGTGTTGGCGAGGCCCTTGTCAAGCACGGGTGCGGCGGTCATGGCGGTTCCTTTGCGGGTCAATGAGGGACGACTTGGCGCAGATGCCCAGGGGACAAGTCCTGCTGCATGGCGCGGGGCGAATAGTCTATCCCAGCCATGGCACTTCCAGTCGGCACAGATCTGTATGCACCGCGGGCGCCGCGGACCACCCCCACGCTGGTGGTCCTGAACGGCATGGTCTACGTGGTGACCCTGCTGCTGGCCAAGAACGGCAGCCAGGCCGAGCTGCAATGGATGCTGAAGACCTTTGCCCTGAGCAACGCCAACTTCCACTTTTGGCAGCCGATCACCTACCAGTTCCTCCACGATCCCGGGGATATCTGGCACCTCCTGGGCAACATGGTGTTCCTCTGGGCCTTTGGCGTGGCGCTGGAGAGCCGGTTGCGCTGGTGGGGGTTTGCCCTGCTGTACCTGACCGGCGGCATGGCTGCGGGCGCCCTGCAAATGATGCTCCACGGTGGATCGGCCATCGGCGCCAGCGGATCGGTGAGCGCGGTGACCGGGGCGTTTGTGGTGCTGTTCCCGCGTGCGCGGATCATCGTGCTCTTCCTCACCCGCTTGTTCCCCGTGCCTGGCATGCTGCTGGTGGCGCTCTACGTGGCGCTGGACATCTTTGGCGTGCTGGGCTCGCCCGATGGCGTGGCGCACTGGGCGCACCTGGGCGGCGTGGGCTACGGCTTTGTGGTGGCGTGCGCTCTGCTGGCCACTGGACTGCTGAAGCGCACCGATCTGGACCTGGTGTTCCTGCTGAAGCAGATGCGGCGCCGACAGGTGATGCGGAGCGCCGTCCGCCAGGCTGATGGACAAGGGCCATGGGAGGGCGCGGTTTCCAACCGGCTGCAGCGCGAAGCCACCGCTGCGCCCAAGGCGCCGCAGGCGCGCGGCGGGAGCATGCAGCCGCCGCCAGGCGTGTCGAACAGCCAGCTGGCAAAGCGCCTGCATGAGCAGGGAACACAGGCGTTTGCGCGCGGAGAGTTTGACGACGCCGCACGCTTGTTCCAGGAGAGCCTGCGCGCTGCGCCCACCTCTGCCGACGCGGATCAGACGCGGCTGATGCTGGCTGTGATCTATGCGCGCAAGCTGGATGACCCGGCGAAGGCGCGCGAGCACCTGGCTGCCATTGGGCTGGGGCTGCAGGCCAGCCATCAGCCGCTGGTGGCCGCGCTGCGCGCTGAGGTGGGCGCGTGAGCCGCGCAGCGGAGACGCGCGCGCAGGATGGGCGCGCGGGAAACGCGCACGGGGGGCGCACGCGGATCAAGATCTGCGGGGTGACAGCGCCAGAGCATGCAGTGGCTGCTGCCGAGGCGGGGGCTGACATGGTGGGCCTGGTGTTCCACGCGGCCAGCCCGCGGTGCGTGGATCGCGCCGCCGCAGAGCGCGTGCTGGAGCGCCTGCCACCAGGGCTGGAACCCGTGGCGCTGCTGGTGGACGCTGGGCCAGACCACCCGGTGCTGACGTGGTGGCGCGGCGCAGTGCAGCTGCACGGAAACGAGAGCGAGGAGACCTGCGCTGCCGTGGCGGCGCAAGGTCATGCGGTGCTGCGCGGCTTTGCGTGCACGGCTGTGGCGCTGGCGCGGTGGGACGCATGCCGCGCGGTGCGAACGCTGGTGCTGGATGGTCCGCGCGGCGGGTCTGGCCAGCCCATTGCCATGGAGGGCCTGCGGGAGGCGCTGCACGGGCTGCAGCACCCCGCCCTCTTGGCGGGCGGGCTCACGCCAGAGAACGTGGAGGAGCGCGTGCGCGCTGTGCTGCCGTGGGGCGTGGATGTCTCCAGCGGCGTGGAGCGCGCGCGCGGCGTGAAGGACCCGGCGCTGATCCACGCGTTCTGCCAGGCTGTGCGGCGCGCTGACCAGGCGCAGCATTGGGAGCGCGTCTACCAGGCCAAGGCAGACCAGGAGCTGAGCTGGCACCAGGCGGAGCCAGCATGCTCGCTGGAGCTGCTGTGCGGCCTGACGCCCCTGCCCGCCCATGTGCTGGACGTGGGCGGTGGGCAGTCTGGGCTGGCGCCTGCGCTCCTCCAGCGAGGCGTGGCTGCTGTCACCGTGGTCGATACCTCGCATGCTGCGCTGGAGCGCGCGCGCGCACGCGCTGGCGCTGATGCCGCACGCGTGCAGTGGCTGGCGCGGGACGTGCGCGCGCCGCAGCCGCTGCCAGCCTGCGACGCGTGGCACGACCGCGCAGTCTTCCACTTCCTGACCAGCGCGCACGACCAGCAGCAGTACGTGACGCAGGCTGCGGCCAGCGTGCGCCCGGGGGGCCACGCGGTGATCGCCACCTTTGCGCCCACCGGACCCGCCACCTGCAGCGGGCTGCCAGTGTGCCGCTCCAGCGCGCAGGAGCTGGCCGCGCGCTTTGCGCCGGCCTTCCGGCTGGTGCGCAGCTGCGCCGAGACGCACGTCACGCCGTGGGGCAAGGCGCAGGACTTCACATACGTGGTGCTGGAGCGGGTCCGCGGCTAGCGTGTTCGCGCGGCTCAGCCTGCAGCGCGCACTGCGGTCCGCGCGTGGATCCAGTCGGCAATCTGCTGCTTGCGCGTGGGCCAGCCTCGGCCAAAGCGCTCTGCCAGGAAGTGCTCGTACAGGCCCATGAGCACGCTGTCGAAGGTGCTCAGGCGGTCCAGGCGCTCCTCCAGCTCCAGGCGCGGCGTGCGCGCCGCCTCGCTGGTGGGTGGCAGCTTGAGGCCGGTCACCTGGAAGCGGTCGCCCTGCAGCGTGCATTCGTACTCCAGGCCGTGCGCGCCGATGAGGAGGCCCAGCTTGCGCGGCCACTTGCCAGTCTGCAGCGCCTTGGCCGCCTCCTGCGTGCGGGTGGGCAGCGAGCCGCGCAGCGACAGCCTGCCGGTCACGCCCCACGGGCATTCCAGGTCCACCACCTTGTCTATGACGATGGCCGCGGTCACGTCCTTCATCTCCACCACGCCTTCGCGCGCCTCGGCGTGCCACCACAGCCACAGCAGGAAGACGTTGCCCAGGAAGTCGGCGGCATCTCCGCCTGCCATCGCCCACGGCACTTCGGGGCGGGCAGAGCTGCGCACGGTGATTTCGCCCTCTGCGGCGCGCGCCAGCGCTTCCGCTGGCGGCGGGGTGAAGACATCGGGAAGCGCGTCCTCCAGGTCGCTGGTGGCGCCGCGGGCGCCCAGCAGGTCGGCCGCCACGGCGCCAGAGGAGCGGCGCATGAGCTTGCAGCCAAACGAGGCGTCGAGCAGACCGCGCAGCTCGGTGAACGCGGCATCGCTGGCGACTGGCGCCAGCACGGACCGCTGCGCCAGATCCACGAGCACTGGCACCATGGAGATGCGGCGGTACTTGCCTTCGCGGATCTCCTCTGTGCAGCGGCGGTCGGCCTCTTCGCGCGCCTCACGCTTGGCGGTGCGGCTGAGGAACGCAGCCTGGCCGTCCTCGGTCCGCGCTGCCAAGGCGTCTGCAGCCATGGCCTGGTAGGCGCGGCGGATCTCGGAGGGAACCTTGGCAGCCTCCATGCGCATGGCGCACAGGAGGAGACCTGGGAATCCGCAGTGCTCCCAGCTGAAGTCGGTGTCGAACACATGGCGGCCAGTGCACCAGCCGCTGGCGGTGCCCTCGTCCTTCAGCGCACCCGGGCGAATGGCCCCGGACTTCAGGGCGGCAAAGGCGGCGTCGTCAGCCTGGGCTGGCACGTCGCCTTGCAGGGTGAAACGGGAGTACGAAACGGATCCGTCGCGGAAGGGCATGTGCGCATGGTGGCCTGCCAACGGGGTGTGGCGGCCACTTCCGACAGTTTTTCCACCGCCCTCTGGAGCCCGGAACCGCTACCCTTGAGGGGCTCGCCATGGAGCCCACCCGTGCCCTTTGACCTGCAGCAAGTGCTGAGAGAGAACCAGGCCAGGAGCCACGAGCTTTTTGCAGAGCACGTCAACCCCCAGTTCGCCCGGGTGCTGCGGACCATCGGCTACGACCGCTTCTACGTGCGCGCCGAGGGCCCATTCCTGTACGACGAGAAGGGCCGCCAGTATCTGGACTTTCTGGGCGGGTACGCGGTGTGCAACGTGGGGCGCAACCACCCAGTGGTGAAGAAGGCGCTCACGGACTTCCTGGCCATGGACGCTGCCAGCATGGTGCAGTTCGACACGCCGGTGCTGGCTGGCGTGCTGGCGCGCGAGTTGAAGGAGCGGACCAACCTGGGCCTGGAGCACGTGTTCTTTGCCAACAGTGGCACAGAAGGCGTGGAGGCTGCGCTGAAGTTCGCCAAGTGCGCCACAGGCCGCTCGGCCGTCCTGTATGCGGACAAGGCGTTCCATGGGCTGACGGCTGGCTCGCTGGCGCTGAATGGATGCGAGAGCTTCCGGAGCGGATTTGGGCCGCTGATGCCTGACTGCCACCAGGTGTCCTTTGGCGACCTGCCCGCCCTGGAGCGCGCGCTGGCTGCACGCCAGGTGGCGGCCTTTGTGGTGGAGCCCATCCAGGGCAAGGGCGTGAACATCGCGCCTCCGGGATATCTGGCGGAGGCCGCGCGGCTGTGCAAGCGCGCGGGCGCGCTGTTCGTGGCGGACGAGGTGCAGACTGGCGTGTGCCGCACGGGCACGTTCCTGGCGCTGCACCAGGAGCAGGGCTGCGCAGCGGACATCGTGGTGCTGAGCAAGGCGTTGTCGGGCGCGTACGTGCCCGTGGGCGCCGTGCTGGTGCGCGGCGATGTGTGGAGGCGCACGTTCAGCAGCATGGAGCGCGCCATCGTGCACAGCAGCACCTTCCACATGGGCGGACTGGCCATGGCTGCTGGCCTGGCGGTGCTGAGCGTGTGCGACGAGGAACGCCTGAACGAGCGCGCCCAGCAGATGGGCCAGCGCCTGATGGCTGGCCTGCGCGCGCTGCAGCAGCGGTATGAGTTCATCCAGGATGTCCGCGGCCGCGGCCTGATGGTGGCGGTGGAGTTTGGCGAGCCGCGCAGCCTGGGGCTCCGCGCTGCGTGGAAGGCCATCCACGCCATGGACGCCAATCTGTTCACCCAGACAGCAGTCATCCCGCTCTTTGAGGACCACGGCATCCTGTGCCAGGTGGCTGGACACAACCAGACTGCGCTCAAGCTGACCCCCCCGCTGGTGATCACTGATGCTGAGGTGGACCGGTTCCTGGCGGCGTTTGATCGGGTGCTGGAAGGGATGCACCGGTTCCCGGGCCCAGCCATTGACGTCCTGAAGCGTTTGGGCCGCAACGCGGTGGTTCGCCGATCGTATGACCAGGCGGCGGCCGAGGCTGCCATGGCCAGCGTCTAGGCTGCGCACGTTTGCAGACAGCCCTGAGCACCAGCCACGCGCCCCACTCTTCACGCACCTGCGGAGCCCCGCCCTGCGCCAGCGCCTGATCGAATCCCTGACCGCCTTCATCGTGCGCAACCCCATCAAGGTGGTGGTTGGCTGCGTGCTGCTGGCAGGCGTGGCCATGCTGTGGAGCTGGGACCGGGTGAAGCTGGATGCCAACACCGACAGCCTGATGGGCAATGACCGCCCCTACGTGGCGGAGTACCGGCGCTTCCTGCAGGAGTTTGGCGATCTGGAGTACGTGTGGGTGGTGGTGGACACGAAGGGTCACATGGGCCAGGCGCAGCACGCCGTGGACCTGATCGAGGACGCGCTGAAGGGCGAGCCCAGCATTCAGGCAGTGAACGCCCGCATCACCGCGCCAGAGCAGCAGCAGGTGGCCAGCTGGGCCATGGACACTGCTGACCTTGCAGGCCTGGTGGAGAGCCGAGACGCGCTTCCGCTGCTGGCGTCTGACGCTGGAACCGGCGTGGTGCTGGCCGACGCGCTGCGCCGCCTGGACCGCCTGAAGAGCGAGGGCGCATGGATGCCCCGCGAGGAGGCGGAGAAGATCGGCGCAGCCGCAGTGCTGGAGCTGACGGCGGTGGCGTCTGCTGCGCCAGGTGCGCCGGAGTTCATCGGTGCGCCGCGCGAGGCCAAGTATCTGGAGTCGCCCAGCGGGCACCTGCTGTTCGTGGGCATCATGCCCCGCAAGAACTTCTCCACCTTTGAGGTGATCGACGAGCCGCTGGCCGTGATCCGCACGGTGCTTGCCAAGGTGCAGGCGCAGGTGCCGGAGGTGGAGATTGGCCTGACCGGCAAGCCCGTGCTGCAGAGCGACGAGCTGGCCACCACAAACTCCGACATGAACGTCAGCAGCATCGTGGGGCTGGTGCTGTGCACCGCGCTGTTCATGGCGGTGTTCCGCGGCGTGAAGCTGCCGCTTCTGGCGCTGGGCGCGTTCATGGTGGGGTGCGCGCTCACCTATGCGGCTGCGGCGGTGTTCTATGGCCGCCTCAACCTGCTGAGCATCGTGTTCATGCTGGTGCTGGTGGGCGTGGGACTGGACTACGGCATTCACATGGTGGCGCGCTACATGGAGGCGCGCCGGAGCATGGCGGTGCAGGCTGCCATCGCAGAGATGATGCGCGCCGCTGTGCCCAGCAACGTGAGCGGCGCGCTGACCAGCGCTGGCGTGTTCCTGCTGGCGTGGTTCACGGAGTTCCAGGGGCTGCGCGAGCTGGGCGTGGTGAGCGGCGTGGGACTGCTGCTGACGTTGGGCGCCATCGTGCTCATGCTGCCCGCCCTGCTGGTGATCTTTGACGGGCATCTGCGCCGGTCCGCGGCAGCCAAGCCAGAGTCTGGCACCAACTCCTTCTTCCTGGCCGCCGAGTCGGCCGGCCGCGGCGTGACGCGGCGCCGTGCGTGGATCACCGTGGCGGTGTCGCTGGCCACTGCGGCCGTGGCAGGCTTCTACGGGCTGTCGCACATGCGCTTTGAGAGCAACCTGCTGAAGCTGCAGGCTGCCGGGCTGCCCAGCGTGGAGTGGGAGCACCGGGTCATTGACGACTCTGCTGCAGCCAGCTGGTTTGGCGCCTGCGTGGTGGACAGCATGGACAAGATCCCGCCGCTGGTGCAGGATCTGAAGAGCAAGCCGGAGATCGGCGAAGTGCACACCGTGCTGGACGCTGTGAAGGTGGACACGCCAGAGCGCGCAGCGCTGCGCAAGCAGCTGGCCAGCGCCGTGGAAGGCGCGCCCACCCGCCCGCGCCGCGTGCCGGAGTGGGGGCCTGCAGAGCTGGAACAGGGTGCCTCTGACCTGCGCTTCCTGGCGCTGTTTGCAGAGAAGGACGCTCCCAAGGAGGCAGCGCAGATGCGCGGCCTGGGCAAGCAGCTGGACCTGCTGGCCAGCATGATGGATCCCGGGCGCCACACGCCTGCGCAGATCGAGGAGGTGCGGGCGCTGGTGGACCGCACGGTGGAGCGCGCCTCCACAGGGCTGCGGCTGATGGCAGAGGGCGCCCGCAAGGCGCTGCGCGAGGCGCTGCCCGCCGCCGTGCGCGCACAGATGGTGAGCCCAAACGGCAAGTACCTGGTGATGATTCATCCTGCCAAGGACGTATGGGAGCCCGCGCCGCTGGAGGCGTACGTGGCCGCCATGCGCAGCGTGGACAAGATGGCCACCGGCGTGCCGATGACGGTGAGCGAGAGCATGAAGAGCATGGAGCGCAGCTTTGCGCTGCAGTCCGTGCTGGCCACGCTGATGGTGTGCTTCCTGCTGTGGCTGGACCTCCGCAGCACGCGCCAGGTGCTGGCGGCGCTCCTGAGCCTGGCGGTGGGCATGGCGTGGACAGTTGGCGTGATGGCCGCCTGCGGCGTGACCTTCAATCTGGCCAACTTCTTTGCAGTGCCCATCATGATCGGCCTGGGCATTGACAGCGCCATCCACATGACGCACCGCGCGCATGAGGGCGCGCTGGACCACGGCTTTGGCAGCACGCGCCGAGCAGTGATCGTGACCGCGCTCACCACCACCATTGGCTTTGGCGCGTTGCTGCTGGCGCATCACCAGGGGCTGCGCAGCCTGGGTGTGGCCATGGGCGTGGGCAGCGTGTTCTGCCTGGTGAGCGCAGTCTGGACGCTTCCAGCCCTGCTGCGCGTGGTGGGCCTGGAGCCCAGCCATGGCGGGCTGCGCCTGGTGAAGGAACGCCGCCACGCTGCCTGAACCGCGCCGCCTGATCCGCGCCGCGCGGTCCATGCGTACGATGACGGCATGATCCGCACTGCCCTTGCCAGCCTTCTGCTTGCGACCACATTGACCGCCTGCAGCCAGCAGGACGATGGAAGTTCTGTTCGGGCGGCCGCGCAGGCAGCGAACGCCACGCAGTCCAACGCCACCCAGCCTGAAATGCAGCCTGCAGCGGACGCGCAGCCAACCCAGCTGTGCTACGCCGTGGACGGCATGCACTGCGAAGGCTGCGCAGAGGCCATCACAGCAGAACTGAAGGAAATCAAGGGCGTGGCCAGCGTACAATGCACGTTTGACTCGCACCGCGCTGTGGTCCAGGTGGCCAGCGCTGCGCTGGCGCCGCAGGTGGAGAAGGCCATCACCAAGCTGGGCTACAAGGTGGCCCCGTGCGAGGCCGCGTCCTCCAAGTAGCTCTCCAGCACAGAGCGCACCCGGGTGGCGACCGCATCCATGGTGCCCTGCATCCGCGCACCGGCCGCGTGCACATGACCGCCGCCGTCAAAGTGCGCCGCCACATGGTTGACATCCACAAACCAGCCGCCGCGCTTGGCCGGCGGCTTGCTGCGGAAGCTGATCTTCACCAGGTTGGCGTCGTGCTGCACCAGGAGCACGCTCACCTCCACAGCGCCCACGGACATGGGCTCGTTGACCAGGCCAGCCAGGTCGTCCACGCGTGTGTCGGTGTCGGCAAAGTCCTGGCGGGTGAGACGCATGATGGCGATGCGGTGGTTGCCCGCGTATTCCAGAGAGCGCAGCGCGCGCGCCACCAGCAGTGGGCGGCCGGGAGCGTCGCCCTGCTCGATCATGCGGTACAGGCGATCCTTGTCCACCCCGTGGCTGAGGAGGCGCGCGCACAGCTGGAACACGCGCTCGTCCGCGCTGCTGAAGCGGAACCAGCCAGTGTCGGTGGCCAGGCCGGCAAAGAGCGCCTCTGCGATGCTGTGCTGCGCTGGCTTGCCCACCTGGGCCAGCGGCACACCCAGCTCGTCCAGCACGGGCACCAGCACCTGCGTGGTGCTTGCGCAGGATGCGTCCACGATGCGGCGCGACGCGATGGGGTCGCCGCTCCGGTGGTGGTCGAGCCCCACCACCATGGCGTGGTTGGCAGGGAGCCAGTTTGAAAGATGCTCCAGCTGGCTGCGCGCGCCCGTGTCCACCACCAGCGCCAGGTCAGTGGCCGCGTCCGGAGTCACCGCGCCCCGCTCCACGAACTGCACTTCTCCCTCTGCAGCCAGGCCCAGAATGGTGCGGTCCACTGGGCCAGCCACCACAGCCTGCACCTGCGAGCCCAGGTGGCGCAGCGCGCGCGCCATGGCCAGCACGCTGCCCAGCGCATCGCCATCAGGCTTGTAGTGCGTGGTGACAAATGGGCGCTTGGCAGTGCGGAGCGCCGCAGCCACCGCAGCGTGGGTGGTGTTGGTGGCGTAGGACATGCGCGGAGATTAGGGGCTGACCAGCTGGGGCGCTGCGCACTGGGCGGTGTCGCGGTGCATCTGCTCCACCAGGGCTGGCACCGACGCAAAGCGGAACTGCCCGCGCAGCCAGCGGTGGAACTCCACCCGGATGGGCCAGCCGTACTCGCCCACCGAACCTGGAAAATCCAGCAGGAAGGCTTCGCACGTGCGCGGCGCTGCGGCAAAGGTTGGCTTGGTGCCAACAGAGATGGCCGCTGCAAACATCCCCAGCGGCGTGTGCGCCGTGCCTGCGTAGACGCCATCGGCCGGCAGGGCCAGCGCGCCGCAGTCCACGTTGGCGGTGGGAAAGCCGATGGTGCGGCCGCGCTGGTCGCCCTGCACCACCGCGCCCTCCACGGCATGTGGCCGGCCAAGGAGGCGCGCTGCATCTGCCACGCGGCCCAATTCCAGCAGCCAGCGCACGGTGGTGCTGCGCGGAGCCACCAGGAGCCCGTCGGCCAGCGAGGTCTCGAACTCCGGCGCCACCACGGTGCGGAACCCCAGCTGCTGGCCCAGCAGGCGCAGCGTCTCCACGCTGCCAGCTCGGCGGCGGCCAAAGCGGAAATCGCTCCCCTCCACCACTGCGTCAAAGGGCACCGTGGCACGCAGCTGGCGGATGAACTCGCCTGGTTCCTGCTCCAGCACACCGGCTGCGGGATCGAGCACCATGACGCGTGTGCAGCCAGCCTGCTCCAGGAGGTGCTGGCGCCGGGCTGCCAGCGTGAGCCGTGGTGGCGCAGCACTGGGGCGCAGGACTGCGGCCGGAAGCGGCTCAAAGGTGACAGCGGTGACCGTTCCGCGCTCGCCAGCCAGGCTGGAGGCCAGCGCCACGATGGCCTGATGGCCGCGGTGCACGCCGTCGAAGTTGCCAAGGGTGATCACCTGCATGGAAGTCCGGGAATCGCAAGAGGATAGCGGTGGCACGTGCTGCCGCTGCACCCACCCGTTGGAGGCTGCCACATTCTTGCTGGAGACCGCTCGGGCGTGGTATCAACTACGGAATGCACCCTGCCGCTGAGCAGACCGCAGCCCCGGCTGCTGGTCTTGATCCAGTTCCCGATCCCTCCGCGCTTGCCAGCGAACTTGGCCAGAGCTTCCGCAACACGGCAGAGACCATCGTGCCGTGGTTTGTGGCGCAGATGCCTCGGATGTACTTCGAGGACACCCCCCCAGCCAAGGTGGCCGGCCACCTGCGCGCCATCATCGCCGCGCGGGCCAGCAGCCAGCCTCTCAACCTGACCATCCGCAGCGACGACGACCGCGAATGGACCATGATTCGCCAGGGCAACCGGCCCGGCGTGCTGGCAGAGGTGGTGGGCAGCCTGCCCATGGCGCCGCCGCTGCGCTCTGCCAAGATCCACAGCAGCCGCGACGGCATGCTGGTGCTGGACAGCTTTGAGTTTGGCGACCGGGTGATGTTCGATCCGCGCAACCCGTTGCAGGCAGAGAAGTTGCGCGCCACGCTGGCGTTTGCCGCCCAGCAGAAGCTGGACTGGTCCGAGGAGGAGATCAAGACCTACTTCAGCGGCTGCGCTGGGGACTACCTGATCACGCTCACGCCCCACCGCCTGAACAAGCACCGCCAGCTGGTGCAGTCCGTGAGCGGCACGGACGGCACCTACATCGAGACAGAGCCAGAGTCAGATCCCAGCCTCACGCGCATCACCATCGCCTTTGCCAACGCCCGCACGCGCACCATGCTGGAGCGCTGCGCGGTGGTGCTGAGCCGCGCTGGCATCAACATCCAGCGCGCCTACCTGGACCAGGTGGCTGATCCGCCACACGGCAGCGTGACGCTGCTGGGCTTTGTCATCCAGACACAGGATGGCAAGGCGGTGGACGTGCAGAGCGCCACCTGGAAGCAGACCGAGCACGACCTCCGCCGCATCAAGTGGGTGGACTTCGAGAGCCTTGAACTCGCCAACCGCCACGCGGTGCTGCAGGTGGACGACGCAGAGCTGCTCCTGGCGCTGTGCACGCTGGCGCACCAGCGCATGGTGCACCGCAACCGCCTGCTGTTCGCCATCGAGCGCATCATCGCCACCGCAGAGCGCGCCATGGACAGCAGCCACAAGATCCTGGGGCTGTTCCGCGACCGGTTCAATCCGGACGCCGCCCTGGCTGACGCGGAGTTCGACCGCCGCTGCGCGGCCATGCGCGCCGAGATCGCGTTGAAGGACGACCCCGACGGCACCGCAGCCATCCTGACCGCGCTGCTGGAAGGCGTGGAGGCGGTCTATCGCACCAACTTCTACGTGCCTGGGCGCTTTGGCCTGGCCATGCGCCTGGACCCCACGTATCTCCGCGACGAGCGCCGGCCAGAGCTGCCGTATGGCACGTTCTTCATCTTTGGCCGCGGCTACTTTGGCTTCCACAACCGGTTCAAGGAGATCGCGCGCGGCGGCCTGCGCGTGATCCGCCCCAGCAGCGCAGCGCAGCATGCCCGCGAACGCGAGCGCGTGTTCGACGAGGTGTACGGCCTGAGCTGGGCGCAGCAGCAGAAGAACAAGGACATCCCCGAAGGCGGCGCCAAGGCAGCCATCCTGCTCCAGTACGAGGCGGACACCACCCGTTGCGTGCGCAGCTTTGTGAACAGCCTGCTGGACCTGATCACCGACGACTCCGCCACCAAGGAGCGCGTGCGCGACCGCTGGGGCAAGCAGGAGCTGATCTACCTGGGGCCGGATGAGAACATCACGCCCCAGCACATTGACTGGATCGTGCAGCGCGCCCGCTACCGCAAGTATGCGCTGCCGGACGCCTTCATGAGCAGCAAGCCAGGCGCTGGCATCAACCACAAGGTGTACGGCGTGACCAGCGAGGGCGTGGCGGTCTTCCTGGAGGTGGCGCTGCGCGCCCGCGGCATTGATCCGCGCAAGCGCCCGTTCACCATCAAGCTCACCGGCGGCCCGGATGGCGACGTGGCCGGCAACATGATCCGCATCCTGAACCGCGACTACGGGCAGAACGCGCGCATCGTGGGCATCGCGGATGGCAGCGGCATGGGCGAGGACATGGACGGCCTGAGCCATGACGAGCTGCTTCGGCTGTTCCGCGAGGGCCTCCCCATCGCGCAGTTCGACAAGTCCAAGCTTGGGCCGCGCGGCCGGATCGTGGGCGTGGACGCGCCTGATGGCCCGCAGCTGCGCAACACGCTGCACAACCGCCTGATCACCGACGCGTTTGTGCCTGGCGGCGGCCGCCCTGCCACCATCAACGACAGCAACTGGAAGGACTTCCTGCAGGCGGATGGCAAGCCGTCCAGCGGCATCATCGTGGAAGGCGCCAACCTGTTCCTGACTCCCGAGGCGCGCACCAACCTGTTCAAGGCCGGCTGCCTGATCTTCAAGGACAGCAGCGCCAACAAGTGCGGCGTGATCTGCAGCAGCTACGAGATCCAGGCCAGCATGCTGCTCAGCGAGAAGGCCTTCCTGGACATCAAGCAGGGCTTTGTGGAGCAGGTGCTGGCCAAGCTGCGCGAGTTCGCGCGCGAGGAGGCGGAGCTGCTCATGGCCGAGGGCCGGCGCCACCCCACTGTGCCGCTCACAGAGCTGAGCACCACGGTGAGCAAGGTGATGAACCAGGCTGCCGACGCCATCCGCGCCAGCATGGACAGCTGGTCCAAGGAGGACCGCGAGCTGGCCCGCCAGGTGGTGCGCGACCACATTCCAGTGCTCCTGCAGCAGACCGTGGGCGACCGGCTGTGGACTGGCATTCCCCAGGCGTACCTGGACTGGATGGTCTCCAAGCGGCTGGCGTCCAGCATCGTGTACCGAGAAGGCGTGGGCTACCTGGCCAACGTGGATCCACAGGCCATCGCTGGCCTGGCGCTGCGCTACCTGCGCAAGAGCGAGGAAACCCGTGCATTGGTGGCCGAACTGCGGCGGACGGGCGGCCCCATGGCTGACCGGGCTGCACAGCTCCTGGCCCGCGCCGGCACCCGCGCAGCGCTGGAAGATCTGGATTGAGCCACGGGATTTCCGTGGACAACCCAGGTTGGGCGGCCATGTCCGGGGGCGGCCGATACCCTAGGCCGCCAGGAGACGCTGCATGCACACCTGTCTGGCTGCTGCCCGTGACTGCTGGTCCGCCCGAACGCTGGTTCCAGCGTGGGCAGCCTCTGCTGCGATCCACCTGTGCGCGGCAAGCAGCGCTGTCGGACTGCTGACCTGTGCAGCGCCCGCCTGGGCGCAGAGCGGCGGCGGCACGTTGGAAGCACAGGAAGTGGCGGATGCCGGCACGATTGATTCGGTGGTCCTGTACACCCAGGGCGCTGCCGTCACGCGCGTGGTGCGCACGCCGCTCAAGCAGGGCATCTGGAACGTGCGGGTCTCGGGTCTGCCAGTCGGCGTGGACGCAAACTCGCTGCAGGCCAGCCTTGCCAAGCAGGCAGACGCTGGCAGCGGCGGCCCCCCGCCGGTGGCCAAGCTGATGGGGGTGGAGTATCAGGAGACGCCGCTGTCGGACTTCGGTGGCACGCCAGAGGGCGTGGCGTTGGCCAAGCGCCTGCGCGACCTGCAGCGCGCCATGGAGTACCTGAAGCAGGACGACGCGCTGCTGGAGGCGCAAGGCAAGCTGCTTGACCTGGTTGGCTTCCGCCCCACTGCCACTGCACCGTCTGCCAACCCCGGCGCCACCCAGGACCTGAACCTGGACGCCGTGCAGAAGCAGCTGCAGTTTGTGGCCGAGCGCCGCGCTGCCATCACTCTGGGCCGGCGCGAGCTGGTGCTGAAGTTCCAGGAGACCCAGCGTCAGGCGCAGAAGGTGCAGCAGGAGCTGGACGCGCGCGGCGGGGCCGACCACACCGCGCGGTCCGCGGTGGTGACGCTGGCGGTGCCAGAGGACACCACGCTGGCGCTCCACGCGCCATCGTGGCCAACGCTGGATGGTCGCCCACATACAACGTGCGCGCTGCCGGCGACCGCAGCAGCGTGCAGATCGAATACGACGTGATCCGAAGCCAGGCCACCGGCGAGGACTGGAAGGACGTCACGGTGTCGCTGAGCACCGCGCAGCCAGGGCGTTCCTCCGAGCCCCCACCGGTCACGCCGTGGTTCCTGGATGTCTACGCCCGGAGCCCCTGATCGCAGGCGCTGGAGCAGCGTGGATCGCGGGAACATCTTGGGGAGCCAGGGACGCCAGAGCAGGCGCCGCGGTACAGGTTTGCACCAGGCGCCCCCGGCGGCGCAGACAAGCTGGCCATCGAGCGCCGCATGCAGGACATCGACCGCCTGGGACGCGCAGCGGATGTCCAGGAGGCTGGCACAGCGGTCTCCTACGACCTGCCCCGCCGCCTCACGCTGCCCACCGACAACGACAAGACGCAGCGCACGCGCATCGCCACCGTGGATCCAACCTCCAAGTTTGTGTACGGCGCGCAGCCGCTGGTGACCGAGGACGTCTTCCTGCGCGGCGACCTGACCAACAGCAGCGCCTACCAGCTGCTGCCGGGGCCAGCGCAGATCTTCATGGGCGCAGACTTCATCGGCCAGACTGGCATGCCCAGCGTGGCGCCCAAGGATGAGTTCAGCGTGTACTTCGGGCCAGATCGCGCCCTGAAGGCCACGCGCCGGCCTGGTGAGCAAGACCACCGGCAACGCTGGCTTCGGCAGCGACACAGCAGTGGTCTGGAACTACCGCGTGGCCATCGACAACAGCACTGGCCGGGCGGTGAACGTGGAGCTGTATGACCGCCAGCCTGTGAGCCGCAACGAGAAGATCACTGTGGAGCTCTCCAAGCTGGAGCAGCCCGCTGAGCACCGACAAGGCATACGTTGAAGGCCTGAAGACCCAGGGCATCCTGCGCTGGGATCTGGCCGTGCCCGCCACAGCACGCGGCGATGCAGCGCAGCAGGTGACGTGGACCGTCACCTTGAGCCACCCGAACAAGGTCGAGACCACCCCGCTGCCGCAGGACTAGGCGGCCTGCAAGGACACACCATGGACTTCCGAACCACCACCCTGTTCCTCAAGTTCCCGCCGACGCTGGCCGCTGCACTGGCCCTGCCAGCGGCGCAGACCTCCGACGACCTCAAGCCGCAGCCCATGTCGGCCGCTGGCACCATCTCGCAGGTCACGCTGTACCGAGGACGCGCAGCGGTCACCCGCCACATTCACAAGGACATCGCGCAGGGCGTGTGGGCAGTTCGCATCGCTGGCTCCCTGCCACCGTGCAGGCCAACTCCATCCAGGCCAGTACGGTGGCGGCGCGTCCGGCAGCGCCACCCCTGCCTGCCAAGGGAGGATGCCGGAGACACCGCCAGCGCTGGCTGACTTTGGCGGCACGCCAGAGGGCGTGGCCTTGCAGACCAAGCTGACCGAGCTGCAGCGCAAGATGGAGTACCTGAAGCAGGACGACGCCCAGCTGGACCAGCAGGCCAAGCTGGTGGAGCAGGTGGGCGTGCGCGCCACCGCCAACGCCACCAACGATGGCGGCACCCAGGCCCTGAATCTTGACTCCGTGGTCAAGCAGCTGGAGTTCGTGGGCAAGGAGCGCATGCGCATCGTGGAGGCCAAGCGCGCGCTGGTGGTGGCCGCAGAGGATCTGGCCCGCCAGATCGAGGCCACGCAGAAGGAGCTGGCTGACAAGGGCGGCGCCAACCGCGTGGAGCGGGCTGCAGTGGTGCTGCTTGCAGTTCCCACGGACATGCCTGTCAACGTGGACCTGACCTATGTGGTCACGCAGGCCACGTGGGAGCCGGTCTACAACATCCGCGCTGCGGGCGACCGCACCGGCGTGGAGATCGAGTACGACGCCATGATCACCCAGTCCACTGGCGAGGACTGGAAGGACGTGAAGCTCTCGCTGAGCACGGCGCAGCCCACGCGCGCCTCGGCGCCACCACCAGTCAATCCATGGTTCGTGGACATCTATGTGCCGCCACCACCAGCTGCGCCCGCCGCACCGCCAGCTCCGATGCGCGATGCTTCCGCCGGACGTCCGGCCGAGCCCGCGGAGACGGGCCTGGCCATGAAGGCTGGCGCTCCCGCCATGCGGCGCGCAGAGATCGAATCCATGTCGCGCGGAGCCAGCGTGCAGGAAACCGGCGTGGCAGTGTCCTTTGACCTGCCGCGCACGCTCACCATTCCCACCGACAGCGCCAAGAAGCAGCGCACGCACATTGCATCGGTGCAGCCCACTGCTTCGTTCGTCTACACCGCGCAGCCCATCGTCACGGAAGATGTGTTCCTGCGCGGCGATCTGACCAACAGCAGCGCATACCAGCTGCTCCCAGGCCGCGCGCAGATCTTCATGGGTGGCGACTTCATCGGCGAGACCGCCATGCCAAGCGTGGCGCCCAAGGACGAGTTCAAGGTGTTCTTTGGCCCTGACCGGGCGCTGAAGGCCAAGCGCCAGCTGGCTTCCAAGACCACAGGCAGCGCTGGACTCTTTGGCGGCAGCCAGTCCACCACCTGGAACTATCGCCTGACCATTGACAACAGCACGGGCAAGCCAGCCACGGTGGAGCTCTTTGACCGCAGGCCTGTGAGCCGAAACGAGAAGATCGTGGCGGCCGTCAGCAACCTGAGCCTGCCGCTCAGCACCAACAAGGCCTACGTGGAGAACCAGCAGCCCCAGGGCATCATGCGCTGGGACCTGACCGTTCCTGCCACCGCCCGCGGCGACCAGGCCATGCCGGTCACCTGGACTGTGGAGGTCACGCGGCCCAACAACGTGCAGACCACCCCGCTGCCGCCAGACTGATGGCGGCGGCGGATCAGGTCCACCACGGCGTGGCCGGGGGCTCCTCGATGATGCAGGTCTTCAGGAACTCCACCGCGCGCTCGAAGCCTTCGTCCACGCTCATGTAGGCGTCCTCGTGCTCGATGCTGAGCACGTGGTCGTACCCGTAGCGGCGCAGCATGGTCACAAAGGGCCGCCAGAACTCTGGCCCGTGGCCCCAGCCGCAGGTGCGGAAGCTCCACGCTCGGTTGCGCAGGTCGCCATAGGGGCGGGCGTCGTTGTAGCCGTTCACGCCACCCTGGTGCGTGTCCAGTTCAGTGTCCTTGGCGTGAACGTGGAAGAGGAGCCCAGCCTCGCCCAGGGCGCGCGTGGCCAGCACTGGGTCAATGCCCTGCCAGAAGAAGTGGCTGGGATCCAGGTTGGCGCCCAGGATGGGCTTGCCCTTCAGGCCGCTGGCCTTGGAGGCGCGCTCGCTGAGGCGGATGAGGGTGTCTGGGTTGTAGACGGTGAATCCAGGATGGGCCTCCCAGGCGATGCGCACGCCCAGCTTGTGCGCTGCCTTGGCCTGCGCCGCCCAGTATGGCACCAGCACGGTGTCCCACTGGTACTTCAGGATGTCGGTGAAGTCGTTGGGCCATGGGCAGGTGACCCAGTTGGGCGTGGTGTCCTTGCGGCTGCCACCGGGGCAACCGCTGAAGGTGATGACTGTGTTGGTGCCCAGCTTGGGAGCCAGCTCCATGGCGGTGACAAACTCGCCGTGGTGCCGCTTGGCCACGCCCTTGTCCGGGTGGACGGGGTTGCCATGCACCGCCAGGGCGCTCAGCTCCAGGCCGTGATCCTTGAGCAGCGCGCGGATGCGGGCCTGCTCCTTGCTGCTGGCCAGCACCTTGCGAGGATCGAAGTACGGTGCGCCCGGCCACGCGCCCACGGGCAGCTCGATGGCCCCCAGCCCCAATTGCGCCAGATAGTGGCAGACATCTTCCAGCTTTCGCCCTGCAAACAGTGCCGACATCACGCCGAGCTTCATGACCAGCCTCCAGGCTCCGCAGCAGCCCAGCCAGGTGCCACGCGCACGCAGCCAGCTGCGGGAGGGGGAAGCCTAACGCCAAACAGGCCGGGAACCATGCCCCCTGCCGCCGCGAACACCTGATTTGCGCGCTCCCCGTTCCGCCTGCGAGAATGCCGCCTGTGAACCACCTGCTGCTGATCCTCTCCTTCTTCCTTGCTCCACAGGCCGCGCCTGCTGCAGCTCCGCCTGCAGCCCCGCCTGTGGTCCGGCCAGAAGGCCAGCCAGCCGCGCCACCCGCAGCGCCAACCGCCCCGCCGGCCTCTGGCCCAGCGGAACTGCCGCCCGAGCTCACCGTGGGACCACCGATGCCGGTCTATGCGTGGGTGTTCATCGACCGCTGGAAGGAGTTCGGCGGCCTGGTGACCGCGGACAACGGGGTGGAGATCACGCTGACCGACGGCAACGAGACCCGCACCTTCAACCGCGGTCAGGTGCTGGAAGTGGTCACGCTGGTCAATCCGCAGCCCAACCAGCGCGGCGTGGTGCAGATGCGCGACGGCTCTGAGATGCGGGCGGTGATCCTGGCCGACACGCCGGAAGGCGTGCGCTTCCGCGTGGACAAGGTGGAGGGGATCATCGGGCGCGAGCGCGTGTTCCGCGTGGTCCTGGAGCCGGACTTTGGCACGCGCTACGCCACCATCAAGGCCAGCATCTCCAAGGATGAGCATGGCAGGCGCATCTCGCTGGCCAAGTGGCTGATCAACGAGAAGCGCCTGGACCTGGCCAAGCTGGAGCTGGAGCAGCTGCTGCGCGACTCGGACAACGACGACGCCCGCACCCTGCTGCGGTCAGTCAATGCGCAGATCAAGCTAGCGGAGGCCACCGAAGCAGAGCAGGAAGCCCAGCGCCGGAATCCAGCGCCCAAGCAGTCCAACCGCCGACCGCTGAAGAAGGACATCAACGCAGAGCCAGTGCGGGCCACGCCGCCGGCAGACACGCCAGCGCAGTCGCCAGCAGAGACGCCGACAGAGACGCCAGCGCAACCCGCCGCCACGCCGGCTGGCGGCGACGCAGCACCTGCGCCTCCGCAGCATTCGCCAGAATCCGAGATCCAGCCAGACGACCCCCCACCAGGGCCGCCCCGCACGCGGGACCTGCTGCCCAAGGACCTCCTGACCAACGACGAGGTCAATTTGATCCGTGTCTACGAGATTGACTTCAAGGATCCGCCGCGCCTGCGGGTGGACCCAGAGGGTGTCCGGCAGCTCATCCTGCGCTACGGCAACAGCTCGCTCATCCCAGCCACCACGCAGGAGCGCAACGCGCTGTACACCAAGAGCGGGGACGAGATCGCGCGGCTCTTGTTCGATCTCAAGGCCCGGGACCTGTACCGCTACATCGAAGTGCAGGAGGATCCTGCCAGCCTGGCCAAGTTCCGCACTCGGGTGCACAACAGCTGGCTGATCACAAAGTGCGGCACCGCGCGTTGCCACGGCGGCGTGCAGGCGGGCGCCTTCTTTCTGTACACGGGCAACGCCAAGGATTCCCGCATTCGCTACACCAACCTGATGACGCTTCTGACGTTCCAGGTGGATGGCAAGCCGCTGGTCAACTTTGAGAGTCCGGGCGACAGCCTGCTCATCCAGTACGCCATGCCCCGCAACCAGACGCGCTACCCGCACCCGGACATCAAGGGCTGGCAGCCCGTCTTCACGCAGTCCACGCCACAGCTCATGACCGACACGCTGGAGTGGATCCGCGGCATGTATCAGCCCAGGCCCACCTATCCAGTGGACTACAAGCCCCCAAAGCTCAACGCGCCTGACAAGCCTGCCAAGTCGCCAGATGGTCCCGACCGCTGAGTTGTCGCCCTGCGCCAATCCGCGGTGGCGGTATCTTGCCCGTTTCCAGCCAACACACATGCACATGAAGAACCGCATCCTGCTCGCGCTTCCCCTGCTTGCCGTCACTGCAGCGCTCACCGCCTGCGACCAGATGGGAAAGCCCACGCCTGCTGAGGCTGGCGCCATCAAGCTGGCCAAGGTGGCGGCCAAGGCTCGCGCCCTGAGCGCGCGCATCGCCAGCTCCGTGGAAGCGGTGGGCGTGGCCGCAGCAGAGGGCGAAGGTGGAGGCGCGGGCGCTGGCAACCTGATGCTTGCCCCCGCTGCTGCTGCCGAAGCACTGCGCGCCTTGGCGGGCGAGGCAACCGGCGCCGGCGCAACCGAGGCGCAGCGCAAGGACGGCGCCGCCCTGGCCCAGCGCCTGAAGCGCGAGGCCGCTGTGCTGGACCTGATGGCGCTGGAGAACATCGAGAGCCGCATCCGCGCGCTGACCGCCGCGGTGGTGGCGGAGATTTCGCTGGCAGATCTGATTGACAACGCAGGGGACCAGCAGGCGCTCGCTGCAGCAGAGACCCGCGTGAAGGTGGCGCGGGCCGCGCTGGCCGAGATGGACGCCATGCTGAAGAAGCAGGCCGCTGCCTCTGAACTGGCCGGCGCTGAGCTCAAGAAGCTGGAGAGCGCTGCCCAGGAAGCCAACGCCAAGGCAGACGAGGCAGACGCTGCGGCCCAGGTGCTGCGCACCGAGGCAGCCACAGCCACGCCAAGCCAGGCCCAGCCCAAGGTGGTGGCCGCTGTGGAACGCATGAACGAAGCCCGCGTGCTGCGCCGGGAGGCAGCAGAGCGCGACATGGCCGCAGTGATGGTGCGCGACCAGGCCACCCTGACCTCCACCGCCGTGACGGAAGGCGAGCATGCCAAGACGTGGCTGGCTGGCCGCGTGACCGAAGCCGAGAAGGCCAAGCAGACCCTGGAGGCCCGCGGCAAGACAGCGCTGCAGGCTGCCAAGGAGCTGCGCGAAGAAGCTGGCAAGCAGGTGCGCGAGATCGAGCGCCTGTCCAAGGAAGAGTTCCTGGTGCTCTTCACCGCCACCAAGGAAAACCTGGACTCCAATCTGGCCACCCGCGTGAACACCGACGCCGCCCTCCTGGCGCTGGCCAAGGCGCGTTTGTGCTCGCTGGCCATGGACAACGCCAATCAGGCGGTGCGTCTGGCCAGCCTGGCTGGCCCCAACGGCGCTGCTGCTGCCTCTGCCATGAAGGAGCAGATCGCCACGCTGAGCGGCCAGGCCAAGGCAGCGCTCCTGGAGGCGCGCGATGCCCTGAGCGGGCAGGAAAGCAACGCAGCGCAGGGCATGATGGGCGCTGTGAAGGTGATGGCCGACGCGCTGGGCGTGGATCTCACCACGCCGGCACCAGCGGCCCCGGCTGCCCCGGCCGCAGAGCAGCCTGCAGGCGACGCGCCCGCAGCACCTGCAGCAGAGCAGCCTGCCGCCGCACCAGCGGACGCCCCACCAGCGGACAACCCGCCTGCTGAGCCGCCCGCTGCGCCACCAGCACCCGACGAACCAAACAAGTAGCGCAAGCCGCGCGCCTATTCCAGAGCGCGTTGGGCCGCCAGCTGGACCGCGGGTGGCTGGCTGCCATCGCGTGCCAGCGCGCTGAGCCGGCTGCGCAGCGCGGCGGCCTCGTCTGGCTGCAGCGCCAGTGGTCCATCCTGCCTCAACGCATGGCCAGCAGCCATGGCAGCGTTGCGCACCCACATGGGCTGCGTGGCGCGGCGCAGCACCCCGTTCAGTTGCGCAGCCTCCCAGTCCGCAGCGGTCCAGCCCAGCACCTCAAGCAGGTCAAACCCAGTGTGATGCGCCTGGTAGGCAGGGTGCACAGCAGCCTGCTTGGAGCGGCGCGTGGGCTGGTTGTGCGGACACACTTCCTGGCAGATATCGCACCCAAAGATCCAATCTCCAGTGCGCTGGGCCAACGCAGGTTCCACTGCGCCCTGGTGCTCGATGGTCAGGTAGCTGATGCAGCGCGAGCCATCCACCGTCCACGGCTGGATGGCCTGGGTGGGGCAGGCATCCACGCAGCGCGTGCACTGCGCGCAGGGGTCCTGGTGCGGGTGGTCCTGGGCGTGCAGCTCCAGCGTGGTCAGGATGACACCCAGGAGCAGCCAGCTGCCCTGCCCCTGATGGCCGATCAAGAGCGTGTGCTTGCCCACGCGCCCCAGCCCAGCACGCTCCGCCAGCTCGCGCTCTAGGACTGGCGCAGTGTCCACGCACACGCGGAAGCGGTGCTCCGGATGCATGCGGCGCAGCTCATCTGCCAGCGCCTCCAGCCGCGCGCGGATGACCGCGTGGTAGTCCTCCCCGCGCGCGTAGCGCGCAATGCGGCCACGGCCTGGCTGGCGCGCGTCGGGGCGTCCGTGCGCGTAGCGGTCCGCCACGCAGATGGCAGCGCGCGCGCCCGGCACCAGCAGCGCCGGATCCAGACGCTGCGGCACGTCCTCTGCCATGTATTCCATGGTGCCGTGCCTGCCCTGCTCCAGCCAGCTGCGGAACGCCGCTGCATGCTGCGAAGGCTGCACGCTGCACACGCCCGCTGCTGCAAAGCCAAACTCGCGGCAGCGCTGCAGCACGTGCTGCGTGGCGTGGAGCGGACCCTTGCCGCTGGGGCTCGCAGCGCTCCCACCACCTCCGCGCGGCGCGCTCATCGCGCCACACCCAGGAGGCGCGGCAGGAGCGCAGGCCGCAAGTCCGGCACAGTCAGCGGCTCTCCCAGAATGGCGCCTGCAGCGGCGTAGCCGCTCCGGGCCGCGCCCTCCATGGTGGCGGGCCAGCCAGTGCGGGTCCAGTCGCCAGCCAGGTACAGGTTGCGAATGCCTCCCTGCCGGTCCAGCCCGGTGGCCGCTGCTGGCGGACGCAGCCTGTTGAATCCAGGCCGCGCAGCAAAGGTGGCGCGCTTCTCCTTCACGCTGCGCACGGCTGTTGGCTCCACGCCGCGCGCGGCAGGGAGCGCCCAGCGCACGTCCTCCAGCACACGCAGCGCAATGCGGCCTTCATCCAGCTCCATCCACGCCTGCGCGCCGCTGATCACCGCATGGATGTGCTGGCTGCCATCGGCGCCCACGCCCTTGTTGAAGAGCCACTGCGTGGGCCGCCCGGGCAGCACCAGATGCGGCAGGTCAAGCACCGTGCGCGGGAAGTGCAGGTGCACGCCCAGGATGGGCGCTGGCTCCACAGCGTCCAGGCGCTGCAGACGGCTGTCCGCCTTCTTGGCAGTGGCGGAAAGCAGCTTGTCCAGGCGGTCCGATGGCACAGCGGACACCACAGCATCTGCTTCCAGCATGCCTTCGTCGGTCACCACCCCGGTCACGCGCGTGCCGTCATAGGCGATGGCCATGGCGCTCACGCCCAGCATGATGCTGCCGCCTGCTGCACGCAGCATCTCTTCCGCAGGGTCGTACAGCTGCACCAGCGGAACGGTGCTCAGGCCCATGGCAGGCGCGCGCTTGCTGGACAGGAATCCCTCCTGGAACACCTGCATGGCAAAGCCAGCGCCAGCCTCGTGGCACTCCAGGTTGCAGGCGCTCACCACCACCGGGTTCCAGAAGCGGTCGACTGCTTCGGGCGTCTGCTGCGTCTCCTGCAGGAACTCCTGGAAGGTGCGGTCCTCCCAGGCAGCGCGGCCGCGCACGCCCAGGCGCAGCATGCGCATCATGGCGCGCGCAATGCCGCGCTTGCTGCGGAAGTCCAGCATGCGCATGCCCAGCAGGCTGCTGGTGAACTGCGCTGGCGCAGGCAGGAGACCTGGGCGCATCACGTCCGGCGCGTGGGGTGGATTGGCCCAGAAGATGGAGGTGTGCCACTCGATGTGCTCCGCCACGCCCAGCCGGCCATAGAGGTCCAGCAGCGAGGTGCAGCAGCCCATCAGCACATGCTGACAGTTGTCCAGCACCAGCCCAGTGCGCGGATCGGTGAAGGAGGTGGCGCGGCCGCCCAGCTTGCGCCGCGTCTCCACCAGGGTGACCGGAATGCCAGCCTCTGCCAGCCGCAGCGCGCAGGCGATGCCAGCGATGCCCCCGCCCACCACCACCACGTTTCGCGGCAGCGCTCCGCGGGCGCCGCCGCGCACCGCCGCCTCTGCGCCAGGCAGCAAGCCGCTGCCAAAGCTGCTTGCTGTGCCAGCCTGGCTCACGCCTTGGCCTCCTGCGGCCGCGCCTCCGACACGCCTGTGGCTGCGACAGATGCCCCAGCGCTGCTGCGCCCAGCCGGGCGCAGGTCGCGCGCCATGCGCTGGGCGCGATACGCGATCCACGCCTTGCGCATGCCGCTCAGCCGCACGCGGCGGTCGCCGCTGATGCTGACAGGCCGGCGGTGAATCTTCTGCAGCAGGCCGTGGTAGATCTCGGTCATGGCCCACAGCGTGGGAAGGCAGCCGGGCGTGATCAAGGCGTCCAGCGGCGCGCTGCGCCGGTAGAACTGCTCGGCGCGGTCGCACTGCGCGCGGATGAACTCGCTGCACAGGTCGGGCTTGCGCCAGTGGCGCAGATCCAGCGGCGTCAGCTCCATGCGGCGGAACTCGTCTGCTGGCAGGTACACGCGGCCCAGGTCGAAGTCCTCGCGGTAGTCGCGCAGGATGTTGGTCAGCTGGAATGCGATGCCGCGGTCAATGGCCAGCGCTGGCGCTTCGTCGCCGCTGTAGCCCCAGATGCGGATGCACACCAGCCCCACGGTGCTGGCCACCCGGTAGCAGAAGCTGCGCAGCTCATCCCAGGTCTCGTAGCTGGGGGTGCTGACGTCCGCCAGCTGGCCGTCCAGCATGTCGTGGAAGTCCTGCGCGCTCAGCTGGTGGCGCCCCGCCACCCATGCCAGGCCGCGCCACACGGGGTCTGCATCGGGCGCGTGGCCCTGCAGCGCCTGCTCCGTGGCTGCGCGGAACTGCGCAATGCGGCGCACGCGCTCCTCTGGTGCAAAGCCTGCTGCGTCCGCCAGGTCGTCCGCAGCGCGCATCCATGCGTACACCACATACATGGCGCTGCGCTGCGGCTCCGGCGTGAGCTTGAGGCCGTAGTAGAAGTTGCGCGCCTGCTGCCGCGTGATGCGCTCGCACGCAGCCAGCACAGCCTGCATTTCCGGCTCGATGGGCTCCAGCGCCTGCTGCGGGGGACGCGGGCTCATGCTGCCTGCCCTCCACGGTGGCGGCGGGCCTCCCACCATGCCTGGGCCAGCAGCCGCAGCTTGCTCAGCTTGGTGAGCGTGGGCCGGTGCAGGCAGGTCTCGTAGTTCCAGTCGCGGATGCCGCGCAGCACGCGCACGCCGCCGTCGCCAAAGAGGCGGATGACCGGCCGCGCCTCGGGCGACAGCCGGGGCAGCAGCTCATGGCCCTTCTCAAAGAGGTGCCAGGTGCGCTCCACCAGCGGCGCCATCATGGTGCGGTACTGCGCCAGGAATTCATGGTCGCAGCTGAACTGCTGCTCAGCGCTCCGGCGCAGGCGCTCCTCAAAGTCCGGGATGGCCGCAGTGCTCTCTGCGGGCAGGTAGATGCGGTCGCGCTCCAGCAGGTCGCGCCGCACATCCTGCAGATGGTTTGTGATCTGCAGCGCTGTGCAGGTGGCGTCGCTCAGCGCGCAGTTCTCTGGCGTGGCCTGGCCAAACAACGCCAGCACGATGCGCCCCACTGGATCAGCGCTGCGCGTGCAGTAGTCCACCAGCTCGTCCCAGGTGGCGTAGCGGGTCTTCACCTGGTCCTGCTGAAAGGCGTTGATGAGGTCCGCAAACGGCTTGCGCTCCAGGCTGTGCTTCTGGATGGTGGGGCCCAGCGCCACAAAGACAGGGTGCGTGGCCTGCCCCGCAAAGCACGCGTCCAGCTGGCCCATCCACCATGCAAGCAGCTGCGTGGAGCGCTCGGTGCTGCCAGCTTCGTCGCCCAGGTCGTCGCTCCAGCGGCAGAAGGCGTAGACCGCGGCAAAGTCATCGCGCAGGCGCTCTGGCACCAGGCTGGTCAGCACGCTGAAGTTCTCGTAGTGCCCCAGCGCTAGCTGGCGGCACCAGGCGCGTGCAGCGTCTGGCGTCATGGCCTGGCAGTGTTCAGGCCCAAACCGCGCAAGCTGTTCGGCAAACGTGCTCAATGCGCGGAGGGTACGCCAAGATCGGCGCTGCGCGGCTACACTCTCAGGCCCGATGAAGCTGATTCTCGCCAATCCACGCGGCTTTTGCGCAGGTGTCTACATGGCCATTGACGTGGTGGACCAGCTGCTGGACATCTGCCCCGACGAGCCCATCTACGTGTATCACGAGATCGTGCACAACCTGCACGTGGTGGAGCGCTTCAAGAAGCGCGGCGTGAAGTTCGTGGAGGAGGTGGATGAGGTTCCCAATGGAAGCATCCTGGTGTTCAGCGCCCACGGCGTGAGCCCTGCCCTGCGCGCAGAGGCCAAGGCCCGCAATCTGACCGCGGTGGACGCCACCTGCCCGCTGGTCACCAAGGTGCACAACGAGGCCATCCGCTACGCGCGCGCCGGGTACCAGATCTTGCTGGTGGGGCATCTGGACCACCAGGAGATCATCGGCACGCGCGGCGAGGCGCCGCAGGCCATCCAGGTGGTGCAGAGTCCTTCGGACATCCCCAACCTGGTCATCAAGGATCCCAACAAGCTGGTGTATCTCACGCAGACCACGCTGAGCACCGACGACGCCAACGTCATCATCAGCGCGCTCAAGAAGGCCTTCCCCACGCTGAAGGATCCGCCCAGCGAGGACATCTGCTACGCCACCACCAACCGCCAGCGCGCCGTGCGAGCCCTGGCTCCCAAGGCTGACCTGACGCTGGTGGTGGGCAGCCGCAACAGCAGCAACAGCGTGCGCCTCACAGAGATCAGCCAGAACGTGGGCACCCCCGCCCGGCTGGTGGATGACAAGAGCGAGCTGAGGCCCGACTGGTTCGAGGGCGTGAACACGGTGCTGGTCACCGCTGGCGCCAGCGCGCCAGAGGACCTGGTGCAGGAGCTCATCGTCACGCTCATTGACAAGTTTGGCGGCGAGGTGGAGCAGCACGACGTCTACCACGAGGAGGTGGAGTTTGGCCTGCCTGGCACGCTGAAGGACCTGATGCGCAGCCACGGCGTGGACCCCACAGGCCGCCGCGTGCTGCGCAAGGATGCAGGCGTGGCCATGGGCGCCTGGCTGGACAGCCACCACATTGCGCATCGCACGGTTGACCTGACCGTGGGCGCCACCCACTAGGCATGGCCGCGGAGCGCACGGCGTTCTTTGAGCTGGACCCGCCAGCGCTGGAAGCATGGTGCACCAGCCGCGGCCTGCAGCGCTTCGCCGCTGGCCAGCTGCTGGACTGGGTGTACGCCAAGGGTGTTGCTGATCCGGCGTTGATGACCAACCTCAGCCGCGCTGCGCGCGACCTGGTGTCGCAGGAGATGGTCTTCCTGCAGGGCCAGGAGCTGCGCACGCTGGCGGCCACCGACGGCACGCAGAAGCTGCTCTTGGGCTGGCCTGGCCCCGGCATCAGCCTTCCTGTGCTGGGCGTGGCCACGGGGCGCGAGACCGAATGCGTCATGATTCCAGCAGACGACCGCCGCACCGCTTGCGTGAGCAGCCAGATGGGCTGCCCAGTGGGCTGCAAGTTCTGCGCCAGCGGCCTGGACGGCGTGGAGGGCAACCTGACTGCTGGCCGGATCGTGGAGCAGGTGTACCGCCTGCGGGCGCTACCTGAAGTGGTCCGGATCACCAACGTGGTCTTCATGGGCATGGGCGAACCGCTGGCCAACTATGCGGCCGTCACGCAGGCCATCCGCACCATGAACGCGCCGTGGGGCCTGGGCATCAGCGCGCGCAAGATCACCATCAGCACCGTGGGGCTGCCGGCAGCCATCCGCAAGCTGTGCGAGTTTGAGCTGCCTGTCACGCTGGCGCTCAGCCTGCACGCACCCAACGACGAGCTGCGCCGCCAGATCATTCCGTGGGCGGAATACAGCACCATTGATGAGCTGCTGGACGCGTGCGACGAGTGGTTCCGCAAGACCGGCCGCGAGATCACGCTGGAGTACATCCTGCTGGGCGGCTTCAACGACCAGCCAGAGCATGCAGCGCAGCTGGCGCAGCTGGCACGCAGCCTGCGCGCCAACGTCAACCTCATCCGCTACAACGAGGTGGACGGGCTGCCCTTCCAGCGCCCAGATGACCGCGCCGTGCTGGCCTTCCAGAACACGCTGCGGCAGGCTGGCGTGAACACGCACATCCGCGCCAGTCGCGGCCGCGACATCAAGGCCGCCTGCGGGCAGCTGCGGCATGAGTCGCTGCGCGGCGCGCAGTGAGAGAGCGCAGCGGCCAGAAATGCAACGCGATTGCGCTTGACACCACGCGCGCTGTGGCTACCATGTGCTGCTCATGAACCGTACGCACCCATGCAGCGCTGCGCAGAAAGGCCTGTTTTCACAGGCCCGCGTGATGCTCATGGCCATGCGTGGCCCGGTCGCAGGATGCACCTGCGGCGGGCCAGCCGTGCGCGCCTGACGCGCTGGCACCCACTGCACTGCAACCTGTGACCGGGCAGAACACGCCGCCTCGCTGAGGCTTCGTTGCATTTCTCCACATCTCGCGCCTGCGCGCACCGCGCACGAACGCACTGCTGCGTGCGCACGGCTGTCTGCTTGCTTGCACCCACACACAGGACACTCTCATGAGCCTTGATCGCACCGACTCACTGAACGATGATCTCACCACCGACGCCTCCTTCACCCGCCCCCAGCTTGGCACGCTCTGCGCCCACGCGGGCGGCGCGCCTGACCCACACACTGGCGCGCTGGTGCCAGGCGTGGTGAGCGCCACCACCTTTGCGCAGGCGTCGCCCGGCCTTGCGCCAGCCTTCTGCTACGGGCGCACTGGCAACCCCACCCGGCAGCGTCTGGAAGAGGCGCTGGCCAGCCTGGAAGGCGCGCAGCACGCCAGCGCCTTTGCCAGCGGGCTGGCTGCGGTGGACACGCTGCTCCACACGCTTTCTGCTGGCGACCACGTGGTGGCCAGCCAGGATCTGTATGGCGGGTGCTACCGGCAGTTCACCAAGGTGTGGAATCGCCTGGGAATCCGGTTCACCCTGGTGGATGCCACGGATCTCTCGCAGGTGCAGCGCGCCTTCACGCGCGCCACGCGATTCCTGTGGCTGGAGACGCCCTCCAACCCCCTGCTGCGCATCACGCCCCTGGCGGAGGCCTGCGCGCTGGCACGGCAGGCAGGCGTGCGCACGGTGGTGGACAACACCTTTGCCACGCCGCTCCTCCAGCGCCCGCTGGATCTGGGCGCGGACATCGTGCTGCACAGCACCACCAAGTACATCGGCGGCCACTGCGATGTGCTGGGCGGCGCGCTCCTGACCAACAACGCCACGCTGGGCGCAGACATCCGCTACCTGCAGAACGCGCTGGGCGCTGTGCCCAGCCCGTGGGACTGCAGCCAGCTGCTGCGCGGCATCCGCACGCTGGAACTGCGCATGGAGCGGCAGTGCGCCACCGCGCAGCGTCTTGCCCAAGCGCTGCAGGACGCGCCTGGCGTGGAGCAGGTCATCTACCCCGGGCTCCGCAGCCATCCTGGCTACCAGCTGGCTGCGCAGCAGATGAGCGCGTTCGGCGGCATCATCACCCTGCGTCTGGCTGGCGGACGCCCAGCAGTGGAGCGCTTTGCGCGCGCCACGCGCCTGTGGACGCTGGCTGAGAGCCTGGGCGGCTTCAAGAGCCTGTGGTGCCACCCACCCACCATGACGCACGCCTCGGTGGACCAGCCAGAGCGGGAGCGCATCGGCATCACTGAGGGCACCATCCGCCTGTCAGTGGGGCTGGAAAGTGCTGCAGACCTGCTGGCAGACCTCCGTGCTGCGCTTGAGGCAGCAGAAGGGGCCACGGTGGCAGCATGACGATCGCCCCTTCCACCTCAGCGCGTCCTGAGCAGCCGCTCCAAGTCCCGCAATGGCCTGTGCGACATGTGTCTGCGCGGCCCTTGCCGGGCGGCAGCGCACAGCCATCCGCGCCGCCCGTGCGGATCGCCCTCCTTGGCTGCGGCAACATCGGAAGCGCACTTGCGCGGGTGCTGTCCCAGTGGGCTGGCGCAGAAGTATGCGCTGCCCTGGTGCGCACGCCTGGCCGAGCGCGGCCAGTGCCAGCTGGAACCGTGGTGCAGAACGTGCAGCAGGTCTTGGACGCACGCCCGCACATCGCTGTGGAGTGCCTGGGCGGCGTGCAGTTTGCCGCCCAGGCCTGCTGCCAGCTGCTGGAGGCTGGCGTGCACGTGGTGAGCGCCAACAAGAGCATGGTGGCCCACGCGCTGCCAGCGCTCAGCGCTGCCGCGCAGCGCACGGGCGCGCACCTGCGGTTCGACGCGGCGGTCTGCGCGGGCGTGCCAGTGCTGGACTCGCTGGCGCGGCTGCGCCCTGCGCAGGTGCGCAGCGTGAGCGGCATCGTGAACGGCACCTGCAACGTGGTGCTGCAGGGCATGGCGCAGCGCAGCCTGAGCCATGCCCAGGCACTGGCCGAAGCCGTGTCGGCGGGCTACGCAGAGCCAGACGCCACCGCAGACATCAGCGGCCGCGACAGCGCAGAGAAGTTGTGCCTGCTGGCTGCCGCTGCTGGGCTGGGATCCATCCACCCGCAGGACGTGGAGACGCATGGCATCACGCACCTGGACCGCGCAGCGCTGGCAGACGTGCGCACCCTGGGCGGCGCTGTCCGTCTGCTGGCGCACGTCAACGCAGCGGGTGGCGCCCCGCCGCTGGTGGCGCCCACGGTGGTTCCGCCATCTGGCCCGTTTGCCCGCACCACCGGCACGCAAAGCCTGGTGCGCGTGCAGACAGAGCTGGCTGGCATAGTCACCCTGTCTGGACCAGGCGCTGGCGCCAACCCCACGGTGGCGGCGCTGCTGGCAGACATCCTGGCCTGCAGCGCTGGTCAGCCCAGCTGGGCCGCTGCACTGGCTGCAGGCGCGCCCGCGGCACCGGCAACAGCACCGCCCGCCGCGCTTGGTGCGGGAGCTGCCGCCTCGCTGGTTGCGGCTTCACCCGCCACGTGGTTGCTGCGTGTACCTCATGAGGGCCGCACCCTGGCGCCTGCCACGCTGGGGCCGCTGCTCCAGGCAGCTGGCGCCACATGGCTGGGTGGGTCGTTCCTGCCAGGGCGCGCGCTGGTGCAGGTGCGCCTGGCCAGCGGCACCATCAGCGCCGCGCTGCGGCACCTGCAGGAAGCGGGATACCCAGCGCAGCACCTGGCGGTGGCAGAGGACGCTGCGCTGTGGTTCTAGCCACTCCTCACCCAGGGCCTGCGGCGCTGCTGCTGGCGGCTACGGGCATGCGCCCCACGCACCCAGCAGCAGCCCCAGGTCCGTGCCGTCCACCTGGCCGTCTGTGTTCAGGTCAGCATCGCAGGTGCCGCAGACGCCCCACGCGCCCAGCAGCAGGCCCAGGTCGGTGCCGTCCACCAAGCCGTCGTGGTCAATGTCTGCAGGGCACGCTGCGGGCGCTGTCTGCCCCGGATGCGCAACCAGGTAGCTGATTTCCGCAGCGCTCAAGGCGCGCGAATAGAGCTGCACGTCGTCCACGCGGCCGTCCAGCCAGCCCAAGTTCTCCACCTGGCCGATGGTCAGCTGCGCGGCAGGATCTGGAATGACCGTGTTGTTGCTCACCGACCCCAGGTTGATGCCATCTCCGTAGAACGTGAATGTGCTGCCCTGCCGCACCACCGCGTAGTGGTGCCACGTGCCAGTGGTGGTGGACGCTGTGCCCGGCGAAGGCAGGAAGATCACGCCTGGCCCGTTGATGTGGAAGTAGAGGGTGCCCGACTGGTCCATGAAGAACACCCACTTGGGAATGTTCCCCGGCCCCTGGTCGCAGCCCACAAAGGTGTTGGGCGCGGCATAGGGCGAGCCAGCCTGCACCGTGTCCAGGTTCACCCACGTGGCGACAGTGAAGGAGCCGCTTCCCAGCGTCCACGCTGCGTCATCTGCGTAGCTGATGTACGCGTTGCCTGGAAGGTCTACAGCCTGGCCGCTGAGCCCTGCTGCATACGTGGCTGGGCCCACGGCCGTGCCATTCCGACCGCCGGCAGCGTCTGTCAGCGTGCCATCGCCTGTGAAATGAAAGACCAGCCCAGCGCTGGCTGCCGTAGCGCAGACTGCAGCAGCGCACACACCCACGATCGAAATCCGGCTCATGCGTGGAACTCCTGGAAAGGGGGAACCTGCGCAGTCCATCGTATGTCCAGGTGCGCACGCCTCCAAACAACCCGCGCTGGCAACGCCCGCGACAGGGGCCAGCCCGCTAGCCCCTTGCCAGCGCCTCCAGCTCTGGTTCTGGCATCTCATGGAGCTGGTGCGCCGCAGCCAGGTCGTTCAGGCGCTGGATGACCTGGCACCAGTACTCGTACCGGCCCTGCTCTGCCACCGCGCGCTCAAAGAGCTCAGTGGCCAGCGCACGCACGCGGCGGTCGCTGGGCTGGCCGCGCAGCTCGTTGGGCACCACTGGCCACAGCAGGAGCGCCAGCTGTGCTGGCCAGTCGCTGGAGCGAAGGTCCAGGCGGTACATCGTGCGGCCCAGCACGATCTCCACGCGGTTCAGGTAGCGGCGGTACATCTGGTCGCCGCGGCTGGCGCGCACGCCCAGGCGCTCGCGAATGCGGCGCGCGTGGCTGGTGGCGGCCTGCATGGCGGCCACGTAGAGCACATCGCGCACCAGCGTGAGCTCTGCCAGCGGCAGGATGGCGGCCGTGCACAGGCGCCGCTCTGGATCCTGGCGCCCTGCCTCATACAGCTGCCGCACCATGCCGGCGTACCAGCGCAGGTGGCGCACGCCGCCCCACGCCACCGACCGCACGCAGGCGTTCACAAAGTCGCGCAGCGCCTGCCGCCCTGCAGCGGTCATGTACAGCGCTGGCATCTCATCAATCATCTCGCGCACGATCTCGCGGAACTGCCGCGCGCGCCGCCGCCCACCAAAGCGGCTGGCCTCCACCTCCAGCGCGCTGCGGCGCACCAGACGGCCCAGGCTCTCGCCGCGGCCAGTGTCTGCGTCGGCCAGCACCTGACCCTCTGCCAGCCTGCGGCCGAACTCAAAGGCCTCCAGGCTGCGGCCAAAGCCTCTGCGCTCCAGGCGGCGCATGGCACCTTCCATGGCCTCCACGCTCACTGGGATGAATCCGCGCTGGAATGCAGCGCCCAGCACCACCAGATCTGCCACGCGGTCTGTCAGGAAGGCGCGGCGGCAGGTGGTGACCAGGTCGGCCAGCAGCGCGCCCTCTGCCTTGGTGGCCAGCGGCAGCGCGCGCGGAAGGCGGGCAGCGGCTTCGGCCAGCTCCTGCACCACCTGGTCGTCAAAGGCGCCGGTGTTTGACACCACGTAGGTGCGCTCTGGACTGGCCACGCGCAGGTACGGATCCGGGCCGATGGCCCGCAGCGTCTCCACCGGGTCGAACCCCAGCAGCAGGTCCGCCTCTCCGTACGGCGTCTGCGGCGCGTGCACGCGCGCGTCTGGGCCAGCGTCCATGGCGGTGTAGAGCACCTGCCCCCACGCGCGCCGCCCTGGCCCCACGGGCGTGGGGTGGTACAGCGCCTGCACGCGGTAGCCCATGGCGCGGCCAGCTTCGCACAGGGCCAGCACCACGATGCCCGGCGTGTCGCCGCGGAACCCCGCCACGTGGCACCGCCACAGGCCTTCGCGGCCATGCACCACGCGGGGCGGCTTGATGCGCTGCTCTGCGTCGTACTGCAGCGGCGGCGGGCGCGTGCGCACCACCTCCACCTGCTCCAGGAGCGCGCGCACTTCCAGGCGCACTGGCAGGCGCTCGTCTGCAGGCAAGGCCTGGTTCACAAACTCGGTCTTCAGCGGGTCCAGGCCGCGCTCCGCGCCCTTCTCCAGCAGCACCGCTTGCGGCAGCGGACGAACCTCGCAGCCCACGTCCGCGGGCCAGATCAGGCGCTGCTGAGGCGTGAAGCCCAGGCGGTCCGCCTCGGCCACGCTGGCCTCCAGCTGGCGAATGTCGCGGCGCGCTGGAGGACCATCGTGCGCCACCACCACGCCCACGCCGTCCAATGCAGCAGTCTCTGCGATGGCGTTCACCAGGGCCTGGCGGTCGTTCAAGTCTGCATGCGCCAGATGCAGGCGCGGCGCCAGCGGCACCGGAATGCTGGCGTTGGCCAGGCGCTCCACGTCCACGTCGTCGCTGCCGCCCAGGTCCACCACCACAAAGAGGCGTGCGTCGTCCACATGCGCTGCATGCTGGATGGCCGCAGCGCCACCCACCGCAAACTGGCGGCGATCCCACAGCTCCACGCGCGTCACGCGGTCTGCGCCCTCAGCGCGGCTGCCTTCCAGCACCAGCGCTCGGGATGGCGCATCTGGATTGTCCGGGTCTGGCTTGGCCACCTGCGCAGCGGCCTCGCCCAGCAGCGCGCGCACGGCTTCCAGCGCGCCTGTGGGACCCAGGCCAAAGCTCCGGCGCGGCAGGCGGATGCTTTCCAGTTCTGGCTGCGCCACCGCAAACTGTGGTGCATACTGCATGTTGGACCGCACCCGCTGGAACAGGTGCAGCACCTTGCGCAGCAGGATGCTGGTGCGCACGCCGTCGTTGATGGCCAGCGTGGGCACTTCGCCATCCGGCTTGGCGGGCAGCTCGCGCCACCACAGGTGGCCAGGGCGCTCGCCGCGCGCGCGGAGGGTCTCTGCCAGCTCCAGGATGTCCGGGGCCACGCTGCCTGGCCGCGGCTCCAGCACCACGATGTCCTCGCATCGCGTGAGCAGGCGCTCCAGCGCGCTGTCGTCCAGCGGGCGGGTGCATCCCAGGTCTGCCACCGGCACGCGACCTTCCAGCCCAAACTCGCCCAGGATGTGGTGGATGGCGATGCTGGCTGGCCCCACTGCCACAAAGCCCAGCGGCTCGCGCTCGCCTGGACTGGGCAGCGCGTTGGTGCGGTTCACCTCCAGCCGGCGCACCAGGCGCAGCAGGTCGCCTGCCTCTGTCACGCGTCCGCCGCGGCGGGCACGCAGGATGGCGGCCGCCTGCTCCACGCGCTCCAGCACGCGGTTGGGGCGCAGTTCTGGCGAGTCCAACGAGCGCAGCACCAGCGCGTGCGCCACGATGGCGCTGATGTGCCCGCCAGTCCCCGCCATGCGCGCGGCGTGCTCCACCCCGTTGCGCAGGCTGGCGATGTCGCGAACCGCCAGCGTGGGCAGCTGCAGCGCGCGGGTGGCCTGCCACGGGCAGGAGAGCGGCACCAGGTACGGGTTGTCCTCCAGCAGCAGGATGAGCGCGCCGCCTTCCGGCAAGCTGCCTGGACTCACGCGCGAGGCCGCGGCGATGGCCGTGGCCAGCTGCTCGTTGGGCACTAGCGCCATGGCGCGGCGGCCCTCGCGGGCAGCGCGGGCAGCCAGGCCCACGGCCCGGGCGGCGTCCACAGCGTCCTCCAGCAGCAGGCGGTGGCTGGCCAGCGCGCGCTGCACCGCTGGCTCGGCCAGCATGGAGAACATGGGCTCGAACGGCACCCGGCGCGGCGCAAAGATGGCGTCAATCTCCAGCTCGCTCTCCAGCGCGCCTTTCAGGATGGCTTCATGCGCGGAGAGCAGCGCAGTGCCGTCTGCACGGAGGAGCGGATGGCTCCAGTTGGCGACAACCTCCTGCGCAATGGTCACAGCGCGAGTGTACGACCAGGCACGCTCCACGTGCCATCCAAGAGGCGCTCGATGGCCACGGCCACGCCATCCTCCTCGTTGGTGGCGGTGCGCTGCTGCGCCACGGCGGCGATGCGCGGGTCAGCGTTGCCCATGGCCACGCCCAGGCCAGCGTTCCGCACCAGGTCGAGGTCGTTCAGGCCGTCCCCCAGCGCCACGGTCTGGGTGTGATGCAGCCCCAGCCGCGCAGCGATCTCCGTGGCCATGGTCCATTTGTCCACGCCGCGCGCAAAGATCTCCAGCATGTGGGTCTTCTCCTTGGCGCGGATGGCTTCGTCGGGCGTCAGCGCGCACCACTGCCGCAGGGTGAGCGCGGGACCGTGGGAGTCAAGCAGCGTGGTGGAGAGCGCGCGCAGGTCGTCATCAGCGCCGATGGTGCCAACGCGCAGCACGCGGTCGCCCAGATGCTGGTGCGCGTCCTCTGGCAGCGCGTGCCAGTCGCGCGCGCTGATGGGGTGCGCCTCCAGCCACCACTGCGTGGCGGGGTCCAGCTCTGCAGTGCCCACAAAGAGGTAGTCGTGCCCCGCCACGCTCGGGTCCAGCAGGAGATGCGCGCGGTGACCGTGCTGGATGATCTGATGCGCCAGCTGGCAGACCAGCGGTGCTCCCAGCGTGTGCGTGGCCAGCACGCGGCCGCTGCCAGCCTCGTGCAGGCTGGCGCCACCAGCGCCGATGAAGAACGCCTCCTCTGCGATGGCATCCGTGGCGTGGTGGCTCTCTGCCCAGGTGCGGCCCGTGGCGATGGCCACGTGCCAGCCCGCCTGCCGCGCGGCATGCAGAGCTGCCCTGTTGCGCGCGCTCACCCGGCCCCGGGAGTCCAGCAGCGTGCCATCAAGGTCCGTGATGATGAGGCCTGGGGGGCTCATGGGAGGAGGGGTGCTTCACGCTACAATGGCTGGGCTATGGCCATTGACAAGCGCCTCAAGAACGTCCAGCAGGCAGACCTCACGGAAAGCCGGGTCAACGATGACTTTGTGTACTGGCTGAAGACCTACGGCAGCAACGTGCTGCTGGTGGCGCTGCTGATCGCGGCGGCTGTCATGGGCTACTTCTGGTGGCAGCAGCGCAAGGAGCAGCAGCGCGACGACGCCTGGGCTGAACTGACCAGCGCCAGCCTGCCCACCGCCCTCATGGAGGTGGCCCAGAAGCACCAGGGCAAGGATGCAGTGGCTGAGTTTGCCCAGCTGCAGGCGGCCGACCGGTACGTGGGGGCTGTGATCAGCGGCGTGCGGTTCGACCGCGACGCCACAGCGTCCGATGCGGCGGTCACCCCAGAGCTGCGCGCCGAGTGGCTGCGCGAGGCAGACCGCCTGTACGAGAACGTGGCAGCGTCCACCGCCAAGGGCGCCAACATGGGTGCCAAGGGCTTCTACCTGACCGCGCTGTTTGGCCGCGCAGCGGTGGCTGAGGACCGGCATGACGTGAAGGCAGCAGAAGGCTTCCTGAAGCAGATCCAGGACGCTGTGAAGGACACGGACTACGCCCCGCTGGGCGACGTGGCCGCCAAGCGCATCGCTTCGCTGCAGAGCATGACCAAGGACATTGTGTTCCCCAGCCGGCCAGAGATGCCCGCTGCGGGCACCGCCGTCCCGACCTCAGGCGGTGGCCTGCCGCCGTCGCTCAGCGCGCGGCCGCAGGGCGGCGCTGGAGCGGGCGCGCCGGCTGGCACAGCGCCAGCAGGGTCTGGCGCAGCTGGCGGCCCCACTGGCGAGGACATCGTGCGCCAGCTGCAAGGCGGCGGCACGAGCAGCGGAACGCCGGGGAGCGCGCCAGGGAATGCGCCGGGGAGCGCGCCGGGCTCGCAGCCTGCTGCGCCGCCCGCTGCGCCGCCCGCCCCTGCGCCAGGCAACTCGCCAGCCCCCACCACGCCGTGACGGAAGCAGGCGCAGCGGACGATCCCCAGCGCCTGTTCGAGCTCTACGAGGAGCAGCGCGAAGCAGACGACGAGACGCCGGTCACGGCTGTCTTTGAGATCCCGCGCAACCTGGACAAGCGGCTCGACCGGTTCCTGGCAGAGCGGGTGCCGTTCCTCAGCCGGACGTCGCTCCAGCGGCTGATCGAGGAGGAGGCGGTCACGGTCAATGGCCGCGCGCCCAAGTCCAGCACCAGGCTGAAGCGCGGAGACCGCGTGGTGGCGCTGCTGCCGCCGCCGCCCAGCAGCGTCATCAAGGCGGAGGACATCCCGCTGCACGTGCTGTACGAGGACGACCATCTGGTGGTGGTCAACAAGCAGCCGAACCTGATTGTGCATCCGGCCCGCAGCCACAAGAGCGGCACGCTCATCAACGCGCTGGCCTGGCACTTTCTGCACAACTCTGGCGGCACGTTGAGCACGGTGGGCGAGGACATCGCGCGGCCGGGCGTGGTGCACCGGCTGGACAAGCACACCACCGGCGTGATGGTGTGCGCCAAGAGCGACACCGCGCACTGGCGGCTGGCGCGGCAGTTTGAGCTGCGCAAGACGCAGAAGCGCTACCTGGCGCTGGTGCACGGCGAGGTGGAGCCAGAGGCGGACCTGATCGACCTTCCGCTGGGGAAGCATCCCACGGTGAAGGAGAAGTACGCAGTCCGGCATGATGAGCTTGGAAAGCCAAGTCAGACTGTGTATCGCGTCCGCGAGATCTACCAGGGCTACAGCCTGGTGGAGGTGGAGTTGCGGACAGGCCGCACGCATCAGATCCGCGTGCACATGGCGCACCTGGGCTGGCCGCTGGTGGGTGATGACCTGTACACCGGCAAGCACGTCACCGTGGGTGATTTCGATCCGTCGCAGCCCGACGCGGCCGCCCCGCTGCTCACGCGGCAGGCGCTGCACGCGGCGCTGCTGGGGTTCGAGCATCCTGTGACCGGCCAGCGCATGGAGTTCCAGGCCCCCGCGTGGGCGGACCTGCAGCGCGCGATCGACCTGCTCCGCGCCACCCGCCTGAAGCGCGTGCTCCCCGCCCCCGGCTCGATGCTGAAACTCGTGCCAGGCACGGGTGTCCCGGGTTTCTGAGAAAGTCGTGCCTGGCACGGGTGTCCCCAGCCGGAGCGAGCGGCTGGACTTCTGGATGCGGCCTCCGCGCTGTCGGGTGGCTTGGACGCGCCCGCAGCGGCGGGGGGGCGCACACGGAGGGAGAGTGGTGCCTGGCACTCCTGTCCCGGGTTCTCGAAATTCGTGCCTGGCACGGGTGTCCCGCATTTCCGCGGCGGGGCGGGCGGCGCACCGCTTGATGCGCAGGCGCTGGAAAGTCGCGGAACTGGCAGGGCGATCCCCTGCTGGGCAATAGCCGCAGCATCCGCCGAACGGCTGCCGAGTCACCGAGGGCAGCGGGCCTCACCGTCCCGCCCATCCAGTCGCACCGCCACACGCCCCTGTTCTCGCTCAGCGGTTGCAGCGGCCGCAGTGCGGGACCGGGGGCGCGGCGTAGCGGCGTTGAGCGGAGCGAGGTAGGCCGTGCGTGCACCCCGATTCGCGGGCCGCTCCCATCTGCCGAGCAATCGCGAAGCCGAGGCGAGGCGGAACCTGGTGGAGCCGAGCCGTCCGCGGCCGCGCCCCCCGGCCCGCGCGGAGGCCGCGGGCGGGGTACGCGCGGTACGACGCGCGGAAGCCGCGGGCGCGGTGCGCACGGGACACCCCGCGCTGGCGCCACGCGCCCCGAAAGTAGGGACACCCGTGCCTGGCACCAATTTCTAGCGCAGCTTCAGGGACACCAGTGCCAGGATGGCCAGCGTGATCGCCAGCAGGTAGAAGCGCCCGACCACCTGCGTCTCCTTCCACCCGCCCATCTGGAAGTGGTGGTGGATCGGCGCGCATCGCAAAATCCGCCGCCCCTCGCCAAAGCGCCGCAGCGTGAACTTGAACCAGCCCACCTGGGCCATCACGCTGAACGCCTCCAGGAAGAACACGCCGCCAATGAGCGCCAGCAGGAACTCCTGCCGCACCGCCACAGCAATGGTGGCCATCAGCCCGCCCATGGCCAGGCTGCCCGTATCGCCCATGAAAACCTGCGCAGGCGCCACGTTGAACCACAGGAACCCCAGGCACGCGCCCGCCATGGCGCCGGCCACCACCATCAGCTCTCCCGTTCCCGGGACATACGGCACCATCAGGAAGTACGCCGCGCGCTGGCTGCTGGCCACCCAGGTCAGCACCATCATGGCAAAGCACGCAATGAGCAACGTGCCGCCCGCCAGCCCGTCCAGCCCATCGGTGATGTTCACCGCGTTGCTGGTGAACGCAATCACCAGCGCGCCCAGCAGCACAAACGCACCAGCCCCCAGCACATACACGTTGGGCGCCAGATCCAGCGGCTGGATGCTCCCCTCTGTGGGCGTTGGCAAGTACGTGCGCTGGAACGGCAGATTCAGCACATGGCTGTCCGCACTGGTCCCTGCGCCATACAGAAACCAGCACGCGATCACACCAATGGCCAGCTGGAACACCAGCTTCTCCCAGGCAAACAGGCCCTCGCGCGTGCCCTTCTGGCGGCGGCTCTGCGTGAGCTTCAGCCAGTCGTCCCAGGCGCCCAGCCCAGCCAGCCAGAGCAGCACCACCAGGCACACATGCACATACCGGTTGTGCACCACATCCGCCAGCAGCAGCGTGGTCACCAGCACCGCGCCGCACAGCAGGATGCCGCCCATGGTGGGCGTGCCCACCTTGGCGCTCATCAGCTGGTTGAGCTGCTGGTTGTAGAACTCAGGGTTGTCGCCAGCCTTCACGCGCCGCAGGATGCCGATCACCCGCGGCCCCGCAGCCAGCATGATGCCAAAGCTCAGCAGCACGGCAAAGAACGCCCGGAACTCCAGCTGGTACATCACCTGCACCACCGGGTACAGCCCCACCGAGTCCAGCCAGTTCTGCGCGTACTCGGTCAGGTTGTAGAGCATGGGGCTGCCTCCGTTCGGCCAGTGCGCGCCTCCAAGGCGGCGACCAACCTCTCCATTCGGCTTCCGCGGCTGCCTTTCAGCAGAACCGCGTCTCCCGGACGCAGGTGCGCCGCCAAGGTGGCGATGCCAGCCTCATCCAGCGCCGGCACGTACACCACCACGCCAGCACCGCCGGCCTGCTGGGCTGCCTGGGCGCCGTGCGCACTGCCCTCCCCCACAAAGGCAGCCACCGCAGGCCGAAGCGCTGCCGCCGCCCGCCCCACCTCCGCGTGCATCTGGGCGATGGCCTCCGGCCCGCCCAACTCCAGCATGTCGCCCAGCACCGTCACCCGCCGCGCAGCACCAGAAGCCAGCTCTGCAAAGGCCCGCAGCGATGCCAAGGTTGCGTCTGGGTTGGCGTTGTACGCGTCGTTGTAGATGGCCACGCCACCCACCAACTGCCGGGCCATGCGCATGTCGGAGGGTCCCACGGTGGCCAACGCCTCGGCCACCTTCTGGTAGGGCACTCCCATCAGTCGTGCCACCGCCGCTGCAGCCAGCGCGTTCATGGCGTTGTAGTCGCCTGGCAGCGCCAGCCCGCATTCCCACAGCGTGCCGTCGGGCTCCTGCACAGTCATCCGCTGGAGCACGCCAGCAACTGCGCCCTCCACCACGCTGCGCGCCATCAAGCGCCAGTGGCACTGCGGACCCACGCCAAACGTGGTCACGCGCACGCCCGGCTTCACGCGCTGCTCCACTGCCTGCACCAGCGCTGGCTGGTCGCCCAGCACCAGGGCCATGCCGGACGCGCTCAGCCCATCCACCAGGCTCGACTTCTCCTGGATAATGGCCTCCACGCTGCCCATGCCGCCGATGTGCGCCCGCCCCGCCATGGTGATGACCGCAATGTGCGGCGCTGCCATGCAGCTGAGTGGCGCGATCTCGCCCGGATGGCTCATGCCGATCTCAACCACCATGTAGCCGTCGTCGGCCGCGCCAGCCAGCAGCGTGAGCGGCACGCCGATGTCGTTGTTGAAGCTCTTGGGGCTGGCAGAGCCGCGCATCACGCTCCCCAGCGCAGCGTGCGCCAGCCGCCGCGTGGTGGTCTTGCCGCTGCTGCCCGTGATGGCCACCACCTTGGCGCGCAGGCGCGACCGCCACCAGCGCGCCAGGTCTGCCAGCGCGGTGCGGGTGTCGCCCGTCTCCAGCAAGGGCAGCCCTGCAGGCCGCGGATACGCGCCAGCCTTGCGGTCCACCAGCGCTGCCACCGCGCCAGCCTTGGCAGCGTCGTGCAGGAACTGGTGCGCGTCGAACTTCTCGCCGCGCAGCGCCACGAACAGCCGGCCGCGCAGATCCTCGCGCGTGTCGGTGCCCACGCCGTGGATCACGAGCGGCGCACCCGCCGCACCTGCAGCGCGCGGCGTGCCGCCCGCCGTGTCGGCCCCGCCCACCCACTGTCCAGCCACGGCCATGCGCAGGTCGTCTGCGGTCGCCTGGATCATGCCGCGCTCCCTGCGCGCTGGCGCGTGCTTGACTCCTGCGGCTGGCGCCCCAGCGCTGCCAGCGCCACCAGGCGGTCGTCGAACGGCCGCTTCTCTGTGCCGATGATCTGGTAGTCCTCGTGGCCCTTGCCAGCCACCAGCACGATGTCTCCCGCGCGCGCCTCCTGCACCGCCAGTTCGATGGCGCGCGCACGGTCCACCTGCCGCTGCACGCTGGTGGCGCGCAGCTCGCCACCTTCTGGCCGGCCCGCCACCACTTGGTCAATGATGGACTCCGGCTCCTCGGTGCGCGGGTTGTCGCTGGTGACCACCACGCGGTCGGAATGCAGGCACGCCACGCGCATCATCCGCGGGCGCTTGGTGCGGTCGCGGTCGCCACCGCAGCCGAACACCGTGATCAGCCGGCCACCCTTCCCCACCAGCGGGCGCAGCGCCGTGAGCACGTTGAGGAGCGCGTCGTCGGTGTGCGCGTAGTCCACCAGCACGGCGAATGGGTCGTCCGGCGTGGTGACTGGTTCCAGACGCCCGGGTGGCGCCTTGCATGCGGTCAGCGCCTGCAGCAGCGCCGCTGCTGGCACGCCGATGGTGTGCGCCGCGGCCGCTGCCTGCAGCGCGTTCATGGCGTTGTGCCGGCCCACCAGCGGCAGCTTCAGGCGCGGCCTGCCCCACGGGCCGGCCAGCGTGACGTCCTGCCAGCCCAGCTTGGATTCATGGATGGTGGCCACGCACCAGCCTGCGCCCGGCAGCGCGCCCGCCTCCTGGCTGGGAGCGCCTTCGCGCACGCTGCAGTGGAGTACGCGCGCGCGGCACGATGCCAGCATGGCCGTGTGCCACGGATCGTCTGCGTTCACCACCGCTGTGCCATCGGCAGGCAGCATGGTGAACAGCTTGGCCTTGGCTGCGGAGTATGCCTCCATGGTGCCGTGGTAGTCCAGGTGGTCGCCCGTGAGATTGGTGAAGACCGCGGTCCGGAAGCGCACCGCGCTGGCGCGGCCCTGATCCAGCGCGTGGCTGGAGACCTCCATGGCGCAGGCTGTGCAGCGGTTGCGCACCATGCGGCCCAGCGCCGCGCTGATCTGGATGCCGCTGGGCGTGGTGAGATCGGCGGGCATTGCTTGGTGGCCGTCATCCACCAGCACAGTGCCGATCAGCCCGCAGCCAGGGTCACCTGCTGGCGCAGCAGCCCGCACCAATTGCTGCACCAGGAACGCAATGGTGGTCTTGCCATTGGTGCCAGTGATGCCCACCACGCGCAGCCACTCGCTGGGGTCGCCCTCCAGCCGCTCTGCCAGACGGCAGGCTGCCAGGTTGATGGCCGAGGGGACCGTTGCGATTGGCGTGGCGCCCGCGGTGCCCGCTGCGGCGCGCCCGCCGCTTCCGCGCGTGTTCACCCGCACGCGCACCACGGCGCTGCCGGGCGGGCACGGGTCGCCGCTGCCATCGGAGTCGTCGAACAGCACCGCGGCAGCACCGCGCGCCACTGCGTCAGCGATGAACGCGCGCCCATCTGTCTTGGTGCCAGGCCGCGCCACAAACAGGCAGCCGGGGCCAGCGTGCCTGCTGTCGTCAGTGATGGACGTGATCACAAGCGCCTCTGCTTCAGGCGAGCGCTCGAACTGTGCGATCCCTGCCACCAGGTCGCGTAGCTTCATGACGGCACTCCTTCGCCGCGGGCCCACAACAGCCGCCCCAGCCGTAGGGCGGCCTGCACAGCGTATCGGATGGATCCACCCAGAAAAAGGGGGCGCCCGGGCCCAAACCCGGGCACCCCGCTGGCACGAAGCCCATCTGGCGCCTGCTGGACGCCACCACCCTGCGCGCGCAGGAGAGCGGCCGCCACACGCCTGCGCCGAACTACTTGATGGCCACCTTCTTGGGCCTCGCCACCTCTGGCTGGGTGATGGCCAGGGTGAGCACCCCGTTCTCGAACGCGGCGTCCACGTGCTCGTCGGTCACGTTGCCTGGCAGCGCGATGCTGCGGCCGACCGATCCGTACCGGCGCTCGCGGCGGAAGAACTTCTCGTCCTTCACCTCTGACTCCTCGGTGTGCTCTGCGCGGACGGTGAGCACGCCCTTGTGCACCTGGACGTCGATCTCCTCGCGCTTGAAGCCCGGGAGATTGGCCCGGACCACCAGCTTGCCATCCTTCTCAGAGAGATCCACAGCGATGCCACCGTCATCCTCCAGCCCAGCCAGCGGGCGGCGGAAGAAGGGATCGTTGGCGATGTAGGTCATCAGTTCCGACAGAGGATCCGCCGTCCGGCGGCGTGCGATCTCAAACATGGCGTTTGCTCCTTTCGCATTGAGGCCCTGGGCTCCCAGGGGGCCTGCGGTCGGAAGCAAAATCCGTGCCAACGCGCGCCGCGTTCCCGCTGCCACGGCTCCTGCAACTTTGACCCCGAACGTCCGGTGTAACTGCCGTTTTGACTCCAGCGGCCACCCGCTGGCTACTGCCCTGCTGCCAGCGTTGTCTCTGGCGCAGTCTCAGGCGCAGTCACGAACGGAGCGCCCTCCCATCCGCCACCCAGCGCCTTGTACAGCGCGATGAGATTGTCCGCCACGGCGCGGTCGCTGGCGGCCAGCGCCTCCTGGCTGTCCAGCAGCGCGCGCTGCACAGCCAGCACGTTCAGGAAGTCGGTGCGGCCAGCGGTGTAGAGCTCGGTGGCCAGGCCCAGTGCGTCCTTGTTGGCCGCCACGGTTCGGCCCAGCGCTGCGCGGCGCGACTGCTCCTGGGTGAAGCGCACCATGGCCACCTCCACTTCCTTGAACGCCACCAGCACCTGCTGCCGGTAGGCGGCCACCGCCTCCTCCACGCCAGCCTTCTGCAGCTCGATGTTGCTCTGGATGGCTCCGCCGCGGAACAGCGGCCAGATGGCACCAGCGCCCACGCTCCAGTACTTGGTGGCAAGCCCTACGAAGTCGCTGATGTCCCCGCTCTGCGTTCCGATGGCCGCGGTGAGCGTGATGCGGGGGAACTGGTCCGCCACGGCGATGCCCACGCGCGCGGTGGCGGCGTGCAGGTCAGCCTCCGCACGGCGAAGGTCCGGCCGCCGCGTGAGGAGATCAGAGGGAAGCCCCACCGGGATGGTGGCTGGCGGCACCGGGATGGGGGCGGGAGCCTGGAGCTCCTGGAGCAGCGCGGCGGGCGGCTTGCCCACCAGGATGCTCAGCGTGTAGATGCTCTCGCGCACCGCAGACCGGTAGAGCGGCAGGCGGCTGCTGGTGGCCTCCACCTGCGCAGTGCTGTTGGCCACGTCCAGCGCGCCCACCAGGCCGGAGTCAAAGAGCTTCTGCGTCAGCTGCTGTGTGTCCTTCTGCGCGGCCAGGTTTCCTTCCACGGTCCGCAGCTGCTCCTGCGCTGCGCGGAGCTGCGCGTAGGTGCTGGCCACTTCCGCCGCCAGCGTCACCCACACGTCGCGCAGGTCAGCCTGCGCAGAGGCGATGCCAGCGTCGGTGGCCTCGATGCCGCGACGCACCCGGCCAAACACATCCAGCTCCCAGCTGGCGTCAAAGCCAGCGGCGAAGAGGTTGCCGTTGTCTGCAAAGTCGCCGTTTGCGTCTGTGAAATCTGGTGCGTGCGCAGCGCTGGCGAAGGCATCCACGGCCGGGAACAGCCCACCCACAGCAATGCCGCGGCGGGCACGCGCTGCCCGGATGCGGGCCTGCGCTGCGGCCAGATCAAGGTTGCCTTCCGCCGCACGCTCCACCAGGCTGGTGAGCTCAGCGTCGTTGAACTGCGCCCACCACCGCGTGAGATCTGCTGCGCCTGCGATGGGCTTGCTTCCAGTGGCCGCGCTGGTGACGGCCGGGTCAAGCCCAGCCCAGTCCTGCGGCGCCTCTGGCTGTGGGCGCGCAAAGTCAGGCCCCACCATGCAGCCGCCACACAGCAGGCCAGCGGCAGCACCCGCAGCCAGCGCGGGGCGCATGCATGTCCACCAGCGTGAGCCCTGCCACGTCATGGCTTCTCCTCCAGCAACGTGTCCAGCAGCCAGCGAACGCCGTCCTCAAAGAGCGCCTCTGGGCGGATGCGGAAGAACTGCTCGCACAGCCGGTGCATCTGCGGGAATGCGTCTGCGTCCAGCGCGCGGAGGTTGGCCAGCGCCCGCGCATTGTGCGAGCCATCCGTCTCACGCACGCCGATGGCAAAGCCACCAATCTCCCACAGCACAAACCCGCGCACAAAGCTCAGGAACACCCGCTGGCTGCGGATGGCGCGGACATCGGAGTGCCCTGCATCCACGAAGGCCTGGAGCGCGATCTCGGTGGGCCGCACAGCGGATTCCAGATGGAATGGCCGCAGCACCACCAGCGGAAAGACACGCGGGTGCGCCATGGCCACGGCACGCATGCTGCCGGCAAGCTGGCACAGCCGCCTGCGCGGCGAGAGCCTGCGGCTTGGAGTGGGCACCTGGTCCATCACCCAGGCTCCCATGAGGCCAAGCAGCGCCTCCTTGCTCTCCACGTGCGAGTAGAGCGACATGGCCTCCACGCCAACCTCGCGCGCAAGGCTGCGCATGGAGACAGCCTCGATGCCGCCGGACTCAGCCAGGCGCACCGCTGCCTCCACAAGCTTCTGGCAGCAGAGCCCGGGGCGGCGGCACATCTTGCCTCCGCCACCGCCACCGCGCTTGGAACGCTTGACTGCTTTCTTGGATGGCGCGCCTTGCCGCATGCGTCCTTACAGTGTATACTTACACCGTAAGTCACGCAAGCCAAAGCCATGTGGATTGTCAAACTTGCTCTTCGGCGCCCGTACACCTTCGTGGTGGCAGCCCTCGCGGTGGCCCTCACGGGGCTGCTGGCGCTGACCCGCATTCCGGTGGACATCTTTCCGGAAGTGGACATCCCGGTGGTCAGCATCATCTGGAGCTACGGCGGCATCAGCCCAGAAGAGATGGAGCGCCGCATGGTGACCATCAGCGAGCGCGCCATGACCACCACGGTCAACGGCATCGAGCACATCGAGAGCACCAGCCTGGCGGGCGTGGCGGTCATCCGCGTGTACTTCCAGCCTGGCACCAAGATCGAGGCCGCGGTGGCGCAGATCACCGCCATCAACCAGACGCTGCTGCGCATCATGCCGCCAGGCACCACGCCGCCGCTGGTCATCCGCTACAGCGCCAGCAGCGTGCCCATCCTGCAGATGGCGCTGCGCAGCGACACGCTGGGCGAGCAGGCTGTCTACGACCTTGGCCTGAACTTCATCCGCACGCGCCTGGCCACTGTGCAGGGCGCGCAGGTCCCCCTGCCCTCTGGCGGCAAGCCTCGCCAGATCATGGTGGACCTAGACCCGGACCTCCTGAACGCCCGCGGCATCAGCCCTGCCGACGTCAGCGTGGCGCTCAACCAGCAGAACGTCATCCTGCCTGCCGGCAACGTGCGCTTTGGCGACATGGACTACGTGGTCCGGCCCAACAGCAGCCCAGAGGTGCTGGAGGAGCTGAACGACATTCCCATCCGCCAGAGCGGGGACACCACCATCTACCTGCGAGACGTGGCCAATGTGCACGACGGGTTCGCCACCCAGACCAGCATGGTGCACGTGGATGGCGAGCGCAGCGCCCTGCTCACCATCCTGAAGTCCAGCGGCTACAGCACGCTGGACATCGTGAAGCGCGTGAAGGAGGCGTTGCCGGGCATCCTGGCCACCGTGCCGGCGCAGCTGGAGGTGACGCCGCTGGTGGATCAGTCCCTGTTTGTCCGCGCGGCCATCAACGGCGTGGCGTGGGAGGCCATGCTTGCAGGCCTGCTCACCGGCAGCATGATCCTGCTGTTCCTGGGCTCGTGGCGCAGCACGGTCATCATCTTCATCAGCATCCCGCTCTCCATGCTGGTCTCCATCATCTGCCTGTGGGCCATGGGACACACCATGAACACCATGACGCTGGGCGGGCTTGGCCTGGCGGTGGGCATCCTGGTGGACGACGCCACGGTGGAGATCGAGAACATCCACCGCAACATGGGGCTGCGCAAGACGCTGCTGCAGAGCATCCTGGATGGCGCGCAGCAGATCGCGGTGCCGGCCTTCGTGGCCACGCTCAGCATCTGCATCGTGTTCGTGCCGGTGTTCTTCATCACCGGCGCAGCGCGCTTCCTCTTTGAGCCGCTGGCGCTGGCTGTGATCTTTGCCATGCTGGCCAGCTACGTGCTGAGCCGCACGCTGGTGCCCACCATGGCCCGCTACCTGCTGGGCCCAGAGCTGGCCATCTACGCGTCGCACGAGCATGTGAGCGGCCGTGGCCCAGTGTGGGCGGTGCACCGCGCGTTCAACCACGTGTTCGAGGCCATCGGCCGCTGGTACACGGGTGCGCTGCAGTGGACGCTGGCGCATCGCTGGACCACCGTCGGCGGCTTTGCAGCCATCCTGGCCCTGGCGGTGGGCGTGGCGCCACTGGTGGGGCAGGACTTCTTCCCCTCGGTGGACACAGGCCAGCTGCGCCTGCACGTGCGCGCGCCCCCAGGCACGCGTCTGGAAGCCACAGAACAGCGCTTCCACCAGGTGCAGGACGCCATCCGTCAGATCATCGGCCCGGAGGAGCTGGGCATCATGCTGGACAGCATCGGCCTGCCAGCAGGCGGCGTGAACCTGGCCTTCACCGACAGCAGCAGCGTGGGCCCGGCAGATGGCGAGATCCTCATCTCGCTCACCGCGCGCCGCAAGCACACCTCGTACCAGTACGCCAGCATCCTGCGCGACCAGCTGGAGCAGCGCTTCCCAGATCTTGAGTTCTACTTCCAGCCCGCCGACATCGTCAGCCAGATCCTGAACTTTGGACTGGCTGCGCCCATTGACGTGCAGGTGGTGGGCGCCAATCGGCAGGACACGCTGGCGGTGGCGCAGGACCTGATGAACAAGTTCCGCACGGTGCCTGGCGCTGCGGACGTGCACCTGATGCAGGTGCCCAGCGCGCCAGAGATCAAGGTGAACGTGGACCGCACGCGCGCCATGCAGCTTGGGCTGTCCCAGCGCGACGTGGCCAGCAGCCTCCTGACCAGCCTGAGCGGCAGCGCGCAGGCTGCGCCCAACTACTGGCTGAACCCCAAGAACGGCGTGAACTACTCCATCACGGTGCAGACGCCCAACGCGCGCTTCCAGGACATGGACGACCTGGCCAACACGCCGCTCCCCGGCACCACCGACGGCAACGCGCGCCAGCTGCAGAGCGTGGCCACGGTGGCGCGCGGCGCCTCGCCGGTGGCCATCGGCCACTACAACGTGCAGCCTGTCTTTGACGTGCTGGTGTCCGCAGAGGGCACAGACCTGGCCACGGTGGGCGGGCAGGTGGAGCGCATCGTGAACGAAGCACGCAAGGACCTGCCCAAGGGCACGCAGCTGGTCATCCGCGGGCAGTACGAGAGCATGCGCACCAGCTTCCTGGCGCTGGCGGGTGGTCTGCTGGCCGCCATCCTGCTGGTGTACTTCCTGATGGTGGTGAACTTCCAGAGCTGGCTGGATCCGTTCATCATCATCTTTGCCGTGCCTGGCGCGCTGGCGGGCGCTGTGTTCATGCTGCTGTGCACGCACACAACCTTCAGCGTGCCAAGCCTGATGGGCGCGATCATGTGCGTGGGCGTGGGCACCGCCAACGCCATCCTGGTGGTGACCTTCGCCAACGACTGCCGCGCCCAGGGCGACGACGCCGTGACCGCCGCGTTCCGTGCTGGCACCACGCGCCTGCGCCCTGTGCTGATGACCGCCACCGCCATGATCACCGGCATGATCCCCATGGCGCTTGGCATGGGCGAAGGCGGCGAGCAGAACGCGCCGCTGGGCCGCGCGGTGATCGGCGGCCTCCTGGTGGCCACGCTGGTCACGCTGCTGGTGGTGCCCGTGATCTACGCGCTGCTGCGCCGCCGCGCGCCGCGCAAGGCCGACCCAGAGGAACTGCTGCGCCTGGAAGGAGCCCCTGCATGAGCCTGCGTTCAAAGTCTGTGCCGCTCACCCTGGGAACGCTGCTGGCTGTCGTGGTGGCGGCCGTGCTGGTGCTTGGCGTGTGGCCTGCGCTGGCCCGCCGCCAGGCGCTGGCAGAGACCGCCGCGGCTGAAGAGGCGCGCGCACCCCGCGTGACCGTGGTGGAAGCCGCGCCAGCGCCGCAGACCGTGAAGGTGGTGCTGCCCTGCCGCCTGGATGCGCTGGAGCAGACTGCGCTGTACGCGCAGGTGGGCGGCTATCTGGGACCGCTGCAGGCAGATCTGGGCGACGCAGTGAAGGCCGGCCAGGTGCTGGTGGAGATCCAGACGCCCATCCTGGACCGGCAGATCGAGCAGAACCAGTCCGCTGTGCTGGTGGCGCATGCCAAGATTGATCTGGCGCAGGCACGGCTTGACCTGGCCAAGGCCACGCTGGCGCGCCTGCGCAGCGTGGGCGATGCGCGCGCCATCAGCCAGCAGGCCATTGACGAAGCCGCAGCCAACGAGAAGAGCGACTCCGCCAGCCTGGCGGCAGCGCAGGCCGACCTGGCCGCAGCCGAGGCGGACGGCCGCCGGCTGGCTGCGCAAAAGCTGCTGGCGCGCATGGTGGCGCCCTTCGATGGCGAGATCACCGAGCGCAACCTGGACGCTGGCGCGCTGGTGGTGGCGGACCGCACCGACAACATCCGCCCTGTGTTCCGCGTGACCAACCGCAGCAGAATCCGCGCGTTTGTGGATGTACCGCAGTCGCTGGCTGCGGTGGCCAAGCAGGGCGTGCCCATGGAGATCACCGTGCGCGAGCTGCCGGGCCAGGTCTTCAAGACGCAGCTGGAGCGCACCGCCCCCGCCCTGAGCGGCACCACCCGCACCCGCCTGGTGGAGGGATTCATAGACAACGACCAGCAGCTGCTGCTCCCGGGCATGTTTGCCGAGGCCTCGCTCACCTTGCCGCGCTCCAGCCATGTGGCCATGGTCCCGGGCGAAGCCCTGGTCATCCGGGAAGGCAAGCAGTGCGTGGCTGTGGTGGATGAAGGCCAGACGCTGCGCTATGTGCCTGTCACTTTGGGCCGCGACTCTGGCCTGATGGTGGAGATCCTGGATGGCGTGCCGCCCGGCGCAGGCGTGGTGGTCAATCTGAGCAAGCAGCTGCCCGACGGAACACCTGTGCAGCCCGTTCCACGCGCCAAGCCGTGATTCCTACAATCGTGGCATGCTCCCTGCCGCCGCGCTGCTTGCCACCCTGCTCGCCCAGACTGCGCCTCCTGCCCAGGCTGCGCCTTCTGCCCCGGCAACGCAGGCGCCGCTCCGCCCGCAGTACGAGCTGGTCTGCCACCAGCGCGTGACCAACACAGTCACTGAGCCGCTGACCAACCTGGCCATCTACGTGCCCAACCCGTCCAACGACAGCGTGCAGCAGCTGGCGGACTATCTGGTGGAGCACCCGGTACCAGTGCAGATCGCCAACCGCACGGACAACGCCGGCAACCGCGTGAAGCGCGTCAACGTGCGCTCGCTCCCACCCAACGGATCTGTGGACATCGGCTTCAGCGCAGTGGTTTCTCTGGGCGGTCCTGCCAAGGTGGATCTGCTGGGACCCAGGCGGGCTGTGGAGCCGCTGTCCATTGGCACCCGCGAGGAGTGCCTGAAGGACGGCGCTGCGTTCCAGCTCGCGGATCCTGGCATCGCAGGCCTGGCAGCGGACCTCCGCCAGAAGCATCCGGACGACGCACAGCGCGCCATGGCCATCCACGCGCTGGTGGCGAGCACTGTGGCGCTGCAGCCTGGGGAGAGCGAAGGTCGTGCCGCCCAGGCGCTGGCCGCGCACGCTGGCACAGCCGACGACCTGACCGTGCTCTTTGCAGCGCTCTGCCGCGCCACCGGCATACCCACGCGTCTGGTGACCGCCACCACGCTGCCAGCTGGCGCGGCGCTGCCCTACCAGGACCGGCAGACGGTGCGCTGGGCTCGCGCATGGCTCGAAGGCTTCGGCTGGGTGGACTTTGACCCAGCGCTGGACGCCGCCACGGCTGCCAAGGATCCACAGTCAGCCCGTGCGCACGCAGGCCAGGCTCGGGCCAACGCAGTGGTGCTGGCGGTGGCAGGCGAGAAGAGCGACCTGCTGGGACCGCGCTGCGCTGGAACCACATCCAACACCTCGGCCACCTCCATGGAGCAGTGGTTCACGTGGAGCCAGGGCACGCAGGCGCAGCTGGCAGACGCACGCAAGGCCATGGTGGCAGGCGACACGGCCGTGGCGCGCACCCTGCTGACCACCATCCTGGACACCCAGCCGGGCACGCTGGCCGCACGCGACGCGCGCCAGCTGCTGCTGCAGCTGGACCGCCCGAACAGCGGCACGCCCTGAAAGTGCAGGCGCTCGCTCCGCCAGATCAGAGCAGCGCGCCGCGGAGGATGATGGCCGCCACGGAGAAGTAGATGATGAGGCCTGCCACGTCCACCAGCGTGGCCACGAACGGGGCTGAACTGGTGGCAGGGTCCAGCTTGGCGCGGCGCAGCAGGAATGGAAGCATGCTGCCAGCGATGGTGCCCACGCAGACCACGCCAATCAGGCTGATCCACACGGTGATGGCCACCTTGAAGGCGTGATCACCAAAGTCGTTCCAGCCGAAATACTGCCACAGCAGCACGCGCGCAAAGCCAATGGCGCCCAGCCACCCACCCAGGAGCAGGCCAGAGCCCAGCTCGCGGAAGAGCACGCGCCACCAGTCTCGCAGCTCCAGTTCCGCCAGCGCCAGCGAACGCACGATGAGCGTGGCCGCCTGCGAGCCAGAGTTTCCGCCGCTGCTGATGACCAGCGGGATGAAGAGCGCAAGCACCACCGCAGCCTGGATCTCGTGCTCAAAGTGGCTCATGGCGGTGGCGGTGAGCATCTCGCCCAGAAACAGGACCGACAGCCACACGCCGCGCTTGCGCAGCAGCACTGTGAATGGCGTGCGCGCATAGGGCGTGTCAATGGCTTCCAGGCCACCCATCTTCTGCGCAGTCTCGGTGTCCTCTTCCTGCGAGATGTCCAGCGCATCGTCCACCGTGATGATGCCCAGCATCTGGCCAGCGTCGTCCACCACAGGCAGGGCCACGCGGTCGTACTTCTTGAAGAGCTGCACCACCTCCGAAAGGCTGGTGCGCGCTGGAATAGTGACCAGCGGATTCACCTGCAGGTCCCCCACCAGCGTGTTGGGGTCCGCCTTCACCAGCGTGGCCAGCCGCATGTCGAACTCCAGGTGGCCAGAGTCGCCCACCACGTAGAGCACGCTGAGCGTCTCCGCGCGGCGGGTGGAGCGGCGGATGGTCTCCAGCGCCTCGGCGGCTGTCATGCCCGGGCGGAGCGCCACGTACTCGGGCGTCATCACGTGGCCTGCGGTGTCGGCCGGGTAGTTCAGCAGCTGGCGGGTGGTGGCGCGCGCCTGTGGGCTCATGCTGTCCAGCAGGCGGCGCGTGACCTCTGCTGGAAGGTCGTCCAGCAGATGCACGCGGTCATCCGGCGTCATGGCGTCCAGCAAGTCGCGCGTCTGGTCGCTGCTCAGGCTGCTGACCAGCTCTGCCTGCTGCTCCACCGGCAGGTACGAGAAGACGTTGCCTGCGCGGTCCTTGGGCAGCAGGCGGAAGATGATGCCCTCGTCCGCAGCAGGCAAGTCCACGATGATGTCGGCCACATCGGGGTCTGCCAGGCCTTCCAGCACTTCGCGAAGTCCAGCCCAGTCGCGTTGCGCGATGAGCTCCTCGACTTCCACTTGCACCAGGTGGCCCAGCATGGCGCGACAGGCTAGACGGACTGGCTGGGGCTGGGGCGGCTACAGCACCAGCATGGCGTCGCCATAGCTGAAGAACCGGTACCCCTTGTGCTGGGCCAGCGCGTACAGCTCCTTCAGCCAGTCCAGCCCAGTCATGGCGCCCACCAGCGCAAGGAGGGTGCTGCGCGGCAGGTGAAAATTAGTGAGGAGCGCGTCCACATGCTGGAAGGCGTGTCCAGGCTGGAGGAGGAGGCGCGTGTCAGCGGTCCAGCCATCTGGGCAGCTGTCTGGGTTGGGCAGCGGGCGGGGCAGGCTCTCCAGCGTGCGGACGCTGGTGGTGCCCACCACCACCAGGCGTGCCTGGCCAGCTGCGCGGGCTGGAGCCAGTGCGTGGAGGGCTGCCAGCGTGGCGTGGGGCACGTGGCACCACTCGCTGTGCATGGGGTGGGCAGAGAGCGTGGCGGCCTCCACCGGCTTGAACGTGCCAGCGCCCACCTGCAGGGTGACCTCCAGCGAGCGCACACCCATGGCGGCCACCCGTTCCAGCAGCGCGGGCGTGAAGTGCAGGCCCGCGGTGGGCGCCGCCACGCTGGGATGGGCTGCGGCCAGGTCTGCAGTGGGCATGGCCGCGTAGACCGTCTGGTACCAGGCGCGGTCCTGGTCGTCGGTCTGCGTGTGGTGGCGATGGGCGCGCGCGCGCACGATGTACGGCGGCAGCGGCGTCCAGCCGCTGCGCTCCAGCGCCACATGCCAGGGGGCGTGATCCTCTGCGTGCAGGCGGACCAGCCACGCTTCGTCAGCGCGCTCGATGAACTCCAGCCAGTCGCCGTGGGTGCGGCCATCGTGTCCGGTCAGGTCCAGCGCGTCGCCGGACCGGAAGCGCTTGGCCTGGCGGACCAGCGCAGTCCACACGCCATCTGCGCGGGCCTCCAGCAGCAGGCCCTCGGTGGTGCGGCCGTGCTCGCCAGCGCTTGCGCTGCGGCGCTGGCCCACAAAGCGCGCGCGCAGCACGCGGGTGCGGTTGAGCACCAGATGGTCGTTGGCGCGCAGCCAGGTGGGCAGGTCGCGCACGGTGGCGTGCTCCACCTGGTGCGTGGCGCGATGCACCACCATGAGGCGCGCGGAATCGCGAGGCTCTGCAGGCCGGTCCGCCACGTGCGCCGGGTCAAGCGGATAGTCCAGCGCATCGGTTGGAAGGTCTGGCAGCGGGCTGGTCATGGTGTCACGCGCCGGATTGAGGCGGGTGGCTCTCCACCATGGCGCCTGGAGCCACGCGGCGGCCTCGCAGCCAGTCTGCAAAGGGCATGGTCTTTCCACCAGCAGGCTGCACATCCAGGAACGCCACCGCCCCGCGGCCGCACGCCACCGTGTGGTCTGGCAGCAGCGTGCCTGGGGGTGGCGCTGCGCCCTGCGCCTGCGTTCCGGCCGCTGCCACGCGCGCGCGCAGCACCTTGAGCGGCTGTCCGCCCACCTGCACTGCGCACCCAGGCCACGGGCTGAGGCCGTTGATGGTGGCGCGCACTGCATCGGCTGTCTGTGTCAAGTCCACCCACGCATCCGCCCGGCTCAGCTTGCGCGCGCGGGTGGCCAGGCTTTCATCCTGCGGCTGGCCCACAGGCCGCGCGCCGCCAGATGCACGCCATTCCTGCAGCACAGGCAGCATGGTGGCGGTGCCCAGCGCGCTGAGCGCATCGTGCAGCTCAGACGCGGTCATGGCGGGGCCAATCGGCAGCGCTGCCTTGGCGTACATGAGCCCGGCGTCCATGCGCTCGGCCACCTGGATGACCGTCACGCCCGCTTCAGTGTCGCCGGCCATGATGGCGCGCTGGTAGGGCGCAGCGCCGCGCCACCGCGGCAGCAGGCTGCCATGCAGGTTGATGGCAAACACGCCCTCTAGCAGCGCGGGGCCCATCTTCTGCCCATAGGCGATCACCACGTATGGCAGCCCGCTGCCAGCCGCGCTGGCGCTGCCCGCCCCGTGAGCCGCAGCGCTGCGGATGGCCGCGCACGCCTCTGGCGCGTTGCAGTCTTCTGGACGCAGCAGCGGCAGGCCGTGCGCCAGAGCCCACGCGCTGACTGGCGTGGGCGTGAGTGCGCTGCCCCGCCCTGCTGGCTTATCTGGCTGGCTGACCACCAGCGCCACAGCGCCCGCAGCGTGGAGAGCCTGCAGCACCGGCACGCCAAACTCCCCAGAGCCAAAGAACACCACGCGCGGCAGCTGGGTGGCGGGCGTGCTCAACGGATCATTCCTCGTCTTCTGCGGCGCGCTTCAGCGCCTTCAGGGCCTTGCGCACCCGCAGGCGGTCCAACGGCGACATCTTGTCAATGATCAGGATGCCATCCAGATGGTCGGTCTCATGCTGCCAGACGCGGGCAGCAAACTGGTCGCTGGTCTCTTCAAATGGGTTGCCCTGCTCATCCAGCGCGCGGATGGTGGCCTGCTTGGGGCGGCGCACGTTTCCACGGATCTCAGGCAAGCTCAGGCAGCCCTCTTCGCCAGACTCCAGGTCACCCTGCAGGTCCACAAACACAGGGTTGATGTAGGCCTTGCTGGGCACACCGCGGTCGGGTGAGCCCGTGACGAAAATGCGCAGCGGCACGCCCACCTGCGGCGCAGCCAGGCCAGCGCCGTCCTCCAGACGCATGGTTTCAAACATGTCCTTCACCAGGGCGCGGATGGTGTCGTCCACCACTTCCACTGGCTTGGCCTTCTGACGCAAGACGGGGTCTGGATAGTGCCGAACAGGGCGCATGGGATGAAGAATCGTACGGACCAGCCCGCCCTCCACACAGGAAGCGTGGAACCCTGCAGGCACAGCCGTGCGTATCCGTTCTCGGACGCGTACACTGTGCGTCCCCGTTCGACCAGCGCAGTGCTGGGTGGGGCGTAGCCGGCGAGGTGACTGCTACCCTACTGGACTCTGTCCTTTGGAGCGCAAACCGTGATCTTTGGTTGGAAAAAAGGCGAGTCGGGCAGCACTGGCGCAGCAGCCTTCCAGGCGCAGCCAGACAAGGCGCAGAAGTTCTTTGACCACGCCCGCACCGTGGCCGGCACGGGGAACCATGAGTACGCGCTCAAGCTCTTTGCAGATGGCCTGAAGTTCGATCCCGGCAACCTGGTGGCGCACCAAGGCATGTACGAGACTGCCATCCAGTTCTTCCAGGGCGATGGGAAGCCAGCAGGTGGCAAGGATCTGAAGGCCATCGAGGGGAGCGGTCCGGTCCATGCCATGGTGGTGGCGGAATACACCTGGATGCGCGACCTGAACAACGTCTCTGCAGCGTTGCGGCTGATGGAGACGGCAGGCAAGGCTGGCCAGACGTCGTTCGGCCAGTGGCTGGCGCCCAAGATGCTCAACATGCTGCGCAAGGCCATGGAGAAGAAGCCCCAGAAGAAGGTCTGGGTGCAGGCCATTGATCTCTTCAGCGGCGTGGATGCGTGGAACGAGGCGTTTGCGTGTGGCGAAGAGGCGCAGCGACTGGACCCCACCGACGCCACGCTGGAACAGCGCCTGCGCCAGCTGACCGCGGCGCGCGCCATCCAGCAAGGCGGATACCAGCAGAACTTTGGCCAGTCCGGCGCCTTCCGCGCGCAGGTGCGCGACACCGACAAGCAGAAGCAGCTGGAGGCGGCCAACAGCATCAGCGGCGCTGGCGGTTCCGAGGAGATCGCGCTGGACAAGGCCAAGCGCGACTTCGACGAGAACCCCATGTCTCCAGAGGCCATCAACCGCTACGGCGGCCTGCTGCGCAAGCGCGCGCAGGGAGATGATGAGGCCAAGTCCATCGAAGTCTTCATGCTGGGCTATCAGCGCCTGCAGGAGTACCGCTTCAAGCAGAACGCAGATGACCTGCGCATCTCGCAGCTGCGCCGAGCCGAGCGCCAGGCGCGCGAGCAGCTGGAACAGGCGCCGGACAACCCTTCCCTGCAGCAGACATACGAGTCTGCGCGCATGCGCCTTCTGGAACTGGAAGGCGAGATCTACCGCGAACGCGTCACCAAGTACCCCACCAACCGCGAGATGAAGGCCGACCTGGGCCGCGTGGAGTACGAGCTTGGCCACTACGAGGACGCCATGGCCGCCTTCCAGGCAGCCAAGGACGACCCCAAGATCAAGGTGCACGCGGCATGGATGCTGGGGCGCTGCTTCAGCAAGGCTGGCTGGCACACTGAAGCCGTGGCCGAATACCGCGAGGCGCTGGCAGCGCTGGACGCCACGCAGGCGGACCGCGAGCTGGAGATCAAGTACGACCTGATGATGGCGCTCCTTGAGCTGGCGCGGCTGGAGAAGAGCAGCGCCCTGGCCAAGGAGGCTGCGGACCTCTGCAGCGGCATCGTGCGCAAGAACATCGGCTTCCGCGACGTGCGCCAGCGCCGCAAGGAAGTGGACGAGCTCATCCGCGAACTGGGCTGATGCGCGCCGCGGCGGTCATACCAGCGCGGTACGGCAGCACGCGCTTTCCGGGCAAGCCGTTGGCCAACCTCACTGGAAAGCCCATGATCGTGCATGTGCTGGAGCAAGCCAGCAAGTGCCAGACGGTGGGCCGCATCCTGGTGGCCACCGATGACCAGCGCATCGCCCAGGCTGTGCAGGACGCTGGCTACGAGGCGCGCATGACGCGCGCAGACCACCCCAACGGCACCTGCCGCATCGAAGAGGTGGCGCGCACGCTGACCGAGGACATCGTGGTGAACATCCAGGGAGATGAGCCGCAGATCGAGCCAGCGCTGGTGGATCTGACCGTGCGCGCGCTGCAGCAGCACCCTGCTGCGCCCATGGCCACGCTGGTGTCGCCGTTTGCGCCCGGCGAAGATCCGGCCAATCCCAATATCGTGAAGGCGGTGCTGGGCGTGGATGGGCGCGCCCTCTACTTCAGCCGCAGCCTGGTGCCCTATGACCGCGACCGCAAGCCAGGCGCGCAAAGGCCCTACAAGCATGTGGGGCTGTACGTCTATCGGCGCGAGTTCCTGAAGACGTTTGTTGCGCTGCCACCCAGCCCGCTTGAGCTGACTGAAAGCCTGGAGCAGCTGCGCGTGCTGGAGCACGGACACACCATCGTGTGCGCGGTGGGAGAGGCGCACTTCACCGGCATTGACACGCCTGAGCAGTATGCTCAGTGGGCGGAGAAGCGCTCGGCCGCGCGTTGACCGCCCGGTTGCTTGACAGTCCATCTTCCTCCTTCTTGGGTATCACCATGCTTCCAAAGCTCGTCGCTGTGCTGCTTGCCGCCTGCGCCTCTGTGTGCTGCCACGCAGCGGACCGCCCACCCAACATCGTGCACATCGTGGCAGATGACCTGGGCTACAACGATGTGGGCTTCAACGGCTGCAAGGACATCAAGACGCCCAACCTGGACGCGTTGGCGGCTGGCGGCGCGCGGTTCACGCAGTTCTACGTGCAGCCCATGTGCACGCCCACGCGCGCGGCGCTCATGACTGGCCGCTATCCCTACCGCTATGGGCTGCAGACCATCGTCATTCCCACGGCTGCTGGTTACGGCCTGGACACCACCGAGTGGCTGCTGCCGCAGTGCCTGCACGAGGCTGGCTACACCACCGCCATCATCGGCAAGTGGCATCTGGGGCACGCAGACCGCAAGTACTGGCCCAAGCAGCGGGGCTTTGACTACCAGTACGGAGCCATGATCGGCGAGCTGGACTACTTCACGCACGAGGAGCACGGCGTGCTGGACTGGTTCCGCGACAACCAGCCTGTGCGCGAGACTGGCTACACCACCAATCTCCTGGGCGACGACGCCGTCAGCTACATCTCCAAGCAGGATCCCAGCAAGCCCTTCTACCTGTACCTCACCTTCAACGCGCCCCACACGCCCTACCAGGCGCCCAAGGAGTACGAGGCCAAGTACGCCAGCATCACCGATCCCACCCGCCGCACCTACGCGGCCATGGTGGATTGCCTGGACGAGAACATCGGCAAGGTGGTTGCAGCGCTGGACAAGAAGGGCCTGCGCCAGAACACGCTCATCCTCTTCCACAGCGACAACGGCGGCACGCGCGACAAGATGTTCTCAGGCCAGATGGCCGACGTGTCCAAGATCAACCTGCCCTGCGACAACAGCCCCTACCGGGGCGGCAAGGGTTCGCTGTACGAGGGCGCCTGCCGCGTGGCTGCCTGCGCCAACTGGCCAGGCACCATCAAGCCGCAGGTGGTGAACGAGGTCATCCATGCTGTGGACATCTATCCCACGTTCGCCGCGCTGGCGGGTGCGTCCACTGCCAAGTGCAAGCCGCTGGATGGCATGAACGTGCTGGCGGCCATGACGCAGGGCAAGCCATCGCCGCGCACAGAGGTCATCTACAACGTCGAGCCGTTCCGCGGCGCAGTCCGTCAGGGTGACTGGAAGCTCATCTGGCGCGCCACGCTCCCCAGCAATGCGGAGCTGTACAACCTGGCGCAGGACCCGACGGAATCCAAGAACCTGGCTGCCGCCAACCCAGAGCGCGTGGCCGCCATGCAGGCGCGGCTGGAGGCTGCCAGCAAGGACGCGCAGAAGCCGCTGGCGCTGCTGTGGATGCTGCAGACCGCCATGAAGTCGGATGTGCCGCTGCTGCCCACCGACGAGGCGTTCTACACCGACAGCAACGACGATCCCACGCCGCCGAAGATTGGGACGGGGCATTAGGCCATCGGGCGTTCACTTTCGAATCGCGGCTCGCAATACAGGGGACCTGCACCGCACCACGTGGGCTGCCCTGCGGAAGCACTCACCGCCTGGCGTCCGCCTGCGTCGGGAAATGCGTAGACTGTCTCCGCTTTGCACGAGGACATCGTGCGTCCGGTGGCCAAACATCTTCGCATCCGTCACCGTCCATTCTGGGATTCAAGCATGAGCATCACCACTCGCGTCCTGCGCATCGGCCTCCTCATTCTGATGATCCCGGTGGCATTCTTCGCCATCCGAAGCCTGGGGGGCATGCTTCCATCCGACAAATCGGATCCACTGAACATCAGCCGCATGGCTGGGACAGCTGTGTTCTATCTGCTCTTTTTAGGCCTGCTGGTCTGGGTATACAGAAGGCTGGGCGGACAGGGCTCCCAGGTGTCGTTCAGCGGTCTGCGCGCCTGGGTGCGTTCTCCCTTAGGCACCAGCCGCGGCGTGGTTCGGCTCGCCAGGGCGCTGCTGTTCTTCGTCGTGGCGGCCACAACCGCCGTCGTCGCTCTGCTTGTGGTCGGGGGATGCGTTGTGGGGATCCTGATTCGCATCATGAACCCGCCAGTCGAGCAGACGCAGGTGTCATGCGGATCGGCGGAATTTGTGGTTCCGGGAAGATGGGTGCGCCAAACAAGCGGCGGGGCCAATTCATGCATGTACAGCCTCGGACCCAAGACCGTGCTCACGGTCACCTCCACCCAGATTCAACCAGGTCAAGAACCAGCGGCGCTCGACGCAGCACTTCGGCGAATCAGCGACATTTCTGCGGACGCCATGAAGCAACATGTGGCAAGGCAAGGCAAGCAGCTCGTCATGCAGGAGCCAGAACTCGCGCCGACGGGAGAAGTCCGCACGCTGCGGCAAATGGGCGTGTATTCGGATCAGAGTCATCGAATCGCCATGTATGTCGTGTGCGGCAAGGATGCCATCACCATGATTGTCGTCGAGGCTGAAGGCGCTACTGCTTCGGACTTCGCCGCACTGGTTGATGGACTCTGTGAGGCGGCACGCAAGGCGCCATGAAGCCGGCACGCTCCTTGGCCCCAGAGCCAGTTGCCGGTGTCCGCTCAGTCGTCTCGGCGGTCGGGTTCCACTTCGGTCGTGCTTCCAAGCCCGGGCTCTGCACGCAATGCCAGTATCCACTTGGCCAGACCGCGGTATGCGCGGAGTGCGCCTACCAAGCAAGACCGGCGGCTGAAAGTGCAACCTGCGCTCCGAAACAATCGGAGACTCTGTAGGCATGCCGACGCTTCTGCGTATTGCTTCAGCCAGCAGCCTGGCGGTCTTTCTCCTCTGGCCAGGGCTCCTGCTTTTCATACGATACAGGCGACCCAATCGCTTGAGTTGGCCGTGGCTGATCGCTGGCATCGCCATCCTGGGTTGGGGCTGGTGGGTGCTCCACATATGCCTTTACAACGAATACCTGGACTACATGGTCCGCGTGCTGGACAATCCGGACCACTCGGCTCAGCTGGCGCATGACTGGGAGGCCGACGGAGCCCGCAATGTGTTCGCAGCGTTTTTCGGCTGGACTATCTCGCTTGTGTATTCCATCCCGTGGCTTGGCGCTTACGGAGTGATCGCCTTGGTGCGCAAGGTGATCTGGGGTGATCAGGCAAGTCCTTCGGAACGCTCGGGGCCATGACGCAGCGCCACTTGAGATTGCAGCGACTTGCGCTGCCTGCCGCAGCCGTGGTGACTGCGTGGTTCGGCATGCAAGCAGTTCATGAACTGGGGCACGTGATTGGCGCGTGGGCCACGCGCGCAGACGTCCAGAATGTCAACCTGCATCCACTGGGTTTCAGTCGCACTGACCTGGGTGCGAATCCGCATCCGCTGCTGGTGGTGTGGGCTGGCCCCTTGCTTGGCGTCCTGCTGCCCCTGGCTTTGTGGGGCACCGCAGCAGCCCACAGGCTGAAGCACGCGTTCCTGCTGCGCTTCTTTGCTGGGTTCTGCCTGCTTGCAAACGGCGCGTACATCGGCGTGGGATCGTTCGCCAGGGTCGGAGACTGCCGTGAGATGCTGCTGCATGGCTCGCCCATCTGGGCGACCTGGATCTTTGGCCTTGCGGCGTTCGGCAGCGGGCTCATGGTCCTTCACGGGCTGGGAGTCCCGTTTGGCATCGCTAGAGCAGCCGAACGTCCGCCGAGGGGCAGCTTGGCGGTATGCCTGGTGGCGCTGTGTGCGTTGCTGTTGCTCGGCATTGAAGTAGGGTCGTAGAGGTCGAGCGCCCCCACCACTGCCCGCTTCCTTGTACCGCCTCACCTGCTCCGTTAACCTTCCCACGATGCACATGGCGTGGGCAACCCCGGTGGCGGCAGCCGATTCAGACGTGCGCAGTAGAGCTTGCGTTCCCCTTTTCATACGCTGAAGCCATGAACTTCTCTTTCGACCTGAATCCGCGGGATCTTGCTGCCGCACACATGTTGCAACTCGGCGGATGGCGTGGAATCGCGGGCCGCGCCGTGGTGTTTGCCACACAGGTCGCCTTTGCTGTCTACGCGGCCCTCCTGCTAGCTGATCTTGGAAGTCCCCGTATGCTCGCCGTGGGTGCCGTGTGGGTGCTGGTCTTCGGCTGGATTTTCGTGACGTGGTATCGCCACCTGCGCATTGAACGCATTGCTCGCGACCGAGCGTGGATGTTTGTTTCGCGCAGCATCGCACTCACTGAGTTTGGCGTGGAGTCCACTTCCGCTGACCAAGGGACACGTCACGCATGGTCTCTTGTGAGGCACATCGTCGTGACACCGGAAGTCACCTTCTTTCACTGCGCGAGCGACCTCCTGATTGTGCTGCCCGGCCGCGCCATTCCAGACCGGCCTGCGTTCCTGGAGTTCCTCCGCACGCACTACAAGGGTCTCCTCACGGCCAAGGAATGCCCCGTCTGTGGATATGACATTTCTCGGTCAAGCGGCGCTTGTCCTGAGTGCGGGATCGGCTCCTCTGGCACCACTCCTTCGCGGTGAGTCCGCTCGTGCGCTCGCTTCTCCGCATCACCATCTACTCGATCATGGGCGCGGCATTGACCGCTGCATTCGCGTTGTGTCGGGCAGCCATGCATCCCGACTTTGGCATATGGACCGCCAGTGGCGCGATTCCGGATCCCCGTCTGGGCGAAGGGTTCGCCTGGAACGTGGCGCGCATTGACGTGTTCGGCGCATCAATGGTGTGGGCCATGGAGAGCACGCCGAGTCCAGACTATCCACGCCGACCTATCGCAGAGTTCATGCCCTCTTGGTCCAGCCTGCTCACCTACATGGAGGTGAAAGAGGATGGCACACCAGCGCCAGACAATGCGCGCTCCGACACGTGGTACACGCAGGCCGGCTTCGGCTGGCCGCTGATTGCCATGCGAGCCACATGGTGCCCTTCGCATCCCATCCACGGGATCGCTCTTGCGCCAGACAATGGCCGTCCGCGCTATCTCCCCACCGAGATTCTTCCTCTGCGCTTTGCGGTCAATTCCGCCTTTTACGCGCTGTGCTGCTGGCTGGCGTTCCTGGCGCTGGGACGGTTCAGACGCTTCCTCCGACAGCGGCGCAAGGGCCGCTGCGTGCAGTGTGGATACAGTCTTGCTGGAATTTCCACGACGCAATGCCCTGAATGCGGGGCTGCGCTTCAAGACGCGCGCTCCGCACCGTGACGCGCCGCGCGGAAACGCGGCATCGTTCGTCCCTTGGACACAAGAGCCATGAGCACCCCCACGCCCTCTGCCACAACTGCCAGCACCCGCCGACTGGCAGAAGCCGCCACCCGCGCCCTCCTCGCCCGCATCGCACCCACGCATCAGCGCTTGGCCGCCTCGGCGCGCCGCCGCCTCCGCACACTGCTGCCCACCGCGCACGAACTGGTCTACGAGTATCGCGACGCGGTGGTCATCAGCTACTCGCCCACTGAGCAGGGACACCTGGGGGTGCTGGCCATCCGCGCGAGCGCCGACGGCGTGAAGCTGTACTTCAACCGCGGCAAGGTGCTCCCCGATCCCAAGGAGCTATTGCGCGGCAGCGCTGGCAGCGTTCGATGGATCCAGCTGGAGAGCGCCTCCACCATGGCCCTTCCCGCAGTAGCGCAGCTCATGAAGCAGGCCGCCGCAGCCACCGCTGTGCCCTTCGCACGCGCTGGCCGCGGCCCCACCGTTGTTCGCGCCACGACAGCGAGCCGAAAGAACGCCAGCCAAAGGAATGCCAGCCGAAACAAGACTGGCCGGAAGTAGGCTTCAGGCAGCCCACCATGCACCCCTCTAAGGTCAAGCGCGCTGCAGTCCGCACTCTGACTGATCTTCCAAACGTCGGTCCAGCCATCGCTGCAGACCTTCGCCTGCTTGGCTTTCAACGGCCGCAGCAGGCTGGTGGGACAGGATCCGTTCATGCTGTACGAGCGCCTCTGCCGCCGCACCAAGCAGCGTCAGGACCCTTGCGTGCTGGACGTCTTCATGTCCATCACGGCGTTTCTTGGCGGCGCGCCGCCGGCGTCCATGGTGGCATTTACAGCCCCGCGGAAGCGCCTGCTGAAGCGCCAGCAGCCTGCCTAGGTTCTCCCAACCGGGGCTTCCGGATGTGCACAGATCAGGCGGCGCAACGGCTCCAGAAGGACCGTGCAGTGGCGTGACCTTGGTGCATATGACCGTTCTGAACGAATCTGGGAGGCATGCCTCTCGCTTCCGTGGCTTGCGGGCTCCCTGGTGGCCGTACCACGCGGGGTACATCGCACTCGGCGCTCTCTGTTCGTTCTTCTTCTTCCTGACCGGTCTGCGCCAGTCGCATGGCGCGCAGCATTCCTCGCTGGGCCTTCCGCGCCGCGCAAGGCCTGATGCTCTTTGGCCTGAGCGCCAGCATGCTGGCCTGCATGCACGCGCTGCAGGCTGCGCACCTGAAGCACCACCGCTGCTGCCTGGAAGACGATGACATGGAGGGCTTCACCGCTCGCCTTCCCTGGTGGCGCGCCATCCTCATGGGACCTGTCTTTGTCTACCGCGTGCGCAGCGGCTGGCGAGCGGGCACGCCTGCCAAGCGGCGGTGGATCGCAGCAGAGGCGCTGGCGATCGCCACAGTGATTGCCGTGGCGTTCGCAGTCCCAGCGCTGCATGCGCTCCGCTGGCACGTGGGCGCCATGGCTGCCGGTGAATGCCTGGCTGGCTTCTTTGCTGTGTGGACTGTCCACCATGGAGGCGACGAGCACACCATCGTCACCCGTACGCAGCGCGGCCGGCTGGTCAACCTGGTCTTCTACAACATGTTCTATCACGCAGAGCATCACCTCTTTCCCATGGTGCCCACCTGCCACATGCGGGCGCTGGCCCAGCGGATTGACCAGGCCAATTCCAGCTTTGCAAACCTGCAGGTGATCAGCCTGCCCACTGCCGCCCGGAGCCTGGAAGAGGGCCAACGCGCCATGCCCCTTCCGGGCTAGCGCCCGCAGGCGTGCTACCGTGTGGAGCACGCCACACCATGAACCCGCCGAACATGGATTTCCGGCTGGACCCCGAGCTGCGGCGCGCGTGCTGGTGGGCGCTGGGAGGACTGGCCACGCTGGTTGCGTCCGCTGCTCTGCTCCGCGTGCTGGTCCCACCCGCGCCTGGGTTTCCGCCGCCGCGGCCGTTCTTCACCATCGAGGGAGTTCTGATTGTGGCCGGCTTCTGCACAGCCTTCACCCTTCCACTGTGGTGGCGCGTGCGCGTGGATCAGCGCGGCGTGTCGCGGCGCTTGCTGGGCTGGACGCTCTGGACGTGGGAAGAGCTGGAGAGCGGCATGGTGCACAAGCGGCGCACCGTGCGGCTCTTCAATCCGCACCGCCCGCTTGCAAGGCGCAGCCTGCAGCTAGGTCTGATGTCGTCCAGCGATCTTCAGACTGCCATGGCGGCCATCAATCAGCGCTATCGCCTGCCATTGCCTCCACCCCTTCCGGCCAGCCTCACCCTTCGCCTGCAGAGCAAGCACCAGGTCACCATGGATCACCGCGGCATCAAGGCCGCGCGCGGAAGTGAAACATGCGAATGCGAGTGGTCCCAGGTCCAGGCCATCATCTTCCATCGCGATGACCCGGTGCGCAGGGATTTTGCAAGCCTGCTTGTGTATCTGCCGGGTTGCGCGGAGCCGCTTGCGCTTGTGGTGGATCCATCCAACAACAAGAATTGGAAGGGTGAAACGCCAGAGGTGGTCTCACTCTTCGTCGCAGCGCATGCCTCGGCGGGCAGCGTGCGTGAGTGCCTGGTGGGCGGGCCGCCGACGCAGGAGGATCGGCGGGTGCTCGAACTGCGGCTCCGCCGACTGCTGAGCCACGGCCGGCAATCCAACGTCATGGTGCTGGTCTTTGCGCTCATGCTTGTCTCGCTTGCGGTGTGGAGGTCCATCACCGTTTCCACCGTTTCTGCGCTGATTCTGACGGCCCCAGGAATCGTCATCCTCCTGGTCCTCCACATGATCGCGCGATACACGCACCGCACGCGCCTCACCGCGCTCCGTGCCGCTCTTGCGGAGCACGGCTCATGAACACCGCTCCCTACCTGCAAGCCTTG
>JAXMAM010000001.1:0-227123 GCA_046350455.1 Phycisphaerales bacterium | reverse complement strand
CCGCCATCATCCGGTAGCGCTGCATATGGGGCTGCCTCTGGCGCAGCACCTTCGGCCGCTCTCGGAGCCTGGCCGCCCACCAACCTGCAGGTCACGCTGCTCATTGCAGGCGTGTGCAACATCGTGTTCTCTGCTGCAAGCGTGGTGGCCATCGTGGTATCCACGTTTGGCCTGGGCTGCTGCTGCGCGTTCCCTTCCGCCATCCTGCTGGTGATTGGCGTGCTGCAGTGCGTGGACTACACCAGGGCTGCGCGCATGACTCCAGATGCCTATCTGGACCGCACCCGCCTGTGGGGCATCATCAACGTCTGCCTGTTCCTGTTTGGCAACTGGCCGAGCGCTGTGTGCGGCCTCTTGCAGCTGGTGTGGCTGGGCGACGCACGGCAACAGCTGCCGCGGCGCTAGGGCGCTCACCATCCGGTCAGCCACCCGCTGCTGGCCGGACCGTCAGCTCGATGGGCGGCTGCCCCTTGGTCTCCAGCAGCACGGTGCGCGGCTGCACGGCTTCGCCTGCGCGCACCTTGGAGATCACCGTGACCACCAGCGTGCCATTGGGCCGGATGGTGGCCGGCAGCGCTGGGTCGGTCAGCACCGTGGTGCCGATGGGCACGCGCATGCTCTCCACCTTGACCGCAGCCAGCCCGTTGTTCCGAAGCATGAAGTTGGTGGGCACATCGCGCACCGTGCCAGCGGGCGTGCCCTGCGGCAGCGGCTGGATCACCGCCATGCGGTCGCCTGCCAGATCCTTGGTGGTGGCAGCACAGCCCCAGAGACCTGCTGCCAGCACGCACCCCAGCCCCGCAACGCAGAATTGAGCTGCCTTCACGCTACAAGTTCTCCACCTTGAACCCAGCGCGCACCGGACGATGGCACCACGCGGTGGCCTTCTCGCTGTTGGTGAACACCTGGCGGGTGGCATCGTACTGCAGCACCTTGTTGGGCTCCATGCAGCTGAACGCACCCAGGCTCAGGCTCTCGCACATGAGGCCCGCCTTCTGGAAGGGCGCCAGCACGGGACCGCCGTTGATCACCGCGTTGATCCAGTCGTGCCAGTGGTTGGTGGTCTGCTGCGGCGCCACCTTCACATCCACCTTCTTGCCGTTGGCAAACACCGTGGGTGTGGCACCTTCGATGGGGAAGTACAGCACGCCCTTCTCGCCCACCAGGATCACGCCGCCGTCGCTTGGCGGCTTCTGCAGCTTGCCGTCCTTGTCACGGCCAGCAAAGTCCTCTGGCAGGCCCAGCGCCTTGTAGTCAGGCTGGCGGCCGCCGTCGTACCACACAAACTTCATGCCGTCCTTGGCCGTGCGCGGCGTGGGCGGGTACTGCATGGTCACAGTCTGGGAGGTGGGGAACTCGTCGTCGGTGGCATCAGTGCATTCGCACTTCACCGAAGTTGGGTAGGTCAGCTCCAGCGCGTAGAACGGCATGTCCACGATGTGGCACGCCATGTCGCCAAATGCGCCGCAGCCCCAGTCGTAGGTGCCGCGCCAGTTGAAGGGCACATACCCCTCCTTGTACGGACGCTCTGGCGCCAGGCCCAGGAAGAGGTCCCACGCCAGGTAGGGCGGCACAGGGTCCGAGCCCGTGGGGCGCGGCTTGCCCTGCGGCCACCAGCCTGCCGGGCGGTCCGTCCACGCATGCATCTCCTTCACAGCGCCCACCAGGTTGTCGCGCACCATCTGGTAGCCCTGCCGGCGCCAGCTGCGAGCCATGCGCTGCGTGCCCATCTGCGTGACCAGCTTGGGCTTGGACGCTGCGATCTTGGCCAGCTGGCGGTTCTCATAGGCCTGCTGCGCCAGCGGCTTCTGGCAGTAGACGTGCTTGTTGCGGTTGAGCGCCTCCATGGCCACGCTGGCATGCATGTGGTCTGCCACGCTCACCACCACGGCGTCAAACTGGTCGCCCATCTTGGCGTACATCTCGCGCCAGTCGCGGAACTGCGCCGCGCCGCCAAAGAGGCCCTTGGTCTTCAGGTCGTCCAGCGGGCGCTGGTCCACGTCGCACAGGCAGACGATCTCCACGCTGGGGTGCTTGGCCACTTCGGCCAGGTCTGAGGCCCCCATGCCGCCGCAGCCCACCTTTGCGATCCGCAGCTTGCTGTTTGCCGCTGGGGCAGTCTGCCGCAGCGTGGGAACAGTGCGCAAAACCACCGGCGCGGCCAGCGCCGTGACGACAAACGAGCGACGTGTGACTTCCATGATGCTCCTAAACCGATGACCGGCCCCTGGGTTGCGCCCGCTCGCGAGCTGCCTGCCAAGGGGCTGGTTGGGCTCGGCTCAGCCAGTCCACTGCCCCAGCAGGATGCCCAGGTCAAGCCCGTCTGTGATGCCATCACCATTGAGGTCGGTGGCGCCAGGCTGGCCCCAGGAGCCCAGCAGGACACCCAGGTCTGTGCCGTTGACCAGCTGGTCGTTGTTGAGGTCTGCGGACATGCTGGGCGAGCACACATAGCCAAAGACGCGCACGTCATCAATGGCCGCCTCCACCACGCTGCCAGAGTTCAGGTCGCGGGCCTCGAACTTCAGGCGCATGTTGGTGGTGGGCGTCACAAAGTCAGCCACGCGGAAGGCCTTGCTCACCCACGCGCCAGCATTCTCTGTGACCAGCTCCAGCTGCGTCCAGGTGGCGCCGCCGTTGTTGCTGATGCTGATGGGCATGCTGTCCTCGCCAGGCGCAGAGCCCTGGTTGTTGCTGTACCAGCGCCAGTAGCTCACGTACACGTCAGCGCCTGTGGCAGAGAACACGGGGCTGATCAGGGTGGTGGCGCCGCCGTCAATGTCAGCGTCGCCCACGCCGCCGCCCACCGCGCTGTTGCCGGTCACAAAGCACTTGGTGCCTGTGGCAGAATGATCGTCCTCTGGCTGCGCTGCGGTGCCAACCGGATCAGCGCACACCCACTTGCCAGTGGTGGCGGTGTCGGTGGCCACACCAAGGGTCCATCCAGCGTCCGCCTCGCAGGCGTCGTCCAGCGACACCATCTGGCCGATGGCGGCCACAGCGCTCACCGCGCCGGCAGGGTCTGGGTAGACGTCGCCGTTCACGTTGAATTCAAAGCTGTAGCTGAAGGCCGTGCCGCACGCCATGGCTGGGAAGGTGGCGCGATAGGTGCCGTCGCCGATGTCCTCCAGTGGAATGATGCTGACATCAGCGCCCACCGTCAGGCGCATGCGCGCTGCGTCTGGCCCCAGCGTCTGCCCTGGATTCAGGGCGATGGTCACCATCAGCTGCGCCCCGCTGGGCGGCACGAAGGTCGGACGGCCGTTGGGATAGCCGAACACGCCAGGGGCCTGGCCCAGGCGCCACACAAACAGGCCGCGGTTGATGTCGCTGCCGATGAAGGTGCCGCTGTTGAACCACGGCCACACGTTCCACAGGCCGTTGTACTGCGGGAGGTTGTCTCCCGGCCACGTGTCGAAGTACGCCACCTCGGGTGGATTGCTGGCGCTGGCCGCCAGGTTGAACACGCGGATGCCGCTGCGATAGTTGGCCTCAAAGAGGTTGTCGCCGCGGATGTACAGGTTGTGGCCGATGGCCGTGTTGCCGTTGTTGAATGTGCCTTCCACCACAGGCGCTGCCAGGTTGGCCACGTTCATCACGATGGTGGTCGTGGTGGTGACGGTGGCGCCCTCGTCCAGCTCGTCGTTGATGTAGATGCGCTGCAGGTCGTTGCTCAGCCAGCTCTGGTGGCAGAACTTGGCGTTGGGGTACGTGGTGTAGCTCAGCTGCACGGGTGCAGCCTTGTTGGTCACATCCACGATGTACATGCCTGTGTTGGTGTTGCCGCCATTGGCGCCACCGCAGCAGAAGGCGATCTGCTTGCCTGCATACGGGCCGGTGGTGTAGGAGAACACCTGCGTCTCATGCACGTACACGTTGTTCCATTGGCCCACCAGCGTGGGGTTGGACGGGTCGGTGCGCACGTTGTAGATGCGCAGGCCGTTGGAGCCGCCACCAGCGCGGTAGAGGAAGCCGTTGGCAGTGTCCACGTAGATGGTGTGCGTGGCGGTGGTGCCGCCTGTGGTCACCTCACGCACCAGCGACACGCGCGGAAGGGCTGCGTTGGTGCCATCAATGTTGCTCAGGTCAATCACCTGGATGCCGTTGCCGCCCTCGCTGCCGGCGTAGCAATAGTTGCCGTAGGTCTTCACGCAGCGCCACAGGCTGGTGGGACCTGTGATGTGGCCCACGATCTGCGCGTTGCCTGGGTCTGTGATGTCCACGAACCCTGTGCCGTTGCTCAGGCCGATGATGGCGTACTCGCGCCCCGATGCGCTGTGGTAGCCCCAGCAGTCGTTGGCGCTGGTGGGCGAGCCTGGAAAGACGTTGAGCGGAAGCCAGCTGCGCAGCAGGACGCCGCTGCTCTCAAAGGTCTCCGCCACGCCGCCGCCCTCAGAGGCGCGGAACGCCGGTGCGTAGACAGGCGGCAGCAAGTCGCGCGCCTTGGGATCCTCCACGTGGGCAACTGCAAGGGTGGTGACCACGGCTGCCAGCAGAACTGCTGGCGCGGTGCGAAGGATGGCATGGGACATGGTGTGTCTTCCGTGGATCAGTGGATGAGGCCCGGAAACCGTTCACTCAAAGATAACCCCGGATCCCGCTGGCGGAAGCCAGGACCGGGAACCGGGGTGAAAATGCCCAGCAAAAGCCAGGCCGGGAACCCACTGTGAGTTAGTTGGGCGTGGTGCCTCGCTGGCCGCCACCGTTCTGGCCGCCTTGGCCGCCACCCTGGCCACCGCGATTGCGGCGCTGGCGCTGACCACCTTGGTCATTATTGCCTGCGCCATCTGCTGGTGGACCACCTGGGCCGCCGCCAAATCCGCCGCGGCTGCGGAAGTCTTCCATCATCTTCTGGCGCTCAGCGTCATCAATGGTGCCATCGTTGTTGGCGTCAAACTGCTTGATGCGGTCGCGCATGCCAGTTGGAACATCTGCCAGCTGAATGGGGCCGCTGTTGTTGCCAAACATGCCGCGACCGCCGCCTGGGCCGCCACGGTTCTCTGGGCCCAGCGGAATCTGGTCGAACTGCTCGTCGGTGAGCAGGTTGGCCAGGCGCTCCATGTAGGTCTCATTCAGATCGGCGCGCTTGTCCATCAGCTCGCCCACTTCGCCCTCGTCGCGCTGCGGGCGGAACATGCTGCCAAAGCTCACATCGCCGTTCAGCAGGCCCACCACGCGCACCACCTCGTCGGTCTGCTGCGCTGGCTCGGTCTTGCGGATGGCCGCCACGATGCGGTCGTTCATCGGGGTGACTTCGCCAACGTACTGCGCCTGCAGCGCCTTAATGGACTCGATGACGCCTGGGTCCAGGCCTTCCAGCTTGAGCGCGCCCTCAAAGGCACGCTCCACGCGGCTGGGCCGGTACACGCGCTCATAGCTGGCAGCCAGGGCAGCCTGCTTCACGCGGGCGCCGTCTTCAGGGCTCAGCTCGGCCACGATGGCCTCGCGGTAGCGGTCGTTCACGTCGCGGACCTGCTGGCGCAGCTCCATCATGCGCGTGGCGAAGCGCTTGGCGGCTTCGGTGTCGCCAGCAGCCACAGACTCCAGGAACTTGCTCTCGTTGGAGGCCATGAAATCGTTGCGGGTCTTCAGCGCCTGGTCCAGCTGCAGCTCATAGTCGTCCATGATGGTCTGCAGCTTCTGGAAGGTCTCCTTGGAGAGGCCAGACTCATCCAGCACCAGGAACAGGTTCACCTGCTCGCCGCTGATGCTGCCCCAGGGCAGCGTCTTCTCGCGAGCCAGGAAGCGCTGGAATGCAGGCCACTTCTGCTTCTGCGTGTCGTTCAGGGAGGCCTGCAGGCTGTCCTCAAAGGACTTGCGCAGGCGGGCCTTGGTCTCGCGCCACTTGGTGAAGTCCGTGACGATGGGCTTCAGGCCGGCGCGCAGCTGGTCAAAGGTGCCGTTGCTCTTCAGCTCCTTGCGCATCTCCTCGCCCATCTTCTCCATGGCGTCGCGGAAGAAGCGCTGGCGCTCCTCCTGCGTCAGCTCCGTGCCCTTCTCGTTGGCCAGCTGCTCCATCTGCTCGCGGGCCTTCTGCATGGCATCGCCCATCTTCTGCTGCATGTCGCCATTCATCATGGGGGCCATCATCTGGCGGCCCAGGTCCTGCATCTCCTTCTGCATCTCCTCGCGCGCAGGATTGAAGGCGTCCTCGTAGTCGCGCATGAGCGTCTCCAAGACGTTCATCTGCGCCTCATCCAGGGTCAGCTGGTCCTTGAAGAGCGGCACGTCGCGGCGGGTGAAGTCCGCCTCAAACGCAGCGCGCATCTGGTTCTGCATGCCAGGGCCACCCATGCGGCCCATGCCCATGCCGCCGCGGCCACCACCAAACATGTTCATGCGGCGGTTGCCACGCTGGCCGTCCTGCTGTCCGCCATCCTGCCCTCCCTGGGCAGGGGGCTGGGCAGGTGGAGCTGCTTGCGCTGGCGCGGGGGTGTTGGCTGGCTTGGCGTTCTGCGCCAAGGCAGCGCTGCACAGATGCATGTCGGCCAGCACCAGGGTGCTTGCCAGCAGTGCGGTGGCGGCCAGGCTGGGAACTCGAATGAACGTGTGCTTCATGGCTGTCTCTGGAGCGGATGCGGGACCACGCATCCAACAATCCCCCGAAAGTTACCGGACCCACGCAGGTCCACATCGGTGGTTTGGAACCGACAAGGGGTGGAACGACGACGAATACCCCTGTGATGCCTGAAATCCCTCCGAAATCCCTGCCAAAGATGGCACGGAGGGCCCAGCTAGAACATAGATGTAAGAGAGGCCCCTGTTCCTGCGTTGAAGAGGGCCACGTACCCATGAGCCAGATGCCACGCCACCCTGCGCGAATTCCCTGCCGCCACTGGACTTCCAGCCTGCGCTCCGCTGCTGGAGCCGTCTGCGCGCTGGCTGCTGCGGCAGCGTGGTGCCCGGCTGCTGTGGCGCAGACGCCACCGCCCCTCCAGGGCTGGGCGCCCGGCACAGAGATCGCCGTGGCCGCCGACGCCAACGAGGCGCCCCAGGCTGGCGCGCGCTTTGGCTTTGCCATGGCCATGAACGACAGCTACGCCGTGATTGGCGCGCCAGACGCGCGCCTCTTCAGCGTGGACGACGACTCCACCGTGAACGGCGCTGGCGCGGCCTACGTGTTCCGCCGCAGCGGCAACAGCTGGAGCTTTGTGCAGCGCCTGGTCATGCCGCAGATCATGCTGGCGCAGATGGGCTCTGCAGTGGCCATTGATCCCACCACCAACGACATCGTGGTGGGCGCGTGGGCGTACAACGGCCGTGGCCTGTTCAGCGGCGCTGCCTTCTACTTCAAGAAGAGCTCTGGTGACTCGTGGGGCGTGGCAGAGAGCACTGGCGCGCTGGGCTCGCGCACGCGCATGCCCACGCAGAGCATCGTCCCCACTGACCTGCAGACCATCGACGAATTCGGCTTCAGCGTGGCCATGGCCAACGACACGCTGGTGGTGGGCTGCCCCCTGAGCGGCAGCAGCAACACCGGCGCCGTGTACGTGTTTGAGAAGTCCGGCGAAACCTGGACGCAGACACAGAAGCTCACAGATGAAGCGGGCGGCTCCAACGACCAGCTGGGCACCAAGGTGGCGCTGGATGGCAACCTGCTGGTGTGCGGCATCCAGAACGACGACGTGACCGGCAAGGTGAACGCCGGCAGCGTGATGGTGTTCAAGCGCTCTGCGCTGGGGCAGCCCTTTGCGCTGCTCACCAAGCTTTCGCGCAGCACGCCTGTGGCGGGCGCGCAGTTCGGCGCAGCGGTAGCGGTGCGCGACGGCAGCGGCGCAGAGCCGGACTACATCGCCGTGGGTGCTCCAACGCAGGCCAGCGGTGCGTCGAGCAGCGTGGCTGGCAACGGCATCGTGTACGTGCTGCGCAGCCCCGATGGCACCAACTGGCTGGACGACGCAGCCCTGCTGCCCCGCGCGGACAATCCGAACAACAACTTTGGCTACGCGCTGGCCATGACCCGCACGGACCCGCCCACCCTGCTGGCGGGCGCGCCTGGCTACGACACCATTCTGCCGGGCGAGACCGACCCGCTGGAGCTGCGCCAGGTGATCAACGCTGGCGCTGGCTTCTGCTTTGTGCGCTCGGCTGGCGGCACGTGGGGCTTCCGCGGCGCTGGCGCGCTGTCTGGCGACCTGTGGTCTCCCAGCATCACCGTGCAGAACTCCAGCATCGGCCGTTCGGTTGCCATTGGTTCCAGCGGCGGCAACTTTGCGCTGGTGGGATCTGAAACTCCCACTGGCTCAGACGGCACGGTCTATGGCTTCCAGTACACGCTGGGCGACGTTGGCACTGAGCCTGGCCAGGTGGCTGGCCCAGCTGGTGGCGTGATCGGCGCTGGCGGCGGCGGTGGTGGCGGCGGCGGCGCAGGCTCGGGCGGCACTGGTGGTGGCATCACTGGCGGTGGCGCACCTGGCACTGGCTCTGACTTTGGTGGCGGCTTCACCATTCCGCTCACGCCCATCGTGCGCGACTGGGGCATCATCAAGGGCTCTGCAGTGGCGGTGAACAGCAAGCGCATCAGCCTGCTGCAGACCGACGGCATCCACAACGGCAACAAGCCGCAGTTCAAGCCCCTGACCGCGCTGCCAGAAGGCGGCACCTTTGCGGGCGTGGGCGACATGAACAACGACAACTCTGGCGACATCCTGTATGTCACGCCCACCAACGTGCTGCGCTACCTGAAGCGCGACGCCTTCAAGATCCTGGAGGACGTGGCCATTGACACCCTGCCTGCCGGCTACGACGTGGTGAAGGTGGCGGACGTCAACGCCGACTCCAAGGATGACATCATCCTGCAGAGCGTGCTGGATCCACGCCAGGTGACCGTGTGGTACATGAGCGGCGGCTCCATCAGCAGCAGCCGCGAGTACGAGCTGCCTGAAGGCAACTGGACCATCTTCACCGGCCCGTTCACCAGCAGCTCCAACGACATCTTCATCCGCGACCGCGCCGCCGGCAACTTCATGCTGCTGCAGGACGACGGCGAGAACGTGACCTATGTGCCGCTGCGCGACGGCGGCAAGAACGCGCGCCTGGTTGGCTTTGGCGATCTGGATTCAGATGGCCAGTCTGACATCTGGTGGCAGGCCGACGACACCGTGGTGCACCTGTACGAGGTGAACGACGATGGTGCGTACCAGGTGCGCCGGCGCATGCGCACGGCCATCACTGGCGGCCGCATCATTGACGTGCGCGACTGGGACGGCGATGGCGTGCTGGACACGTGGATGCGCGATGGGTCCCGCAACTTCATCATCTACATGAGCTGGGACGGCCGGCCGCACATCAAGAAGGCCAAGGATCTTGGTGACTCGCCCGGGCGCGTGATTGGCATCGCAGACCGCTGAGCGCGGGTGCACGTGAGCGCGCGGGCCATGTGCGCGGGGGGCGGGAGCGCTGTCACGCCCCTGCGGTGGCTGGCTCGCGTCCGCGCGTGGAGGCCAGGCCCATGGCGGCCAGCATCTGCGCGTTCACCTTGCGGCTGTCGAACACCGCCTCGGCACGCTCGCGCGCGGCGCGGCCCATGACCACCACCAGCTTGGGGTCTTCTAGGAACTGCTCCATGCCCACGGCCAGCGCTGGCGGGCTGTCTGCTGGCACCAGGTAGCCGCTCACCTGATCCTCGATGGACTCGCGGCATCCGGGAGCATCAGTGGTCACTACCGGGCGGCCTGTGGCCATGGCTTCCAAGATGGACTTGGGCATGCCTTCACCGCGGCTTGGCAGCACAAAGACAGTGGCTGCCGCCAACGCGGGGCGCACGTCCTCCAGGCGGCCCAGGTACTCCACCACGCCTTCAGACTGCCAGGCCGCCACGTCCTGCGCCGTGACGCTGGCTGGGTTGCTGTCCACAAAGCCAGCGATCTGGAAGCGCATGCGGTCGTGGTCCAGGCGAAGCTGGCGCAGCGCGCGCGCAGCCTGCACAAAGTCCTCCACGCCCTTGTCGCGCAGCAGCCGGCCCATGAACAGATAGGTGATGACCTTGGGCGGCTCGGCCATGGGCACGTAGGGGAACTGCTCCAGATCCACGCCGGGGCCGGCCACCTGCTCCACCTTGCGCACACCGCCCAGGAGGCCAGCGTGCTCAAAGAAGGCGCGGTCGTCGCTGTTCTGGAAGATCACGCAGTCGGCCTGCGGCAGCGCGCGGCGGTAGAGGCGCATGGCCACCATGGCCATCAGGCGCGCAGAGACAGACGTGCTGACAAACGCGTACCCCAGGCCAGTGATCATGGCGCTGATGTGGCGCACGCCAGCGCGGCGCGCGGCCGGCACTGCGTAGAAGACAGGCTTGGGGTTGTAGGCCAGGACAGCATCGGGGGCTTCATCGCGCATGAAGCGCTGGTAGAAGCTGCGCGAGGCCATCTCAGTGAACGGGTTGGTGCTGGTGCGGTCCAGCGGCGCTTCCACAAAGCGCGCGCCCAGGGTGCGCAGGCCTTCCTGCACGCCGGCTGCGGCGGCGGCTGATGGGGCTGGGGTGCAGACCACCACCTCGTGCCCCTGCTTGCGGAGCGCGTGGATCAGGCTGCCACGCAGCTTGACCACCAGGTCACCAAAACCACCGATGAGCGCGACGCGGGCCATGGAACGAATGTTCTACCGGAAGGAGGGCATCAAGGGTGCGCAAAAGCCGCCACCAGGCGGGCATGGAGCGCTGGGGGTGCGCACAGCACGCCCACGTTGCCATGCAGGCCGCGGCCCTTGTGGAACGCAAGCGGCGCGCCGTGCAGGTCTGTCACCGTGCAGCCGGCCTCCTGCGCCACCAGCGCGCCTGCCGCATGGTCCCAGATGTGCTCTACATAGCCGGGCGTTGGGCTATTGCGAATGTATGCATCTGCACAACCGCGAGCCACCAATCCATATTTGGCCTGGCTATCCATACGAATGGCTTGCACTGTGCCGATCCGGCCCACCACGGCTTCCACTTGGTCCACCGCGCTGTGGCTCTTCTCTACGCTGGCAGCCAGGCGCACAGGCATGCCTGGAGACCACGGCGTGCACTGGATGGGCTGCGGGTCGCCCTCTGGCAGCGGCGCCTGCCACGCGCCATGGCCGCGCGCAGCGCCAAAGAGCACGCCAGCGCCAGCCTCTGCGCCACGCAGGGCCAAGCGCGGCGCAGCCAGCACGCCCACCGCTGGCAGGCCGTTGTGCACCAGCGCAATGGCCACGGCAAACTGACCACCGCGCAGGTAGCCCTTGGTGCCGTCCAGCGGATCAATGGCCCAGAAGGTGCCTTCGGCGCCGCCTTCGTCGCGGGCAGAGCGCAGCACTTCCTCGCAGATGCGCTCGTCGCAGGGGAAGCCAGCGGCCTTCACTGCCGCCACCACCGCGCCCACCACGGTGTGCGCGCCGTGCGCCTCCATCTCCTCCCAGGACTCCTCTGCCACGATGCGCGCACATGGCCCGCACAGCTCGCGCAGCGCCAGCGATGCCGCCACCTGGCTGGCCAGGTCTGCCACGGTGGCTGGGCCAGCGCCGCCCTTGTCGAATGCCTGGGGGTCTCCTACCTGTGAAACCGCCATCGCCGCAGCGCGGGCTGCAGCGATGGCGGATTGGACCTGAACAGCGGGATCGTTCACTTCTTGCGGTAGCGGCCTTCAGTGCCGCGCTTGCCGTTGCTTTCCAGCTTGGCCGGGTGCGACTTGCCGCCGCGCTTGAAGCCAGTGACCAGACGGCGGAAGGCCGTGTTGGCGTCCTGTGGATCAAGGCCTGCGGCTTTGCAGATGTCTTCCTTGCTGGTCCACGCTGTGGGGATCACGCCGCAGAGCTTTTCGTACTGGCCGTCCACATGGGCGCTGGCAGTGCGAGCGCGGCGGGTGGAGACGCCACCGCCGGCCGGGGCCTTGCCACCGCGGTAGTTGTCCCACGCGCGGCGGGCGCTGGTGCCCAGCTCGGAGGAGAGGTCCTTCAGCGTGCCCAGCAGGCCGTTGTGCTCATGCAGGAGCTGCTGGTACTTCTCGCGCACAGAGCGCAGGTCGCGCACTTCGCGCACCAGGCCACTGAAGTCAAAGCTGGCGCTGCGGCGGCCAGCGCGTGGTGTTGCGGGGGTGTCAGAGGCCTTGGCGGCCTTCTTCTTGGGAGCAGATTTGGTCTTGGTTGCCATGGGGGGAACGACTCTACCAAAGCGCCACCGCTTGTGCAGAGGAAAAGCAAAACCGAAGGGCGTTATCAACGCATACGGCTGGTAAAAGCCAGCGCGGAACGCAGCGTTGCAACGCATTCTGCCGCGTCAAGCTGGTCGGTGCGCAGATGCACCTCAGGGCGCTCTGGGGCCTCGTAGGGGTCGTCAATGCCGGTAAAGCCCGTGATTTCCCCGGCACGGGCGCGGGCGTACAGGCCCTTGGGATCGCGCTTCTCTGCCACAGCCAGCGGTGCGTCCACGAAAACTTCCACAAACGGCACATTGGCGGATTCATGCCGCGCGCGCACTGCCAGGCGGTCTGCGCGATACGGGCTGATCATGCTGACCACGCTGATGACGCCAGCTTGCGACATGAGGAGCGCTGCCTCGCCTGCGCGGCGCACGGCCTCTGCGCGGCCTGCAGCGTCAAAGCCCACGCCTGCGTTCAGGCCGTGCCGCAGGTTGTCGCCGTCCAGGCGGAAGGCCAGGTGGCCTGCATCAACCAGCTGGCGCTCCAGCTCTACAGCGATGGTGCTCTTGCCGCTGCCAGACAGGCCAGTCAGCCACACCGTGGTGCCGCGCTGGCGAGCGCAGCGGTCGCGTGCGGCCTGGTCAACCACCGTGGGATGCCACACCACGTTGGGGTCGCGGTTGCCAGAGGGTGTGCGCTCCTGCATGGATGGCATGCGCGCAGTCTAGTTGGCTGCGGGGCTGCCCACGCCATACCAGAGCGAAAGCGCCGTCACCGTGACCACCCATGCCAGCACATTCAGCGGCGTGCCAAAGCGCAGGTAGTCCGTGAAGCGGTAGCTGCCGGGCCCAGACACCATGAGATTGGTCTGGTAGCCGATGGGCGTGGCAAAGTCGGCGCTGGCTGCAAAGAGCACAGCCAGCACATAGGGCATGGGGCTGCCGCCAGATGAGGCGGCTGCGCCCAGCGCGATGGGAAACATGATGGCCGCAGCAGCGCTGTTGCTGGCAAACGCGGTGAAGAGCATGGTGGCGCCGTACACCGCAGCCAGCGACGCCACCGGGTGGCCGCCAGCGCCGTGCACAATGCCACCGCCGATGGCGCTGCCCAGGCCAGTGCCTTCGATGGCGCGGCTGAGGCCCAGGCTGGCGGCGATGACCAGCAGCGTGGAGAGGTCAAGCGAGGCGCGCGCCTCGGACACGCTCAGGCAGCGCAGCAGGATCATGCCTGCTGCGGCAGCAAAGGCTGGCAGCAGCATCTGGCCAGTCCAGGTGGCGGCGGCCACCATCAGCACCAGGATGAGCACCGCGATCCACGCGCGGTCGGTGCGCGCAGGCAGCGCGGTGGCAAGCTCGCCCACCAGGAAGAAGTCGCGGCTGGAGCGGTTGCGGTCCAGGAAGCTGGGGTCTGCATCCAGGAGCAGCGTGTCGCCGGGCTGCAGCACCACGTCGCCCAGACGGCCAGTCACGCGCTGACCGTTGCGCGCCACAGCGATGACCGCAGCGTCGTACCGGCGGCGGAAGCCAAAGTCGCGGATGCTCTGCTCCAGGCCTGGGAAGGTGTCGGACACCACTGCCTCCACCAGGCGGTTGCCGCGGGCTGCTGCCTTGGGCGCGGTGGCTGCCGCGGCAGCGCCGTGGTCTGCATCGTCCAGTTCAAGGCCGCGCATCTGGCGCAGCTCTGCCACGCTCTCCACCACGCCGGCAAACACCAGCCGGTCGTCACCCTGAAGGACGTCTGTGGGCGCTGGCGCTGGAATGGCGTCGCCCCGGCGCACGATCTCCACCACGAACAGCCCTTCCAGGTGGCGCAGGCCGGCCTGCGCAATGGTGCGGCCCTCCAGCGCACCGCCGGGCGTGACGCGGGCAGAGACGGTGTACTTGCGCGCGTCGTCTGCGTCGGTGGTGATGACTGGCTGGCGCGCTGGCAAGAGGCGCGGGCCAAGCATGACCACGTACGCAAGACCTGCGGCCGCCAGCGGCAGGCCCACCACCGCCAGTTCAAAGAAGCCAATGCTGCGCAGCCCAGCGGGGGGCTGCTGGCCAGCCAGCGTCTGCGTGACCAGGCCTTGCACCACCAGGTTGGTGCTGGTGCCGATGAGCGTGATGGTGCCGCCCAGGATGGTTGCGTAGCTGAGCGGAATGAGCAGCTTGCTGGCTGGGATGCGGGATCGCTTGGCCCAGTCCTGCACCACTGGGATCATGAACGCCACGATGGGCGTGTTGTTCAGGAACGCGCTGAGCAGCGCGATGGGCGGGCACATGCGCAGCAGCGCAGCGCGCGGCGAAGCAGCAGGCCGCAGCATGCCCCCAGCCACCCAGCGCACCGCGCCAGTCTGCTGCAGGCCCGCAGCCACCACATACAGCGCCGCCACCGAGAGCATGCCCTCGTTGGCAAACCCGCTCACCGCCTGCGTGGAGGTGAGCACACCGCTGAGCCACAGCAGGACCAGCGCACCCAGCATGGCAAGGTCTGCCGCTACGCCCGCCACCAGCGCAAGCACCACGCCAATCATGGCGGCGGCGGTGAGCCACATCTGCCATTCAGCAGAACCAGCAGCAGAGGCCATGATGGCTGGGCTCGTCACGCTTTGGAGCGTAGCGATACCTTTCGCTCCATGCCGCTGCCCCCGCACGCCGCCAACCCCCAGCCGCCAGGCCACGGAGCAGCAGGTGGCAGCGCGCCCAGCAGCCTGCCGGCGCTGCGAGTCATCGAGCCCAACCTGGCAGGGCACAGCGGGCACTACGCAGAGTTTGTGTCCGCGGTGGCCGCGCGCGCCGAGGGGGCGTTGTCACGCGTGGATGTGTGGGCCAGCCAGCGCGCCACCGGACTGTTTGCCAACCAGCCGCGCGTGACCATGGTGGGCGCGTTCACCGATGGAGGCACCCGCAAGCAAGAGGTTGAGGCGCTGCGCCAGGCGCTGCACAGCGGTGATCCGTTCCTGGTGCTCACAGCGCGCGCCGTGCACGCGCCCATGCTGCAATGGCTGGCGCGGCGCATGCGCGGCAGCAGCGGCGGCAGTGGCGGCAGTAGCGGCAGCGGCACAGAGGCGCTGCGGCGCGCACGGCTGTACTTCCACTGGAAGGAGACCGGCGCGCTGAAGCGGGCCATGGTGGCGTGCGCACCCACGGTGCGGGCCAACGCAGTGGCCATCGCGCCCACGCAGAGCACAGCGGACTTTCTGCGCGCCACCGGCTGGCAGCGCGTGGCGCTGGTGCCCTACCCCATGCTGCCGCCAGCAGAGGTTCCGCCGCCGCAGCCCTTCCAGCACCTGTTGATGGCAGGTGCCGCGCGCATGAACAAGGGGCTGGACCTGGTGGCGGGCCTGGTAGAACGCATGGCAAAGCGGGGAGACCCCACGCTGTTGTTGGTGCAGACCACGCCCAAGCGCACCAGTGGGCGGCGCGGCAGCGCAGAAGAGGTGCAGGTGGAGCGGCTGCACGCCAGCGGCGCGCTTGGACTGCGCGCCAGTGATCAAGCGCTGGACACGGCTGGGTATGGCCAGCGCTTCCGCGGTGCGCTGGTGCTGGCACCCTATGACCCGGTGCACTTTGCAGACAGCGTGAGCGGCGTGGTGCTGGACGCGCTGCTGCGTGGCGCACCGGTGGTGGCCAGCGCTGGCAGTTGGCCTGGCCGTGTGGTGGAGCGCTTTGGCGCTGGCGCTGTCTTTGCGCCACACACCGCCGAGGCGCTGGACCAAGCGGTGCAGCAGGTGCTCAGGGAGTGGCCGCGCGCGAGCGCCCACGCGCAGCAGGCCGCGCGGGAACTGGCCGCTGAGCATGACCCGGCGCATCTGGTGCGGGTGCTGGCTGGGGGGGTGTAAGCCAGGCATTGTGCGCGCAACGCACGCGCGTCATCACTGCGGATTCCATGCGCCAAGCAGCATCCCCAGGTCTGTGCCGTCCACCAACCCGTCCTCGTTGAGATCGGCGGTGCTGCTGAACGGCTGTCCCCAGGACTCAATCAGCAGGGACAGGTCCGTGCCATCCACAACGCAATCGTGGTTGAGGTCGGCTGGCACGCCAGTGGGCGTGACGATCCACGCAGAGCCGGCCTGAGTGTCCGGAATCGCACCGTAGCCCACGATCTGTCCACGCTGGTTCATGGCCATGGCCGCACCAACCTGATTCGGCGTGAGGCCGAGTTCGTACATGTCGTAGGGCTGATCGGCAATCCAGATGCAGTACTTCGTAGGCGTAGTGGGACTGTTCGCAAATCCAAACTTCAGGCCCGTATCGTCCATCGACGTGCAAGCGCCGTTTGTACATCCCGGTGGAAGTTGAAGCTCGTGGGGCATCCCATCCTGATCCCACCATGTGGGCCGAAAAACCCACCCGAGCGGTGTCGCGGCAGGAAATCTGCAACCACCTCCCACTTCGCCATGATTGTTTACGGTCCTGGCGAAGGAGTTTGTGGCGTCTTGCAACGGCTGAAGGACGACCGTAGAGCCCCCCTTCCAGCGAAACGCTCTGCCCGCAACGGTCTCAGCGGAGCCGACTGTCCCTGCCACGAACCCCGTGTCTGACAACGCTCGCGCACTACCCGTAGTCTTGCCGAACTGCGCGGGGTCGATGACCGTCAGCTGGCCGTCCTTCCACACGAACGGCGCGCTCGCCACGGCTCCGGGCTGGAGAGAGACCTGCCCCGCCACCCAGCCTGCGTTGTTCACCGCGAAGGCGTACGCAGCCGTCACCGGCGCGCTCACCGGGATCTCGAACCATCCGCCATCGCCCGGCCACACGAACGACGCCCAGTGGCCCGGCGCCGCGCCGCCGCTGGTGGTGTAGCCGTACCCCACCGCGGTCCCCGAGCTGTTGATCCCCCACGCCACCGAGTCCTCCGTCCCCGCCGGCACTGGCAGCGACCGCACGCCGCCACCGGGCGTCCACGCGATGGCCATGGTGTGGCTGTCGTTGTCTCCGCACTGCCAGCGGTACCCCGCCCAGAACCCGCTGTCGCTGATCCCCTGCGGGTACAGGTACTGCCAGGACTGGAACGGCCCGCAGTAAACCGGGCCGCCGGCCACGGTGGTGACGTACGGGCAAGGGGCCGGAGGACCGGCCACGCCCAGCGCCGCCGACAGCAGCCCGGAGAGGACGAGCGACATGCTCATGCAGCGAGGATAGCCCGGCGATGCATGAGGGCAAGCATTGCACCGCTCATAACTGGGAATGCCCGTCGCCAAAGAAACGACCCGCCCAGAGAGGGCGAGCCATCGCGTGACTGGGGCCCTGCCGCGCCACAAACGCTGCAGCTAGCTCCCGATGAAGGTCTCCAGAATGCTGCGCATCTGCTCGAACTCCATGGCCGAGAGCATCGAGGACGCCTCAGCAACCGAAGACGCGCCTAGGTAGTCCAGCAACTGCTCCATTCCGCTCGAGGCGCCACCCTCCATGGACACCATCATCATGGAACCACCCGAGCAGGCACCCCACGAGCCAAGCAGCAATCCGAGGTCGGTTCCGTCGACCGTTCCGCTGCAGTCCAGATCTGCCTGGCAGCCCGGACAACCACCCCATGCGCCGAGCAACAGCCCCAGGTCAGTGCCGTCGACAACACCGCTGAAGTCCGAATCCGCCGGACAGGTGTCCTCGAGCTCATACGCCCCCATGTCCAACGCACAGTTCTTCAGCCTCGCCGTCTTGTCCAAGTCCCAAGGATGCAACTCAGTCGATCCGTTCTGGTCATCCACGTCCGTGAAGTCCGCCGTGCGCAGATTGCTGTCCGCGGCCCTCACAGACGGCGAAGCGCGGGTCAACCGCAGGTTTCGTGGCGTGGCGCCCTCATCCTCAAACGCAGGGTCCGCGTTGATGTTCCCCGCCGTGGTCGGACCTCCGCTGACGCAGCTGCTGACTTGGGAGAGCGATGACGCTGCACCGATCAGGTGGACCTGCTGGTCATACAAGGAGCCGGCGGCCGCTTCGTTGTTCCAGACGATGCTGTTCTGCAGGCTGCACGCGCCTGCGTCCACTGCGATCCCGCCACCCACGCCGTCGCAGATGTTCCCGCACAGCGTGCAGCCATTCACCACACAGCCGCCTTCTGTGTACATCGCCCCGCCCCAGTCGCCGGCACGGTTGTCGGCGAACACACAGTTGATGACGCCCGCAGGGACAGCGCTCGACTGGGGCCTGCTGAGCCAGAGCGCGCCTGCGCGTCCGCGACCATCAGGGCCGCCTGCGGCAAGATTGCCTCGGAACTCGCAGTTCACGATGTAGCCATTGCTACTCGACCCACCCTCAAGGGAGGCGTAGACCGCACCACCGAGCTCGTAGGCCGAGCCCGCAAGGTAGTTGTCGCAGAGATTGTCGGAGAACGTGCAGCGAGAAAGTGCAAGCGGCGCACCCTCATGCTTGATGGCGCCGCCGTGGCAGGGATAGTCGTTGTTCGTCGTAGGGTTGAACTGCGATCCGTCTGCGGCCATCACCTTGCAGTAAGTAAAGCTGCAGCCCTTCGCGTCCATGGACCACTGCTTGCACCGAACAGCTCCACCATCGAGCCACCCAACGTTGTCGAAGAAGTCGCAGTTGCGTAGGACGAGCGTGCCCCAGTTCGTAATCAGCGTCGAACACGCGGAGATCGCACCGCCGCCTGGACCTTCGGGCAAGGGGTCTCCAAACCCATCGAGGCCGGCGTGCCCGCTGTGCTCGAATCGGATGCCGTCGAATCGGATGGTGCCGTTCGTGATGCCATTCGGAATGGTCACGATGTGGTAGCTGCGGCCGTATTTGCCAAGGTCGCCGCTGAGAACGGTTCGGGCGCCAGCGGCGCGGGCAGCGATCGAGGTCTCCGTTCCCACGAAGCCGCCGTAGATGGCGACAGACTTTGTGACAACAAAACTGGCTTCCTCGTCGTAGATGTCGGGCGTGTATGCGAATCCGGTTGCGCCCATCGCCAACCAGATCTGGTTGAAGCCTGGACTCTGTCCTCCCAGCTCATCGAGCGCATGGTTCAATGTCTTCCATGGTTGCGACCAACTGGTCCCGTTGTTCAAGGAATCGTCCCCATCGGGATGCACGTATCGCACTTGCGGAGAGGCGTGCGTCACCGTTGCGGTGGCAAGCACCACAACGGCCGCGAACGCTGTCACCAACCACGGATTCAGTCTCATTTTGATCTCCTTCAGACCGGCCCCCGGGTCAGTGCGGCCGCACGACCTTCTCACCCGGACTGCCACACTGTATCACTGCGGAGTCCAATCACCTAACAACATCCCGAGGTCCGTGCCGTCCACCACCCCATCGCGGTTGAAGTCTGCCGGGCTGCTCTCGGCTGGTCCCCACATCTGCAGCAGCTCCACGAGATCTGCCCCGTCCACGACGCAATCGTGGTTGAGGTCGGCTGGCACGCCAGTGGGCGTGACCATCCACGCAGAGCCGGCCTGAGTGTCCGGAATCGCACCGTAGCCCACGATCTGTCCACGCTGGTTCATGGCGACCGCCGCCGTGGCCTGATTTGGGGACAGACCCACGTCTTCCAATGCGTACGGCACGCCAAGGATCCAAACCAACTGTGAATACGGCGGCAGCCCCTGGGTCGTCGGCTGCCCAGCTTCTCCAAGGATCGTGCCGTCTTCGCTGATGTCCCATGCCCCCGTGCTGTTGTAGCTCGCAGGTGATTCAAGGGCCATCGGCGATCCATCCAAGGGCCAAACCGTGGCAATCTGGTGGAAGGTGCTCCCGCCGACTCCGCCGCTGAACCGACAATTGCCCACCACAACGCCGGCTTCGCTCACAGCCCAGCCCACAGAATTGACCGCTCCAGGCAGCGGCTGGAGCACCTCCGCCACGCCGTCCTTCCAGCGGAACGCGCGGCCTGTCGAGCCGGAGGTGTTGCCCATGCTGCCCACCACCCAGCCACTGTCCGACACGCCCCGTGCGATCCCGCTTGTCTTGCCGAACTGCGCGGGGTCGATGACCGTCAGCTGGCCGTCCTTCCACACGAACGGCGCGCTCGCCACGGCTCCGGGCTGGAGAGAGACCTGCCCCGCCACCCAGCCTGCGTTGTTCACCGCGAAGGCGTACGCAGCCGTCACCGGCGCGCTCACCGGGATCTCGAACCATCCGCCATCGCCCGGCCACACGAACGACGCCCAGTGGCCCGGCGCCGCGCCGCCGCTGGTGGTGTAGCCGTACCCCACCGCGGTCCCCGAGCTGTTGATCCCCCACGCCACCGAGTCCTCCGTCCCCGCCGGCACTGGCAGCGACCGCACGCCGCCACCGGGCGTCCACGCGATGGCCATGGTGTGGCTGTCGTTGTCTCCGCACTGCCAGCGGTACCCCGCCCAGAACCCGCTGTCGCTGATCCCCTGCGGGTACAGGTACTGCCAGGACTGGAACGGCCCGCAGTAAACCGGGCCGCCGGCCACGGTGGTGACGTACGGGCAAGGGGCCGGAGGACCGGCCACGCCCAGCGCCGCCGACAGCAGCCCGGAGAGGACGAGCGACATGCTCATGCAGCGAGGATAGCCCGGCGATGCATGAGGGCAAGCATTGCACCGCTCATAACTGGGAATGCCCGTCGTCGGAGAGCCACTGCGCTCGCATGGCGGCAATCTGCTCCGCTGTCCAGAAATGGCGCGTGAAGCGGCTGTCCAGCAGCTGCGCCACCGCGTGCGGACGGCGAGCGATGGCCTGCCGCACTGCAGCGGCACGCGCGCTGTGGCCGCGCTCGCGGGCGCTGTTCTCCTTGCGCAGGTCCAGCGCGGGCAGGCCGGTGAACTGCGCAATGGCTTCGGACTTGCGTTCGTCCGGCAGGTCTGCGCGCAGGACCAGGATCTCCCACGGGCCATGCTGCGTGCGCAGGATGCCTGCAGCGCGGTCAAAGGGCTGCGCGTACACGTCCCAGCCCAGCGCTGGCAGCACATCTTCGTCAAACCAGCGCGCCATGATCTGCCACGGAAAGCGGCCGTCGTAGAAGACCTTCTCAAGCGCAGCCAGTGCGTCTGGGCTGGGGGCTGCAGCGTGGTCACGGTGGTCCACGCTGCCAAACGAAAATGGAGCGAGCGAAGGATCATTCCAGTCCTCTCCCACGGCAAAGCTGCTTGCAGCCACAGCGACTGGGTCGCGCACCAGGATGATGAACTTGGCTGGCTTGCGCGGCTGCACAATCAGCTGATGGACCACCCAGTCACCCACGTGACGGTTGAGCGGCACGCCGCTGCCCGCGATGCGCTGCTGCGCTGCCGAGAGGCCCGAGGTGAGGTGCGCTGGCGCCAGCGCGTGCGCCTTGATGGTGCGTCCGCCCAGCGAGCGGCGGAGCGCGCGATGCACCGCCGTGCTGCTGGTGCGGTACGTGGCGTAGGTGACCACCGGCGCGCGGCCCAGCGCCATCTGCGCGCGGAACCGGGCCAAGGTGACCTGCAGCTTGGCCTGGAAGCTCAGATCGCGGAAGAGGCGCTCCACCCTGCCTAGCGTAGCCGCCTGAAAAACAGGCGTGCATCCAGCGCACGCGCACCGGCAATTCCCCCCTATCTTGGACACCCCGTGATCGCCACCCTAAGCCATCTGGAAGAGCTGGAGGCGGAAGCCATCCACATCATGCGCGAGACGGCCGCCAGCTTTGAGCGGCCGGTGCTGATGTACTCCATCGGCAAGGACAGCACGGTGCTGCTGCACCTGGCGCTGAAGGCCTTCTGGCCAGCCAAGCCGCCCTTCCCGATGCTGCACGTTGACACCACCTGGAAGTTCCGCGAGATGTATGCGTTCCGCGACGAGACGGCGCGCAAGCACGGCCTGGAACTGATCGTGCACACCAACCAGGAGGGGCTGAAGCAGGGCATCAATCCGATCGCCAGCGGCAGCAAGGTGCACACCGACGTGATGAAGACGCAGGCGCTGCGGCAGGCGCTGGACAAGCATCGCTTTGACGCTGCCATCGGCGGTGCGCGCCGCGACGAGGAGAAGAGCCGCGCCAAGGAGCGCGTGTTCAGCTTCCGCGACGCCAACCACCGCTGGGACCCCAAGAACCAGCGCCCCGAGCTGTGGGACCTGTTCAACACCCGCGTGCGCCAGGGCGAGAGCATCCGCGTGTTCCCGCTCAGCAACTGGACCGAGCTGGATGTGTGGCTGTACATCCACCGGCACAAGCTGCCGGTGGTGCCGCTGTACTTTGCCAAGGAGCGGCCCGTGGTGCTGCGCGACGGCACGTGGATCATGGTGGACGACGACCGCCTGCCGCTGAAGCCCGGCGAGAAGCCGCAGATGAAGCGCGTGCGGTTCCGCACCCTGGGCTGCTACCCGCTGAGCGGCGCGGTGGAGAGCCAGGCCACCACCCTGTCGGAAGTCATCGAGGAGATGCTGGTCACCAAGACCAGCGAGCGGCAGGGCCGCATGATTGACCACGACCAGTCCGGCAGCATGGAAGAGAAGAAGCGCGAGGGGTACTTCTGATGACAGCGCCCTTTGAAAAAGGCCAGGACATTGAGGAGTATCTGCAGCGCTACGAGCGCAACGAGCTGCTGCGCTTCCTGACCTGCGGCAACGTGGACGACGGCAAGAGCACGCTCATCGGGCGCCTGCTGCACGACACGGGCCGCATCTACGAGGACCATCTGGTGGCGCTGGAGCGCGACAGCCGCGTGCACGGCACCACTGGCGGCGGGCTGGACCTGGCGCTGGTGGTGGACGGCCTGAAGGCGGAGCGCGAGCAGGGAATCACCATTGATGTGGCGTGGCGCTACTTTGCCACCGCGCGGCGGAGCTTCATCATCGCAGACTGTCCGGGGCACGAGCAGTACACGCGCAACATGGCCACGGGCGCCAGCCACTGCCAGCTGGCCATCAGCCTGATTGATGCGCGCCACGGCGTGACCACGCAGACGCGGCGGCATGCGTTCATCGCAGCGCTGCTTGGCATCCGGCACGTGGTGGCGGCCGTGAACAAGATGGACCTGGTGGGGTGGAGCGAGGAGCGCTTCCGCCAGATCGAGAGCGAGTTCCTGGACTTCTGCCAGAAGCTTGGCATTGCTGACCCGGTGGCTGTCCCCGTGAGCGCGCTGGAAGGCGACAACGTGGTGACGCGCAGCGAGCGCACCCCGTGGTACAGCGGCGGCCCCATCATGGAGCTGCTGGAGACCGTGCCGGTGGACGGCCCATCCACGGATGGCCCCTTCCGGCTGCCTGTGCAGATGGTGCTGCGGCCCAACCTGGACTTCCGCGGCTTTGCGGGGCGGATCGCCGGCGGCAGCGTGAAGCCTGGCGACCGCGTGAAGATCCTGCCCTCCGGCAAGGAGACGCGCGTGCGGCGCATTGCACGCGCACCAGAGGATGGCGGCGACGCACCGCTGGCGTGGGCCCCGCAGAGCGTGGTGCTGACGCTGGAGGATGAAGTGGACTGCAGCCGCGGCGACGTGATCACCTGCGTGGGCCAGGAGCCTGCGGTGACCACGCGCGTGGAGTGCGACCTGGTGTGGATGCAGGAGCAGCCGCTGGTGCCTGGGCAGCAGTACGTGCTGCGCACGGGGGCCAAGCGCACCACCTGCACGGTGCGCCGCGTGCGCTGGACGCTGGATGTCAACACGCTGGAGTCGCACCCTGCAGACACGCTGCGGCTGAATGAGATCGGCCGCGTGGAGCTGGAGACCGAGGAGCGCGTGGTGGTGGACGGCTACCGCCAGTGCCACGGAACAGGGTCGCTCATCCTGGTGGACCGCATGACCAACGCCACCAGCGGCGCTGGCATGATCCGCCTGCCCACTGAGGCTGGGTCGCGCCGTGCGCACTGGGAGACGCGCGCGCTGGAGACGCTGGAGCAGCCAGAGGACAAGCCCAGCTTTGTGACTGCAGCGGAGCGCGAGCGCCGCTGGCGGCAGAGCCCGCGCACCATCCTGGTGTATGGCCCGCCTGGCAGCGGCAAGACCCGCACCGCGCATGAACTGGAGCGCAAGCTGTTCGACCAGGGCCATGCCGCGGTGGTGATTGACGGCCAGGCGCTGCGCCGCGGCCTGAGCAAGGACCTGGGATTCAGCGACGAAGACCGCAGCGAAAACCTGCGCCGCGCTGCAGAGCTGGCGCGCTTGCTGAACGACCAGGGCTATGTGGTCATCCTGTCCATGGTGGCGCCGCAGGCCGAGGCGCGCGAGCGCGCGCGCGAGCTGGTGGGCGCAGAGCGGTTCGTTGCGTTTGACGCGCGGAACGGCGTGCCCAGCGAGGTGGGGGTGGAGTGACGGGAGCGGGGGCGCGCTGGGTGCGGGGCGCGCGGGGTGCGCGGGTGCGCGGGTGCGCGGGTGCGCGGGTGCGCGGCTGGTCAGTCGTCCCGCACGGCTGAGACCAGCGCCATGAGCATGAGCAGGCTGCCCCCCACCACGATGCGGTCCACGCCAGCGGTCATGCTGCTGGCGCACCACGCGGTGAGGAGCGCCAGCATGGTGCTGCGCGCCCAGCCAGCGCCGCCAGCGCGCCAGGTGCGCACCCACAGCGTGACCATGAGCGCTGCAAACAGTCCAGCGCCCACCAGTCCCTTGGCAAACAGCTGATCCATGACCACGTTGTGCGGATGCGGCGGCGGCTTGCGGATGAGGCGGTCTGCGCCCACCAGGTCTGCGCCGTAGTGCTGCGGCTCTTCTGTGAAGGCGCGCTGCAGCGTGGGCTGCCACGCCAGGATGCCGTTGCCCAGCACTGGGTGCTCGCGGAACTTCTCCCACGCCAGGCGCCAGAGCACGATGCGCACGTTGGCTGTGGGGATGGATGGGCGGTCGTCTGCAGCGCGAGTGGGTGCGGTGGGTGCGGCGGGTGCGGTGGGCGCGGTGGGCGCGGCGGGCGCGGCGGGCGCGGCGGGCTCGCGCGCGGCGGGGGCGCGCGCGGCGCGGCTGTTCATCTGCCGCTCAGAGTCCATGAGCCGGAAGGGCTGCTTGAATGCGTCCACCACCGCTCCGCCGCGCAGCGCCACGGCACCAGCGGCAGCCAGCACCAGGATGAGCGCGGTAGCCCAGCGGGGCAGCACGCCACGCTGGGTGGTTGGGCGGGCCAGCAGCACGCCACCTGCAGCCACGCACGCCACGATGGACGTGCGCACCGTGAGGAGCAGCATCTGCACGCCCGTGAGCCCAGCCAGCGCCAGGCCGCCAGCCCAGCCCCACATGGTGCTGCGTGCACCAGGAGCGCCAGCGCAGCGGCCATGCCCACGTTGGCCAGGAGGCCAGAGGTGGAGAGGTGCGAGATCAGCTGCACGCCCGCCACGCGTGCTGCAGCCGCGGCAGCAGAGCCAGCGGCCAGCGCGCAGAGGATGGCTGGCCAGCGATGGATCACAGGCCACAGAAGAAGCCCCAGGATGAGCGCGCGTGGGAGGAGGAGGTCCACCCAGGCGCTGGCTGATTCCGGGCGATAGTCAGACCAGATGAGCGTGCACAGGCCCCACAGCCAGAGCGCTGCCAGGAGCAGCACTGGGAGTTGGCGGAAGAGCGGGCAGTACAGCTGGTACGTGCGCGGCAGGCGGACCACGGTGATGACCGCCAGCGCGCCCCAGGTGATGCCCTCTGGCACACGGCCCAGGGCCAGGCACAGCGCCCAGGCCAGTGCGCACAGCAGGTGCACGCCGGTGCCTGTGGGGTCGCGGCGCTCAGCAGCGCGGAACGGTTCGAGCGAGACCTGCATCGCGCTGGCAGCGTAGGGGAAAGTGGTGCCTGGCACTCCTGTCCCGGGTCTTGCGCGCCATGCGTGGGGAAACCAGGGACAGGAGTGCCAGGCACCGGTGTCCCTACTTTCCTACCAGGTGTAGCGCGCCGTGTATGTGATGGTCTGCTTGCCCTCCGGGGGGAGCGTCACGGTGAACGTGCCAGCGGAGGCAGACGTCTTGGTGAACGGCGCGGACGGGTTCTCCACCTTCCATTCAAGCCAGCGCCACATCGTTTCGGTGACTGTGACGGTGCGCTCGACAGAAGATTGATTGCGGACCTCGATCTGGAAGGTCTCGCTGCAGAACTTCGAATCCAGGCTGACCTTGAAGTCCGTGCGAGTGCGCTCGGCCAGCACGTCAAACGAGCTGCCGATGCGCACGCGGACCGCTTCGTTGCGGGGCGTGTGCAGCACGCGGTCTTCGCCCAGGAACTCCAGCGTGCCGTCTGCGGTGTTCAGCTTGTATACGCGCATCAGCCCGGCTGGCAGCGGGATGCCCAGGCGGTTGGCCTCCTTGTTCTCGATGGTGAAGCACACGTCCGCATGAAGGGTCTCGGTCTCCATGGTGTCAGCGTCCAAGTGCGGCCTTCGAGCGCCGTCGAACCCCATGGCGTGACCAAACACCACACTCAGCGTCTTCTGCACCGCGATGCCGTCCACCGGCGCAAAGAGCGCCAGCTGCTGCGTGGAGTTGTTCGCCAGCGTGGCAGCGCGCGGCAGCGTGTACAGGTGGTAGTCGCCGAAGGTGCGTTCGGCAAAGGCGTCTTCCTTTGAGACACCGCCGCCGAAACCGCCCCCGCCTCCAAAGAGGACACCCTCGGGCTCCGGCCGAACGCGGTTCACCGTTCCCGCGATGAGCTTGATCTGCGCGTCGGGGTACGCCATGCCGGACACGTTCAGCACCGTGACCCATGCAGAGAGGCGGGCGTGGGACTCGCTTTCATCCAGCAGCAGGCTGTAGTCGGAGCGCCAGGTCATCCCGGCTGTCTGGTAGCTGGCGCGGATCATGCGCGGACCGCCTGTGCTGCTGCGCAGCTTCCACTGCAACGTGGGCCGCGTGAGCAGGCCACCGGGCAGATTGCTCAGGTCCACCTGGTTGCCCGTGAGCGGAACGATGTGAATGCCATTCTCGTCCTGGAGGATCGCCTGCTCCTCTCGCACAGCCAGCAGCTTGCCCTTCATGGTCCGGTGCTGGTCACCAACGGCGTAGCTCAAGCGCACGTCGCGATCCACATACCGCTCCAGCAGCTGGGACGGGCTGACCAGATCAAACTGAAAGGACTGCTCCAGCACTGCGGTGGACGGGTCCTGCAGGTCTTCAAAGATCACGGTGGAGGGTTCGATGAACGCCGCCACGTCTGTGAAGGACACTGTGCCCACCCCGCTTGGAATGTCCAGCGAGCGCACAGATCGAACGACACCAAAGCCAGGCACCACGCGCGAGTGCGAGGAGTCGCCCCTGTTCATGGCCTGGATGTAGATCTGGGGGTCGAACGTGCCGTCTTCGTCAAACGAGTAGAGCGTGAGCGATGTGCCCGGTTGCGCAGGCGCTGCGGGCGCGGGCGCGGGCGCTGCGGACGCAGGCGCTGCCCCTGCGGGCGGCTTGGCTGGCGATGCCGCCGCTGGTGGTGCGAGTGGGACCCCGGCGCGCAGGCCGACGAGCAGTGCGGCAGCGATCAGCATCGCAGCAGACTACGCAGCGTCCCCCTGCCCCCGTTCCGAGGAAAGTCGTGCCTGGCACGGGTGTCCCTCTTTTCGGTCCGCGCCACCGCACTGTGAAAAGTAGGGACACCCGTGCCAGGCACCAATTTCGGGTGTAATCGCGGGCATGCGAACGTTGGTGACAGGCGCGGCTGGATTCATCGGCGCGGCCACGGCACACGCGCTGCTGGACAGCGGCGACGCTGTGACGGGCGTGGACAACCTGAACGCGTACTACGACCCCGCGCTCAAGGAGGCCCGCCTGGCGCAGCTCACCGCGCGGCCCGGCTTCCGCTTCTGCAAGCTGGACATGGCAGATCGCGCTGCCATGGCAGCGCTCTTTGCAGAGGGGCGGTTCGACCGCGTGGTGCACCTGGGCGCGCAAGCCGGCGTGCGCCACAGCATCCAGGACCCCATGGCCTACGTGGACAGCAACATGGCTGGCACCGCCAGCGTGCTGGAGGGCTGCCGCCACCACAGCGTGCAGCACCTGGTCTACGCCAGCACCAGCAGCGTGTACGGCCTGCGTGGCACCCTGCCCTTCCGCGAGGCAGACTCTGCCAGCCATCCCATGTCCCTCTACAGCGCCAGCAAGCGCGCTGCAGAGCTGATGGCCCACTCGTACAGCCACCTGTTCCGCATCCCCACCACAGGGCTGCGCTTCTTCACCGTCTATGGCCCGTGGGGCCGCCCAGACATGGCGCTCTTCAAGTTCACCAGCGCCATCCTGGCTGGCAAGCCCATCCAGATCTACAACCACGGGCACCACACGCGGGACTTCACCTATGTGGACGACGTGGTCCGCGCTGTGACCACCGTGCTGGCACGGCCGCCTGCGCCCGATGCAGCATTCGACCCCACCCACCCCGCAGAGAACCGCAGCAGCGCGCCGTGGCGCATCTACAACGTGGGTGGCGGCAAGCCCGTGCAGCTGCTGCGGTACATCGAGCTCATCGAGCAGTTCACAGGCCGCACCGCCGTGCGCGAGATGCTGCCCGCGCAGCTAGGCGACGTGGCAGACACCGCTGCCGATGGCAGCGCGCTGCTGCGCGACTTTGGCTTCCGCCCCGAGGTGCCGGTGGAGACAGGCGTGGAGCGCTTCGTGGCGTGGTACCGCACGTACTACGGCGTGTGACGCGCACAGAACCGCTGCTCACACCGCGCCCCGGCTCACGCTGCGCCGCTGCCCGCCCCCTGCCGCCACTCACACCCGTCCCAGCAACCCCGCGCCCTGCGCCTGCGCCACCACCGCCTCTGCGATGGCCAGCGACGCTGTGGCCGCGGGCGATGGCGCGTTCAGCACGTGCACAAACGGCGGCTCCACCTGCACGCGGAAGTCGTCCACCAGCGCGCCGCTGGGCTCCATGGCCTGCGCGCGGATGCCCGCTGGCGCTGGCTCCAGATGCTCTGCCCGCACGCCTGGCACCAGCACCTGCAGCGCCTTCACAAACGCAGCGCGGCTGAGCGAACGGTGCACCTCGCCCAGCCCAGCGCGCCAGTGCTTGGCTGCCAGCTTCCAAAAGCCCGCAAAGGCTGCGGTTTCTGCAGCATCGCGCAAGTTGAACGAACCCCACGTGTACGCCTCGCGCCCCAGCGCAAGCACTGCGTTGGGGCCACACTCCACGCTGCCATCCACCATGCGCGTCAGGTGCACGCCCAAGAAGGGGAACGAAGGATCTGGCACGGGATAAATCAGATGCCGGCACAGCGGCGGCGCGTCGGCGCGCAGGCGGTAGTACTCGCCGCGGAACGGCACGATGCGCGCGCTGGGCTGCGCGCGGCCTGCGCCACGCGGTCGCAATGCAGGCCCGCACAGTTGAACACCACGTCCGCCCGCAGCTGGCCCCACGGACCCGCGAGCTCCACCGCGCCGCTGCCCGCCGCGTGGCCCGCGCCCGCCGCGCTGCCCGCACCCGCCGCGCCGCCCGCGCCCGCGCCTGCGCCCACACCCCCCACGCGCTGCAGCGCATCCACCCGCGCGTTCACGCGCACCTGGCCACCCGCTGCGCGGATGCACGCTGCCAGCGCGTGGCACATGCCCACATAGTCTGCGATGCCCGTGTCGTCCACCTGCAGCGCTGCCACGCCCGCCGCTGCAGGCTCGCGCTCGCGCAGCGCCTCTGCGGACAGCCACGTGGCGCGCACGCCGTTGGCCTTGCCGCGCTCCTCCAGCATGCGCAGCTGCGGCACCTCTTCCTGGCTGGTGGCCACGATCACCTTGCCGCACACCTCGTGCGTCACGCGGTGCTCCTGGCAGAACTCCAGCAGCAGCCTGCGCCCATGCGTGCAGGTGCGCGCCTTGAGCGAACCCGGCTTGTAGTAGATGCCCGAGTGAATCACGCCAGAATTGCGGCCAGTCTGGTGCTGCGCCAGGTCGCCTTCCTTCTCCAGCAGCACCACGCGCGTGCCTGGGCATGCCACTGCCACCTGCCGCGCCACTGCCAGCCCCACGATGCCACCGCCAATGACTGCCGCTGTGCGTTCCACGCGGGGAAAGGTACCCAGTGGCCGCTATCCTTCGGGGCATGAGACTGGTTGTCACAGGTGGCGCGGGCTTCATCGGCACCAACTTCGTGCGTTTTGTGCTGGCGCAGCGGCCGGGCGTCTCCATTGTGAACCTTGACGCGCTGACCTACGCCGGCGTGCGCGCCAACCTGGCAGACCTGGAGGGCGGCCCGCGCTACCGCTTTGTGCACGGCGACATCACCGACACCCCGCTGGTGGAGGAGCTGGTGGCCGAGGCCGACGCGCTGGTGAACTTTGCGGCAGAGTCGCACGTGGACCGGTCCATCCAGGACGCCAGCCCGTTTGTGCGCACCAACGTGGAGGGCGTGCGCAGCATCCTGGACGCCATTCGCCGCGCTGCCAGCAAGGACTTCCGGCTGCTGCAGGTTGGCACCGACGAGGTGTACGGCGATCTGCCGCTGGACCACCCAGAGCTGAAGTTCACAGAATCCACCCCTTTGGCGCCGCACAGCCCCTACTCAGCCAGCAAGGCGGCTGGCGACCTGCTGGTGCAGGCCTACCACCACACCTTTGGCATGAACGCGTGCATCACGCGCTGCTCCAACAACTTTGGCCCCTACCAGTTCCCAGAGAAGGTCATTCCGCTGTTCGTGACCAACCTCCTGCAGGACCGCAAGGTGCCGCTGTATGGCGAAGGCCTGAACGTGCGCGACTGGCTTCATGTGGAGGACCACTGCGAGGCGCTGCTGGCCGTGCTGGAGCGCGGGCACGCAGGCCAGGTCTACAACATCGGTGGCAACAATGAACGCACCAACCGCGACCTGACGCATGAACTGCTGCGCGTGCTGGGCAAGGGCCCGGAGTACATCCAGCGCGTGCAGGACCGCCTGGGGCACGACCTGCGCTACGCCATCGACGCATCCAAGATCGAGCGCGAGCTGGGCTGGCGCCCCACGCGCAGCGCGTGGCCAGTGGCGCTGGAGCGCACGGTGCAGTGGTACCGTGACCACACGCCCTGGTGGACCCAGCTGCGGCAGCGCCACGCTGCAGCCGCCCGCTGAGCAACCCAGGACGCAAGGACGCACGCATGGACATGAACCCACACAAGCGGCGCGGCATCATCCTTGCTGGCGGCAGCGGCACGCGGCTTGCGCCCATCACCACGGCCATCAGCAAGCAGATCGTGCCGGTCTACGACAAGCCCATGATCTACTACCCGCTCACCATGCTCATGCTGGCGGGGATCCAGGAGGTGCTCATCATCAGCACCCCCCGCGACCTGCCCATGTTCCAGCAGCTGCTGGGCACTGGCGAAGGCTGGGGCATGCGCTTTGCCTACGCAGAGCAGGCGGAGCCCAAGGGCATCGCGCAGGCGTTCCTGATTGGTGAGCCGTTCCTGGCTGGCCATCCTGCTGCGCTGGTGCTGGGCGACAACATCTTCTTTGGCGTGGGCCTGAGCGAGCGCCTGGTGAAGGTGAACGCGCGCAACAGCGGCGCCACGGTTTTTGCCTACCCCGTGGCGCACCCGCAGGAGTTTGGCGTGGTGGAGTTCGACGCCGCTGGCAAGGCGGTGAGCATCGAGGAGAAGCCAGCCAAGCCGCGCTCGCGGTTTGCCGTGACGGGCCTCTACTTCTACGACAACACCGTGGTGGACGTGGCCCGCCGCGTGAAGCCCAGCGCGCGCGGCGAGCTTGAGATCACCAGCGTGAACGCGGAGTACCTGCGCAACGGCGCCATGGCGGTGGAGCGCCTGGGCCGCGGCGACGCCTGGCTGGACACCGGCACGCACGAGGGCCTGATGAGCGCCAGCATGTTCGTGTCCATCATCGAGACCCGCCAGGGCCTGAAGGTGGGCTGCCCAGAAGAAGTGGCCTACCGCATGGGCTACATCACGCTGGACCAGCTGGAGGCACTGGGCCGCAGCATGGGCTCCAGCACCTATGGCCGCTACCTTGTAGAGCTTGCAGAGCACGAACGCCCCCTGACCCGCACCCACCCATGAAGCACACCTGCCTGATCTGCGGCACGCCCATCGAGCCGTTCATGAGCTTTGGCCCCATGCCGCTGGGCAACGGCTTCCGCAAGCCAGACGACGCACGCCCTGAGTACCGCTTTGAGATGGAGCCTGCGGTGTGCCCTTCATGCACCACCTTCCAGCTGGTGCGGCAGCCCAGCCCAGAGCAGATGTTCCACGGCGAGTACGCGTTCTTCAGCGGCACCAGCAAGCGCATGGGCGAGCACTTTGCGCAGTTTGCGCAGGTGGTTCGCCGCGACTTCCTGCAGGGCGCCGACCCGTTCGTGGTGGAGCTGGGCAGCAACGACGGCATCATGATGCGCAACTTTGCCGGCTGGGGCGTGCGGCACCTGGGCGTGGAGCCCAGCGCCAACGTGGCAGCCGCTGCGCAGAAGGCGGGCGTGCGCACCAAGGTGGCGTTCTTCTCGCCGGCGGTGGCGCAGCAGATCGTGCAGGAAGACGGGCAGGCCGACGCAGTGCTGGCGGCCAACGTCATGTGCCACATCCCCACCATCAACCAGATTGCGGAAGGGATCGCGGCGCTGCTGAAGCCCCAGGGCGTGCTGGCCTTTGAGGACCCCTACCTGGGCGACGTGCTGGAGCAGACCACCTACGACCAGATCTACGACGAGCACACCTTCCTCTTCACCGTGCACAGCGTGAACGCCATCTTTGGCCGCGTGGGCATGGAGGTGTTCCGCGCCGAACCGCAGTGGACGCACGGCGGCAGCATGCGCTACTACCTGGCCCGCCGCGGCGTGCGCGCGCAGGAGGCCAGCGTGAAGCAGGTGCTGGAGCGCGAACGCACGCTGGGCGTGGACAAGCCAGAGACGTACCAGCGCTTCCGCAAGGCGTGCGAGGACCGCCGCGCTGCGCTGGTGCACCTGCTGAAGAAGGTGCGCGGCAGCGGCGCGCGCGTGGTGGGCTACGGCGCCACCAGCAAGAGCACCACCATCCTGAACTACTGCGGCATCGGGCCGGACCTCATTGACTTCATCACCGACACCACGCCCACCAAGCAGGGCAAGGTGACGCCCGGCTCGCACATCCCCGTCAAGCCGCATGCGGACTTTGCAGCCGGCAAGCCAGAGTATGCGCTGCTCTTTGCGTACAACCACGCGCAGGAGATCATGGAGAAGGAGCGCGAATTCACCGCCAGCGGCGGCAAGTGGATCACCTACGTGCCAGAGGTGAAGGTCCTGTGAGCGCGCACGCCAGCAGCACGCACGCCACCGCCGCGCAGCCCATCCTGTGCGCCAATCCGCACGAGCAGTACCGCGCGCACAAGGCGGGCATTGACGCCGCCATCGCGCGGGTGCTGGGCGGCGGGCGATACATCCTGGGGCCAGAGACCGAAGCCTTTGAGCGCGAGTTTGCCGCCTACCTGGGCACGTCGCACGCCATTGGCGTGGGCAACGGCACCGACGCGCTGCACGTGGCGCTGCGCGCGCTGGACGTGGGCCCGGGCGATGAAGTGATCACCGTGGCGCACACCGCCGTGGCCACCGTGGCCGCCATCCAGCTGGCGGGCGGCACGCCGGTGATGGTGGACATCAACCCAGCCACGTACACCCTCTGCCCCAAGGCTGTGGAGCGCGCGCTCACGCCGCGCACCAAGGCTGTGGTGGCCGTGCACCTGTATGGCCATCCCGCAGACATCCCCGCGCTGCAGGCAATCTGCACGCCGCGGGGCGTGCGCATTGTGGAAGACTGCGCGCAATGCCACGGCGCGCGCCTGCACGGCCGCATGACGGGCACCATGACGGAGATCGCCGCGTTCAGCTTCTACCCCACCAAGAACCTGGGGGCCATTGGCGACGGCGGCGCTGTGGCCACCTCAGACCCGCAGCTGGCGCAGCGCTGCCGGCTGCTGCGCGAGTATGGCTGGGCGCAGCGGTACATCAGCCACATCGCAGGGTTCAACACGCGCCTGGATGAACTGCAGGCTGCCGTGCTGCGCGTGAAGCTGGCAGCGCTGGACGCAGACAACAACCGCCGCCGCGCGCTGGCTGCGCTGTACCGGGATCGCCTGGGCGGCCTGCCTGGTGTCACGCTGCCGCAGGAGCTGCCTGGCGCGCACCACGTCTATCACCTGTACGCGGTGCTGGTGGAGCAGCGCGACCGCGTGCTGGAGCACCTGAAGCAGCACGGCGTGTTGGCGGGCATCCATTACCCGGTGCCGATCCATATGCAGCCTGCCTATGTACACGCCGGTCCAGCCGCTGGTGCGCTTCCCGTCACAGAGCGCGTGGCCCTGCACGAACTCTCGCTGCCGATGTACCCAGAGCTGTCCCACGCGGACGCGCACCGCGTGTGCGACGCAGTGGTGGCGGCGGTGGTGAAGTGATGCTTCCCGGCAGGGGCTAAGTCGTCCGATCGAATCGGCCAAATATTGTCTCCGACCTATGCCGGGCTATGCTTCTGCCATGTTCCGGAGCGGGCTGGCCATCCTTGCATTCCTGGGCTGCGCGGTCTGCGGAGGCCGCGCGACTTCAGGCAGCATGGATCTGGGACGATGACGCATACGTGACCGCCAACCCCGGCGTGCTCGCGCCTGACGGCTGGCTGACGCCCTGGGTGCCCGGACTCACGCCTCGGTACTACCCGCTGGTCTTCGACAGTTTCTGGCTACAGGCTTCCATCCATGGTCTGGAGCCCCTCTGGTTCCACGCGGTCCAGCGTGGCATTGCATGGATGCTCGCTGGTGCTCTTGTGGGTGATTCTGACGCGTCTTCATGTTCGGGGCGCACGCTGCCGGCCGCCCTCCTGTTCGGTCTGCACCCCGTTCAGGTGGAGAGCGATGACCTGGATCACTGAGCGGAAGAGCGTCTTGAGCATGGTGTTCGCCCTGCTGGCGGTGCTGTCGTGGATCAATTGGCGTGACCGCAGGCTCAATCGTTGGCTGGTGGTTGCGATGGTCACATACGTTGCGGCCCTGCTCTCCAAGTCCACCGCTGTTGCAGTTCCTGTGGCGCTGGCCGCCGTCGAGTTCTGGCGTGCCAAGCCGGCCAGCACGCGGCCAAAGGTCCTGGTCCCGCTTGGAGCCATGTTCGCGATAGGCCTGGTGCCCAGGTATTCACACTGCGTGATGGAAGTGCATCACGCGTTGGAGAACTTCTGGCGAGACCTTCCAATCGCAGCCTTGTGGAACGGCTCGCGCAGGCATCTCAGGCGTGGTGGTTCTACCCATATTCATGGGTGTATGGACCTGATCTTCATTCAGACCCCTTTCAAACAGGGTCCTGAGGGAACCGTGCCGTGGCTGGCGCTTGGTGCCATTCTGCTCACAGCGACAGCATGTGCCATTGCGGCAGTCAGAGGCATGGCAGGCCACTCTCCTCCTTCTCACGTATGCAGCGGAGCATCTTCCCAGCACTTGGCTTCTTCAATGTCTACCCGTTGCGATTCGCACCTGTAGCCGACCACTTTGGGTATGTCGCTGGCATTTCAATCTGTGTGGCGCTCGGTTGGTCCCTGGCCACAGGCTGGAACAAGGCGGTCAGACGCCTTGAACCAAGGCATCCAGACGGAGCGTCTCGGTTTGACACGGTCGCCGTCGCGGCATGTTGTGTGCTGGCCATGGTGCTTGGCACCCTGACCTGGGCACAGGCCTTTGCAGTACAAGGACGAGCCCAACCTGGTCATGGACCCTGAGGAACAACCCAAGGCGTGGCTGGCTTCCAACTTCCTGGGAGCCTCCGCGATGGAGCAGGCAGGCGTGGCCTACCGGCGTGGTGATGGAGCCGCAGCACGCGATCTGCTGATGTCGGCCGAATCACTCCTCCTACAAGCCGTGGTTACCTCCGATCCGCGGATGTCGCCTCTGGCTTCAACCTCGCCGAGGTTCGCCGCATGCAAGGCAGACTTTCTGATGCGCTGGCGATGCTGAGCGAAGCGATCGCGGTGGATCCGGCGTTGGCCAAGTCGTATTGGTCGCGCCAGAGTCCTGGAGGCACCATGGGAAAGGATCGCGAGGCCGGGGAGAACTTCCCTGCGTGCAGCATCTCTGCCGCCGCGGAACCCGCTGTACGAACGGGATGTAGTTGCGCTGGCCATGCCATACGGCAGATTGGACCTGGCAATTCAGGCATCTGATGCCATGCTCGCAGCGTGGCCGCCGAGAGCGGAGGACTTGGCCAACAATGCAGCCATCTGCTCCAAATGGAAGCCGAGACGGAGGCTGCGCGAGCCATGTTCGAGCGTGCGCTTGTCGCTTCCGATTCGAACAGGCAGCCAGACTTCTGCTGCCCATGGCGAGAGCCTACCTTCCAGGCGCCACATTCGGACCGAGCCATCTTGCGCGGAACACAGCTCGCTGAGCAATTGCGACTCGTTGCCGGCGAAGGACAGCCCCAACCGCTCTATCTCTTGGTCCGCGCGAACGCACTCGCCGGAAGGCGGGAAAGAGCGGTCGAGCCGATGGCACTGGCGGATTCACTCATGCCGCGCATGGAACCTCAGGCGAAGGCAGCATGCGAGGAGGCTCGTGCGAAGGCAGTGGAAGAGCCCCGGTGTGCGCGTTCGAATTCGCCGTAAGTAGCGATAAGCCGCCCCTGTTTGCCGACGCCGGCAGGGACGGGTGGGTGAGGAGCCGGAATCCGCCCGTGTCATGCGGGCATCGGATGCGCACCCATTTGGATGTGCCACAAAGAGCCGGGCTATGCTTCTGCCATGTTCCGGAGCGGGCTGGCCATCCTTGCATTCCTGGGCTGCGCGGTCTGCGGAGGCCCGGCGCGACAGCGGATCCCCCGCCACTGTGCCCATCGCGTGCCCACGCTCTGCCCGCCGACCGAGTGCGGGCTGGTGGACAGCGGGGTCGTTCCGTACAGCGTGGAACCGCCTGGGCCACTGGGTGGGCTACACCACAGAGTAAACAGCACCGCGGGAAAGTTGCCGGTTGTTTGGGCGTCGGCCACCGGCGCCGTCGAGCTCCCGATCCCGCCGCACACACAGGAGGCGAGCGCCAGCGGCATCAACGACATTGGCACGATCGTCGGGATCCGCTGGAACATCTCCGCCGGCAACTTCCTCAATGACTGGGCCTGCGTCTGGCGGAACGGCCAGGTCATTGATCTGCCTGGCGAACAGGGAATGAACTCCTACGCCTTCGCGGTCAACAACTACGACTGGGTCGTGGGCACACGCCTGACCATCCCGCCCGGACTGTCCTGGATCGGCTTCATCTGGCACGACGGAGTCATGGTGGAGATTGATCCGCTGCCCTACGGGCGCACCCAGTCGGGTTGCGCGAGCATCTCTGACACCGGGTGGGTGGTCGGCGTGCTGGGCAGCGATGGGTATCCCACGGGCCTCGCCTACCGCTGGAGGGACGGCGCGGTGCAGACGCTGCAGCCGCTGCCAGGCGCGGTCTGCTCCGCCGCCTACGGTGTCAACTGCGCGGGCATCGCCGTGGGACGCAGCATGTTCGACATCCCGCAGGCACCGGGACTCATGTTCCAGCCAACCGTGTGGGGCTGGACGGCACGCCCACCACGCTCCCGATCCCCGCGGGATACATAGGAGGCGAGTGCTGGGGCATCAGCGACTCCAGCGTGGTCGTCGGGTTCGCGCTGCGCATCTCTCGTCCGGATACCTGGTCCGCAAGGGCGTGGTCTGGGTCGGCGGAGCAGCCGCACTTCCTCTCGGCAAGCATCGTGCCGGTCCAGGGCGCGTCCTATTCCGCCAACTACGACAACTCCATCAGCCCCGCCGGCTACATCGTGGGCACGGGCAGCTACCCGGGCACCACCGGCGGCGGCTGGCTGCTCACGCCGCAGGCGCCGCCGCAGGACCTGGACGGCAGCTGCTCCGTGGACGGCGCGGACCTGGCGGCGCTCCTGGCGCAGTGGGGCCCCGCCACGCCCGCCACCAGCGCCGACTTCAACCTGGATGGACGCGTGGACGGCACCGACCTGGGACTGCTGCTGGGGGCGTGGACTACTGGGGAGTAGCGTCCGCCGCCCGGAAGTGCTCCACCGTCCTTCGCAGCCCCTCGTCCAGCGGCACCTGCGCGCGCCAGTTCAAGAGCTGCTCTGTCTCTGATGGGTCGAACTCCGCGTCGCCAACGTCAATTTGCTTGCGGCCTGCTGGCCAGGGCGTGAACTCCACGCGGCCCTGCCCTGCGGCGCGCACCACAGCGTGCGCAAACTCCGCCACGCTGACAGAGCCACGTGGCGTAGCCAGCAGCACGCGGCCCGCCGCTGCGCCCGCTTGCGCTGCGCCCCCGTGCGCACTGCCGCCGTGCACCGCGCCCGCCGCGGCGGCCAGCAGCGCGCGCACCGCGTCGTCCACGTGCATGATGCTGCGGCGCTGCGCGCCGTCGCCCCAGATGGTGATGGGCTGGTTGCGCAGCGCGCACCCAATGAACCAGTTGTTGAACGTGAGCTGCGCGCTGGTGATGCACGCACGCGGCCCGTACAGGTTGGGCAGCCGAACGGCCACCGTGCGCAGGCCATGCACCATGTGCGCGATGACCGCGTACCGCTCCGCCGCCAGGCGGTTGGCAGAGTAGACGTCTATGGGCGCGTCCGGCGCGCGCAGGTCTGCGGGCACGCGCGCCAGCGGGCCGCTTTGCGTGGTGGTGGACACATGCACCACCGTGGCCTCTGGCGCCAGCCGCCGCACCGCGTCCAGCACGCAGGCTGTGGCCACACAGTTGGCGCGGATGTCCGCCAGCGGCTCGCGCACGCTGCGGCCGTGGCTGATGGACGCAGCGCAGTGCACCACCAGCTGCGCGCCTTGCACCGCGGCGTCGCACTGCGCCTGGTCTGACACGTCGAGCGGCTGCACATCAAATGTGCCGGGCACGCCGCGAAGGTTGGTGGCGCTGCCGCCGCAGGCAGGGTCCAGCGTGTCTGCCACGCGCACGCGCCAGCCCTGCTGCGCCAGCGCGATGGCTGTGTTGGAGCCCACAAAGCCCAGCCCGCCTGTCACCAGCGCCAGGCCAGTGCCGCTGGGCAGGAGCTGCGGCGCCGCGCCGCTCATGCGTGGCGCCTCCACACCCAGGCCTTCACGGGACCAAAGTTGCCAATCTCCTGCGGCAGCGCCATGGCGATGGTGTTCAGGTGGCCGTCGTAGCGGGTGGGCTCGCCCAGATCTCCTGCCTGGCGCGCATACAGCACGCGGCTGACAAAGTGGTACGTGCTGCTCACGTGCACAAAGCGCTCGATGCGGAAGGCAGGCTCCTGCCAGCGCAGCACCTCTGCCTCGTGCAGGAACAGCGTGTGCCACGGCGGCTCGATGCGGGGCAGGCTGAGCAGCGCGCGCAGGGCGTTGGTGGCTTCATTGCCTTCGATGCTGCACTCCAGCATCACTAGCACGCCGCCAGGGCGCACCAAGGCCTGCGCTGCGCGGAAGGTGCGGCGCTGCGCCTGCCGCGAGCCCTGGCAGATGAGGCAGCGCTGCAGCAGCACGGCGTCAAAGTCTCCCAGCCCAGCGGGCACGTGCGGCAGCTCTGCGTGCACCACCGCCACGCGGTCCTCCACGCCCTGCCCTGCAGCCAGCGCGCGGCCAGCCTCCACCATGGCTGCGCTGGCGTCCACGCCCACGCCGCGGCAGCCGTGCTGGCTGGCCAACTCGCACAGGGTGAACGCATTGCCGCAGCCCAGGTCGCACACTGTGGAGCCAGCAGGCACCACAGTGCGGATGAACGCGCGCTCCAGGCGGGTGAGCTGATAGTCCTCGGTGCCAGCGCGCTCGCCCATGCTGGCGCGCCCAGCCCAGAACTCCAGGATGCGCTCCAGCGGGATGTCCGGCGGGTCTGCGCTGTGTGTGGCGTGCGTGTCGCTGCTCACGCTGGCCCGCCTTCCTTCAGCGGGCGGATCACCGTGCGCACGTCAAAGCGCTGGTCGCCATCCACAAACCAGCAGCCCTGGTACTCCTCAAACGTGCGCGCGCGCATCAGGTTGAGCAGCTCGCGCCCGGTGTAGGTGCGGTCCAGGTGGATCTGGCTGGCGCCCTCCAGCTCGCGCGAGTGGTGGAAGGAGCCCACGCCCTCTGGCTGCGGCATGCGTGGCAGCTCGCCGCGCAGGAGGCGCGGATAGGTGGCGCGGAACAGCTCTGGCATGGCGCGCTGCGCCTTGTCAAAGAGCGTCTTGCCTGTGTCGGTCCAGTCGTAGGGGATCTCCTGCTGCGCCACCACGGGGCCAGCGTCCACAGCCTGATTCACCCAGTGCAGGCTGACGCCAAAGGGCGCGCGCTCCACGATGGCCCAGAAGTAGTAGTGCTTGCCGCGGTTGTGCGGCAGCAGGCTGGGATGCGTGTTGATGATGCCAAGCCGCGGCCGCTGGATGAGCGGTGCGCGCAGGATGTGCGGCCACCACGCCAGCACGCCCAGGTCCACAGTGCGGCCCTCCAGCTGCTGCAGGAGCGCTGGCTCGGACTGGTACACGGTGGTGGGCACGCCAGCCTGGCGCGCCAGCTGGCTGATCTGGTTGTCCGCGGTGGTGACCACCAGCTCCAGGGTGTCCCGGTGCTCGTCCAGCAGAAAGCGGGCGATGGCCTCGCCCACTGCCTTGTCTGCCATCAGCACAGTGCGCATGAGGTGCTACCTGCCTGCGCCGCTCAGGAAGGTGCGCATGCACTGGCACACCCATTCCAGCTGCGCATCGGTCATGTTCATGGCGCCCGGCAGGTTGATGGCGCGCGCCGAGATGTCGTACGCCACGGGGTTGCGCTGGCACATCTGGTCGCCGCGCGAGCCATACGCCGGCAGCGACGACAGCGGATAGAAGAACGGCCGCGCTGGCATGCCCATGGGTGGCAGGCGCTTGAGCGCGTCTGCCTTGGTCAGGCCGTGGCTGGCGCCAAAGACCACGCCCGTGATCCACGCGCCGTTGCGGCCGCCCTCTGGCTCATGGTTGAACTGCAGGTCTGGAATGTCCGCCAGCTGCGTGCGGTAGGTCTGCAGGTGGTGGCGCTTGATGGCCACCAGCTCCTCCACGCGCTGCAGCTGCGCCCAGCCCAGCGCAGCCTGCACGTTGAACGGCATGTACTTGAAGGTGACCTCAAAGTTGTAGTACGCGGGTCCATCCTTGCGGCGGCCGTGGTCGCGCAGGAAGGAGCAGCGCTCGTACAGCGCGGGGTCGTCGGTGAGCAGCATGCCGCCCTCGCCCGTGGTGATGGTCTTGGTGCGGTGGAAGCTGAACGTGCTGGCCTTGCCAAACGATCCAGCCTTGCGGCCCTTGTACACGCTGCCCACGGCTTCGGCGGCGTCCTCGATGAGCGGAATGCCGTGCTTGTCTGCGATGGCCTGCAGCACCTCCATGCGCGGCATGTTGCCAAACAGGTCCACTGCCAGGATGGCCTTGGTGCGCGGCGTGATGGCGCGCTCCACCGAGCGCGGATCCAGGCACCAGGTGTCGCGCTCGATGTCGCAGAACACCGGCGTGGCCCGCTGGTAGGTGATGCCCGCTGTGCTGCCGATCCACGTGCACTCGGGCACGATGACTTCGTCGCCGTCCTGGATGCCAAGGCCCGCCAGCAGCAGGTGGATGGCGGTGGTGCAGTTGGGCGTCATCAGCGCAAACTTGCGGCCGTGATACGCGGCAAACTCGCTCTGGAAGCGCTCGCAGTACTCGTACGCGCGCTCGTACCAGCCGTTGGTGACAGCGTCCATGACCGCGGCGATCTCGGTCTGGGTGATGGATGGCCCTGCGGCAAAGATGGTGCCGGGCGCAGCAAGCGTTTGCATGGCACCAATGCTACCGGGCGCGGGAGGCGCGCCAGTCGAACGGCACGCTGGGGTCGTAGGGGTCAACGCGCACTTCGTCGGCCAGGTCGTACTGGCCGCTGGTCACGTAGATGACCTGCGCTGTCTGGCCCACGTTCAGGTAGCCGTGCAGCACGCCAGGCGGAAAGCCGTAGAGCTGCACGTCTGCATTGCGCCCCGCCAGGAAGGAAGCCACCTTGCCCTGCGTGGGCGACCCCGCGCGCGTGTCGGCCAGCGCCACCAGCAGCGTGCCGTGCGCCACGTACGTCCACTGATGCTGCACGCGGTGCGCGTGCCAGGCCTTGAGCACGCCAGGGAAGACCTCGCTGTGGCTCAGCTGCCCAAAGCCGCCTGTGAACTCCGGGCTGCTGGCGCGGATGATCTCGCGGAAGAAGCCGCGGTCATCTGCAAAGGTGCGGAGCTGCTGCACCGCCACGCCCGGAATGGCGCTGGGAAGGACGCTGTGCGTGGGCGCTGGTGCGGTCATGCGCGCGTGAAGAGGTAGGTGGATGCGTAGCCCACGCGGTGCGAGGGCGGAAAGTTGTCCATGGGGAACTCGCGCAGCGCGCCGTTCACCGGGCTGGGGTAGCGCTCATGCATGCGCAGCGCAAAGCCAAGCGCGCGCAGATGCTCCACCAGTTCTGCGTGGCTGAGCATCCACACCGGGATGCGCCGGTCGTAGTAGCGCTGGCCCGTGGCGTAGGTGGCCACGTTCACAGCAGGCACCTCCTCAAGCAGCATCCAGGTGCAGCCAGTGCCAGCGGCCTGCGCAAGCGCGCCCTGCCAGTCCTGCAGGTAGTGAAGCGAGGCGGCAAAGAGCGCCAGGTTGCACGCGCCAGCGCTGGCCAGCGTGGGCTGGAACACAAGGCGCGGGTCGCCTGCATGCAGCGCAGCCAGCGGTGCGCACAGCGTTGGGCGCTCCACCACCGTCCAGCGCTCCACGCAGCCGGGCGCGCACAGCTGGGCCTGCAGGTAGCTGACGCCAGCGCCACCGCCCACATCCACCACGCGCAGCGGGCCGCGCGCAGCCAGCGTGGCCAGCACAGCGGGCATCACCGTTGGCCGGTCGTGCAGCGGTGGGCGCGCGTCCTCTGCGCACTGCTGCCGGAAGCGCAGCACGCGCGCGCGGCAGCTCTCAAGCCAGCGCTCCTCGTCAAATGGATTGGCCGTGGCTCCCACGGCGTCGAACGACGCGTGGATGCCGGACCAGACAGGCTCGGACGTGGCGACGCTCATGGTGAAGGACCGCTGGCTGTTATACTTCAACGGATGCGGATTGCCATCACGGGCGCCCTCGGTCACATTGGTTCGCGGCTGGCGCGCGAGCTGGCCGCAGGCAGCCCCAGCACCGAAGTGCTGCTTCTGGACAACCTTGCCACGCAGCGGTACGCGTCGCTCTTTGGGCTCCCTGCAAACTGCCAGTTTGCGCAGGTGGACGTCACTGCGCCTGGGCTGGAGCGGCTGCTGGCCGGCTGCAGCACCGTGGTGCACCTGGCCGCCATGACGGACGCTGCTGGCAGCGTGGACCGCGCTGCAGAGGTGGAGCGCAACAACTTCCATGCCACGGTGGGCGTGGCGCAGGCCGCGGCCGCGTGCGGGGCGGCGGTCATCCATCTGTCAAGCACCAGCGTGTATGGCACGCAGTCCACCGTGGTGGACGAGGCGTGCGGCCCAGAAGACCTGAAGCCACAGAGCCCCTACGCAGAGACCAAGCTGCGCGAGGAGGCCTGGCTGCAGCAGGAAGCACCCAAGCTTGGCCTGCGTTTCATCACCTGCAGGTTCGGGACGATTGCTGGTACCTCGCCAGGCATGCGCTTTCACACTGCGGTGAACAAGTTCTGCTGGCAGGCGGCCATGGGCCAGCCCGTCACCGTGTGGCGCACGGCCATGCACCAGAAGCGCCCCTACCTTGAGCTGGGCGACGCGTGCGCAGCCATCGGGCACATCCTGCGCGCAGATTTGTTCGACGGCCGCATCTACAACATCCTGACAGCCAACCACACGGTGGATGACATTGTGACCGCCATCCGCCAGCACGTGCCCACGCTGGAGGTGCGCCTGGTGGACGAGCGCATCATGAACCAGCTCTCCTACGAGGTGCTGGACGCGCGCATCCGCGCCACTGGCTGGGCGCCGCGCGGCAGCATCCGCACCGCCATCACGCAGACGCTTGAGCTGCTGGGCCAGCGCGCCCCGCTGCCAGCGCATTCCCGCACCGCCACCTGCACCGCCGCCGCACCATGACCCAGAAGACCATCATCACGCGCCAGGAGTTCGCAGACCTGCAGCGCAAGGCTGCGCAGGAGATGGCTGCAGACACGCAGCTGGCCGCAGACGCGCTGGACGTGCTGGTGCGCGCGGACCGCCATCGCTGGTTGCACCAGACCACCTGGATGGGCGAGCCCATCCTCAACCTGCCGCAGGACATGTTTGCGCTGCAGGAGATCATCTGGCGCACGCGCCCCGAATATGTGCTGGAGATCGGCGTGGCCTGGGGCGGCGGCATGCTGTTCCACGCCACGCTGCTGGAGCTCCTGGGCGGCAAGAAGGTCATTGGCGTGGACATCTTCATTCCGCCAGACCTGCGCCAGCGCCTGGCCACGCATGGCCCGCTCAGCAAGCGCATCGAGCTCATCGAGGGCAGCAGCCTGGAGGAGAGCACGCACCAGCGCATCCGGCAGATCCTGGGCGGATCCACGCGCACGCTGGTGGTGCTTGACTCGCACCACACGCACGAGCACGTCATGGGCGAGCTGCGCGCCTTTGCGCCCTACGTGGGCAAGGGCTGCTACCTGATCGCAGGCGACACCATCGTGGAGCACATACCGGTGCAGGCGCACCGCCCGCGCCCATGGGGCCCTGGCAACAATCCTGCCACCGCGGTCAAGGAGTTCCTGACCGAGTGCCCGCGCTTCCGCGTGGACACCGAGCTGGAGTCCAAGCTGCTTCTCTCCTGCCATCCAGGCGGCTACCTGGTGGCGCAGCAGGATCCGTGATCCGCACGCATGGCCGCCGCAAAGCCACCCCGCACCGCAGGTCCAGGCAGCGCTGAAGAGCTGCCGGTCACCGTGCTGCTGACGCTGAAGGACCGCCTGGGCCTGACGCGCCGCTGGCTGGAGTACATGCGCCGCGTGGAGTGGCGCATTCCTGTGCACATTGCAGATGGCAGCGTGGAGCAGGACGCCTCGGCTGTGGTGGCGGAGTTCCAGCAGCAGAACCCCAGCATCCCCATTACCTATCACCGGCATCCGCCCGACAAGGGCATCAAGGTGTTCGTGGCCAAGGTGATCCACGCGCTGGAGGCCATCAACACCCGCTGGGTGATGCTGACCGACAACGACGACTTCATGGTGGAGGAGGGCATCCACCGCGCGCTGGAAGTGCTGCAGGCAGACCCGGCGCTGGTGGGGTGCCGCGGGCGCACGGTGTACTTCAACCAGTCGGGCGGGCCGTTTGGCCTGTTTGAGTACGAGCGCAAGTGGAACGCGCGCAGCCCGCGCGCAGCCGAGCGCCTGCTGAACCACGCATCCAGCTACGCGCCCACGTGGTACTGCATCACCGACCGCCAGCTGCTGCTGGAGGCGTGGCGCGGCATGCATGAGTTCCCCTCTGACGACGTGGGCTTTCTGGAGCTGTACCAGACCACCCTGCTGGTGGCCAGCGGCCCTGTGGCGTGGGAGGACTTCCCGCACCTGCTGCGCCAGCTGGATGGAGACAAGACCAGCACGCGCACGCGCCGCAAGGCAGACCAGCTGGCGCGCATCATGCAGGACGCCGAGTGGAGCCGGACCTCGCGCATGATCATTGACCGCGTGGCCGCGCGCGTGCACCAGCGCGACGGCGGCCAGTACGACGACGCCTACCGCGCTGCTGCCGAGGCGTGCCGGCGCATCGTGGAGGCAGCGCTGGTGCGCCAGGGCGTGCTGCACGCGCTGGGCCGCAAGGGTGGCATGGGCTGGATGGCCACCACGCTGCTGCACCGGTACTGGCTGCGCTACATCGCCAGCCCTGCGGTGCGCACCGTGACGTGGGCCGCAGGTCCGCGCGCGCTGGGCCATGGCTTTGCGCCCGCGCGCGACCTGCTGCAGAAGGACTGGAGCGCGCAGTGACCAGCCCAGCCGCGCAGCGTGGCGGCATCCGCCGCGACCTGGCTGCGCAGGCTGTGGCCACTGGCATGACCGCCGTGGCGGAATTCGCCACTGTGTTTGTGCTGGCGCGGCTGCTGGGCGTGGAGGGCTGGGGCCTGGCCGCCACAGCGCTGGCCACGGCCACGGTGGTCTTTGCCTGCCTGGACCAGCGCTGGCAGGACGCCATGATCCGCTACCACACCATGCACGCGGCGCGCGGGCAGGCCGCCCTGCTGCACCGCGACGTGTGGCGCATCGTGCGCAGCGACGTGACCACTGGCGTGGTGGCGTGCGTGGTGGCTGCGGCTGCGCTGGTGGGCTACGCGCTGCTGCGCGATGGCGCCGCCCCCATGCTGGCGGTGGTGCCTGCGTGCGTGGGCATCGTGACCGCCAAGAACGTGGGCAACGCCAGCGCGCGCAGCTACCTGCGCGTGACCAACCGCTTTGTGCCGCTGGCTGTGGTCACGCTGCTGGGCGCGCTGGCCCGCTGCGCCGCGGTGGCCACCGTGTGGCTGACAGGCATGACCACGCCCAGCGCTGCGCTTGGCACAGTGCTGTGCGGCGTGGCGGTGAGCGCCGTGCTGCTGAACACCGCAGCGCTGGTGGCAGCGCGCCGCGACGGCATGATGCAGCGCGCCACCTGCGCGGGCGGTGCGGCCGCGCAGGCAGAGGGGGCCGCGCAGACGCCTGATGACCTGCGCACGTTCCTGCGCCACTCGTGGCTCAGCGGCATTGGGCTCATGCCGCTGCGCGAGCTGGACACCATGCTGCTGGGCTTCATCGCTGGCCCGGCTGCTGCTGGCCCGTACCAGGTGGCCAAGACCATGTACACGGCTGCAGACACCACGCTGGGTCCGCTCCAGCTGGCGGTGCAGCCGCGGCTGGCGGCGGCGTACCACCACGGCCACGGGCAGCGCCTGGCGCGCATGGTGCGCACCCTGTGCACCTGGGGCGTGGTGTTTGGCTGCGCGGTGGTGCTGCTGGTGGAGCTGGCCGGGCCTGCGGTCATCCGGGCGCTGCTGGAAGAGCGGTACCAGGCGGCCATCCCAGCCTTGCAGGTGATGATCCTGGCCTTCCCCTTCTCTGCGGCGCTCCTGTGGGTGATCCCGCTGTGCTCTGCCGCAGGCCGCCCAGACCTGGTGGCGCGCGCCAGCATTGGCGCTGGCGCGGTGGGCATGGCGCTGATCGCCGCCGGCGCCTGCGTGGGTGACCGCGGCGCTGCTGCTGGCTTTGCCGTCACGGTGGCGCTCCTCCTCCTGTGGACCTTGCGCCTGACGCTGCGCAGCCCTGAGCTGGCACCGCTGCTGCGGCCCTCTGCGCCGGAGGCTGCGTGATGCTGCTGGCCACCACGCACCACGCTGGGTCCGTGCTGGCGCTGCCAGCCGCGGGCGCTGGCATCGCCACGGCCGCAGCGCTCACGCTGGTGGTGGTGGCGCTGGGCGCGTGGCTGCTGCGCAGCGCGCCCCGCCCGCTTGCGTTTGGCCTGGTGGCGCTGGCGGCGCTCACCATGGCAGCCAAGTGCGCGCTGACCACGGTGGTGCGCAGCCAGCCCAGCTTTGAAGGCAAGCAGGCTGAGTACCTGCCGCGCGACATCTGGGACCGCACCTGCGCAGAGGGACCGCACGCGCTGCTGGAGGACCCTGGCTTCAGCACCCTGGCGGTGCTCTCTGCGCCGTTCTTCTACGCCTTTGGATCGTGGGACGACATTCCGCCAGCAGTCAACAACGCCGCCGTGGCGCTGGCTGCGCTGGCCCTGGCAGCAGCGTGCGCGCGCAGCGTGGGACCGCGCGCGGCAGTGGCCGCCTTCGTGCTCACCGCCTGGAATCCATCGGCTGTCTACTGGACCATCTTTGGCCTGCGAGACCCGCTCATCTATCTGGCCTGCGCGCTGGGCGCCAGCGCGGTCATCGAGAGCGCTGGCGCCTGGCCCGGAGCGGTGCGCCGCGGCGCCCTGGGTGTGGCGGGCGCATGCTGCCTGATGGTCTGCCTGCGCCCGGAAGTGGCTGTGGTGCCAGTGCTGGCGCTGGGGCTGGCGGCCTTCATGGTGCCGCTCTCGCAACCGGTGCGCCGCACCATGGTGGTGGTGGGCGTGCTGGCGGTGGCGGCTGCGGTGCCCATCGTCATGTCGGAGCTCAGCCTGCAGACGCTCTCCATGGATCAGCTGGAGGGCTTCACCGAGGCGCGCCTGGCCCGCAACCTGGAGGCGCAGAATGAGACGCTCTTCTTTGAGTCTGTCAATGACATCTCTGCGCAGCCCGGATGGCAGCGGCTGGTCACGCAGTGCGAGGGCATGGTGCTGTGCCCGCTGCCGCTCACGCCGCGCAACACCATGGACCTGCTGGTTCTGGCCGAATCTGCAGCGTGGGTGGCCATGCTTGCCGCGCCGTGGCTGCTGAGGCCCGCACCATCACGGGTGAGAGAACGCCGCGTGGCACGCGCGCTGGCCCTTGCAGCGCTGCTGGGGCTGCTGGCTTATGCGCCGTTCGTGCTGAATGCTGGAAACGCGTTCCGGCTTCGCTTCTCCATGCTGCCCTTTGCGCTGGGTGCTGTCACGCTGGCGGTGGCCGCCAGGCGCGCTGCCACGCCTTCCGACTATTCTGCCGGAACATGTCCACCGTGAAGTTCCCCCGCCCCGCGCCTGATGCGTCCCCCGACGAGCTGCCCACGCAGCGCGTGGGGAGTGCACGCGGCCTGGGAGTCACAGGGCTGCTCCCGGTGCTGTACCAGCGCCGTGGCTCGCTGGTGTTCTGGTTCATGGTTGGCACCGTGGGCATGGGGTGGTTCCTGCTCAGCAGGCCCAGCATGGAGGCATGGAAGTTCGCGGTGCACGTCACCACCGCCAGCACGCGCGATGAAACCGAGCGGGTGGCGGAGGCGCTGGTGCGCTACACCGCCAAGGAGATCGCCGCTGCGCCCGCGCACGACGAAAATGGCCACGTTTCCATCAACGATGCGCAGGTCTACTTCCCCGTGGTGAAGGTGGGCCGCACGGCCGAGCCGCTGCGCGCGTCCTTCATCGTGGAGCTGGAGGCGCCAGCAGATGCCAAGGCGCCCGAAGCGCTGAAGGAGCTGGCAGACCGCATCGAGAAGCGCGCCGAGCGTCTGGCCCAGCGCACCACCGACGACGTGAAGGAGTCGCTGGAGGTGCTGGAAACCCGCCGGGATGCCCTGCAGCAGGACCCCACTGCTGCGCTGTCCGAGCGCAGCGCTGCGGAAGTGGCCTACGCCACCATGAAGGGCTCGCTGGTCAACCGGCCCGAGTGCGAGATCTCGGCCATCGTGCGCGGCGAGGGCAACTCGTACTCCAAGCCGGCGCAGGTGGGCGCTGCCATCCTGTTCGGCGCTCTCTTTGCCGTGCTGTGCACGCTGGCGCCGCACTTCCTCCAGCGCGTGCGCCACGCAGCGGGCTGAGGCGCTGGAGTGCTGCGCGGCGGCAGGGTGCCCCGCTGCTGCGCAGTGCGCCAGGCCGCACGGTTACGATGAATCCATGCCACCGCGCGCCACGTTTGCGCTGATCGGGCCGGGCAAGTCCGGCACGACAGCCATGTACAACCTGCTGACGCGGCACCCGCAAGTCTGCATGGCCAGCGTGAAGGAGACGTGCTTCTTCAACGACCACTGGCAGCGCGGCGTGGAGTGGTATCACAGCCTGTTCCCAGCGCCGGGCAGCGCAGCAGCCACTGGCGAGGTGTCCAACACCTACATCTTCAGCCCCGACGCAGCGCAGCGCATGCACCAGTACAACCCCGCCATGCGCGCCGTGACCTGCCTGCGCAACCCAGTGGACCGCGCGTTTTCGCACTGGCTGTTCCTGAAGCGCAACGCTGAGATCAGCGGCACGTTTGAGGAGGGCATGGCGCAGCGCCCAGACCTGGTGGAGCGCGGCCTGTACGCGCGCCACCTGGAGCCGTGGCTGCGGCACCTGGGGCGGCAGCAGGTGCTCATCCTGTTCTTTGACCAGTTCACCGCTGATCCGCTGACCACCTACAACCAGCTGCTGCGCTTCATTGGCGTGGAGCCAGTAAGCACCGTGCAGCTGGATGAATCGGACCGCCTTCCAGCCAGCGCACCCCGTAGCCGGGCCGCCGCGCGGGCCGTGAAGATGGTGGCAGACGCTGTGCGCCGCGCGGGCCACCCGCGCGTCATCCAGTGGGTGAAGGACTCGCCGCTTCCACGCATGCTGTACCGGCCCTATGGGCGCAGCGAGCGTCCGCAGATGGACCCTGCCACGCGCCGCACGCTGTGCGAGCGCTATGTGGAGGACGCTGCCGCGCTCAGCGCGCTCACTGGCCGCAACCTGGTGGCAGACTGGGGGCTGCGCGCATGAGGATGCCGGACTTCCTGGTGATCGGCGCCAAGAAGGCAGGCAGCACGTGGCTTGACCAGGTGCTGCGCTCGCATCCAGACGTGGCGCTGCCAGCGCGGCGCAAGGAGGTGGCGTACTTCGATCTGTTCTACGACCGCGGGCCAGAGTGGTACGCGCACTTCTTTGCAGACCTGCCACCACGCGCGGTGGTGGGCGAGAGCACGCCGGAGTACATGCACCACGCGCTGGCGCCAGAGCGCATCGAGCGCGACCTGCCCAGCACGCGGCTGGTGGTCATCTTGCGCAGCCCGCTGGACCGCGCCTACTCCGAATGGGGCCACCAGGTGATGCGCTTTGCAGAGCAGCGCACCTTTGAGCAGTACGCGCGCGAGGTGCCAGCGCTCCTGGCCAAGAGCCGCTACGCGCAGCAGCTGCGCCGCTTTCCGCGCGCGCTGGCCAGCGGGCGCCTGCATGTGGTGGTGCTGGAAGAGGCGCTCCGCAACCCAGCGCCCACGCTGGCTGGGCTGGCCCAGTACTTGGGCGTGGAGCCAGCAGGCTTCCGCGCAGAGCCAGAAGCGCGGCAGAACGAGACGTACCGCCCGCGGTTCCGGCGCGGCTTTGCGCTGGCGCGGCAGTTCAGCGACTGGCTGCGCGCGCACGAGCTGGACGTGGTGTCAAACCTGGCGCAGCGCGTGGGCGTGCGCCGCCTGTTTGGAGACAAGGGCCGCTTTCCACCCATGAGCGAGCCGCAGCGCGCTGCCTTTGCGGACTTCCAGCGCCAGGCGTGCGCAGAGACCGAAGAGCTGCTGCAGCGCGCCATTCCAGCGTGGCACGTGGGCAGCAGCGCGGCTGCGGCCAGCAGCGCCGCCGCTGCAAGCAGCGCGCCGCAGGCTGCGCTGTAGCATCGCCAGCATGTGCGGCTTTGGCGGCATGGCGCAGTCACGCAGTGCAGCAGCACGCAGCGCTGACCTGCGCCCGCACCTGGAGCGCATGACGCAGCAGCTGTTCCACCGCGGGCCAGACGCGCAGGCGGTGTGGCTGGCGGCCGACGGCAGCGTGGGCCTGGCCCACACACGGCTGGCCATCCGCGATCTTTCGCCTGCTGGAGCGCAGCCCTACACCAGCCGCTGCGGGCGATGGACTCTGGCCTACAACGGCGAGATCTACAACGCCACGCAGGTGGCAGAGGCGCTGCGCGCAGAGGGCGCGCCGCCCTTCCGCGGGCATTCGGACACCGAGGTGCTGGTGGAGGCCGTGGCAGCGTGGGGCGTGCAGGAGGCGTGCGAGCGGTGCGCTGGCATGTATGCGTTTGCCGCGGTGGACAACGCAGAGCACCAGCTGCACCTGGTGCGCGACCGCGTGGGCATCAAGCCTGTGGTGTGGGCGTGGGCTGGCGGCACGCTGGTGTTTGGCAGCGACACGCGCATCCTGCGCGGCGTGCCGGGCGCGCCACACGCTGTGGACCAGCATGCGCTGGACCGCTACCTGCGCCTGGGCCGGGTGGAGGGCGAGCGCGGCCTGCTGCTGGGCGTGCACAAGCTGGCGCCTGGCACCATGGCCACGTGGGACCTGCGCACGCTGACCGCGGGCGCTGCGCCCACCGTGAAGAAGTGGTGGGACGCTGGCACTGCGCTGCGTGCCGCGCAGCACAGCCTGCTTTCTGGCACGGATAGCCAGGTGCTTGACGCTGTGGAGCACACGCTGGCGCAATGCGTGGCGCAGCACATGGTGAGCGACGTGCCTGTGGGCGCCTTTTTGTCTGGCGGCATTGACAGCAGCCTGGTGGTGGCGCTGCTGCGCCGCGTGGTGGGCGTGCCAGTGCGCACCTTCACCATTGGCTTTGGCAACGCAGACCATGACGAATCCGTGCACGCCGCTGCGGTGGCCGCGCATCTGGGCACAGACCACCAGACCTTTCAGCTTGACCCAGACGAGGCGCTGCGCACGCTGGACGCTGTGGAGAGCGCGTGGGACGAGCCCTTTGCGGACACCAGCTGCATTCCCACGCTCATCGTCAGCCGGCTGGCGCGGCAGCACGTGACGGTGGTGCTGACCGGCGATGGCGGCGACGAGGTCTTTGGCGGCTATGACCGCTACGTGTGGCTGCCGCGCGTCACCCGCCTGCGGCAGCGCCTGGGCGGACCAGGCCGCGCCCTGGCCGCGCGCGCGCTGGCTGCGCTGGCGCGCCCCGCCACCGCGCGGGCCTTCAGCATGGCGCACCCAGCGCTGCCGCGCAGCCTGCGCCTGCGGCAGGTGGACCGCAAGGCAGCGCGCATGGCCTCCGCCCTGCGTGCCGCCAGCAACAGCGGCGTGCACGACGCCACGCTGGAGTGCTGGCCGCCAGAGCAGCTGCTGGTGCTTGGCCTGGACGCGCACCCAGCGCCGCCGCCCGTGCCTGGCACCTCCGAGCTGCGCACCTACATGCTGACAGACCTGGAGCGCTACTTGGTGGACGACATCCTCACCAAGCTGGACCGCGCCACCATGGCCGTGTCATTGGAGGGGCGCGTGCCATACCTGGACCACCGCGTGATTGAATTGGCCATGCGCCTGCCAGACAGCATGCTGGTGCGCAACGGCGCTGCCAAGTGGGTGCTGCGGCAGCTGCTGGCGCGCCATGTGCCAGCAGCCATGTTCGAGCGGCCCAAGTCTGGCTTCACCGTGCCTGTGGGCGCGTGGCTGCGCGGGCCGCTGCGCAGCTGGGCCGAACCGCTCCTGCGCGCGGACCGCCTGCGCCACGCCGGCGTGAATCCAGAGCCGTACCTGCAGGCATGGCAGCAGCACCAGGCGGGCTGGTGCGATCACAGCGCAGCGCTGTGGGCCGTGCTGGCCTACCTGCGCTGGCGTGAGCGCGCAGGCTGACAGCCACATCCTGGCTCCCTACACTGGCCAGATGCGCATTCTGGTCCTGGGCAGCGACCCCGACTACCTGGTGAACCTGCGCGGGGACCTCATCCGGCAGATCGTGGAGCAGGGCGGCCAGGCCATCGGCGCTGCGCCCGCGCCGGCCGACGGGCCGCACGCGGCTGCCATCCGCGCCATGGGCGCGCAGTTTGAGTCCATTGCCATGGTGCGCAACCGCATCACGCCCACCCACGATGCACAGGCGCTGCGCGGGCTCTACCTGCTGATGAAGCGCCTGAAGCCGGATGCGCTGTTTGCGTACACCATCAAGCCGGTCATCTATGGCTGCACCGCGGCGCGCATGGCGCGTGTGCCCGTGATCACTGCGCTGGTGCCCGGCCTGGGCTACAGCTTTGAAGGCGCGGGGCTGAAGGACCGCCTGCGGGCCATGGTGGTGGCGCGCATGTACCGCGGCGCGCTGCGCACCGCCAACGCTGTGTTCTTTCAGAACACGGACGACCACCAGGAGTTCCTGCGCCGCGGCATCCTGACACCCGCGCACCGCGTGGTCATGCTGAACGGCTCTGGCATCAACCTGGAGAAGTTCCAGCCAGCGCCGCTGCCCAGCACGCCTTCCTTCCTATGGGTTGGCCGCCTGCTGAAAGAGAAGGGCCTGGGCGAATACATCCAGGCTGCGCGGCTGGTGCGGCAGCGGCATCCAGAGGCTGTGTTCCGCGTGGTGGGCTACCACGACGGCGGGCCGCTGGACAGCTGCCAGGACCAGCTGCATGCGGCTGTGGCCAGCGGTGACATCGAGTTTGTGGGCCGCGTGAAGGACGTGCGCCCAGAGCTGGCGCGGTGCACTGCGTTCGTGCTGCCCAGCTACTACCGGGAAGGCGTCCCCCGCTCTGCGCTGGAGGCGCTGGCCATGGGCCGCGCGGTGGTGACCACCGACTGGACCGGCTGCCGCGAGACCGTGCGCAGCGGCGCAGACACCAACGGCTTCTTGCTCCCCGTGCGCAACGCTGCGGCCGTGGCGGACGCTGTGACGCAGCTGGTGGAGCAGCCTGGCCTGGCCCAGCGCATGGGCGCTGCCAGCCGCCGCTACGCAGAGGAGCGCTTTGACGTGGTGCGCGTGAACCAGATGATCCTGGACACCATTGGGCTGCCGCGCCGCAGCGCCGCAGAGGTGGCCCGCTGATGCGCGCCGTGGTGACCGGCGCCACGGGCTACCTGGGCCGCCACCTGGCTGCAGAGCTGGAGCGCCAGGGCTGGCAGGTGGTGCGCTGCGTGCGCAGCCACGCATCAGGCGCAGAAGCCGGCACCTGCCTCCTGCCAGACCTGGACCAGCGCTCGGTGGCCGCGCTGCCCTTGGAGTGCGACGCTGTCTTCCACCTGGCTGGCCTGGCGCACCGCTATCCACCCAACGCGCCCACGCCGCAGGAGTTCATGCGCGTGAACGCAGAGGGCACAGGCGTGCTGGCCCGCGCGGCCCGCGGCAAGGCGCGCGCGTTGGTGCTGGTGAGCTCCGTGGCTGCGGTGGCCAGCAGCAGAACCACGCCGCTCACGCCCAGCACGCCGCCCCAGCCAGAGACGCCCTATGGCCAGAGCAAGCTGCGCGCAGAAGCGCTGGCGCAGGAGGCGCTGGCAGGCAGCACCACCAGCCTGCGCGTGGTGCGCCTGCCTGCCGTGCATGGCCCTGGAGCACCCGGCGCTGTGGGCCAGCTGGCGCGGTGGATCAGCCGCGGCAGGCCTGTGCCCAGCTGCGCTGCCACGGTGCGCCGCAGCATGATCGGTGTGGACAACGCCATCAGCGCGCTCATCTGCGCCGCCACGCACCCTGCGCTGGCAGGCCGCACCCTGATGCCCGCAGACGGCCCCGCGCCCACGCTGCTGGAGGCGGCGCAGGCCATCGCGCGCGCGCAGGGCCGCACGGTGCGCGTGCTGCCGGTGCCAGCGGCCGCGCTGCATCTGCTGGCGGGCATGCTGCGCCTGGCGCCCGGTGGAGGCGTGCGCGGCACGCAGGCCATTCAGCGCCTGGTGCAGAGCTGCGCCGTGCAGGACGACCAGCTGCAGCGCCTGGCAGGCTGGCAGCCGCCGCGCACGGCAGATCAGTCCATACAGTGCACGGTGGCGGCGCAACAGGCCGCAGAGGTCCGCGCATGAACCCCTGGCATCTCATCGCTCCACCTGTGGTGTTTGCGCTCTGCGTGGTGGGCACGCTCACCCTGCGCAGCTTCCTCATCAGCCGCCAGGTGCTTGACACGCCCAACGAGCGCAGCAGCCACAGCACACCCGTGGCGCGCGGCGGCGGGCTGGTGTTTGTGTGCGCCGTGGTGCTGTGGATGCTGCCTGCCCTGCTGGGCTACGACCAGGTGCTGCCTGGGCAGCGCGGCGCGCTCATCGCGCTGGTGCTGGTGGCGTTCATCGGATGGCTGGACGACCGCCGCGGCGTGCCGCCCGCGGTGCGGCTGGCGGTGCACCTCTTGGCTTCGGCAGTGGTGGTGATCGCCACCATGCGGGATTCTGGCGTCCTGGTGGCGCTGGACCATCCGGTGGTCACCGCAGGCCTCATCCTGCTGTGCGCGTGGATGATCAACCTGACCAACTTCATGGACGGCATTGACGGCCTGGCCGGCGCAGAGGGCGTCTTTGTGCTGGGTGGCGCCGCAGCCCTGTGCACTGGCTCTGCCTCTGCGCCAGCGGCTGCCATGGTGGCGGTGTTTGCCGCGGCTGTGGCTGGCTTCCTGGCGGTGAACATCTCCCGCGCCAAGATCTTCATGGGCGACGCTGGCAGCGGCTCGCTGGGCCTGCTGATGGCCTGGGTGCTGCTGGCGCTCACCTCGCAGGGCTGGCTGGCCGCGTGCAGTGCGTCCGTGCTGCCTGCTGTCTTTGTGGCGGATGCCAGCGTCACCCTGCTGGTGCGGCTGGTGCGCCGCCAGCATCCAGCGCAGGCGCATCGCACGCACGCCTACCAGCGCCTGGTGCGCCGCGGCATGCCCCACCTGGGCGCCACTGCCCTCTATGCATTGGTGAACATTGGCGTGGTGCTGCCTGCTGCATGGGCTGGTTCGCGCGGATTGCTGGACCCCATGCTGGTGGCGGGCGGCGTGTACTGTCTGCTGCTGCCCATGGCGCTGGCGCTTGGTGCTGGCCGCGAGCCCGCCAGCGGATACGCTACGCAGCGATGATCGTCTGCAAGCCATCATCACATCCAAGCCAGGGGCGCGGCGCATGACGCGTTCGCGCACCGGCCGCGTGGCTGCACACAGCGCGCGGTGGGTGATCCAGCTTCCCCCATGGCGCAAGCGCGCCATTGCTGTGCTGCTCGACGCAGCCTGCTTTGCGCTGTCGCTGGTGCTGGCGGTCATGCTGCGCCACCCCGACAACGTGTCGGTCAAGGTGGAGCACTACGCGTGGTACATCCTGGCGGCCCCGCTGCTGGGCATCGCTGCGTTTGGCTGGCTGCGCGTGTACCGGCAGATCGTGCGCTTCACAGGCCTGGGTGACGGCTGGCGCATGGTGCAGGGCGTGGTGGTGGCCACCCTGGGGCTGGTGGCGCTCAGCTTCTTCCTGCGGCAGGAGCCCAGCAACACGCCCACGCCGGGCGTCAGCCGCATGGTCTTTGCCATCTTTGCCATGACAGCGCTGGGCAGCACCTATGCGTGGCGCCTGCTGGCGCGGCATCTGCTGCGCCCGCTGCGGCCACGGCGGCGCGAGGCTGTCATTGTGTTTGGCGCTGGCGCTGCGGGCAGCGCGGTCATGGCGGATCTTTCGCACGACCGCACCCGCCGCGTGGTGGCCGTGGTGGACGACAACACGGGCATGCACGGCCGAGACCTGCACGGCGTGCGCGTCTATCCCAGCGACGACCTGCCGCTCCTCATCCAGGACTTCAACGTGGCCACGGTGCTCTTGGCTGTGCCGGCCATGCCGCAGGCACGCCGCCGCGCTGTGGTGGACATGCTGGCCAAGTGCGGCGCGCGCATCCTGACTGTGCCCAGCCTGCGCGAGCTGGTGGAAGGCGCAGCTCCCGTGGAGCACCTGCGCGAAGTCAGCATCGAAGACCTGCTGGGGCGCGACCCAGTGGCGCCCGACGGCGAGCTGCTGACCCGCAACATCACTGGCCGCGGCGTGCTGGTGACCGGCGCTGGCGGCTCCATTGGCAGCGAAATCTGCCGCCAGGTGGCCCGCCTGCGCCCGCGAGAGCTGGTGCTGCTGGAGCAGAACGAGTTTGCGCTCTACAACGCAGAGCGCGAGCTGCGGCAGATCATCGCCACGCTGCCCGCTGACGCGCAGCCGCCGCTGCGCACCTATCTGGGCAGCGTGACCGACAGCGTGCTGCTGGACCGCGTGCTGCGCACCCACCGCGTGCAGACCGTGTACCACGCTGCAGCGTGCAAGCATGTGCCCATCGTGGAGGACAACGAGGTGGAGGGCGTGCGCGTGAACGCCTTTGGCACCATGGTGGCTGCGCGCGCTGCCACCGCTGCTGGCGTGGAGCGCTTTGTGCTCATCAGCACAGACAAGGCGGTGCGCCCCACCAGCGTCATGGGCGCCAGCAAGCGCCTGGCAGAGATGGTGCTGCAGGCCCTGCAGGAAGAGCATCCGCGCACGCGCTTTGTCATGGTGCGCTTTGGCAACGTGCTGGGCAGCAGCGGCAGCGTGGTGCCCCTGTTCCGCGAGCAGATCCGCCAGGGAGGCCCTGTCACGGTCACCCACCCGGACATGACCCGCTACTTCATGACCATCCCAGAGGCAGCAGAGCTGGTGCTGCAGGCGGGCGCGCTGGGCGCGGGCGGCGAAGTGTTTGTGCTGGACATGGGCGAGCCCGTGCGCATCGTGGATCTGGCGCGGCGCATGATTGGCCTGGCTGGCCGGTCAGTGCGGGATCAGGAGCGCCCAGACGGCGAGATCGAGATCCAGTTCACAGGCCTGCGCCCAGGCGAGAAGCTCTTTGAGGAGCTGGTCATTGGCGCAGATCTGCAGCGCACCTCGCACCCCGGTGTGCTGCAGGCGCGCGAGCTCTACCTGCCGTGGAGCAACCTGGAGCAGCGTCTCATCGAAATCGAAGCCTGCCTGGACCAGCGCGACGCAGTGGGCCTGCGCCGCATGCTGCGCGAGCTGGTGGCTGAATATCAGCCGCAAGCACCGGCTTGATCGCACGGTACGCTGCCCGCTCTATGGCCAGCGTGGTCTTCTACTTTCAGGTGCACCAGCCCTACCGACTGCGCCGGTATTCGGTCTTTGACAGCGACCCGTTCTACTTTGACAACAAGGCCAACGAGGAAATCCTGCGCAAGGTGGCGGACAAGTGCTATCGCCCCACCACGGCCATGCTGCTGGACCTGGTGCGCCGGCACGAAGGCCGCTTCCGCATCACGTTCAGCCTGACCCGCACGGTGCTGGAGCAGATGGAGATGTGGAGCCCAGACGTGCTGGACCTGTTCCGCCGCCTGGTGGACACCGGCGCGTGCGAGCTGCTGGGCGAGACCAGCCATCACTCGCTCAGCTTCCTCTTCAGCCGCGCAGAGTTCGACCAGCAGGTGGACCTGCACCGCCAGACGGTGGCGCGCCTGTTCAACGGCTACACACCTCGCAGCTTCCGCAACACCGAGCTCATCTTCAACAACGAGCTGGCTGGCCACATGGCCTGGCGCGGCGGCTACCACGCGGTGCTGTGCGAGGGCGTGGATCGGCTGCTGAACTTCCGCAGCCCCAACTACAGCTACGTGCCGCCACCAGGCGCCACGCCTGCTGGCAGTGCACCCGTCCGGCTGCTGCTGAAGAACTTCCGGCTTTCAGACGACATCGCCTTCCGCTTTGGCAACCGCGGCTGGGAAGAGTGGCCGCTGACAGCAGAGAAGTTCGCCACCTGGGTGAACCAGATCAACGGCGACGGCTATCTGTGCAACCTCTTCATGGACTACGAGACGTTTGGCGAGCACCAGTGGGAGCACACCGGCATCTTCTCCTTCATGGACAAGCTGCCGGAGGCGGTCTTTGACGTCAATCCACGGCACAACGACTTCCTCACCGTGAGCGAGGCTGCTGACAAGTACCGCCCAGTGGGCGACTACAGCACCGAGCAGTTCATCAGCTGGGCCGACACCGAGCGCGACCTGAGCGCGTGGCTGGGCAACCCGCTGCAGGACAGCGCGGTGGAGCAGCTGTACCAGCTGGAGGCTGCTGTGAAGGCGCGCCATGCTGCAGGCGACCCGTACATCCTGGAAGACTGGCGCAAGCTGACCACCAGCGACCACCTGTACTACATGTGCACCAAGTACTGGGCCGACGGCGACGTGCACAAGTACTTCAGCCCGTACGACAGCCCGTACGACGCGTACATCAACTTCATGAACGTGCTGGACAACATGCGCGTGCGCGCGGGCGTGTAGCGCAAGCGCCGCGCTACGGCCTGGCCACGCGCGTGCCGTCCACGCGCTCGCGTTCGCACCAGCGGCAGAGCACGCACGCTGCCCACACCTGCAGCGCGGCGGCCTGGTCTCCCTGCAGGCAGCGCTCCCATGCAGCGCGCACGGGCGCGGGGTCCAGCACGCCCTGCTGCCCCATGCGCTGGCTGTCCATGATGTCCAGCACCCACGGGCGCAGCGGGCCTGTCACCCACGGCAGGATGGGCGCTGTGAACACCGCCTTGCGCCGTTGCGCGATGTGCGCAGGCGCATGGCGCATGAGCACCTCGCGGAGGAGGGGCTTGCCCACCCCGCCGCGCGTCCGCCACGCTGGCGGCACCTGCCATGCAAACTCAAACAGCCGCTGGTCCAGCAGCGGCTCGCGGGCCTGGATGCCGCTCTCCATGGTGGCGCGGTCAAGCCGCACCAGCACGCTGTCGGGCAGGCTGATGGTCTGGTCGCGCAGCAGCAGTTCGTCCTCAAAGCCCTCCTGGTCCTGCGGCAGCGCGCGCTCCATGGCGCGGATGTCCCGCGTGACGGTGGCGCGCCAGGTGTCGCTGGGCAGCTGCACGATGAGCGCGGCCGGATCTGGCCACACGGTGTAGAAGCCGCGCCACACCTCCTCTCTGCCATCTGCGCGCAGCAGCACGCCGGCCTGGTGGCGCAGCAGGCTCCAGCGCTCGGCTGGTAGACGCGCCAGACCAGCGGCCACGGTGCGCCGCACCAGTCCCGGCACGCTCTCCAGGACGCGCGCCGCCTGAAAGCCACGCAGGTGCCGGTCATTGCCGCCAAAGAGGTCGTCGCCGCCGTCGCCTGCAAGCACCACGCCCACGGTGCGCCGAGCCAGCCGCGAAGCCACCATGGTGGCCAGCGCACCGGGGTCTGCAAAGGGCTCGTCAAAGCAGGCCACCGCATCCTCTGCCAGCGATGGCAGCTCTGCGTCCTGCACCACGGCTTCGTGGTGGTCGGTGCCAAAGAAGCGGGCCACTTCGCGCGCGTGCTGGCGCTCATCTACGCGGGGGTCGTCAAAGCCAATCGTGAAGGTGGGCGCGTTGCGCACGCCAGCGTGCTGCATGGCCGCCACCACCAGCGTGCTGTCCACGCCGCCAGAGAGAAACGCGCCCACGGGCACGTCGGCCACCAGGCGGCGGCGCACCGCGGCGTCAATCAGGCCGTCCAGCACGCGGACGGCTTCATCGCGCGTGCCGCGGAAGGGCGTGGTGCGCGCGTCCTGCGCGGCGATGCGCGCGTTGAACCAGCGCTCCTCATCCACGCGGCCAGTCAGGATGTCCAGCCGCAGCGCGTAGCCGGGCCGCAGCTTGTGCACCCCCTGCCAGATGGCGCGGTGGCCCGGCACGCATGCGCTGGCCAGCACGCCCGCCAGCGCAAACGGGCTCACGCGGTTGCGGAACGTGGGGCACGCCTGCAGCGCGCGCAGCTCGCTGCCAAAGACAAACACGCCTGGCCCAAGGCCGTCTTCTGCGTGCCCCCAGTAGCACGGCTTGGCGCCCAGGCGGTCGCGCACCAGCCACAGGGCGCGGTCGTGCAGGTCCATGGCTGCAAAGGCAAAGATGCCATCCAGGCGGCGGGCTGTCTCTGCTGCGCCATGCCCGTCCAGGAGCGCGGCCACCACCTGCGCCTCGCCCGTGCTGGTAAAGCTGGTGCCTGCGGCCTGCAATGCCATGCGCAAGTCGCGATGATTCCAGACCTCGCCAGCAAAGGCCAGCACCCAGCGGCCAGCGGGGCTGTGCATGGGCTGCGCTGCAGCCGCGCTGTGGTCCAAGGTGGCCAGCCTGCGGTGCGCCAGGCCCAGGCCAAAGCGGCTCTCTTCAAAGGCGCCTTCGCCGTCGGGCCCGCGGTGCGCCACCGCGCGGCTCATGGCCTGCAGCGTGGCGGATGGATCCGTCAGCCTGCGGTTGCGGTCCACAAAACCAGCAAAGCCGCTCATGCCAAGCCATGCTACGGGCGTGGCGCTGCGGCGCGGGCCGTGCCTGCAGGCTCTGCGTAGGATGCCCCCCGCCATGCCGCTGGATGCGCCGCGACACCAGGTACCTGTGAGCGCCGGAGAGGTCCTCCTGGCCTGGGTGGCGCAGCGCGAGCGCGACATGCGCCACGTGTGGCGGCTGCGCAAGGAGATGGCCCGCCTGCAGGCTGGCCTGGCCGCTGGCAAGCACCCTGTGGTGGTCTACAGCCCCCAGAAGACCGGCAGCACTGCAGTGGCCACAGCGCTGGAACGCCACCCGGACGTGGTGCTCAGCAAGGTGCACACGCTGCTGCCACAGCACTATTGGGACGGCGACCTCCGCCGCCGCGTGCATGAGGACGGCAGCATCCTGATCGGCAGCCACTACACCGAGGCGGCAAGGCGCGTGTTCATGATGCCCCGCCGCGCTGCGCAGTTTGTGGTCACGCTGCGCGAGCCGGTGGCCACCAACCTGAGCTGGTTTGCGTTTGCCGCGCACCGCGCCTGGCTGCGCGACAAGCGCAGGCAGCTGGCCACGCTGGATGGCAAGCACCTGGCGGAACTGTTCCTGGAGCGCTTTCCGCACCAGGCCACTGCGGTGTGGCCCACGGTGGAGATGGGCGCTGCGCTGGGGTTCGACCCGTACAGCGAGCCCTTCCCGCAGGAGCGCGGCTGGCAGCGCGTGAAGAGCGGCCCGTGGGACGTGCTCATCCTGCGCGCAGACCTGCCAGACGCTGCCAAGGCAGAGGCGCTGCAGCAGTTCACGGGCCTGCGCGGGCTGGAGGTGAAGCGCGCGCGCGAGTCTGGAGAAGGCGTGGACGGCATCTACGCGCGGCTGAAGTCCGCCATGCATGCGCACCCGGAGTACGTGGCGCGCATGCTGGACACGCGCTTTGCCACGCACTACTGGAGCGCGGAGCAGCGCGCTGCCATTGCGCAGCGCTGGGCTGCCCCGCGGTGAGGAACAGGCGGCCCGCCGTGCGCCGCGCTGCCCACCGCCCACCCCGCGCCGCACGCCGCCCACCGCGCACTTTCCTTACGATCCGCGCATGGATCGCACCACCCTGGCCAAGCGCATCGCAGAGACAGCGCTGCTGCGCGGCACCTTCACGCTGCGCAGCGGCAAGACCAGCAGCTTCTATCTGGACAAGTACCTGTTCAGCACGCAGGCCGATGTGCTGCACGCGCTCGGCCCCATGTTTGCCAAGGAGCTGGCGCCGGGCACCAACCGCCTGGCAGGCGCAGAGCTGGGTGGCATTCCGCTGGTGACCACGGCGTGCATGGCCAGCGGCCTGCCCTGCGTGTTCATCCGCAACCAGAAGAAGGAGTACGGCACCGCCAAGCAGCTGGAGGGCGTGCTAAACGCTGGCGACCGCGTGACCATCGTGGAGGACGTGGCCACCACAGGCGGCCAGGCGCTGGAGGCCGCCAAGGTCATCCAGGCGCAGGGCGCGCAGGTGCTGCGCATCGTGGCCACCATTGACCGGCTGGAGGGCGCGCGCCAGAACATCGAGGCCGCTGGCATCGAGTTCCGCGCGCTGTTCACCGTGCAGGATCTGGGCGTGACTGCCTGACCACCGTGACAGACCAGCACGGACATGTCCTGGACCGCACGCACCGCACCAAGTACCGGCGCATTGGCGTGGTGCTGGGCACGCTGCTCATGGTGGCTGCAGTGGTGGCCGTGGTGCGCAACCCAGCCATTGCCGATGGCCTGGGCCGCGCGCTGCGCTCCCCCAACTGGGACGCGCTGGCTGCGCTGGTGGGCTCCATCTTTCTGCTGCAGCTTCTTTCTGCCGCCACCTTCCACCAGCTGATGGCCCCGCACGGCAAGGTGGGCTTTGTGGAGATGAACGCGCTGGTGGCGGCCAGCACGCTGGGCAACTACGTGCCCATGCAGGCGGGCAGCCTGGGCCGCGTGGCCTACCACCACGCAGTGAACGGCATTCCTGTGCGCGCCAGCCTGCTGGCCATTGTGAAGGCCATGGTGGCCATGTTCATCGCTGTGTGCCTGCTGGGAGCAGTGGCCCTGCTCAACCGCGGCTGGGGCGGACCATGGTGGGTGGTGCTCTTTGTGCCTGTGCTGTGGCTGCCCGTCTCATGGGAGCCATCGCTGCGCGTGTTTGCGCGGATCATGGCATTCCGCACGGCAGAAGTGCTGGTCTGGACGCTGCACGCATGGGCTGCGTTCAAGCTTTCTGGCTGGCCCATCGAACCGCAGACTGCGGTGGGCGTAGCGCTGGTGGGGTCGCTGGCCAACCTGGTGCCGTTCATCGGCAATGGCCTTGGCATCCGCGAATGGGCGGTGGCCATTGCAGCCCCCATCCTGGGCGGCTACGAGCGCGACGCTGGCCTGGCTGCCGAGCTGGTAGGCCGCGCTGTGGATGTGCTGGTGGCAGTGCCGCTGGGCGTGCTGGCCTTCAGCGTGTTGGTCAGGCGCGCGCGTGCCGCAGCAGCCCGTGCGCCGCAGAAACCTGCTGCTTCGGAGTAGACTTCTTCGATGCGTCCTGCGCGCCGGCGAACCGGCACCTTCACCGCTGCTGCCATTCTTGGGGGAGGCGCGCTTGCTGCCGTTGCGCTGGCGCAGACGCCGCCTGCTGCGCCCGCGGCCGACACCCCAGCACCCGCGCCCGCACAAGAGGCGCCGCCAGCGCCCCTGCCTGTCACGCAGAGCGTGGCAGAGCTGCTCTCCACAGTCTGGCTGCAGCACACGCTCTCCCTGCTGGCCGATCCTGACATCACCGTGCAAGGCCTTGAGTCTGCGCTTGACCTGGTGCAGGCCTGTGCAGCGCTCACGCCAGACCGCACGCACCCGTGGCGCGTCATGACCTTCCTGGCTGACCAGCTTGAGACAGGCAAGCCAGACCTGGCACGTGCGGTGCGCCGCACCGCGCTGGCCAACCTGGCGCGCCTGGAGCCAGGCAACGATGCCATCACCCTGGCCCGCCTGACCAGCGCTGTGGAGGCGCACACCACCGCAGAGGCCCGCGTGCGCGCCTACGAGCAGCTGCTGGACAGCGCCAACGCCTCCCGGATCTCGCCAGTCATTCGCGCCCGCCTGGCCTACCAGCTGGCCATGCTGCAGGGGCGCGTGGGCAACACAGACCTCATGGCGCGCTGGCTGGGCGAATCTGTCAAGCTGGATCCCGCCTTCCCCCAGGCTGCGCTGGCTGCGGCCGGATTCTTCCGCACGCGCGTGAACGACCCAGCCGCAGATGTGGAGCTCCTCTCCATCTGCATCGAGGCCAACCCGCGCGATCTGGAGACGTGGTCCGCGCTCATGTCTGTGCTGCTGGATGGCGGCGCCTTCAAGGGCGCAGAGCGCGTGATCCGCGACGCCCTGGTGGTGGCCGAGGCAGAGCGCCAGTGGGCCACCATCAACAACTTCACGGTGGAACTGGCCAACGCCATGTGGGGGCAAGGCCGGCGCGTGGACGCATACCGCGAGCTGGAATCCCGCCTGCGCGTGCTGACTGCCGACTACCGCCGCACGTTGCAGTTCTCCGATCCCACCCTGACCGTGGAGCGTCTGGAGCAGATTCTGCCGCCACTGCCGCCCGAGCTCTCGCTGACAGCGCTGGCGCTCGCCCAAGGCAACGCTTCGCAGGACCGCTATGACAAGCTGGTGGACCAGGCGCTGGTGATGACCCCGGCCGAGCAGGACCTGCTGGCCAAGGAAGGACTGGCCAAGTACATCCAGCCCTTGCTGCAGAAGGCCACCATCTCGCTGCTGTTCCAGAAGGATGTTGGAAAGGTGGGCGAACTGCTGCGCGACGCCGCTGCCATCAAGGCGGTCTCCGAGCCTGTGCTGGCGCGCTACAACGGCCTGCTCAGCTGGCGCCAAGGCAAGCTGGACGAGGCCATTGCCGCGCTGGCGCCGCTGGCCGCGGAGGATTCGCTGGCTGCCTACGCGTATGCATCCGCGCTGCTTGAGAAGGGCCAGACGCAGGAGGCTGCGCGCGCCTTCCACGCGCTGGCGCAGCGCAGCGTGGGCACCACGCTGGGCCTCATGGCGCTGGACCGCCTGGCCGCTCTCCTGAAGCAGGACGTGGTGCTCACCTCGCAGCTCTCCGCGGACATCGCGGCACGCGCGGCGCTGCTGGAGAAGGCGCTGGACGAGCAGCTGTCCAAGTATGTGGACCAGATCTGCGAGCACCCAGACCGCGCCATCGCCATCACCATCACGCCCACGGCAGACAACGCTGCGCCCTATGCGCCGCTGGCGTTCCATGTGAACGTGCGCAACACGTCGCGCCTGCCGCTGTCCATCGGGCGCAGCGATCCCATCTCATCGCGCATGATGATGCGTGCCGCTGCGCCGCGCCCGCGCGACGAGAAGGTGGCGCCGATTCCGCCTGGCCCCGTGCTGTTCGACCGCCGCCTGCAGCTGGCGCCCGGCGAGCGCGTGGAGTACGACGTGGACGCCGCGTACACGCCGCTGGGCAACCGCCTGTGGGACGAGCCGCTGCAGATGCACATGGTGAACGCTGGGTTCATGACCAACCCGCGCGCCACGCCCTATGGCGCCGTGGCTGGATTCATGGGCACCGTGGTCACCGTGGACCCGTTCCCCACGCAGGGCGTGGCCGTGACGCCAGCCTGGGTGGACCAGACGCTCAGCATCCTGAGCGGCCCACCAGGCGCAGAGGCCATGGTGCGCCTCACGCTGCTGGTGCACGCTGCCTCCAAGCCAGAGGCCATGCCAGAGGCAGCGCGCGCTGCGCTCACGGCACCCACGCTCTGGAAGGCCATCGTGGACGCCTGGACGCGGCAGGAGCCGCGCGCGCAGGCGTGGGTGGTCAGCACCCTGCCGCCCGAGACGCCAGCCATGGCGCCCCTGCTGGACGTGGTGCGCAGCAGCACCGCGCCCGAAGTGCTCACCAGCTGGGTGCTGCGGCGCGTGGACAAGCCCAAGGATCCCATGCTGGACGTGGCGCGCCGCACTGGCAACCAGCTGCTCATGCGCCTGGCTGACACAGTGGACTATCTGTGCGACCGCCGCGCCAAGCGCACCATTGAGGATTTGAACGTGAATGTGGAGCCGCAGGAGCCTGTGGCGCCGCCCATGCCACCGGGAGCCTCGCGGTGACAGGCTTCATTGGACGGCGCCTGCTGCAGGTGCCGTTCATCCTGCTGGCCATCTACACCATTGCGTTTGCGCTGGCGTGGCTGGCGCCCGGCAACCCGCTTGAGAACCCAGAAGGCCGGCGCCCACCGCCCGAGATCGTGGAGGCCATGCGCCAGCGCTACAAGCTGGATGACCCTGTGGCCTTCTACTTTGACTACCTGGGCAAGGCTTCTGGCATCAGCTGGCTGCTGGGCAAGGCGGACCGCCCCTTTGATCTTGGCCCCAGCCTGAAGCACCCGGACTGGAGCGTGAACGAGATCCTGGCAGACGGCATGCCGGTCAGCCTGACCATTGGCCTGGCTGCCATGCTGCTGGCGCTGGCGGTGGGGCTGGCTGCTGGCGTGGTGGGCGCGCTGAAGCCAGGCACGCTGGCGGCTGGCAGCACCGAGCTCCTGGCCGTGGCGGGCATCAGCCTGCCTGGCTTTGTGGTGGGCACGCTCCTCCTGGTGATCTTTTCAGCCGTGCTGCGCGTGGCGCCTGTGGGCGGCTGGACCGGCGTGGGCAGCATGGTCCTGCCAGCCATCGCGCTCAGCCTGCCCTTTGCTGCGTACATCGGGCGCATGGCGCGCTCATCCATGACCGAGCAGATGGGCACGGACTACCTGCGCACGGCGCGCGCCAAGGGGCTCAGCCGCCAGCAGGCCGCGCTGCGACACGCGCTGAAAAACGCCTTCCTTCCTGTGCTCAGCTATCTGGGGCCAGCCACTGCGGCGGCGGTCACCGGCAGCTTTGTGGTGGAGAAGGTGTTCGCAGTGCCAGGCATCGGCCAGCACTTTGTGGACGCGGTGCTGGGCAAGGACCTCACGCTCATCATGGGCGTGGTGCTGGTGTACAGCACGCTGCTGGTCCTTCTGAACCTGGCAGTGGACGTGCTCTACGCCTGGGTGGACCCGCGCATCAATGTGACGGGCTGATCCGCTCCACCAGCCCCAGCTTCTGGTCCAGCGGTGGCTCGCGAGTGAGCCCGCGGGTGGTGGCGGGGTCGTACATGTAGATGGACGTCAGCCGCGCCAGGAGGAGAAGCGGCATCTCCTCCTCCACCAGCAGGCGCTCTGCCTCTGCCAGCGTGGCCAGCCGCTTGGCTGGGTCGCGCTCCAGAGCGGCGCGGTCCAGTAGTGCGTCGTAGGCAGGGCAGTTGAACTTGCGGTCGTTGTTGCCGTCCGTGCTGCGGCTGATGTCCAGGAACGTGACCGGATCCTGGAAGTCTCCGTACCACGCGCCGCGCGCGATCATGTAGTCGCCGCTCTTCACGTCATCTTTGTAGAACTTGGCGTCCTTGGACCGCGGCTCCACTGGCACGCCCAGGTGCTGTCGCCACATGTCGGCCATGGCCAGGCTCAGATCGCGGTAGCGCTCGTTGCCGGTGGAGTACAAGAGGTCCACGGTGGGGAACGGGCGGCCCTCTGCGTCCTCCACCATGCCGTCGCCGTTGCGGTCTGTCCAGCCAGCCGCAGCCAGCTCTGCGCGCGCGCGCACGGGGTCAAAGCCCAGGCCCTTGGGGCTGCTGTAGCCCGGAATGCTCCCAACCGGCACGATGGTGGTGGCTGGCACATCGCCCGCGCGCAGCACGCGGTCGCACAGCAGCTGGCGGTCCACCGCCATGGCAAACGCCCGCCGCACGCGCGCGTCCTTGAAGGGATTGAAGCGGCCACCTGGCAGCTCTGGCCTGCAGTTGAAGCTGAAGAAGTCAGTTCCGAACGCGGGCAGCACATGCACGTCGCGCCGTTCGCCCTGCTCTGGCGGCGGCAGCTGGGCCAGCGCTTCGTCCATGCTCAGGCCCTTGGCCAGCAGCGCATCCAGCTGGGCGCGATGCCGCTTGCAGTAGCGCTCCATCTGCGCCACCAGCTCCGCCCGGTAGCCCACGCGCACATCCGACACCCAGTCCACGCTGCCAGCCATGAAGGCCAGCACCGCCGTATTGTTGTCCTCGATAGGTAGGATGTCTACTGATTGCACCCTGGGGGCGGTGGGATCCCAGTAGTGCGGATTGCGCTCCAGGCGCAGCACGCGCTTGTAGCGCCAGTCCGCCAGCAGGAAGGGGCCGTTGGTCACGCTGGTGCCGGCCTTGGTCCATTGCGGGTCGTCCAGCACGCGGCCAGTGGCAGCCTCAAGATGCGTGTGCGCCTGGTGCGTGGCGCGGTGCACCGGCACCATCACCGCGAAGGCTGCCAGGTCCAGCCAGTAGGGCACCGGGCGGCGCAGCGTGAACTGCAGCGTGTGGTCGTCCACGGCCTTCAGCTTCACCATGCGGTCGAAGGCCTCCTCGGTCTGGCGCCACAGCGCTGCGGCGGCGGCAGGCGTGCCACCCTTGCCTGCTGCGGCGTCCTTGGCGTAGTGCGCCATGGCGGCGCTGCGCCACTGGAAGAACTCCTCGCCACCAGCGATCTCGAAGAAGAAGCCCGAGTAATCGCTGGCGCTGTCTGGCAGCATGGCGCGGCGCCACGCGTACACAAAATCCTGCGCTGTCACAGGGCTGCCGTCGCTCCAGCGCGCGTTGGGCCGCAGGTGAAAGGTCCAGGAAAGGCCCTCTGGCGAGCACTCCCACCGCTCCGCCACGCCCGGCTCCACAGCGCCGGTGTAGGGGTTCTTGCGCACCAGGCCTTCGTAGAGCGCGCCCAGCGTGCGCAGATCCTGCAGCCAGCTGGCGCGCTGCGGATCCAGCGTGAACGTATCCGCCGCCTGCGTGAGCACAAAGTCAGCCCGCGGCGCGCTGCGGTCGTATGCAGCCACTGCCAGAAGCAGCGCCAGGAGCAGGAGAAACGGCAGCGCGTACCGCATGCCACAGTTGTACGCGAGCCGGGCGCGCCCCGCGCTATCCTGCCCGCGTGATCCGCTGGCCTGGCTGCCAACTCCTTGCTGCTGCGTGCGCCGCCGCCCTGCTGGCAGGATGCAGCAGCACAGATGGCCCCAAGGTCATCACTGTGCAGTCCGCGGACTACCACGCTGCGTTCGACGCCGCCACCCAGGTGGCCAGCAGCCACGGCCTGCGCCCCGTGGTCATGGATCGCGGCACTGGCATCATCGAAACAGCGCCGCGCTCGGCTGGCAGCCTGCTGGAGCCGTGGCGCACAGACAACGCAGGCCTGTCCGACACCCTGGCGCACACAGTGAACTATGAGCGCCGCCGCATGCGCGTGGAGTTCGTGCCAGCGGGCACCAACCTGCCCGAGCCAGACCCAAGCAAGCCCGTCCATGCTGCCGCCATCCCCGGCACAGACCGCGCCAACGAGCGGTTCGACCTCCTGACCTACTCTGGCACGTTGGAGTTGCGCGCCTGGATCTACGTGGAGCGCCAGTTCCGGCCCAACCAGCGCATCGGCTCGTGGACCCGCGGCCAGACCAAGTACTCCACCGACCCGCTGGACAAGGCAGATCCAGAGGACACCACCACCTCCGCCCCTGGCGAATGGACCCCTGTGGGCCGGGACGATGCATACGAGCGCACGGTGATGGCCCAGATCCAGCACCGCCTGGCAGCCGCGCCAGCCCCTACCTCACCAGCGCCCGCTGCAGGAAAATAACGGCTTTGGCGTATGATGCCGGTCTTGTCGGGACCGCAACGAGGCAACCGCCCACGGCCATGGGGCGAACCCTCCATTGACCCCATGGGCGCCTTTCTGTAGCGTTCCCCATCCTTACGGAGCTTCTTCATTGATGCGATCACCTCTAGCTGGTGCTGGTCTTCTGCGCGCGGCCGTCCTGGGCCTGGCTGTCCTGGCCATGACCCCGGCTGCGTGGTCGCAGACTGCTGGGCTGCCGTCAGAGCTGATCTCCGCCAAGACCGCCCTCACCGACGCGCAGAAGGCCACCCTGGCCAAGTTCGTGGAGAAGACCGCCAGCGCAGTGTCCACCGGTCAGCCTGCTGAGGTGGTCTTCACCCGCAACGAGGTGGTGAACCTCTGCAAGAACAAGATGGTGTCCGAGATCTTCCGCCGCGAGCTGAGCGTTGGACTGGTGAAGGCCTTCCAGCCGCTGGTCAAGGGCACCGAAACCTTCCGCGCCACCAACGCCTTCATCATCGCTGGCTTCCTCCGGACGCCAGAAGCGCTGGAGTTCCTGGTGGACAACCTGGACCCGGAGTCGCAGCCAGACGCTGGCCTGCGCATGGTGGCGGCGGCCCAGCTGCCCGGGGCCGCACCAGACTCCAATCTGAGCCCGCCGCAGATTGACGCTGTCTCCAAGCGCCTGGCTGGATTCGCCAAGTCCGAGACCAACTGGATGGCCATCGCCTCGGAGGTGACCACCATCGGCGAGATGCTGCGCACCAAGATGCCAGCCGCCCAGGCCATCTCGGTGGCTGAAGCGCAGGCCAGCATCATCAACAGCCTCACCGAGCGCCTGGCCACTGGCAAGTCGCCCGAGCTCTGCCAGGCGCTGCAGCGCTCGCTGCTGGAAGTGCGCGACCAGGCCAGCAGCATTCCCGCAGCCGTGCAGGGCAAGCTGCTGCAGTCCATCCAGCCTTCGCTGGAGACCATCACCAAGATGGGCTCCGACCAGCCAGACTGGGCCAAGAACAGCCCTGCGCTGCAGACCTCCTTCGACAGCGTGAAGAACACCACCAAGGTGCTCCAGCGGCTGGGTGCAGGGAACGTCTGAACGCTTATCGGGCGGCATTCAACGAGTGTTTGTAGGGCTTCCCCCGCATCCGGGCGGTTCCATGCAATCAGGCTGTCCCGCGCTTGACTCCGCTGTGCTATCCCGCACCATCCGTACAGAGAGCAGCCCACACAATGTGAGGCTGCTGCCTAGTGTTTGGTGATCCGGACCGCTGGGTCCGCCGAAAACCTGAGACCCGCCCTGCTTCCGCGAGCCCCACGATCCATGCTTCGCACACACCTGCGCTCCCGACTGCTGTCTCTCTTCGCCTCCCGCCGCACCAGCCTGCTGCTGGGCCTTGGCGTGGCTGTCATCGCAGTGGGTGCGCCCAGCGTGGCTGCGTTCATGGGCGCCAGCGGCGGCCAGACGCAGGTGCCCACCACGGCAGCGGACTTCTTCCAGCCGGGCACGCAGCCGCTGTTCAACGGCGACCCGTTCAACTCGCTGTACGGCGCCAACAACTGCACCTTCTGCCACAGCGAGTTCAGCAACACGTTCTCGCCGCACGACACGTGGATCAGCAGCATGATGGCGCAGAGCGCGCGCGACCCTGTGTGGCACGCTGGCCTGGCCATCGCCAACCAGGACGCGCACCTGTCGGGTGAGTTCTGCATCCGCTGCCACTCGCCAGGCGCGTGGATCGGCGGCCGCAGCAGCAGCGGCACCACGCAGGACTTTGTGGGCGACGACTGGGACGGCATCTACTGCGCCTTCTGCCACCGCGTGGTGAACCCAGAGCTGGGCCCCAACAGCGCCATTGGCTACAACGCCCCCGACCAGGACCCAGACCCGGACGTGGAGATCCTGGGCGCGCTCACCAAGCAGGGCCTGGCCCCCAACCCAGCGCAGCATGGCAATGGCCGCTATGTGCTGGACCCACGCGACGTGCGCCGCGGCCCCTTTGGCGACGTTCCGGCCAACTACCACGGCTACACCGAGTGGGCCGAGCAGGTCTGGCTGATCGAGAGCCCCTTCCACACCAAGAGCGAGTTCTGCGGCACCTGCCACGACGTGAGCAACCCAGTGTTCGTGAAGAACCAGAATGGCCAGTACGAGATTGGCCAGCTGAATGCCGCGCACCCCACGCAGGATCCGATGGACATGTTCCCGGAGCAGCGCACCTACAGCGAGTGGAAGAACAGCCAGTTCGCCACCACGGGCGTGGAGTTCCCTGACGGCCGCTTTGGCGGCGTGCTCACTGGTCCCATGCACAGCTGCCAGGACTGCCACATGCCTGACCAGGTGGGCGGCGGCTGCACCTTCTGGGAGTACCCACCGTTCTTCCAGCGCAACAACATGCCGCAGCACTCCTTCTCTGGTGCCAACACCTGGGTGGTCGAAGCCGTGGCAGCAGACCTTGGCATGGACGCAGACTCCATCGGCCTGACCGCAGAGCGCGTGCAGCTGGCCAAGTCCCGCACCGTCCAGATGCTGCGCGACGCCAGCGACATGGAGCTCTCGCAGGTGGGCAACCAGCTGAAGGTGCGCGTGGTCAATCAGAGCGGCCACAAGCTGCCCACGGGCTACCCAGAAGGCCGCCGCATGTGGGTGAACGTGAAGTTCTACGACGCCAAGAACGTCCTGGTGGCTGAACGCGGCGCCTACGACCACGACACCGCCGAGCTGAACACCGAGGACACCAAGGTCTACGAAGCCAAGCACGGCATTGACGCTGCTGTGGCCGCTGCCACCAACCTGCCGGCTGGCGTGAACCTGCACCTTGCCCTGGCCAACACCAAGTACAAGGACAATCGCATTCCGCCGCGCGGGTTCACCAACGCTGCCTTTGAGGCCGATGGCTGCCCACCAGTTGGCTACACCTACTCCGACGGCCAGTACTGGGACGACACCCTGTTCGAGGTGCCCGCTGGCGCCACCCAGGCTGTGGTCACGCTGTACTACCAGACCACCACCAAGGAGTACGTGGAGTTCCTGCGCGACACCAACGTCACCAACAACGCTGGCCAGCACATCTACGACCGCTGGGTGGAGTTTGGCAAGAGCGCGCCGGTTGACATGGACACCGCCACGCTGGCGCTGACCGCTGGCGTGCTGGGCGACCTGAACGGCGACGGCGTGGTGGACGGCACCGACCTGGGCCTGCTGCTGGGCGGCTGGGGTTCGCCCGGCGCAAGCGACCTGAGCGGCGACGGCACCACAGACGGCACCGACCTGGGCCTGCTCCTGGGCAACTGGGGCTGAGCAGCGCGCAAGCCGGTACCCTGTGGCCATGTCCGTGGGCCGCTGGCTTCTTGATCTCGGGCCGACCAACCCCATCATCCTCCGCATCGTGAGCAATGGCTCACGGCGGCCCCGCCACCTTTGGATCCGCTCTGGGTTCCTGGCCGCGCTCATGGTGGCGCTCCTCTTTGGCACGCTGGGGTCCGTGAGCTCCACGCGCATGCTGGCGCAGCGCGGCGCCACGGCATTCACCGCGCTGAGCTTTGTGCAGATCACGCTCATCTGCGTGCTCACGCCGCTGTTCATGGCGGGCGCCATCGCGCAGGAGAGCAACCCGCGCACGTGGGAGATCCTGCTCACCACGCCGCTCAACCGCGTGCAGATCGTGCTGGGCAATATGTTCGGGCGCCTGTTCTTTGTGCTGGCGCTGCTGGTGGCCGCCCTGCCGCTCATGATGAGCACGCAGTTCTTTGGCGGCGTGCCGCCCACTGCAGTCTGGGGCAGCTTTGGCATCAGCGCGTGCACCGCGCTCCTGGTGGCGGCGGTGGCGGTCACGCTCAGCGTCACCCGTTCGGCTGGCAAGCGCAGCGTGTTTGTCTTCTACAGCACGGTGGTGCTGTACATGTTCGTCACCTGGGCTGCTGACCTGGCGCTGCGCAAGCCTGTGGCGCAGGGCAGCCTGGCGGAGACCACCACGTTCTTCACCGCCATCAATCCATTCCTGGCGCTGCAGTGCCTGCTGCTCCCCAGCAGCTACCAGCCACCACCAAGCGTGGACGGCGGCCTGCTGTTCAACGCGTGGATGACGCACCCGGTGCGCACCTACGGCCTGCTGTGCGTGCTCATCTCCGCCACCATGCTCACGCTCAGCACGGTCACCGTGCGCAGCCTGGGCACGCGGACCATCAAGACACCGTGGTGGCGCAAGCTCTTCCAGAAGCAGGGCGATAGCGTCCGCGCCGCCATGACGGTGTGGCACAACCCCATCGCGTGGCGCGAGAGCCAGCTTCGCGGCACCAGCCTGGCAGCGCTGGCTGGCCGCTGGGGCTTTGTGCTGGCGGGCGTGACGGGCGGGATCGTGCTGCTGCTGGGCCACCGGCTGGGCTGGTACAGCCTGGACGGCCTGCGTCTTGCGCTGGGCACCACCCTGGGCGCAGAGACCGTGGTCATCGTGCTCACGGCGCTCAACATGAGCGCCACCGCGGTCAGCCGCGAGCGCGAGGACGGCAGCCTGGACATCATCCTCACAACGCCCATCCAGCCGGGCCCATATCTGGCTGGCAAGATGCGCGGGCTCATCCAGTTCCTGGCTCCCATGCTGCTGGTGCCCACGCTCACGCTGGGCTTTGCAGCCATCTACCAGCTGGCCGACGGCTTCAAGGTGCCTGGCGGCGTGATGCTCACCGAGACCGTGGGCACCACCGCCATCCAGGTGCCGTTTGTCATTCCGGAGGGCGCGCTGATCTACCCCGTGGTCATGCTGGGCTTCACTGCCTTTGCGGTGATGATTGGGCTGCAGTGGAGCATCAAGAGCAAGGGCACCATCGGCAGTGCGGTGGGCGCTGTGGCCGCCACAGGTGGCGTGGCCCTGCTGCTGGGGCTGTGCGCGGGCGCCAGTGGGCGTGGCTTTCCCGTGGTGGGCGCGTTCATGAACGGGCTGACACCGTTCAGCCTGGTGCTCAGCCTGGTGGCGCCAGCCTTCTCCATGGCTGGCACAGTGGACTCTGCAGGCGGGATGGCGCTGGCGCGGTCGTCCCTGGTGGTGGGCGCGCTGACCGCGGGCGCTGGCTACGTCTTTGTGGTGTGGGCCATGCACTCCGCCACCAAGAAGACCTTCATGTTCACCGTCCGCAAGCCCGGCCGGCACCAACTGAGGAAAGCGCCTGGCACGGGTGTCCCTACTTTCTGTAGTGCGCCGGACCGCAGGCCCCCGTGTCGCGGCCTCCGCGCGGGCCCGGGGCGCGGCTGCGGACGGCTCGGCTCCACCAGGTTCCGCCTTCGCCTCGGCTTCGCGATTGCTCGGCAGGTGGAGCGGCCCGCGAGCCCAGGCACCCACACTGCCTGCCTCGCTCCGCTCAACGCCGCTACGCCGCGCCCCCCGGATCCGCGCTGCGCCGCTCCGAACGCACACAGTGGGGGCATCCCACGCCCGCGCCGTGCCGCCGCCGTCCCGACCCCGCCTTTCCGCCAGCGCACGGGCCACCCCCAGGCGGGCCGTTACACTCTGGGCCTCCAGCCGTCCCCTTGGCGTGATTTCCATGCCAGCGGGTCGGCTGATCATCCCGGTTGCCCACAGGCTTCCGCAGCGCGCGTCCAGCGGCTGCCAACGCCCACAGCAGCCGGCAGCTGGCGCCCAGCCAGGGCCAGTTGATACATTCGACCCTCAGCCCTGTCTGATCCGTACGCCTCATCCGTCTGCACTCTTCCCAGTTGTGACATGCCGAGCGACGTGGGGCCAGGAACGCCTGGCTCCATGCTCCCAGGGGGTGTCGCATGCAGGTTGAGCTGTGGGTGCTCATCCTCACCATCATGGTGGTGTTCCCGCTGGGCGGGCTGGCTGCCTTTCTGGTCATCACCCGGCTGTCCAGCCGTTCCCGGCCCGCGCGCGCACCGAGGCAGCCCAGCAAGCTGGCACTCGCCAAGTCCCCAGGCCGAGGCCCACGCCAAGACCATCGAGCCTGCAGGCCGAGAAGGCCGCCACCGATCGCCGCCAGGCCCTGGACCGAGCCTGGCCGCCACCCAGGCCGAAATCAAGGCCTCCCTGGCCCGCGTGGAGAAGCGCGAAGAGACCCTGGACCGCAGCCTGGAGCAGATCGGCCAGCGCGAACAGCGCCTGGAGGCCCGCGAGCAGCACCTGGAGCAGGAGGCCGCCCGCGCGAAGAGCTCCAGCGCAACCTGCAGTCTGACCGCGACGCCCTGCGCACCCAGCTGCAGCGCATCTCTGGCCTGACCCCAGAGCAGGCCCGCCAGGAATACCTGGCCGAGGTCCGCCGCCAGAGCGAGCACGAGGGCGCCGCCCTGGCCCAGCAGGTGGTGGAGGCCGCCGAGCGCGACGCCCGCACCCGCGCCCGCGAGATCACCCTGCAGGCCATCCAGCGCTACGCCAGCGAGAACGTCAGCGAAACCACCATCCGCACCATCAAGATCCCCAGCGAAGAGGTGAAGGGCCGCATCATCGGCCGCGAGGGCCGCAACATCCGCGCCATCGAGCGCGCCACCGGCGCGGACATCCTGGTGGACGACACGCCCGGCGTGATCAGCGTGAGCTGCTTTGACAAGGTGCGCCAGGCGATTGCCGCAGAAGCCCTGCAGCGGCTGGTGGCAGACGGCCGCATCCACCCCACGCGCATCGAGGAGCTGGTGGAGCAGACCAAGCGCGACATCAACGAGCGCATCCAGAAGGAAGGCCAAGCCGCCGTGCTGGAGACCAACCTGCGCGGCCTGCACCCCAAGATCGTGGAGGCCATGGGCAAGCTCTCCTTCCGTTCCAGCTACGGCCAGAACGTGCTCCGCCACTCGGTGGAGGTGGCATTCCTGGCGCAGATCATGGCCGACGAGCTGGGCCTGGACGGCCAGATCGCCCGCCGCGCTGGCTTCCTGCACGACATCGGCAAGGCCATGGACCATGAGATGGAGGGCGGCCATCCAGCCATCGGCATGGAGTTCCTGCGCCGGCACGGTGAGAAGAGCGAAGCCGTCCTGAACGCCGCTGGCGGCCACCACGCGGACATTCCCGCCACCACGCCGTACACGCCCATCGTGATGGCTGCAGACGCTGTGAGCGGCGCGCGCCCAGGCGCCCGGCGCGAGAGCCTGGAGATGTACGTGAAGCGCCTGGAACAGCTGGAGGGCATCGCGCGCGAGCAGCCGTTTGTGGAGGAGGCATACGCCATCCAGGCTGGCCGCGAAGTGCGCGTGATCGTGGACGCCAAGAAGGCGGACGACGCCTACGCCTTCAAGATCGCGCAGGACATCGCCAAGAAGGTGGAGGCCGAGATGACCTTCCCCGGCGAGATCAAGGTCACCGTGCTGCGCGAAGTGCGCGCTGAAGCCACAGCGCGGTAGCCGCTAGCCTGCGTTGGCCCAGCGCCCCGCATGCAGACCCTCACTGACATCAAGTCCCTGCTGGCTGCGCGGGGCCTCCACCCCAAGCACGCACTGGGCCAGAACTACCTGCACGACCACAACCAGCTGCGCAAGCTGGTGGCCGCGGCGGACGTGCAGCCTGGCAGCGTGGTGCTGGAGGTGGGCCCTGGCACTGGCACGCTCACCGAGACCCTGCTGGACGCTGGCGCCCGCGTGGTGGCCTGCGAGCTGGACCGCGACATGGCGTCAATCGTGGAGGAGCGCAACGCGCACCGCATGGTGGCTGCGCCAGCAGACCTCCGGCCGGGCACGCTCTCCCTCCTCCGCGCAGACTGCCTGGCTGGCAAGCACGCGCTGAACCCTGCGCTCGCCAGCGCGCTCCAGCACGCCATGGCCACCTCCGCCCAGCCGCCCGCCGCTGGCCAGCCCGCCGCCGTTGCGCCGCCCGCCACCTCCGCCCCCACCTTCCTGCTGGTGGCCAACCTGCCCTACCAGGCTGCCACGCCGCTCATGGCCACCTTGCTGGAGGACCACCCCGCCTGCGCTGGTCAATACGTGACCATCCAGCGTGAAGTGGCCGACCGCCTGACCGCCGCACCCAACACGGCTGCCTACGGCCCGCTGTCTGTCACCATGGGCCTCCTGGCAGACGTCCAGCTGATCGGCCTGGTGCCGCCCGGATGCTTCTGGCCCGCCCCGGCCGTGCAGAGCGCCATGGTGGCCGTGCGCCCGCGCAGGCACGCTGCAGGTCCGGCCGGCGCGCCCACGCCCGCGCCCGCGTCCCCCGCGCACGCCTCTTCAATCCCCACCCCCTGGCCACCCTTCGCGCAGTTTGTGCAGCGCACCTTCAGCCAGCGGCGCAAGCAGCTGGGCAGCATCCTGGGCCGCGCGGAAGTCCAGCAGGCAGGGTTTGACCCACAGCGCCGCCCCGAAACGCTTTCACGCGATGAATGGGTGCGGCTCTACGCCGCCATGGCGCCCTACTTGCGCGCGTAGACCATGCGCAGCCGGTTGCCCGGCGGCACAAACTCCACCACAGACATGTAGTTGCGCATCAGCATGATGCCGCGGCCAGACGGGATCTCGATGTTCTCGTCTGCTGTGGGATCTGGCACAGAACCAGGGTCGAATCCCTCGCCCTGATCCTCCACCTCAAACTCCACTTCGCTCTTCTCCACGCGGCAGCGCACTGTGACTGTCTTGCGCGGGTCGCCCTTGTTGCCGTGGCGGAAGCCGTTCACCAGCGCCTCTTCCAGCGCCAGACGCACGGCAAATCCAGCCGCCTCGCCGTAGCCAAACTCGTCCAGGGCCGCGGCAACTTCCTGCTGCACGCCTTCAATGGCGTTGCGCTCGTCCAGCAGCGTCCACTCGCGCTGGAAACGCTGACCATGCACAGGCTTGGGCGACGGAGAACTGCTCATGGAACACTCAGGACTTGGCGCCGGAGGCCAGGCTGGCCTTGGCCGTCGCCATCGTCTTCTCGATGCGCAGGATCTTGTTGAGCTTGGTGATCTCGAAGATCTGCACGATCTCTGGACGGATCTCGCACAGACGCAGCTGACCATCCTTTGCGCTGACCTTGTTGTTGACAGTGATCAGCGTCCCAAGCGCAAACGAGGAGAGGTGCTCGACATTCCGGAAGTTGATGACCAGACGCGGCCGCGCGCTTTCATCCACCAGCTTGGCAAGCTCGAGGCCGATGGCCCGGATGATGGCTTCGTCCAGGATGTGCTTCTCAACAAAGTCCACCTGAACAACATCCCCGTCTCGGGTGACGCGCAGATAGCTGGGTGTCTTGGACATCGGCGGAAGTGTAGCCCGGAAACCAGGGTCTCCTATCCGGAGAAGCACGAAGGGAGCCCGTTTGGGCTCCCTTCGGGGGGTTCTCCGTGGATATCGGCGCTGGCGGGGCCAAGGGCCCGTGCGCCGTCAGGCGCGCGTCAGAAGCCGCCGCCCGAGCTCAGGCTGTTCCGCAGGCCTGGGAAGAGCACGTCTTCCTCCTCCTGCTGGATGATGATCTCGGGACGGATCAGCAGGATGAGCGTGGTCTCGTTCTTGGCCGTGATGCGGTTGGTGAAGAACCGGTTGACGAACGGGATCTTGGACAGGAGCGGCACGCCCACTTCCACTTCCAGTTCGTTCACCAGGCGCTGGCCACCCAGCAGGATGGTGCCCTTGTCTGGCACCGTCACCGTGGTGTTGATCTGCGTACCAGAGAGCTCTGGCAGCTGGATTTCACCCTCGAAGGTGGCAGCGCGGCCACCACCACCGGTTCCGCCACCGCCGCCTGCTGCGCCGGTGATGGTCTGGCTGGTGAACTTCACGTTCTGGTTCAGGCCGAAGAGCACCGTCATGGTCACGTAGCGACGGTCACCCGAGATGCAGGCCTCGATGTCCAGCACGAAGCCTTCGTACACGTTGCTGATGACCGGGCTGAATGCGCCCGAGTTGTCGCCCGTCACTGGCACCAGGTTCGAGATGTACGCCAGCACCTTGGCCACGCTGATCCAGGAACGCTGGCAGTTGTAGAGCGTGAGGCGCGGTGCGGTGAGCACCACGTTGCGCTGGTCTGCCTGCGTGGCGGTGATCAAGAGGTCAACCTGCACGTCGTCCAGGTAGGTGAAGCCTGTGATCAGGGCTGGGTTGGCCACGGCCGCAGCGCCGAACGCGCTCAGACCAGCGGCTGCCAGCGTGTTCACCAGCGGCAGGCCTTCCTGCTGCACGGCCACGGGGCTCAGCTCGCCTTCGCGCAGGCCCACCGGCTGCACCGGCGCGGTGCCTGCGTAGGAGGTGGTGGTACCGGTGCCGGCCGGCGTGGTGCCGTCGTTCACTGGGAAGCCAGTCTGGCCCTGGTAGGTGTTCGCAAACTGGTTGTTGCCGTTGTAGGTGTCCCAGATGACAGGGTTCTTCAGGCGGCCTGTGCGTTCACCGTTGCGGTTGAACGGATTGTCGCGCTGATAGAAGAAGTCCTTCAGCTGGAAGTCCGGGTTCACAGCCTTGGCTGCGGACCACATGCGGTCGTTGCTGTTGAAGTACAGGTCGAAGTCAATGCCCAGCTGCTCGAACCAGTCGAGCGACACGCTGATCAGGCGGCCCTCGATGTTGATCTGCAGCGCGCGGATGGCGCGCAGCTGCTGCAGCAGGCCTTCGATCTGCCGCTGAGCGTCCGCCGAAGCCGTGACGATCAGGTTGCGGTTGAACTCGGTGATGCGGTCCTCGCCCTTGCCAGCTTCCTGCCACTGGGCGTCCACCTGGTCGTAGATCAACTGCTTGAGCTGCTGGATGATCTCGTCTGGGTCGCCGCGCTCTGGGTCTTCGCCGGGCTGGCCGAAGATGTTGCCACCTCTGCCACCACCACCGTTGCCGCCACCGCCGCCGCCGAAGCCACCACCGCCGCCGCCGCCGCCGAAGCCGCCGCCACCACCACCGCCACCACCACCGCCGCCACCCTGCTGCTGGCCGCCCTGCGAGATGGCCTGCTGCAGGTTGAACTGCGGTGCGTTGTCGAAGTTGGGGGCGCGGAACAGCAGGTCGCGCACGTCGTAGACCACCGTCATCTGGCGCTTCTGCACGCCAGGCTTGGTGGTGATCACCACCACGCCGTCCTGCACGTCAAAGGCCAGCGGTTCGCTTGGTGGAGCGTCGCCGTTCTTGCTGCGCACTGTCTCCAGCACGCGGCGCAGGGCCGTCTCAACAGGCGCGCTGGCCAGATCCAGGCTCACCGTGGTCTGCTGCTCTTCCAGACCAGCATCCTTGAGCGCGGCCCAGTCAATGTAGAAGTCAACCTTGGTCTGGTCCTTGAAGTACGCGATGGCCGTCTCCAGCGTCTGGCCGTTGCCCAGCGGCACTGGCAGGCTGGTGTTGTGCAGGCGGGCCAGCGTGGCCATGTTCTGCGGAGACTCGCGGTAGCCGCTGGCGCCGTACTCGGGCTCGCGCACGCGGCGATCGCTCAGCTCCATCCAGTCTTCTGGGTAGGTGACCAGCGCGTTGGTGCTGCGCTCGCCAGGACCCGTCAAGTTGACGCTGGGAGGCACCATCGCGCGCTGCGCCTCCTGCTGCATCTCCGCCTGGCCGATGGAGCCGCGGCGCATGGTCTCGGTGTACTTCTGATACGTGATCGTGGTCATCAGCGCGTCACGCAGGGTGAGCGCCGCTGGGTTGGTTGGATCCAGCTCCAGCGCGCCTTCCAGCACCTGCAGCGCTTCGCGGTACTTCTGCTGCATCTGCAGCTTGCGCACGTTGACCAGGATCTCGGTGACCTTCTTGGCGCGGTTTTCCGCTTCAGTGCGGGAGGCCGCAGCGCTGGACGCAGACTGCTCCGCACGGGCGCGCTGATCCTGCTGCAGCTGGAACTCGCGGCTCTGGTCCGTGATGGTCTCCACCAGCTTCTCTGCCTCGTCGCTCATGCGCACGAAGTCAGCCTGGGGCAGCACGTTGCGGGCCAGGTCAAGGCGCGTGCGAGCGCTGACCGCGGCCAGCTTGGCCTGATCAAAATCCTGGCGCTGCAGGAATGTCTGCGCGCGCTGCATGTCGGCCTTGAACTGCGCGGCAACCTGCTGGCGGAGGAGGTCGCGGTCGGTGGCCACGTCGTTGAGGACGGTGCCGCCTTCCAGCATCTGCTGCGCGCGGGTGCGGCCACGCAGCGCTTCTTCATCACCAGGAACAAACTGAAGAACCGTGCTCCACGCGTTCACAGCGTCGGCCCACTGGCCCTTCTGCATGGCAGCGCGGGCCGCGGTGCGGATCTGGTCCACGTCCACCTTGGGCGCGTCAGCAGCAGGTGCTGGCGTTGGCGGAGCAGGCGGAACATCGTTGGCAGGCGCTGGCGGAGCTGCTGGCTCTGCAGGTGGAGTGGATGGCGGCGTCTCCTGGGCCAGGGCAGCCACTGGCATCACATACGGGGCGCATGCAAGCGCGCTCACCGCGATGAACATGGTCGTCTTGCGGCCGGTGGTGGAGAGGCCAGCAAGACGGGAGATACGAGTGGTCCTGGATGGGGACATGTCAGCTCCTGACTACAACACACAACCGCCGCCGCGCGGCGGATCGCCTCTGCTCTTTCGGACGCACTCGCCCGAAGGTTGCCACCAGTCCGGAGACGAGTGGAACGCGGCAAAGGTACTGGCGGACCAGCAAACGCGCAAAGGCACCCCGCTGCCAAACCGCCCAACCTGTCGAAGACTGTGGACAGGTGCGGTACCATGCGCCCCTTGATGGAGCAGACTTCCTTCCCCCTTGGCCGCCTCGCCCTCGAGGACGGCACGGTTTTCCGCGGCCGTGCGTTCGGCGCTTGTTCGGACGGCGCCCACGCTGGCGGTGAAGTGGTGTTCAACACCGCCATGACCGGCTACCAGGAAGCCCTTACGGACCCCAGCTACACCGGGCAGGTTTTGACCATGACAGCCTCAGAAATGGGGAATTACGGGGTAGCAGCAGATGATGGCGAGAGCCCCGCAGTCGCGGTCAAGGCGTTCATCGTGCGCGAGGCAGTGCATCAGCCTTCGAACTACCGCTCGGTGGTGTCGCTGGACCAGTGGCTCCGCAAGGCAGGTGTCCCAGCCATTCAGGGCATTGACACCCGTGCGCTGGTTCGGAAGCTCCGCACCCAGGGCGCGCTGCGCGGCGTGGTCTGGGCCGGGGAAGGCCCGACCGATGCAGAACTGGTGGCCAAGGCCAAGGCCCTTCCCAGCATGGCCGGCCAGAATCTGGCTGGCTGCGTGAGCCCCACCACCAGCAGCAAGTGGGACGAAGGCCTGGGCATCTGGACCCTCCGCGGCCAGGCCAAACCTGGCGAGCGCCGCTACAAGGTGGTGGCGCTGGACTGCGGCGCCAAGCACAACATCTTCCGCAATCTGGCAGAGCGCGGCTGCGACATCGAAGTGGTGCCGCACGACTTCACTGCGGCCGAGATCCGCGCCCGCAAGCCAGATGGCCTGTTCATCAGCAATGGTCCAGGAGACCCAGCCGTGGTGGAGAAGACCATCGCCACGCTGCGTGAAATCGCTGGCGAAGTGCCCACTTTTGGCATCTGCCTGGGGCATCAGCTGCTGGCGCTCTCGCTGGGCGCCACCACGTGGAAGCTGAAGTTTGGCCACCGCGGCGCCAACCAGCCTGTGCGCAATCTGCTCACTGGCCGCGTGGAAATCACCAGCCAGAATCACGGCTTCTGCGTGGATGAGGCCAGCTTGCGCGCAGCGGGCGGCGAGCCCACGCACGTGCACCTGAACGATGGCACGCTGGCTGGTTTCCGCCACACTGCCAAGCCCATCTTCTGCGTGCAGTACCACCCAGAGGCCAGCCCAGGCCCGCATGATTCGGCGTACCTGTTCGACTGCTTCATCACCATGATGCAGACGCGTCGCCCCATCACCGCTGCAGACATGGAAGCCGCGCAGCACGCGCTGGCTGCTGTGTAGGCGCAGGGCGCAGGTGCGCCAATGACACTGTTCAACGCACCGGACGCAGCAGCCATGGCCGGCCTGGCCCAGGTGGCTGTGGAGCGATCGGTGGACCGCTATCCCGATGGCCTGACGTACGCGCTGCCTGCATCGCTGCTGGACCTGCGCGCAGGCGAGCGCGTGCAGGTGCCGCTGGGGAGCGGCGGCGCGCTGGTGGCTGGCACGGTGGTGCGCGTGCTGCCTGCGGGCACGGATGTGGGCGTGCCGCTGGCCAAGCTGAAGTTCGTGGCCGCGCGCGCTGGTGGCAGCCAGCCGCTGCCACCGCAGCTGGTGGAGCTGGCGCGATGGGTGAGCGCGTACTACGCCTGCCCAGTGGGCCAGACCCTGGCCAGCATGCTGCCTGCCGCTGTCAAGCGCGGCACTGGCAGCACCACGCGCACCGTGGTGGAGCTGGCGCCCGGCTGGGAGGCTGCGCTGAAGGCTGCGGGCCGCGTGACCAAGCAGCAGCGTGCGGCCGTGGAGGCGCTGCGGGCCGCGGCGCCAGATGAACTGCCCATGGAGGTGCGGGAGGTGGCGCAGCGCGCTGGCCTGGGCACCCCAGCGCCCATCAAGCGGCTGGTGCACGCAGGCGTGCTGGTGGCAGAGCGGCGCACCGCCGTGGAGGCCACCTGGCGGCAGGAGCGAGTGCTAGCCTCGCCGCGTCCAGAGCTGACCGCAGAGCAGGCCGCTGTGGTGCATGCGGTGGGCGCTGCGCTGCCGAAGGGCTTCAGCCAGCACCTGCTGCATGGTGTCACTGGCAGCGGCAAGACCGAGGTCTACCTGCGACTCATGGAGGAGGCGCTGCATGCAGGTCGCACCACGCTGATGCTGGTGCCAGAGATCGCGCTCACGCCGCAGACTGGCGGGCGTCTCCTGGCGCGCTTCCCGCATGAGCGCGTGGCCATCCTGCACAGCGGGCTCACGGCAGCACAGCGGCACCAGCAGTGGGACCTGGTGGCGCGCGGGCAGGTGCGCATCGTCATGGGCGCGCGCAGCGCTGTGTTTGCGCCAGTGCCAGACGGCGCGCTGGGCCTGGTGGTGGTGGATGAGGAGCACGATGGCAGCTACAAGCAGGACCAGCAGCCGCGCTACCACGGCCGCGACGTGGCCATCCGCCGCGCGCAGCTGGCTGGGTGCCCCGTGCTGCTGGGCAGCGCCACGCCCAGTTTGGAGACGTGGTTCAACGCCACCGAGCGCGGCACGTGCGCGCTGCACACGCTGGCGCACCGCGCGCCCGGGCTCAGCCTGCCGCGCGTAGAAGTGGTGGATTTTGTAGAGGAGCGGCGGCGCTTTCCTGACCAGCGCGTGCACCTGATCGGGCCCACGCTGGCAGGCGCGGTGCAGCGCACGCTGGGCAGCGGCGGGCAGGTGCTCATCCTGCTGAATCGCCGCGGGTATGCCAACTACATCGCGTGCGCCAGCAGCACCTGCGGCTGGATGATGCGCTGCGACCATTGCGACGCTGGCATGATTTGCCACCGCGCGGGGGGCGCGGGCGGCGCAGGCGGCGGCTCTGGCGGCGGGCGCAGCGGCGCGGGCGCGCTGCCCAACGCGCAGTTTGTGCGCTGCCATCACTGCGGCACAGAACAGCGCCTGCCGCGCGACTGCCCCAAGTGCGGGCGCGGCGTGAGCGTCTTTGGCTTTGGCGTGCAGCGCGTGGAGGATGAGCTGTTGCGGCTGGATCCCACGCTGGTGTCTGGCAAGACCATGCTGCGCGTGGACGCGGACAGCATGCAGACCGCCACGGACTTCCACGATGCGCTGGGCGCGTTTGGCCGCGGCGAGGCGCGGCTCCTGGTGGGCACGCAGATGATCGCCAAGGGGCTGGACTTCCCCGGCGTGCGCCTGGTGGGCGTGGTGAACGCGGACACAGCGCTCAACCTGCCGGACTTCCGCGCCGCAGAGCGCACCTTCCAGCTGGTGAGCCAGGTGGCGGGCCGCTGCGGGCGCGGCGCAGACGCTGGCCTGGCCATCGTGCAGACCTTCCAGCCGCACGCGCCGGCAGTGCGCCTGGCGGCCGCGCATGACTACGTGGGCTTCGCCACCGAGGAGCTAGCGCTGCGCAAGCGGTTTGGCCTGCCACCGTGGAAGCGCATGGTGCGGTTCGTGGTCCGAGAGGAGCGCGAGGAGGACGCCCGCTCCGCAGCAGAGGCGCTGGCACGCGGGCTGGCCCAGCTGCCCCAGGCAGCGGGGGTGCAGTTCCGGGGGCCGTCGCCCTGCCCCATCGCACGGATCGCGGACCGGTGGCGCGTCCAGGTGGAAGCGTTCGCGGACGGTGCACCAGCGGTGCAAAAACTGCTCGCAGCCGCCAGAAACAGCGGGGTTTTGAAGCCCGGACAGACCATCGCCACCGACGTGGATCCCATTGCGTTGATGTAGCAAAAACGGTCCAAGATCCTCTACAATCGTTGGGCTTTCGGCCAAGCCGACCGCACGGAGTGTGGAGCCGAACGCACAAAGGTAGAAGAAGCATGTCGGACCCAGCCTCTGGCCATGTTGGCCGTCCTTCCGCGTCGCACAGCGTGAACAGCTGGTCGGGTGAGTACATCGACCAACTCTATAGCCAGTGGAAAGCGGATCCGGCCTCAGTGGGCGAGAGCTGGAACCAGTTCTTCCACGGGTTCGACCTGGGCTACGCGCGGCAGGAGGAAGAGGGTGGCACGGGCGCCACCAGCGCGGGCACCGGCTCCGCAGCCGGGAGCGCCGCCGCGGGCACACACGCCGCTGGCACGCAAGCCACCGCGACGCGCGCGGCCACCAGCCACGCGGCATCTGGCGCCCCGCTCTCCAAGCAGCGCGCCGTGGATTCCCTGGTGCAGGCCTACCGCAACCTGGGTCACCTGAAGGCAGACCTGGACCCGCTTGGCACCACGCGCCCTGGCACCTCGGCCCTCACGCTGGAGGCGCACGGACTCTCGCAGGCAGATCTGCAGCAGACCTTTGACCCCGGCACCCTGCCACTGGATGGCCCTGCCACGCTGGCGCAGATCGTGGCCTGCCTGGAGGAGACGTACTGCCGCAGCATCGGCGCAGAGTTTGACTTTGTGAGCTGCCCAGAGAAGCGCGCCTGGCTGCAGGGCCGCATGGAGCAGGTGCGCAATCGGCCAGCATTCCCAGCCACTGTGCAGCGCCGCGCGCTGAGCATGCTGGTGCAGGGCGACACGTTCGAGACGTTCCTGGCCACGCGCTTCATCGGCAAGAAGCGCTTTGGCCTGGAAGGCGGCGAAGGCCTGCTGGTGATCCTGGACCACGTGCTGGCCACCGCGGCAGACGCGGGCGTCACCGAATGCGTGATGGGCATGGCCCACCGCGGACGCGTGAGCGTGCTGCACCACATCGCAGGGAAGACCGCGCAGATGGTGCTCACCGAGTTCGACGAAGCCTGGCACGAGCACTTTGCGCATGGCGGCGGCGACGTGAAGTACCACCAGGGCTTCACCGGCGACCACCCGCTGGCCAACGGCAAGAACGTGCGCGTGAGCCTGTGCCCCAACGCCAGCCACCTGGAGTTCGTGTGCAGCGTGGCCACTGGCCGCGCGCGTGCGCGCCAGGAGAAGCTGGGCACCGCCGGCATGTCGCGCGTGCTGGCGCTCATCATCCACGGTGACGCAGCGCTGCCTGGCCAGGGCGTGGTGTCCGAGACGCTGAACATGTCGCAGCTGACTGGATACAGCGTGGGCGGCGCCGTGCACGTGGTCATCAACAACCAGGTGGGCTTCACCACCGACAGCAGCGACAGCTACGCCGGCCCCTACTGCACAGGCGTGGCCAAGAGCGTGGAGGCCCCTGTGCTGCACGTGAACGGCGGCGACGCCGAGGCGTGCCTGTGGGCCGCGCAGCTGGCAAGCGAATGGCGCAGCACCTTCAAGGAAGACATCTTCATTGACATGTGGTGCTGGCGCAAGAACGGCCACAACGAGACAGACGAGCCCAACTTCACGCAGCCCGTGCTGTACCAGCGCGTGCGCGCGGCCGTGCCCGTGGCGCAGCGCTACGCCGGACAGCTGCAGGCTGCTGGCGTGGTGGCGGCCGCAGACGTGGAGACAGAGCAGAAGGCCATCTTTGCGCGGCTGGATGCAGCGCAGCAGGAGGCCAAGGTCCAGCCAGTGCGGCCAGGCAATCCGCCCTTCCGCGGGCTGTGGAGCGGCTTCACCAGCACGTACAGCACTGATCCTGTGGAGACGGGCGTCCCGCTAGCCACGCTGCAGAAGGTGGCCAAGCACCTGGGCACGCTGCCAGAGGGCTTCCCCGCGCACAAGACGGTGGCCAAGGGCGTGCAGTCGCGCGCCACGCTGGACAAGAACGTGGAGTGGGCCATGGGCGAGCTGCTGGCCTACGGCACGCTGCTCCTGGAAGGCCGCAGCGTGCGCATCACCGGGCAGGACGTGCGCCGCGGCACGTTCAGCCATCGCCACGCTGCGGTGGTCAACCAGGAGACCAACGAGCACTGGGTGGCGCTGGAGTCGCTGCCGGGCTCCAAGGGCCGGTTCGACATCATCAACAGCCCGCTCACGGAATGCGCCTGCGTGGGGTTTGAGTACGGCTACTCGCTGGTGGATCCCATGAGCCTGGTGATCTGGGAGGCGCAGTTTGGCGACTTTGCCAACGGCGCGCAGGTGATCTTTGACCAGTTCCTGGCAGCGGCGGAAGCCAAGTGGTTCCGCAGCAGCGGCATGACGCTGTTCCTGCCGCACGGCTACGAAGGCCAGGGCCCGGAGCACAGCAGCGCGCGCATGGAGCGCTTCCTGCTGCTGGCTGCCGAGGACAACATGCAGATCGTCTACCCCACGTGCAGCGCGCAGGTGTTCCACATGCTGCGCCGGCAGATGCACCGCAACGTGCGCAAGCCGCTGGTGGTGATGACGCCCAAGAGCATGCTGCGCCTGCCCGCAGCGCAGAGCCCTGTGGAGGACTTTGTAAACGGGCAGTTCCAGACGGTGCTGCCAGATCCAGCGCGGCCAGACCCAGCCAAGGTCACGCGCCTCCTGTTCTGCGCTGGCAAGATCTTCCACGAGCTGAACGAGCAGCGCAACGGCAACGGCAACGCTGCGGTGGCGCTGGTGCGCATCGAGCAGCTCTACCCCTTCCCAGCCGAGGAAGTGGCCGCCCAGCTGGCGCGCTACAAGAAGGCCGAGGCGGTGTGGGTGCAGGAGGAGCCGCGGAACATCGGCGCCTGGCAGTACATGCAGGACCAGTTCCTGGACAAGTTCGACCGGCGGCTGCAGTACATCGGCCGTCCGCCCCAGGCCACGCCGGCGGTGGGCAGCCAGAAGCAGCACGTGAAGGAGCACGCGGTGATCCTGAACGCTGCGGTGGGCCCAGCGGCGGGTGGCGGTGGTGGAGCTGGCGGCGGTGGTGGTGGCGGTGCCGGCGGCGCTGCGGGCGCTGCCGGCGCTGCCGGCGCTGCAGGCAAGTCCAGCGGCCCAGCCAAGTCTGGCAGCGAAGGAGAGGATGGCCCGGCCAGCGCTGGCAGCCGTTCACCCACGCGCCCAGCACCGCGCATGACCGCAAAGTAAGGTGGAGCACAGCATGCTGCAGATCACAGTCCCAAGCCCAGGCGAGTCCATCACCGAAGTCACCCTGGGTGCCTGGCACCGCAAGGACGGAGACTGGGTGGAGACGGACGAAGTGCTGGTGGACATCGAGAGCGACAAGGCCACGCTGGAAGTGCGCGCACCGGGTGCTGGCGTGCTGCACGTGGCGGGCCTCACTGGCAGCGAGCACAAGGTGGGCGCTGTGATCGGCACGGTGGACAACAAGGCGCCCAAGCCAGCAGGCGCTGGCAGCAGCGCGGGTGCAGGCAACAGCGGGGCCAAGGCGGCAGCAGGTGGTTCGAGCGCGGCGGTCGTGGCTTCGGCTGCTTCGGCCACGGCAGAGCCCAAGGCCAGCAGCGTGGCCAAGCGCATGGCGGCAGACAAGGGCATTGATCTGGCCCGCGTGCCAGGCAGCGGCCCAGCTGGCCGCGTGATGAAGGCAGACGTGGAGCGCGCTGCCAGCGGCAGCGAAAATGGTGCTGGAAGCGCTGGGGCAGCCGCGCCTGCGCGCCCTGTTGCTGCGCCGGCGGCCGCTGCCACAGCGCCTGCCGTGCAGGCTGCGCCCATCGGCAGCCGTGGCGTGCGCCGCGAGCGCATGCCCAAGATCCGTCAGCGCATTGCAGAGCGGCTGGTGGATGCGCAGCACACCGCAGCCATGCTCACCACCTTCAACGAGGTGGACATGACCGAGGTCATGCGCCTGCGCTCGGAGTACAAGGACGCATTCGAGAAGAAGAACGGCGTGGGCCTGGGCTTCATGAGCTTCTTTGTGAAGGCCGCATGCAGCGCGCTGCGCGCCTTCCCCAAGGTGAACGCGTACATCGCTGGCGAGGAGTTTGAGTACCACGACTACTGCGACGTGGCGGTGGCCGTGGGCACAGACCGCGGCCTGGTGGTGCCGGTGCTGCGCAACGCGGAAGCCATGGGCTTTGCGGACGTCGAGCGCACTATCAAGGACCTGGCGCTGCGCGCCCGCGACGGCAAGCTGAGCGTGGACGAGATGACCGGCGGCACGTTCACCATCACCAACGGCGGCATCTACGGCAGCCTGATGAGCACGCCCATCCTGAACGCGCCGCAGAGCGCCATCCTGGGCATGCACGCCATCAAGAAGCGTGCTGTGGAAGACCCGCGCAATCCAGGGCAAATTGCGCTGCGGCCCATGATGTACCTGGCGCTCAGCTACGACCATCGCATCATTGATGGCTCCGAGGCGGTGAGCTTCCTGGTGCACATCAAGGACTGCGTGGAGAAGCCCGAGCGGATGCTGGTGCTGTGACCACGCTGCGCGCGCTGTGGAACCTGTTCCTGCTGGCGTGGAAGACCCGCTTCCGCCTGAACGGCCGCTACTGGACCTGGCGGCGTGAGACTGCGTTTGGCACCGACCCCGCGCAGATGCCCCCTGCTGCCGCGCGCCGCCACATGATCCTGCGCTACGGCGCGTGGGTCAGCTCCATGCGCAAGTGAAGGAAAGTCGTGCCTGGCACGGGTGTCCCTACTTTCGGGGAAAGTCGTGCCTGCCACGGGTGTCCCGCCTTTCGGGACGGCGGAGTCGCCGCGACCCCGCCAGCGGTCCAGGACAGCGATCCGGCGCAGCGTCCAATCAGAAGCTGGAACCCGGCATGCCGGAAACCATCTTCTCTGGCAGCGGATTGAACCGGCTGCCGATGAGCGCCACCTTGTGGTTGGGGTGCTTCTGCTGCGGCAGCTTGGGGCCCACGAAGTACACGATGGCCGCGCACAGCACGCTGCCCAGCCACATCCAGTGGGTGTAGCCCATGTACATGAAGGCGGCGGTGCAGGTGAGCACCAGCAGCGCGGTGGGAATCATGCCTTCCCACGCCAGGCGCATCAGCTGGTCAAAGCGGAAGCGTGGCAGCGTCCAGCGCAGGGCCACCGTCAGGCTGACCAGCAGGAAGGTCTTGCCAGCCATCACGCCCACCTGCGCCAGCACCAGCGGCAGGCCGCCCGTGGTGGGCAGATCCCAGTGCAGCAGCCCGCCCAGCGGGTTCAGGCTCCAGCCGCCCAAGAACAGCACGGCAAACAGCGCCGCGCCCGCAATCATGTTGAAGTACTCGGCCAGGAAGAACAGCGCAAAGCGCATGCTGCTGTATTCCGTGTGGTAGCCACCCACCAGCTCGCTTTCGCACTCTGCAAGGTCAAACGGCAGGCGGTTGGTCTCCGCCAGCATGCAGGTGAAGAAGAGGATGGCCGCCACCGGCTGCTGCAGCAAGAACCAGCTGCTGGACTGCTGGGCGGTGATGATCTCGCTGGGGATGAACGACCCAGCCATCAGCACCACGCACAGCAGGCTGACGCCCATGGGGATCTCGTAGCTGATGATCTGCGCCGCTGCGCGCAAGCCGCCCAGGAAGGCGAACTTGTTGTTGCTGGCCCAGCTGCCCAGCGCCACGCCGTAGACGGCCAGGCTGGCGACGGCCAGCATGTAGATCACGCCCACGTTGATGTCCGCGCCCACGATCTGCACGGTGCCCTTGAGCGCGAACATGCTGCTCAGCACCGGAATCTGCGAGAGGTCCAGCTGCCCAGCCCACGGGATGATCACAAAGCCGATCAAGCTGGGCACCACCAGCATGGCTGGGGCGGCAAAGAACATGGCCTTATCCACGCCCGCCGGGGTGTAGTCCTCCTTCATGAAGAACTTCAGGCCGTCCGCCAGTGGCTGCAGCAGGCCAGCCGGGCCCACGCGGTTGGGGCCCACGCGGTCCTGCATCCAGGCGCTGAGGCGGCGTTCCAGCAGGATGGCATAGGCGCACGCACCCAGAATGACGTGGAGCGCCACCGCCACCACCAGCACGCTGGTGATGATCTGGAACAGGACAGGGCCGGAAGGCAGGAGGGCTGTGAGCGTCTGCATTCGAGCGGGGCAGTATAGGGAAATTGGTGCCAGGCACTCCTGTCCCGGGTTTCGGGGACTCAGGGGGCCCGGCCGGCTGCGAGGCGGAGCGCTGCCAGCTCGCCCGGTGCGAGCGGCGGGCGCGCGCCCCCGCTCAGCCCCTCACGAAAGGAGGGACAGGAGTGCCAGGCACGAGTTTCTAGCTCCGCACGAAAGTAGGGACACCCGTGCCAGGCACGACTTTCTCGCGGTAGTCCTGCATGGCGGAGACCTGCCAGCTGCCGCCGCGCAGGGCCTGGATGGCCTGCACCGCCGCACGCGCGCCCGCGATGGTGGTGATGATGGGCACGTTGGCGCGCACCGCCTGCGCGCGGATGCGGCCTTCGTCTGTAGCGCCGCCCTTCTTGGTGGGCGTGTTGATGATGAGCTGCATCTGGCCGTTCGAGATCAGGTCCAGCACGTTGGGTCGCTGGCCACTGGCGATCTTGGGCACCAGCGTGCAGGCCACGCTGTACTGATGCAGCGTGCGATAGGTGCCTTCGGTGGCGTGCACGGTGAAGCCCATGCTTGCCAGGCTGCGCGCCACCTCCACGGCCTGGTGCTTGTCGCCATCGCGCACGCTGAGGAACACGTTGCCCTTCACCGGCAGGTGCACGCCAGCCGCCATCTGCGCCTTGGCAAACGCCACCGGCAGGCTGCGGTCCGCGCCCATCACCTCGCCAGTGCTGCGCATCTCCGGCCCCAGCACCACGTCCACGCCAGGGAACTTGCTGAACGGGAAGACGCTCTCCTTGACCGCGTAGAAGCCGGTGTCGTGGATCTCGCGCACCTGCAGCAGGTCCAGCGAGGCGCCCATCATCACCTTGGCCGCCACGTTGGCCCACGAGACTCCCTTGGCCTTGCTCACAAACGGCGCTGTGCGGCTGGCGCGCGGATTGACCTCCAGGATGTACACGGTCTCATCCTTCACGGCCATCTGCACGTTCATCAGTCCGCGCACCTTCAGCCGCTCGGCCAGCGTGCGCGCCTGCTCGCGGATGCGGTTCACCAGGCTGGGTGGCAGGCTGTACGGCGGAATGGTGCACGTGCTGTCGCCGCTGTGGATGCCCGCCTCCTCGATGTGCTCCATCACGCCGCACACCACCGCGCGCGGCTGCTGGCTGCTCTGCGGGATCTGCGTGGTGCGGCTGCCCTCCGAGGGCTCGAAGTCCGCCACCACATCCACGTCCACCTCGATGGCGTCGCTCAGGAAGCGATCAATGAGCACCGGAGCGTTGGCCAGGTCGCTGACGTTCACCGCGGTGGTCATGTAGCGGCGCAGCGCGGCTTCATCAAAGCACGTCTCCATGCCGCGGCCGCCCAGCACATAGCTGGGGCGCACCAGCACGGGGTAGCCCACGCGCGCGGCCTCTGCCACGGCCTCCTCCAGGCTGCGTGCGATCCCGCTTGCCGGCTGATTGAAGCCCAGCTCCTCCAGCATGACCTTGAAGCGGTCGCGGTCTTCTGCCAGATCAATGCTGTTGAGGCCCGTGCCCACCAGCGGCACGCCAGCCTTCACCAGACCGTGCGCCAGGTTGAGCGGCGTCTGCCCGCCAAACTGCACGATGCACCCCACCACTGCGCCAGTGCGGTCGGCCTTGTCCACGCCGCCGCCGTTCAGGCGCTCCACCACGTTCAGCACATCCTCCAGCGTGAGCGGCTCGAAGAACAGCAGGTCGCTGGTGTCGTAGTCCGTGGAGACCGTCTCCGGATTGGAGTTGATCATCACGCTCTCGAACCCCTGCTCGCGCGCGGCGAACGCAGCCTGGCAGCAGCAGTAGTCGAACTCGATGCCCTGCCCGATGCGGTTGGGCCCGCCACCCAGGATGACAATCTTCTGCTTGCCGGTGATGCGCACCTCGTCGTCATGCACCGCGCGGCCGTCCACAAAGTACGGCTCCTCGTACGCGCTGTAGTAGTAGGGCGTGACGGCCTCGAACTCCGCGGCGCACGTGTCCACCAGCTTGAACACCGGCTCCACGCCCAGCTTCTTGCGGTGCGCGCGCACCTGCAGGATGGTGGCGGGCGTGATGTCGCCCAGCCATGCATTGGCCAGCTGCGCATCGCTGTAGCCGCGGCGCTTGGCCTCGAACATCATCTCCTTGGTGCATGCGCCCAGGCTGGGCACGCGCATGATCTGGTCCTCGAACGCCACCAGCTCTGCGAACTGGCGCAGGAACCACGGATCAATGCGGCAGATCTCGTGCACGCGCTCGATGCTCCAGCCCATCTTCAGCGCATAGCGCACGTAGTACAGGCGGCCCTGGCTGGGCACCGCCAGCTTGCGGACCAGCGTGTCCTCTGGAATGGGCCACTCGGTGGCGGCTGCTTCTGAAGGGCGCGCGGCGGTCTCGGCGCCAGCAGAGGAGGAGCCTGCGGCCGCAACCCCCGCCACCTGCTGCTCGCGCGTCCAGCGCAGCCAGCGGTCGTTCTTGTCCAGGCCAAAGCCAAACCGCTTCACCTCCATGCTGCGGATGGCCTTCTGGAAGGCCTCCTTGAAGGTGCGGCCGATGCTCATGGCCTCGCCCACGCTCTTCATCTGCGTGGTGAGCGTCTCGTCCGCCTCTGGGAACTTCTCGAAGGTCCAGCGCGGCATCTTGACCACCACGTAGTCAATGCTTGGCTCGAAGCACGCGCTGGTGTTGCCGGTGATGTCGTTGCGCAGCTCGTCCAGCGAGTAGCCCACCGCCAGCTTGGCGGCGATGCGCGCGATGGGGAAGCCCGTGGCCTTGCTGGCCAGCGCGCTGCTGCGGCTGACGCGCGGGTTCATCTCCACCACCACCATCTCGCCATCGGCCGGATTGATGGCGAACTGCACGTTGCTGCCGCCGGTCTGCACGCCCACCGCGCGCATGATGGCGAAGGCAGCGTCGCGCATGCGCTGGTATTCCTTGTCGCTCAGCGTCATGATGGGCGCAACCGTCACGCTGTCGCCGGTGTGCACGCCCATGGGGTCGATGTTCTCGATGCCGCAGATGATGATGCAGTTGTCCTTGCGGTCGCGCACCACCTCCAGCTCGTACTCCTTCCAGCCCAGCACGCTCTTGTCAATGAGCACCTGGCCGATCATGCTGGCGGAAAGGCCGCGGCGCACGATCTCCTCGAACTCCTCCATGTTGTAGGCGATGCCGCCGCCCGTGCCGCCCAGCGTGAACGCAGGCCGGATGATGGCAGGCAGGCCGATCTCCTGGAGGAACTCGCGCGCTTCATCCAGCGTGGTCACCGTGCGCGACGGCGGCTGCCGCAGCCCCAGGCGCTCCACGATCTGCCGGAACGCCTCGCGGTCCTCCGCGCGGTGGATCACCTCGCGGTCAGCGCCGATCATCTGCACGTTGTGCTTCTGCAGCACGCCCTTGTCCCACAGCGCGCACGCGCAGTTCAGCGCAGTCTGGCCGCCCAGCGTGGGCAGCAGCGCGTCAATGGGGTTGCCCAGCGCCTTCTCCTTGATGATGATCTTCTCGACCGCCTCTGGAGTGATGGGCTCGAGGTAGGTGCGGTCGCTGAAGGCCGGGTCGGTCATGATGGTGGCTGGGTTGGAGTTCACCAGCACCACGCGGTAGCCCTCCTCGCGGAGCGCCTTGCAGGCCTGCGTGCCGGAGTAGTCAAACTCGCAGCCCTGGCCAATGACAATGGGACCCGAACCGATGATCAGGATGGTGTGGATGTCGTCGCGACGGGGCATGGAGGGACCGGCGTGAACCGGTGAAAGGCGGCGGAAGGCGGCAAGACTCAGTGCGCGGCGTCCGGGTGCGCGCCAGTGGCGCGGAGTGCCCAAACTTGCGAGATGATAACGGAACCGGCCCCCTCCGCACGCGCATGGAATTGGCGGTATCACGCGCAGCGGGAATCCACCGCATGTCCACCGCAGAAACGCATGACGCGAGCAACGTGGTGTCCGACGTCCTGCTGGGCGCAGGCCTGGTGGTGGGCGGCACCCTGCTGCTGCTGCTGGTGGTGGGCGCGGTGGCGGTGGCGTTTGGCTTCCTGGTGGCGCCGCGCGTGGGTCGGCCGCTGGCGTACACAGGCAGACTTGGTGTGCTGGAGGCGCTCATGCGCCCCTTTGCCAGGGTGGTCCACCGCGCGGAGTACCGCGGCTTTCACGCGGGCATCCTGCCGCAGGGCGGTTTTGTGCTGGTGGCCAACCACGGCAGCGGGCTGGACGCGCCGCTCATGCAGTGCGCGGTTCACCGCCCTGTGCGGTTCATGATGGCGGCAGACCAGATGAGCCCTGCGTTCAAGCGGCTGTGGAAGGGGCTGGATGTGCTGCCCGTGCACTACGGCCCGCAGGACAGCACCACGCTGAAGCTGGCGGTGAAGCATGTGCGCGACGGCGGCATCGTGGGCATCTTTCCAGAGCGCGGGATCGTGGAGCAGCCGGGGACCATCGAGCCGTTTGCAGAAGGCGTGGGCGCGCTGGTGGCGCTGGCCAAGGTGCCCGTGGTGCTGCTGTGGATCCACGGGCCGGGGACCACAGGCAACGCGCTGATTGACCCGCTGGTGCCGCGCGGCAAGGCCGTGGTGGAGCTGGTGGGCGTGTTCGACTTTGCCAAGGAAGAAGTGCGCGAGCCTGCAGAGGTGTGCAAGCGCCTGCGCCACGCGCTGGCCAAGAAGAGCGGCTGGCCGATGGTGGATCCAGAGCCAGTGGGCGGGGCTGGGCTGGGGTGAGGTGAAGCCGGGCTGGCGTGACGTTGTGAGCCGGAACGGGTGAGCGAACGCCGCCCGCGCGGCCAGGCCAACGGCTCACCGCTCCAGCGTGTTCAGATACGCGCGCCAGGGGCCCACAGCTTCACGTTGCTGCCAGGCCATGGCCAGCGCGATCTGCCGCAAGTGGTGCAGGTCATGCACCGCCCAGGTGCTAAGGAGCTGGCCCAGCGTCACGCGGCCGAGCGCAGGGTGCGTGCCGGTGCGCGCCAGGTCCGCGCGCGTGAGGTGCAGCGCCCGCAGCGCAAGCAGGTTGGCCGCGCGCAGCTGTGCAAACTCGTCCAGCAGCGCGGACAACGGCTGCTTGCCCCCTGCCACCGACGTGTGCGCAAACGGCTCGAACGGCTTGGCTTCCCCAGACTCCAGGATGCGTTGCACGCGCGGCAGCCAGTCTTCGCGCTCTGCAGCGATGAGGTGCCCCACCACCTGGTGCGCGCTCCAGGTGTGCGGCCCGTAGTTGCCGGTGGTCCATTCGGGCGCCAGGCCAGCGAGCAGCGCGTGCAGGACCGCGGGCGTGCGCTCCAGCACCTGCGTGAGGTGGAGCAACGTGTGAAGCGGTATGGGCTGCGGCGCGTGCGGAGCTCCTTGCGGCGCTTCGTGCTGCGGCATGTCCGGATGCGGGTCCATGAACCGCGCGCTAGCGGAGCGCCTCGGTCACCAGGTCTCCGGCAGAGGCTGGCGGCGTGTCGCGCGCCATGATGACGCGTTCCACCATCTCGCGGGCGGCCAGGCGCGTGTGGCCCAGCTGCACCAGCACTTCCACCGCGCTGTTGGCCATCACGATGAGATCGGTGGCGCTGCCGGCGTCTGCGTCTGCGCGCGCCGCCTCTGTCTTGGGCTCTGTGGTGGCTGCGCGCTTGGTGGTGCGCTTGCTTGGAGTGCCAGCGGTGCCCGTGGCGCCCACTGCACCCGCGCTGCCATCCTTGCCTGCTGGACCGTTCACTCCACTCGCCCCACCCGTCGCACCTCCCGCCTCCACAGCGCTGCGCACCACGTACGCATCCACCTTGCCCTTCAGCTCCACGCAGATGGCCTCTGCAGTGCGGCGGCCCACCTCTGGCAGGCTCTGCAGCGTGGCCAGGTCGCGCAGCGCGATGGCCTCTGCCACACGCGCAAACGGCAGCTGCAGCGCACGCAGCGCGCGGCGGTTTCCGATGCCCTTCACCGTGGTGAAGAGCTCAAAGAACTCGCGGTCGCGCACGCTCCGGAAGCCGATGAGCCGCGGCCAGAAGCTGCTGCCCTGCCCCTGGCCCTCCAGATAGTGCAGCGTGTGGAAGGTCATGCGCTGGCCCAGGCTTGCAGCCAGCACCATGGTGTCCGCAGCGGGCACCAGCACTTCGTAGGTCAGGTCACCCACGCGGAGGTGCGCGGCGCCGTCATGCAGGCCAGTGAGGGTGCCTTCAATCTGCGTGATCACGGCGGTCTATCCTACGCGCCGCATGGCAACGCTCCCCACGGCCACCGCCCCGCACAGCGCGCACGCCACGCGCTTTGCCATGATCATGGCGGGCGGCAGCGGCACGCGCCTGTGGCCCATGAGCAGGCAGAGCGCACCCAAGCAGCTGCTGCCTCTGGTGGAGGGTTGCAGCCTGCTGTCCATCACAGGCAGCCGCATTCAGGCGCTGGTGCGGCCCAGCAATGCGCTGGTGTGCGCTGCAGAGATGCATCGGCAGCCCATCTGCGCTGCACTGCCGTGGATGCCAGCAGAGAACTTCCTGGGCGAACCTGCCGCGCGCGACACGCTGGCCGCTGTGGCATTGGGCGCCACTGTGGCTGCTGCCCGCGCTGGACAGGCGCCAGCCACCGCGCTGGCCGTGCTGACCTCCGACCACCTTATCCAGCCGCAGGAGGAGTTCCTGCGCGCGCTGGACCTGGGGTACCGGCTGGTGGAGGCGGACCCCACGCGCATGGTCACCTTCACCATCAAGCCCACGCATGCAGCCACTGGCTTTGGCTACGTGGAGCATGGGCACGAACTGGGCGGGTTCCCGGGCGCATTCCAGGCTGGCAAGTTCATAGAGAAGCCTGACCGCGAGCGGGCAGAGAAGCTGCTGGCTGCTGGCACTTTTGGCTGGAACAGCGGCATGTTTGTGTTCGGCGCGCTGGCGTTCATGAAGGCGGTGGAGGAGTTCAAGCCAGAGACCGCGTCTGGCATGCGGCAGATTGGCGCTGCGCTGGGCACGCCGCAGGAGCGCGCGGTGCTGGAGCGCGTGTACCCGCACTTGCCCAAGATCAGCGTGGATCACGGCGTGATGGAGCCCATCAGCCGCCAGCCCAATGCGCCCATCTGCGTGGTGCCCATGGATGTGGAGTGGCGCGACATTGGCAGCTGGCCTAGCTATGGACAGACGCTGCAGGCGGACGCGCACGGCAACCGCGGCAACGCGCGCGTGGTGCACCGCGGCAGCCAGGAGGTGCTGGCGGTCAGCAGTGATCCTTCGCATGTGATTGCCACGGTGGGGCTGAAGGACGTGATCATCGTGCACACCAAGGACGCCACGCTGGTGGTGCGCGCAGACCTGGCAGAGCAGGTGAAGGACCTGGCGGGTGAAGTGCCGGAGGGCCTGCGCTAGCAGGCGTGCGCGTGGGAGCCAAGCGGTACCTGGCCATTGACCTGGGCGAGCGCCGCACTGGCCTGGCTGGCGCAGACAGCGTGCTGCGCACTGCGCAGCCGCTGGAGGTGCTGCAGGTGCCAGCGGGACCAGCGCTGCTGGACGCCTTGGCGCGCGCGGTGAAGGAGCATGGTCCAGATGAGCTGGTGCTTGGCCTGCCGCTGAACATGGATGGCACGGAAGGCGCAGCGGCCGCGCGCGCGTGTGTTTGCGCAGCAGCTTGCAGCGCGAACGGGGCTGCATGTGCATCTGCAGGACGAGCGTCTGAGCAGCTTTGAGGCAGACCAGCGCATGGCGCAGCGCGGCGAGCGCGCGGATCGCGGTGGCGGCCGCAGCAGCGCAGCTGGCGCGGGCGCCGGCGCGCAGAAACGCACGCACCAGGAGAAGAAGGAGCTGCGCGACGCACTGGCTGCGTGCGCGGTGCTGGATGACTTTCTGCGCGCGTGAGGGGTTCATGGCGGGGCAATATTGATGAACAACCCAGGGTTTGCTTGGTGGTTGCGCCATGGGGTTTATGCTTGAGGTGCCACCCTGCGCAAGGAGCCACAGTGAATCCAGTGAATTTCGTGAGGTGTTTCATGTCCGCACTTCCGTGGTTGCCGGGCGCGCTGGCCCTGCTGGTGTCCTCTGGTGCGGCCGCGCAGCTGGTGGTCACGCCCAATGCGCAGGCCAACATCCTGGCGAACGCCCTCTTCGGTCCATGCGGGATTGAGTGGTTGAACGCCTCAGGCAACTTCCCAAGCAACTCGTTCGGAACGTCGGCGGGCACCTTCACTGTGGGGACCTCACCCAACACCTACGGCCTGGCGCTTGCCGGGGCGCCCGGCGGAGGGATCGTCCTCAGCACCGGAGATGTCGCTGACTATGGAAGCGGCGCAAGCACTGAGAACGACCATTCGTTCCAGTTCAACACGGGCGGCACTGCGGCGGAGAAGCTGCTCATGCAGCCCCTCACCGGCACCACAGCGCTGCGGGACGTGGCCCATCTGACCGTGACCCTCAACGTGACCTCGCCGCACGCGTTGAGCTTTGCGTATGTGTTCGGGACCGAGGAGTACCCGGAGTGGGTGGGATCCGAGTTCATCGACGCGTTCGGCATCTTTGTTGACGGCGTGAACATCGCGCTTCCAAGCGGTCAGCCGTCCAACGTGAACAATCCGTGCATGACCGGGCTCGCAGGCACGGAGCTTGACGGCGTGATCGTGTGCAACGGCAGCGCAGTGAACGTGACCACCATCTTGCTGTCTGTCGGAGTGCACACCATTGACTTCATCATCGCCGATGCGTCCGACACGCTCTTTGACTCCACCGCGTACATCCGCTGCTTCTGTGACTGGGCTGATCCACCAGTCTTCACCCAGCAGCCCATCAGCGTCACCGTGCCCTGCGGCTCCTCGCTGACCGAGACAGTGGAGGCCACCGCAAACTGCGGCGTCTTCTACACGTGGGAGATCCTGCCGTGCCCCGGTACTGGCGGAAACTGGATCACGCTCAGCGATACGCCGAACGTGGTCACGGGGACGCAGACCGCCACGATCACCTTCTTCAATGCGGGCGTGGATCTGTACCAGGGCTGCACGATCAGAGCGGTCGCGCACTCTCCAGGTGGCTCGACATACAGCGATCCGTTTGTGATCACGCGAGCGACACCGACGATTTCACAGCAACCCATCTCCGTGACAGGCTGCCCACCCCAGCCCATGACATTCCACGTGGCCTCGCCGAATGCAGGCGTGAGCTACCAGTGGTTCAAGCAGTGTGGCAGCAATGCTCCAGTGGCCATCCCCGGCGCGACCAGTTCCACGCTGGACAACAATGCGCCCGCATTCTGGATGCCAGGGAGCGACGACTGCGGCTGCGAGGTGTTCTGCCGTGTGTCTCACCCAACATGCGGCGTCTCGTGGTCTGACCATGCTCGCATCGAGTGCTGCGACTGCGTGATGCCACCGGCCAACATGGCGCTGTGGCTCTCGTTTGACGAACTCTCCGGAGGCACGTGCCACAACCTGGTCAGCCCGTGGAACGGGGTGTGCTACCCGCTGGGCGCTGGCGCCACGCCTTGGGCGGGGTTCTGGTCCAGCAACAGCCGTTTCCTGGACGGCGTGGATGATGTCATCGTGGTCCGAAACCACTCGCTGATCGAGTTCACAAGCCCCGGATTCACCATTGATCTCTGGGTCTTTATCGAAGGCTCCTGCCAAAACGATTGCACCCTGGTCTCCAAGTATGACCCGCTTCACAACAGCGCTGGATATGCGCTTGGTGTGTGCGGGGGCCAGCTTTGCTTCACGCTCGCCGACACAGCGCCTACCACCTGGATCGCCCCCAGCCCCGCAGGGACCATTCCCGGCGCGTCGTGGACGCATGTCGCTGTGACAGTGGACCGCACCAGCAGCACCGGTGGCCGGCTGTATGTGAACGGCGCCACGGTCCTGACCTTTGACCCGACGGTGGTGCCGGGCAACCTGGCAAACGAACTCTCCATGCTGATCGGTTCGGACCACCATGGCGCCTCGTACTTCCCTGGAGGCATTGACGAACTGGAGGTCTTCCGACGAGCGCTCACGCCGGATGAGATCGCCGCGCTTCACGCAGCGGGAGGCGTTGGAAAGTGCAAGCAGTACTGCCAGGTCGCACAGCCCTTGAACTTCTGCAGCGGCGCCACTTCCAGGACCGTTGGCGCGCGCTTCTACAACCTGACCCCAAACGCGGTCACTGTCACGCCAGCCTTTGGGTGGGTGACTCCAGGCGTACCGTGCTTTGCCGGGCCGTTCGCCCCTCTCGACGCCATCGGGCCTTCGGCAACCACCTCCGTCTCTGCGTTCTCTAGCACCACGGCTGTGGCGGTGGCGCCGCGGCCAGCAGCGCTTCCGGCCGGAGGCACCGCGTGCTTTGATTCTGTGATGGCGCTCAGCAACGGGCGTGTGGTGGAGTGCAGCGGCATGGTGCAGGACAGGCCGGATCTGCCCTGCTCTGGTGGCTGCCTGACGTGCGCCATCTCCCTCCCCGTTGGAGACATGGCGACGCTCAACGTGGACCTCCCTGTGTCCAGCAATGCAGGCGGTGTGCTGCCCTATCAGGTCACCACCGTCGCCATGAACGGCGCTCCAAGCGGAGCCCTCGCGGTTGGCGGGATGCCACCGGGCAAGCCCCTGTATGGCGCCGTGAAGGCGCGGCCGGGCGGCTTCGCATTCCTTCAGATCCTGGTGGCTTGGCAGGACGTCGATGCCCTGGGCGCCACTGGAATCGTCTTCTCCACCGACGAGGATGGCGATGGCGCCTACGAGCCTGTGGCCGTTCAGTGGATGGACTGCGTGGTGCCTCGTCCCACCGCGGATCTCAATGCCGATGGCCTGGTGGACGGCACCGACCTTGGAATCCTCCTGGGTGCGTGGGGCAGCACAGGCGACACCGTGGCGGACATCAGCATCAACGGGATCGTGGACGGCGAAGATCTGGGCGTGTTGCTCGGACAGTGGAGCCGTTGAACGGAAGTCAGGAGCCGGCAGCACGTGCTGCCACACCCGTCGCCGCAGCCTTGTCCAGGTACCAGCGCAGCTCGCCAGCAAGCGGGCGCACGCCAGCGATGGGAACCGTGTGCTGCGGAACGCCGCTGGCCACGCGCTGCAGCATGGCGTGCTTGTCTGCGCCCACGATCAGCGGCGCCACAAAGCGGCTGGCGTTGATCATGGCCATGGTGAGCGTGACGCGCTCCACCGGCGGCGGCACGGTGGTGGGTGGCGGCACGCGCATGGCCACGCGGCGCAGGTCGTCCAACGCTGGCGAGCCGGGAAAGATGCTGGCCGTGTGTCCGTCCGGACCCATGCCCAGCAGCACAAAGTCCAGGCGATCGTGCCCCTTGGGGCGCCAGGCCAGCGTCTCCTTCAGCGCGGCGTCGTAGCGGTCGCCAGCGTCTGGCTGCTGCGTGAGCACAGGGTGCACCTGCTCTGCAGGAATGTCCGCGTGGTCCACGATGACTTCCTTGATGCGCCCAAAGTTGGAGAGCTCGCTGTCAAACGGCACCATGCGCTCGTCCACCATCCACAGGTGCGTGCGGCGCCACGGCAGCGCGCGCAGGCGGGGGTCGCACATCAGTTGCTCGTACAGCGGGAACGGCGTCTTGCCGCCGCTGATGGCCAGGTGGAAGTCGCCAAACTCGCGCACGCATGCCACGGCCTGGGCCAGGAGGTCGAAGCCCAGCGCGTCGAACAGGTCATCTGTGGTGTGCCGCGCCACCACGGTGCCAGGCAGCGCTGGGGCTGGGATGGCAGGGGTGAGACCTTCGACCCTGATTTCGTCGTGTTCTGCCGGGTCCGGCTCAGGGGGCATGCGCGGATGGTAGTCAGCAAAGGCCAGCGCGCTGCGCGTGCGGGGCGGGCTGCGCCGTATCCTGCGTGCCCCCTATGGCCACCGAGCGACCCCGCATCCTGACAGGCGACACGCCCACTGGACAACTGCACCTTGGGCACTGGGTGGGCAGCGTGAAGCGGCGCGTGGAGCTGCAGGAGACGCACGACTGCTACTTCATCCTGGCCAACTACCACGCGTTCACCACGCGCGCAGACAAGCCAGAGGAGATTCGGCGCGACACCATCGCCATCGTGCGCGACTATCTGGCCATGGGCATTGATCCGGAGAAGAGCACCATCTTCCTGCAGAGCGAGATTCCAGCCATCCATGAGCTGGCGTTCCTGTTCGCCATGCTGCTGCCGTTCAACCGCGTGATGCGCAATCCCACGCTGAAGACCGAGATCGAGATGAAGGGGCTGGGCGACACGTACTCCTTTGGATTTCCGCTGTATGCCGTGGGGCAATGCAGCGACATCCTGAGCTTCAGGCCCGTGGGCGTGCCGGTGGGCGAGGACCAGGTGCCGCATCTGGAGCTGACGCGCGAGGTGGCGCGGCGGTTCAATCAGATGTACTGCGGCGTGCCCACCGATGCCAAGGACGAGGACCACGTGAAGTTGGGCGGCGTGTGGCCTGTGCCGCGCGCAGAGGTGGGCAAGGTGGGCCGGCTGCTGGGCGTGGATGGCAAGAACAAGATGTCCAAGAGCCTGGGCAATGCGATTTTCATCAGCGACACGCCCAAGGACGTGGAGAACAAGGTGAAGAAGATCTTCACTGGACGGCAGTCGCCCACAGAGCCCGGTGATGTGAACAACGCGCTGTTCCAGTATGTGGAGGCGTTCATCGAGGACCCGGACCGCGTGGCCGAGCTCAAGCGGCGCTACGCGGCGGGTGACAACCTGGGTGACGGGCATGTGAAGCAGGAGGTGGCGGCGGCTATCAACCGGCTGCTGGACCCCATGCGTGCGCGGCGCGCGCAGATGGGCGAGGACGATGCCAAGGTGATTGCCATCCTGAAGGACGGCTGCCGGCGTGCCAACCTGCTGGCCGAGGACACCTTGGAGCGCGCGCGCAAAGCCGCCGGCCTGCACTTCTTCCACCGGACGCTGAGCACGTAGGAAAGTGGTGCCTGGCACGGGTGTCCCTACTTTCGGGGAAACTCGTGCCATGCACTCCTGTCCCGGGTTTCGGTCAGGGGTTCCCTGCATGGGTGTCCCTCCCCTTTTGGCGTGGGCCAATCGCGTCATCGCGCGCTGCACGGCGGGCACTGCGTGGCGCGGCCGTGCGCGCGTCGCGGCTGCGCGCGTGTCGCAGACCATCGCCGGCAAGCCCACTCGCGCGCCTCCTCCGCGCAGCAGGGACACGGGTGGGCATCCATGCAGAAACCCGGGACACCAGTGCCAGGCACCAGTTTCCGGAAAGTAGGGACACCCGTGCCAGGCACCATTTTCGTTCGCGCGGGCAAACGGCCGATCTAGGATGCATGCGCCCCGCATGCCGGACCCCGATCCAGCCCTCAGCCACGCCTGCCCGCACGTGGACAAGAACGACCCGCGCTGCCAGGGGCGGTATCGCATGGGCGAGCTGGACTCCATGTTCCGGTACTGCCTGGGCGGGTACTACGGATGCGTGCTGTTCCACCGCATCAATCGCGAGACCGCGTACCGCAACACGCCCGCACGCGCGCAACCGGTGACCATCCATGGACGCGCCCAAGGGATTCGACGCTCCGCTCCGTGACTTCCTGACCTTTGCCCGCGTGGAGGCTGGCCTGGCCGCCAGCACGCTGGAGGCCTACACCCGGGACCTGGAGGAGATGCGCGCGTGGCTGCTGGCCAACAGCGTGTACGACCCCTCGGAGGTCACGGTGGACCACCTGGCCGCGCACATGCGCTACCTGAGCAAGGAGCGCGGGCTTGACCCCGCCACCATCGTGCGCCATCTGGCCACCATGCGCGTGTTCTTCCGGTTCCTGCACGCAAACTTCCGCATCAAGGCCGACCCAGCACGCCTGCTGGAGCGCCCCACGCGGTGGAAGCGCCTGCCCGGCACGCTCTCCCCCGTGCAGATGAAGAAGCTGGTGGAGACGCCCGCGCCAGAGCACAGCAAGATGTGGCTGCGCGACCGCGCCATGCTGGAGCTGATGTACGCCGCTGGCCTCCGCGCCAGCGAGGTGGGCACGCTGAAGATGAACGACTTCAATGAGACGCTGGGCGTGGTGAGCGTGATCGGCAAGGGCAACAAGCACCGGTTGGTGCCGATCGGCGTGCCGGCCATCGAGGCCACCAAGCGATACCTGGCAGAACTGCGCCCGCACCTGCTGCGCTGGAACGACGGGCGCGACCGGTACCGGCTGCTGCTCTCGCACACCGGCCGGCCCATCGAGCGCGTGGCGGTGTGGCAAATCGTGGGGCGGTATGCAGCGCTGGCCGGCATCCGCGGGGTGCATCCGCACCTCCTGCGGCATTCGTTTGCCACGCACCTGGTGGCAGGCGGCGCAGACCTGCGCGTGGTGCAGGAGCTCCTGGGGCACTCGGACATCGGCACCACGCAGGTGTACACCCATGTGGACCGCAGCCACCTGCGGCGCACCATTGAGCGATTCCACCCGCGCGAAGCCCGCGGAGCTGCGTGAGGTGGCGGCGCGAGGCCCGCGGCGCTGCGTGAGGCGGACCGGACCACGCGAGGCACAGCCCAGCGTGAACCCCGCGGCGCCGCGTGAAGCGGGGTGCGCGGCGTGAGGCGCGGCGTGCCGCGTGAGGCGCGCCCCTCCGCCTGACCACCGCACCGCCCCCCGGCCCCCGTCGCCCCAGAAAGTAGGGACAGGAGTGCCAGGCACCATTTTCCTATTCTGCGGGGGTGGCGAATGCTGAACCGTGCGTCATTGTGATCCTCGGTGCGTCGGGCGACCTGACGCACCGCAAGCTCATCCCCAGCATGTACGAGATGGCCCGCGCTGGTGCGCTGCCGGACAACACGTGCATCCTGGGCGTCAGCCGGTCGCCCAAGACAGACCAGAGCTTCCGCGACGATCTGGAGAAAGGCGTGCGCGCCGCAGCTGGCAGCGACTTTGACGCCGCCGCATGGGCCGCACTGGCCGCGCGCATCCACTACCTGCCCGGCGACGCAGTGAAGGCCGAAGCGTGGGCCCCCATCGCCGCCCGCGTGAGCGCGCTTCAGGAGCAGTACGGCTGCCACGGCAACGTGCTCTTCTACCTGAGCGTGGCGCCCGAGCTGTACGAGCCCATCATCGCGCAGATTGACGCGGCCGGCATGGTGACCGAAGGCAAGCAGTGGTGCAGCCTGGACCGCACGCGGCGCAGCTGGCAGCGCATCATCGTGGAGAAGCCGTTCGGGCACGACCTGGGCAGCGCACGCGCGCTGAACCGCGCGCTGGGCCGCGTGTTCGAGGAGGACGCGGTCTATCGCATCGACCACTACCTGGGCAAGGAGGTGGTGCAGAACCTGCTGGTCTTCCGCTTTGCAAACAGCATCTTTGAGCCGGTGTGGAACGCGCGCTACGTGGACCACGTGCAGATCACCGCAGCAGAGACGCTGGGCGTGGACAACCGCACCGCCTTCTACGACAACACGGGCGCCATCCGCGACATGATCCAGAGCCATCTGCTGCAGGTGATGGCATTCGTGGCCATGGAGCCGCCCAGCAGCTACACGGCCGACCAGATCCGCGCAGAGAAGCGCAAGATCGTGGAGAGCATCCAGCTGCCGCGCGCAGAGGACATCACGCGCGTGGCTGCGCTGGGGCAGTACTCCGCGGGCGCGACCGCCGCGGGCACGAGCGCCGCGAGCGCGAGCGCTGCCAGCACGACCGCGAGCACCCCCCCCACCCCTGCCTACGCAGATCTCCCCGGCGTCGCGCCTGGCAGCATCACAGAGACCTTTGCAGCGCTGCGCATCACCTTTGACAACTGGCGCTGGGGCGGCACGCCCTTCTACCTGCGCACGGGCAAGCGGTTGGCGCGCAAGTCCACCGAGATCGTGGTGCAGTTCAAGCCACCAGCGGCCAACCTGTTCCGCGCCGTGACCCGCGAAGCCATCACGCCCGATCGCATCATCATCGAGATCGCGCCGCACGAGCGCTTCCGCGTGCGCTTCAACAGCAAGGTGCCGGGGCCTGGAATCCAGTTCCGCCCAGCGGAGCTCAGCATGGACTACTGCAGCCAGTTTGCCACGCGCCCTGTGGAGGCGTATGGCCCGCTCATCGTGGACGCCATGCGCGGCGACCAGACGCTGTTCAAGACCCGTGAGGAGACCGAGGACGCCTGGCGCGCTGTGATGCCCTTCCTGGGTCCTGCCAGCGCACCGCTGCGCGAAGGCATCCGCGGCAACTACGCGCCAGGCAGCTGGGGGCCTGCATCTGCAGATGAGCTCTTGGCCCGCGAGGGCCGGGCGTGGCACAATAGCGACGGATCGTCCGCATGATCGTCTCTGCACTCCGAGCCATTCCGGTCGAGCTGTTTGAAGCGCTGATCTACGCGCCGCTGGTGCTGGCTGCGGCTGGCGGCGTGACGCTGGGCCTTGGCCTGGCAGGCCGCGTGGCTGGCTGGGCGCCGCGCTGCGCAGCGTGCGGGTTTGACCTGCGCGCCACGCCAGACACAGCAGAGACGTGCCCTGAATGCGGCAAGTCGCTCAAGCGCCGGCGCAGCGTGCGGTTTGGCGTGCGTTCCCGCCGCTGGGGCGTGGCGGTGCTGGGCCTGATGGTGATGGCTGGTGGCGCCGCCATGGCTGCCACGCATCTCAACTACGCGGTCATGAACTGGCGCGACCGCACGCTGGCCAACGCTGTCTCCATCGACGAGCTGCTCACGCTGGCTGGAGCTGGCGACCGCAGCGCGGTGGCCGAGGTGGTGGCAGAGCTCACCAGCCGCGGCCCGCGCGCGCGCGTTGGCATGGGGCCAGCGAGCCCAATCGGCATGGTCAACCAGGTGATGGACCGCATGCGGAACGACCAGGCCGTGCGCGACGCGGTGCTCCCCGCCGTGCTGTCGCCCAACGTGCTTCCGTTCCTGTACTCGCGCGGCAGCAGCGCCCGGAACCAGCTGGTGAGGCTCGTCGCCGCCACGCTGGCAGACTCAGAGGAGAAGTTCGAAGCACTGGACCAGAAGGCCATCGGACAGCTGATCACCATGGCCGGATCCGCCGACGAACGCGCCTTTGACGACCTGCTGGCGCAGCCCGCCTTCCTGAACAAGCTCTTCCAGCCCGCGGCCGAGCCTCCCACGCTGGTGTACGGCACGCCAGTGTCGCCCAACCTGCAGGCCAATTTTGCCGGCTCGCCGCTGGGCTTCGCTGTCCGCAACCGGCTGGCGCTGGCTGTGAAGCTGGCGCGCTGGCGTCCCAGCGGCGCGGGGGACGACGCATGGAAGCCGGTGGACCAGATCATGCCCACAGGCCTGGGCTCGCAGCGCATGCTGCTCATCCTGGAGCCGCCCACCTCTGGCACCATCGAGGTGGACGCAGACTGCGTGCTGCTGACCGGCGCCAAGGCAGAGGCGTGGCTGCAGCAGTCGCGCCGCGCTCCCAGCACGCCCCGCATGGTGAATGGACGCATGGTGCAGACCAGCGGCCCCAGCGAGCCAGTGCCAGAGGACGGAATTCCCATGCATTGGCGCCAGCAGTTCGTCATCAAGCCACGCGAGTCGCTGGTGCTCACGCCCGTGGACAACCCACAGTGGTACGGCTGGCTGGACGACCAGTTGCGCGCCTATGTCTTGACCAAGGATGACTCCAGTGACTCCTATGTGCTGGAGGGATCCAACTCAACCTTCTTCAATGGCGCCATCATGCGCCTGCAGGTCACGCTGCAGCAGGGCGACCGACGCTGGCCCCTGAAGGTGGTGCCAAACGCGCCTGACAACCTGCAGCGCGTCACCGCGCCAGGGTTCGATCCAAGCAAGCCCTACGCGCTGGAGATCCACCCAGACCTGGATGGCGCCCGTGCCATGGCGCAGGACGACGCCACCTACCTGGACATCCACCGCTCGCTGTCCTACGACAGCCTGGGCAAGCCGCCCACCAGCATCAAGATGCTGGACAAGCCGGCAGCGGCGAGTGGGCCGTGACCGCTGCGCAGGTCATTGACCCACGCTGAGCGCCTGCAGCAGGTTGGCCAGGTTGAACAGCGCGTGGCCCAGCATGCAGGTCCACAGGCGGCCGGTGCGTTCGTACAGCCAGCCCCACAGCACGCTCACGGTGAAGAGCACTGTGAGGCCAGAGGCCTTTGCTTGCGCTGGCAGCACCGACCAGTGCATGAGCGCAAACACCGCAGAGGTGCACAGCACTGCAACGGTCCGGCTGAACTGCAGCCGCTTGATGCCCTGCTGCAGGAACCCGCGGGAAGCCAGCTCTTCCACCACCGGCGCGCTCACCAGCGCCAGCAGCATGGACGCAACGCGCCAGCCATGGTCTGACGAGTGGACCATGGCGTCCAGCACTTCATGGCCAAGCGTGGGCGCGCGGCTGCCCAGACGCTCCTGAATGAGCGTGACGATCCCGCCGAGCGCGGTCCACACTGGCCACGCCAGCAGCGAGCTGACAAACACCAGCGCCAGCGAGAGCACCGCCGGGGCGCGAGCAGGAGGCGTGAACGGCGCAGCGGCGTGCGCGGGCTCCACCGCCGGCTCCACCCACCGCACCCCAGCCAGCACCAGGATGGCCACCAGCCACGCCAGCGAACCCACGTTTGCACCCAGCCCAAGCAGCGTGCTCTGCGCCAGCGCAGGCAGCGCGTCCCAGTCTGTCCACGCACCCGCCACGCTGGCAGCCGCCCATGCGCCAGGCTGGGCTGCCACGATCGCTCCCACCCAGCCCAGCACCAGCACGTCTGACCGCAGGCGCGTGGCCGGCCCTGTGCCCAGCGGGATGCGGAACAGCGGCACGCGCACGAAGGCCGATACGCACACCGCTGCCAGTACCGAGAACAGCAGCACCGTGAGCCACGCCTGATCTGGGGCTGCGCTACCCTCTCCCACCTGCCCCGCCGCTTCCGCTGGCACTGCAACCAGCGCGGCAACCAGGCAGCACGCCGTACGTACGCCCGCCATGGTCCCGGTCCTGAGGCACATCGTCGAACACAAGCGCCGCGAGGTGGCGGAGGCGCAGAGACGCGTGCCGCTGAAGGTGCTGCAGGAGCGCATCGCAGAGCTGGGCAGGCCGCGGAACTTCTTCCGCAACGTCGTGGACGACCGGCATCCGACTGGCACGCGTGTGATTGCGGAGGTAAAGCGCAAGAGCCCCTCTGCGGGTGTCATCCGGGCCGACTTCGACCCAGTGGAGATCGCACGCAAATACTACGAGGCGGGGGCGTCGGCCATCAGCTGCCTGACAGACCAGGAGTTCTTTGGCGGGCAGCTGGACTTCATCCACCGCATCCGCGATGCCGTGCCGCTGCCGGTGTTGCGCAAGGACTTCATTGTGGATCCGTACCAGGTGTGGGAGTCGCGCGCAGCAGGTGCTGATGCAGTGCTGCTGATCGCAGAGTGCCTGAGCGAGGCGCAGATCATTGACTTTCAGATCCTGGCCACCGAGCTGCAGATGACCACGCTGCTGGAGGTCCACCAGGTGGACAACCTGTGGCGGGTGCTGTCGCACATTGGCTTCCCGCATGCTGGATACGGACTGCTGGGTGTCAACAATCGCAATCTGGAGACCATGCAGACCGATATCCGTCATGTGATGCGCGTGGCGGACATGGTGGAGGCACCCACGCGGCGTGTCATGGTGGCAGAGAGCGGCATCCGCACGCCTGCCGATCTGGCGCGTCTGCGGGAGCACGGGGTCCATATCGTGCTGGTGGGCGAGAGCCTGATGCGCGAGCCAGACCCCGGCGACGCGCTTCGGGCGCTGCTGGGGCCTGTGAAGCCAGCGTGAGGGGCGGGCGGGACTCGGATGGGTTTGCGTTGGCTTGGCACGCTGCTTGCCTAGAATTGGGCACGAGCCATGACCACCGCTACGCCAGTCAAGTTCGGCAGCGAGGCCGTCACGGACGGCATCCGCGTCAGCGTCACGCCTGCGTTTGTTGCTGACAGCAGCGACCCCGCCAGCGGCCGGTTTCACTTTGCCTATCACGTGATGATCGTGAACGAGGGCGAGTTTCCGGTCACGCTGCGCCGGCGTCGCTGGCACATCGTGGACGCGGACGGCGGCGCGCATGACGTGGAGGGCGAGGGCGTGGTTGGCCAGCAGCCCACGCTGTCGCCTGGTGGGAAGTTCGAGTACCAGAGCTATGCGCCGCTCATGACCAGCTGGGGCACCATGGAGGGCACGTTCACCTTTGAGCGTGCGGACCAGACCAGCTTTGATGCCGCAGTCGGCCGGTTCTTCCTGGTGGCCCCAGAACCACGGCGCAGGGCGTAAGGCAGGCCCGGTGCGCTGCGCCGGCCGCGCACAGGCAGACTGCAGGCCCGAGGCGCAACGGGGCGATGTAGCATCTTTGCCCCCATGAGCCAGACTCATTCCATGCCCTGCGTTGCTGTTGTTGGCGCCACTGGTGCGGTGGGCCAGGAGTTCCTGCAGCTGCTGGCGGAGCGGCACGTGGCGCATGGCCAGGTGCGGCTGTTCGCCAGTGCGCGGTCGGCTGGCAAGACGCTCATGGTGAACGGTCAGCCTGTGCAGGTGGAGGCGCTCCGCGAGGGCTGCTTCCGCGGCGTGGACATTGCGTTCTTCAGCGCTGGCAAGGGCGTGAGCAAGGAGTGGGGACCGCGCGCTGTCGCAGAGGGCGCGTGGGTGGTGGACAACAGCAGCGCGTTCCGCATGGACTCTGCGGTGCCGCTGGTCATTCCGGAGGTGAACGGCCACGTGCTGAAGGGGCGGACCGAGCCTTGCATTGTGGCGGTGCCCAACTGCAGCACGATCATCGCGCTCATGGCGGTGGCGCCCATTCACCGCGCCGTGGGCGTAGCGCGCATGGTGGTGAGCACGTATCAGGCGGCCAGCGGCGCTGGTGCGCAGGCCATGGCGGAGCTGGAAGGCCAGGCGCACGAGTTTGCTGCGGGAAAGCCGTACACCACCGCGGTGTTCGGGCGGCAGTATCTGTTCAACCTGTTCAGCCACAACAGCGCCGTGGGCGCAGACGGCATGAACGAGGAGGAGCGCAAGCTGGTGCTGGAGACGCACAAGATCATGGAGGACAGCACCATTGGCGTGGCCGCCACGTGCGTGCGTGTGCCAGTGCTGCGGTCGCACTCCGAGGCCATCAACCTCACGCTGCGCAAGCCGCTCACCGAGGATGCGGCGCGGCAGATTCTGGCAAAGGCGCCCGGCCTGGAGGTGGTGGACGACCGCGCGGCCAACCGCTTCCCCGAGCCGATCCACGCGTCCGGCCGCGACCCAGTGCTGGTGGGCCGCATTCGTAGCGACGCCAGCCAGCCCGCGGGCCTGGGCCTGTGGCTCTTTGTGGCCGGCGACCAAATCCGCAAGGGCGCTGCGCTGACCGGCATCCAAATCGCCGAGCACCTCCCGAAATTGGTGCCAGGCACTGGTGTCCCGGGTTTCTGACGAAACTCGTGCCTGGCACGGGTGTCCCTCCTTTCGGAGATACGTGCCGCAGAGGGTGGTGCCAGGGAGAGTGATGCCAGGGTCAAGGGTGCCTGGGACACAGGTGCCTGGGACGCAGGTGCCAGTGAGCATGGTGACCTGGCACGTGTCGCCTGGGAACGTGCTGCCAAGCACCACTCTCGACCGGCTTCCGCGCCCAGCGGCTGATCACCTCGCTCTCGCAGCGGCTGATCACCTCGCTCTCGCAGCGGCCGCAGCGCGGGACCGGGGGGCGCGGCGTAGCGGCGTTGAGCGGAGCGAGGCAGGATGTGTGGGTTCCCCGGTTCGCGGGCCGTTCCACCTGCCGAGCGCACGCGAAGCCGAGGCGAAGGCGGAACCTGGTGGAGCCGAGCCGTCCGCGGCCGCGCCCCCCGGACCGCGCGGAGGCCGCGGCACGCGGTGCCTGCGGTCCGTCGCGCGGTTCAGCGCGCGGTTCAGCGCGCGGTACCGCACGGTCTTACGGCGCGCCTCAGAAACCCGGGACAGGAGTGCCTGGCACGAGGTTCCGAAAGTAGGGACACCCGTGCCAGGCACCAATTTCCTACTTGCGGATTTCGATGCGCTTGGTGCCGCCGTCCTGCAGCGCGCGCCACAGCGGGGCGCCGCGCCATTCCGGGTAGCCCTTGGCACGCACGGTCATCAGCGGCGGCTCCATGTTGGGCACTGCCTGCACGCCCGTGCGGCCCGTCGGTCCAGTGACCGCCTTCCAGCCATCTGGGCTCATGGGGAGACCGTCGCGCTGCTCGCCCAGCACCACCTCTGCGCCGGCCACAGGCATGCGCGTGGACGCGTCAAACACCTGAAAATCCACGTGCTTCACACGGAAGGGCCGCAGCGCCACCTCGCGCGCGGCCTCGCTGCCCAGCTTGCGGCCATCAATGTCCAGCTCCGCATCGCAGTAGCCCGGCTTGCGCACTGTCACGCGATTGCGGAATCCGCTCACCTGGTCCACCACGGCCTGGCCCTGCGCGCTGGTGGTCACTTCCTGCACGGGCGGATAGCCCCAGTCGGCCTCCACGCCTGGCTGCGGCAGATACAGATACGTGGTCCCAAACACTGTGGCACCTGCCAGCGGCTGCCCGCTGTCCGCATCCACCACATGCAGCTGCAGCGGCACGCGCCGCACAGGCCGGAACTCCACAGGCACTACCTGCTTGTCCTTGATGGTGGAGTACAGCAGCACATAGTCGTATCCACCGTCATCTGGCTGGATGCTGGGCGCGCCCTGCTCGAACACGCCCAAAAGCACTGGCTCGTACCCCTGGCGAAGCATGGTGAGATTGGTGTTCGACGGCCCCACTGTGACCACCGCTGTGCCATCGGGCCCAGTCTCCACGCTCTTCTTGCCTGGGAACAGCGTGAACCACGTGAACATGTGGCGATAGATGCGCACATCATCCACCGGCGCATCCGACCCCGCTGCCAATGCCTGCACGGTGATGGGCCTGCCGCACCCAGCCAGCCCCGCCAGGCTCGCGCTCAGCAGACACGCCGCCGCAGCAAGGACCAACACTCTGGCTGCAACGCGGCGCATGTCCCACCATGGTACGCCGCGCCGCGCTCCCGCCGCACCCCGCCCCTCCTACTGCACGCCGCCAGCACCGGGCTCCAGCACGCCTCCGTCCACCACTGGCAGCGGGTTCACGTCGTACCCCATCTCGGCCAGCGCCTCCTCCACCAGCTTGGCCTGCGCGAAGGAATTGGCCCACACCACCAGCTCCACTCGATACGTGTCGCGCGGCTGGCCAGACAGCAGCGTCTCCAGCGCAGCGCGCGCTGCCGCGGCTGTGGGCACCGCCGTGCCGCTGGCAGGTGGCGCAATGCTCTTGGTGTCGTGCGACACCTTGAGCGCAGACAGCGCACCCTGGTTGAGCCCCAGGAGCACGGGCTTGCGCGCGTCGCTCTTGAACCGGCTGACGCGCACCAGCGAAGGCGTCACGCTGGCCGTGGCAGCCTGCGCCTTCACGCGCGCCTCCAGCGTCTGCACCTCGGTGTCCAGCGACGTCAGCGCCACTCGCTTGGACTGCGACTCATTCACGCGCATGCGGATGGCAGGCGCAGCGCGGTCCAGCTGCGGCCGCAGGCTGGCCAGCGTGGCCTGCGCAGCGCGCCAGCGATCCGCCACCTCCGGGTCCCCCGCAGGCGGCAGCGCTGCCAGCTCCACAGCCAGCGCATCGCGCTCCTCCTGCAATGCTGCCGCCGCTGCCTGCTTGCCACCGCCCAGCCTGGACACCACGTTGGACGCGCGTGCTGCCAGCACCACCATCAACAGCAGGAACATCACCACGCCCAGCGCATCGGTGATGGCATCCAGGAAGAGGATGAACGGGTCGCCCGCCAGCGACCCAGCTCGCCGCCGCCGCCGGCGCCTGAACGGCCCGCGGTTCATGAGCCACCCCCCGCGCCTGCTGGTGCCGCAGCGGGCGTGACCACAGGTGCTGGCTGCAGGAACGCGCCCGCAGCTGCGTCCCACAGCTGCCAGCCCACTTCGTAGCCATTGCGGAAGACCGCTGCGCGCAGCGCCTCGAACCGCTTGATGCCATCCGGGTGCACCACGAACAGCACGTAGTACGCATCCGGCCCGAGCGGATTCAGCGCCTTGGCCAGCCCCTCTTCAGGCCTGGGTGGCAGCGGCGCAGCGCCTGGCAGATCAGCCAGCATCACTGGCGTGCGCTCTGCGTCCAGCTTGCCCACGCGCAGTCCACTGGCCGAGACCTCCACGAACAGCGGCGTCCGCTCCTGCTGCCCGCCGGGGCGGTACTGCACGCGCTGCCGCCGCTTCTGGAGCTCCTGCTCCACCAGGGTGCGCTCCGCAGCCTGGCGCCGCACCATCAGCGCCTTCTCCTCCTCTTCCAGGCGCGCCACCTCTGCCGCCAGCGTGCGGTCGCGCTGCTGGGCCTCATCCAGTTCGCGCTGCATGCTGGCTGCGCGCGCCTCCAGCACCTTCACCTCGTCCTCGGTCACAGGCAGGCCGCGCATGCGCACGTCCACCTGCTCCTCCAGCGTCTTGATCTCCGCTGCCAGCTGCTCAACGCGCTGCGCGGCATCGGCCTCTGCGGCGGATCCAGGCGCGCCAGCGTCGTCAATGCGGTCGCTCAGGCCGTCCAGTGCAAGCAGCAGCGAGATCAGGATGAGCACGCCCGTCAGGCATGCCATGATGTCCTGAAAGGAGAACAGCGTGAGCGACTCCTGCTGCTTCTTCTTGCGGCGTCCCATGGTGCAGGCGCTCCGGCGTCACTTCCAGTCGGTCAGCTTCAGCCGGCTCAGGATGTGCTCGGTGGTGTATTCGCTCATGGCGTCCAGCATGTCCTCCTCGCGCTTGAACACCCACGTGGAGATCAGCTGCACGATGACCGCTGCCTGCAGCGCCACCAGCGTGGTCTCAAACGCCGTGGCCAGGCCTGTGACCACCGGTCCCAGCTTGGTCTTGATGGCCGCCACGTCCGCACCTGGCTGCGTGAGCACTTCCGTAAAGCTGCCGATGGCGTCCGACAGACCGATCACCGTGCCGATGAACCCCAGGATGGGGATGGTCCAGATGACCGCGCGCAGCACGGTGTAGCTGCTGTCCACCTGGCTGGCGTCCGAGTCTGCCTGGCCCTCCAGCACAGCGCCCACGTCGCGCACCTCACCGATGTTGCCCAGGTTGGAAAGCGCCATGTCAATGCGCCGGAACAGCAGGAAGTCCTTGGGCCGCTCCGCGATGGCGCGCATGTGGCGCAGCACGTCGCCTGCAGTGCCGGGGCTCAGCACAAAGTCGCCGCGGCGCGGCACCAGCGTGTCAATGCGCACTGCCTTCATCTGGATGCTGGTCTTGATCCACTTGTTGATCAGGATGCACAGGCTCCACCACGTGAGCAGCACCACCGCCCAGTTGGTCCAGCACCGGTTGAGCATGTGCAGCACGTAGCCCTGCGGCGCCAGCAGGAGCAGCAGCCCGCCGCACGCCGCCGTGAGCGCCGCCGCCCCAGCCAGCCACAGCGTGGCGCTGGCTGAGGTGTACCGCCCAGATGGCAGGCCCACCATGCACTCCAGGTCGCCCTTGCGGGCGTCCAGGCGGTGCTGGCTGCTGGGCGCCTCTGCGCGCTGCTTGTGCGACGAAGGATCTGCGGTGGTGGGTGTCTGTGCGCTCATGACTCTGTGGTTGACTTGATGATCAGCGGACCGCCCAGCGCCTGGTGCGACGCGCTCCACGCTAGCACGGAGAGGCACACGCACAGCGCAGCGGACGTTGCTCCAGCCGCTCCATGCGCAGGCTGTTCACCAGCCAGGGCTGCAGCGCTCGCCAGGAACATGGTGACGGCCATGGCCGCAGCGCCGCCCACGGTGAGCGCAAACGCGTGCGACAACCCGCTCTTGGTGCGGACAGCGCCGATGATCAGCGCCACGGTTCCAGCCAGCTGCACCAGCACGGCCGCCAGGCCCCAGCCGCTGAAGTTGAATGCCAGCAGGAGGCCCGCCACCACCAGGGCCAGGCCGGCCTCGATGCACAGCGTGATGGCCACCGCGCCCACGGCCTTGGAGCCCTCTGTGCCGAAGGCAACCAGCATGGCCGCCAGCGGCAGGACCGCGGCAGCTGGCAGCGCCCACGGCGCCCAGGACACAGCCGGCAGCATGCTGCCTGCAGCCAGCACCGCAGACACCGCAGCCAGCGACGCGCCCACCGACGCGTTGGGCGGCAGGAACGCCACCACCCACCACGTGAGGAACGCCAGCAGCGTCATGGCATGCACCGAGATGCTCAGCGCCCCCTCCTGGAACCACCACTGCAGCGCGCCATCAGCATCGCGGCTGGTGGGAGCCACCATGGCCAGCGTGCCCAGCGCCAGCGCTGCGATCTGCGCCCACAGCACGGTGGCGCCAAACGCCCCGCCGCGGAAGTGCGCTGTGGGCAGCGCCGGCAGCTCTGGCATGCGCATGTTGGCAAAGGCCTCAAAGGCGCTGGTGCTGCTGAAGGATGCCCCGCTGTCTGTGGGGCCGGTTGCCACCGACCCATCCTCGTTGAAGACGGCCCGCACCTTGGCAGCAGAGATCCACTCCTCGCCATCGCGACTCAGCTGGTGGAACCGCGTAAGCGCGCCACGCTGCGCCATGGTGCGCAGCCGCTCCAGGTCAAACGGCCCGCTCTGGCGGCCTGCCTGCCGGACATGCCAGCCCTCGCTCACTGGCCTGCCCCCTTGGAAGGGAGGGCAAAGACCATGGTGCCCATGGGGAAGGCGCTTGCCGCCTGATCAAGCGTGACCGCGCCAGCGCCATCCACCTGGCCGATGCGCACCAGCTCCGATGGCACAGTGCCCACGCCCACCTTCAGCGCCAGCAGCGAGGCGCCCGCTGGCGCGCTGGTGCCCGGCGGCGTGGTGAGCACACGGCTCTCCAGCCCCATCAGCATGCCCACCGGCACTGGCCGCATCATGGCGCCAGCCACGGCTGCGGGCGCCTCCGCAAGCGTCTTGCGCCACGCCTCCACCGTGAGCACCTGCTTGAGCAGCGCGCGCAGCTCGGCGCTGCGTGCCCGTGCGGGCTGCGAGCCCGCCACCCACGCCACGTCCTCTGGGCGCTCGCGCGCGATGCGCTTGGCCGCGCTCTGCAGCGCGGGGCGGAGTTCGGCAGGCGCCTCGGCGTCCAGCGACTCCAGCACGCCGCGCGCCAGCTGTGCGGCAAAGGCGCCGTCCACGTCCTGTGCGTCGCGCACGCGCTGCAGCACGGCCAGCGCAGCGGTCATGCCGTTGGCCCAGTCGCCCTGAGGCTCTGGATCCGCCACCACCTGGCGCAGCTGGCCAGCCAGCAGCATCTGCGGGGAGGGCCCAGCCTTCTTGATGCGCGCGGTGTCCACGTCCATCAGCACCGTGCCGCCCGCCGGATCATCCTTCTGCAGCACTGGAATCACCTTGTACTGCGGCAGATTGGCCCGCGACTGCAGGTTGATGCGCGCTGGGTCCTGGGTGGTGTACAGCCGCGAGCCATCAATGAGATCCACCACGTAGTAGGTGAAGGCAGGCAGCGTGTCCAGCTTGCCGCTGGCCCAGCCGCGCCAGCTCTCCGGGTTGGAGAGCATGGCCATCATCTGCCTGGCCAGAGCCGCAAAGGGCGACGCCGGATACGCGTCCACGTACGCCTTGAGCGCGTCGCGCATGGTGTCGCGCTCTTCGTTGGAGAGCTGCGCCGCGCGCCCCCACGGCCGCGTGCCCACGACTTCGTTCCACTGCGCCACGGCGTTCCACTGCGGCGCAGCCACAGCGGCCTGCGCCAGCGCCACGGCCTCTGGCGTGCCGGGATAGCGGTCAGCAAAGGCCTTGATGGCTCCAGCCAGCGCCAGCGGTTCAGTGGACTGCGCGGCCAGCGCCTGAAGTGCGCTCTGCCGCTCTGAACCAGCCGCAGCGCTCTGCGCAGAGGACCGCTGCGCCACTACCAGCGCACGCACGTTGTCAAGCTGCTGGCGAAGTTCCGGCTGGTCTGCCGCGCTCCGCTCCAGGGCCTGCAGCTTGGTCTCCAGCGCAGTGAGCGTGCTGGGCGCCTCGGCGGTGCTTGGATCCACCGCGCTGACCTCCTTGGCCAGCTCTGCAATGCGCTGCGAAAGGTCGCGCGTGCGCTCGGCGGCACGCTGCGCTTCTGCGCGGCGGCGCTTGCGCACCCACTCCTCCACCGCTGCCTGCTGCTCTGGCGTGCGCGCCAGCTCCTTGGCCTCCTCCACAGCTTCTGGGTGCGCGGCAGCGCTTTCCGGATCTCCGGCCTCCGCCATGAGGGCCGCAAAGTTGGTCACCGCCTGCGTGCGCGCCAGCTGCGCCCGGGCCAGCGCTGCGCCAGCGATGCCGATGCGCTCGTCGCCGGCCACAGCCGGGTCCGCCTGCGCCTCCTTCAGGATGCGCTCCGCATCCTCAAGCCGCCCAGCGTCCACTGCATTCTGGATGGACGCCGCGATGTTGGACACGCTTGCGTTGTGGGTGACGTACTTCACCCCCAGCCACACGCCGGTCACCGCTGCAGCCAGCACCAGCAGACCAGCACCCGCCACGGCGGCGCGCCGTGCGCGCTGCTTGCGCTCCAGCTGGTCGATGCGGTCCAGCGTGCGGCGGCGCAGGTCGTCTGGGCAGCCCTCGCTGGTGTCCTCGCTGGCCTTCAGGGCGGCGCGGATCTCCTGCAGCGGCGCCACCTGCGCGTCCAGGATGCGCTGCAGCGCGGCCGCGCGGTCACGGTGGTCGCGCTGCGCCTCGGCCAGCTGCGTGCGTTCGTCCAGCCACTCCTCCACGCGGGCCACGCGGGCCAAGAGCGCGTCCTCCATCTGGCCGTCGTGCTCCACCGCGCGGGCGTTCAGCTCATGCCATTCAGCCAGCGTGGCGCGCACGGCAGGCGCGTCCTCCGCGGCCCACTCCGCCTCCAGCCGCTCCACCACGGGGGCCGCCTTGCGCACGCACTCCGCCACCACGGCGGCGTGCAGCGCAGTGCGCAGCTGGCCAACAGGGCGGCTGACGTCCAGCGAGCGCCAGCCGCCATCCTCCAGATGCTCCAGCATGCGCGCAGCGGTGTTCAGGTGCCCTGCCTGCACTGCCTTCTCGCAGCGCTCCGCCAGCCACTCTGCGGCCTTTGGCTCCAGCGCAGCCTGGTCCTCCTTCCATGCGTGGTTGTGCGGGTCGTGCGCACGCAGGCTGCGCAGCACCAGAAGGCGGTCCCACGGCGGCGCGTCGCTCAGCACCAGCGTGCGCATGCGGGCCATGTACTTGCGCAGCGGACGCAGCTGGGCGATGGCCTCCTCGATCTCGCCGAGCGCGGCTGGATCCGGGGCGTCCGGCGCTGGCAGGTGCGCACGCTGGCACGCTGCGCGCCACTTGTGCAGGTCGGGGCTGTCCAGCGCCTGCGCCACCTCAAAGATGGAGGGATCTGCCTCCGCCTCCGCAGCGGCCTCCAAGCGCAGACCATCGCGCGTATAGCGCACGGCGCGATCCACGCGGCGGCGGAACGCCATGCCGGCCTCGCTCACGCGCTGCGCCAGGTCGCGGCGCTGGGCTTCGTCCATCTCGCGGCCCGCCAGTGCATCGCGCACGGCGTCGAACATTTCACGGGTGACGCTGTTCATGATCCCTTCACTTGCAGTTCCAGCACGGCCACCACGCGGCCCACCTCGTCCTGCATGCGCAGCACAGGCAGCGGCGACCACGGGGCGCGCTTGTGGGCCTCGGCCTCTGCCGCGGCCAATTCGTTCTTCAGCTTCTGGATCTCCGCCTCGATCAGCAGCTTCTCGTCTGGCGTGGCGCGCTGCAGCTCCTTGGTGCGGTCTGCGATGGTCTGCTTGAGCTCAGCCACGGTCACGCTGCCGCCAGCTGCGGAGAAGTCCGCCACCAGCCGGCGCTGCTGCGTGTCCACCCGGATGTCCAGACCGCCCGCAGGGCTCTCCAGGTGGATGGTCTGGCCACCACCTGGCGGCGTAACCGTCCACACGGCGGATGCCTCTGGCACCACTACCAGGCCACGCACGGGCGGAAGCTGCATGATGGCCGACTCACCAAAGCCAGGCAGCGTGCGCACCACGCGCTGCGCTGCTGCAGTGCCCAGCTTCTGCTTGCCGCCCTCCAGCGTGATCCGGATGGTCATCCAGCGCAGGAGACGCTCTGCGTCGGCCACCGCCTGCGTGAACGAAGACTGGCTGCAGCGAGACCACGACCACTCCAGCGAGGCGCCCTTCCAGCGCAGCACACCCAGCACGCTGCTCTGCCCCGCTGCGTTGCGAGCCATCAGCCTCACCTGGTCAGGATCTGTCTGCCACGTCAGCACCCCGCTCTGATCTGGCAGCGCTGGCACCGCCGACACCACCGAGGATGGGCATCGCCCAATCACGCCGCTGAGCGGCTGCACGTCGTGCATGGCGTCCAACTTGGGCACCAGCAGCTTGGTGTCCAGCAGCACCAGATCCGTGTCCGCCACGGTGGCCGCTGGCGGCTTGGCCTCCTCGGCGGGCTGCGAAGACTGGGTGTCCGCTGGCTTGGTGGGACCTGGCGCCTTGGGCTGCGAAGGCGTGGTGGGAGTGGCGGGCGGCTGCTTGCCACCCGGGCCGATGGGCGGCGTGTTGGGCCGCGTCCCGGGCGGATTGCGCGGTGCAAGCGGCGGCTTGAAGGGCGCGCCGCCCGGCACCGGTGGCGGCGTGAGCAGCAGCACGCAGAGCAAGGTGGTCAGGTGCAGCATCAGGACTTTCCTTCCGGGAGGACCACGCCCAGGAGCATGCCATCCGTGCCGTAGAACTCCACGCGCAGCTTGTCGTCCGGGGTGGTGCGGGAGCGCTTCTGCGCCTCCAGGAGCGCTGTGCGCGTGGTCTCCGCCTCCAGCTTGCAGCGCGCCTCAAAGCGCGGCAGCACGCGCTGGAGCGTCTCTGTGTCCGTCAGCGGCTGCGCCTTGCCCTTGGCATCCTTGGTGTGCTCCTTCTCGTCGTCGTTCAGCGCGTTCTGCACTTCGGTGATGGCGCGCGCCACGTCCGTGTCGGTCACGCTGCTCGCGCCCTTCAGCTTGCGCTGCAGGACCGCCACCGCGCCAAGGCGGGCGCTGATCTTCTGCATCTCGTCTGCAAGCCGGGCCTGCTCTGCCGCGGCAGCGGACGCAGACTCTGGCGTCACGGCCAGGGAGTAGGCGTTCTCAAAGGTCACCAGCAGGTCGCCGTGGCGGCCCTTCACCGGCAGCGACTGTCCGGGCATGATCTCGCGCGAGTCCAGCTCCTCGCGCCCCTGCGGGGTGTCGTGGACCACGGCGGCGCGGATGGCCAGTTCGCGCACGGTCAGCGGCAGCTGCGCCTGCTGCGCGTTGCGGCGGAGCTCCACGCGCGGCTCTGCCTCCACCCGCGCAGTGGCCACCACCACGCCGTTGGCGTCGGTCAGGAGCAGCGGCACACGGCGCAGCACTGCGCGGGCGTAGTCGGTTGGCTTGGCGCTGGTGCGCATGCGGATCACCGACGCCAGCGCCTCAAGCCCGTTGCCGCGCACAGGGAAGCTGATGCGGATGCCGCCATCCTTCAGCTCCACCACCGCCGAAGGATGCACGCCTGGCATGCGCAGCTGGTTGTCCTCTGCCACCACGCCCTGCTGCTGCAGGAGCGGCGGAGGCGCGAACCGCGCACCGGTGATGCCCCAGAGCTGGTTGAGCTGCACGCTGGCAAACAGCGTGTCCGCGTTCTCCACCAGGCGCATGACCACCTGCCGCGAAGGGCGGTCCGGCGCTGGAGCTGGCACCAGCGCTGGCTGCGCAGGCGCGGTGGGCTGCGTGGGCTGCTGCGCTGGCTGCGTGGGCTCTGTGGGCTGCGTGGGCTGCTGCGCTGGCTGCGTGGGTGCCGCTGGCTGCGCGTTGCCCGTCAATGGCTCGCTTGATGATGGCTTGTCCGGCTGTGGCTCGACTGGCTGTGGCTGGACAGACTGTGTTTGGACAGGTTGCGTGCCAACAGGTTGCGGCTCCACAGGCGCTGGCTCGGGGCCTGCACCACCACCTGCTGCCGTTGCCCCGGCTCCTTGGGAGGCCACGGCAGGCCCTTTGGCGGCGCCTTGCCCTGACGCGCTGCCTGGCCTGATGGCTGCGCCTGGCCCGACAGTTCCGCCTCATCCGGCTGCTGCGGCGTCTGCCCGCTTCCGCGCGAGAACAGCACGGCCACCACCACCACCAGCGCCAGCGTGCCAGCGCCAGCAATCGCGCCAATGACAGCGGGGCTCAGCCGGAAGGTGGGCCCGCTGCCCTGATCGGTGCTGGACTTCAAGCGCCTGGAGCGGCTGGAGGCGGCTGACTCCAGCGGCGCCAATCCGATCGGCTCGCCGTGCTCGTCCATCAACCTGCCAGCGTTCGGCCCTTCTGCGAAGCCGCCCTGTGGCTCTTCCTCGTCAAACGCAGCACCGCCGCTCCGCGAGCCCCGGGGCGCGGCGGCTCCAGCCTGCGCGCTTGCGGGAGCCTCGCCCTCCAGGGAGCCCGAGCGCGCCGCGCGCACATAGCGGCCATCGGGTGCTTCACCCAGCTGCCTGGTCAGGTCAATCACCACGCCCTTGGAGGCGCGCGCGGCATCTGCGGCAGGCGTGCCATCCAGGCAGAAGCGCCACAGGCACGGCGCACCCGCCACGGGCTGCAGGAAGTAGGTGCTGAAGGTGGCCCGCCAGCGCGCCCAGGCAGGAAGCAGCTGCTGCGCCTCCAGGATGAGCGGCATGGGATCCATGCCAGCGGGGTAGATCACATGCGCTGGCTTGCTCATCGCCAGCACCGAGCGCTGGAAGCCAGCTTCCCCTGCAGCCAGCGTCGCCTGCACGCGCGTAGCGCCCCCGCCTGACGGGGCGCTGGCCCAGTGGCAGGCGCAGTGGGGAGCGCCGCAGGCTGCTCGGCCAGCACCACGCCGGCGGTCCGCGCCAGGCCGCAGCAGCGCAGCAGCACCAGCAGCCATGCTGGGCCATCGATGCGGTTCTTCGTCCAGCACCAGGTAGTGGCGATCTTGTTGCTGCGCTGCGTGTGGTCCGGCGCTGCGGGTCCCACCCAGCGCGTAGAAGAGCAGACCCAGCACGCTGCCGCTTTCTCCCGGCCGCGGGAGAGCGCGACTGGCCCATCGCCAGCTGGTCCAGGGCGATACCCGCCCAGCGTCTCCAGCCGCGGCACCAAGGTGAGCGGAAGCCCACGCGTCATGGCCACCGTGCAGAAGCCGCTGGTGCCATCGCGCAGACCGCGCGCAGCCGAGGTGTACACCAGCTCATGCGCCATCCACGTGGCCCTCCACGGGTGTGAGCGGCGGGCCAGCGTCGCGCGCTGCTGCGTCGGACGCATCTGCCTCGCCAGCATCGCCAGCATCATCTGGGTGGCCGGGTGGCGGCGTCTCTGGCGTGCCTTCATCCTCCTCATAGAACGACCCCGGCGGCTCGCTCTTGTTGGTGGCCATCATGTGCTTGGACCAGCGCGCCAGCGAGTAGATGAACGGCATGCGCACCACGCTGGCGCGATCTTGGACACCGCCACCTTCAGGAGGCCGCTGGCCGGATCGAGCACGGGCGAAGTGCCGGTGGCGCTCACAGGCACGTAGATGACGCGTTCAAAGGCGTCCTCTGCGGCGGTGACGATCTCTGGCGCCAGCTGCGTGAGGAGCGCGCGCACTGCGTCGCTGGCTGCATCCACGCGGCGGATGTCCATCTTGCCCAGGCCCACGCGCTCGCGCGTGTAGGGCGGGGTGATCACGTCCAGCGGCTGGCTGCTGGAATCGCGCAGCAGGTCCTTCCAGATGTCGCTCTTGCTGAGGAGGAGGAAGAGCGGACGCTTGATGCGCGCGGTGGGCGACAGGCCTGCATGCATGCGGATGCGGCGCGCCATCTCCACCAGCAGCTGGTCCTGGCGCACGGTGCGGCGCCCTGCCGCCAGCTGCGGGTCGCTGGAGACAGCCTGCAGCCGCTGGCGGAAGCGCACGTCCTGCGTGGGGTCGAACACAAACATCAGCACCTGCGACTTGGCCAGGTGCTTGGTGCCTGGCGCGCGCGTGGTGTCTGCGCCCGGCATGAAGTGCTCGCCTGCGTTGTCGTACAGGGTCAGCAGCGTGGTCAGCCGCCCAGCGCCGTGTCCGTTCACATGGTCGCGCCCAGGCCGCACGGTGAAGATGAACGGATGCGCCAGGAGCGTGGCAGCGCCCGGGTCGAACTGCACCGAGTTGTACTGCGCGCCTTCCATCTCGGTCTTCTCGATGGCCACCAGCGCGTTGGCGTCCTCGTTCAGGAACAGGCGCGCCTCGTTGTGGGCGATCATCCGGTTCATGGCGGGGTCGGTGTCGGTGAAGGCCACGCTGAAGAAGCGGGCCAGATCCTGGCGCATCTGCCACATGGCGCTGGCCAGGAAGTAGCTCTTGCCGCTGGAGGGGCTGCCCGCGATGGACATGAACACCATGGGGCGCTCCAGCACCAGCTGCGGCACCTCCAGATGGCAATGCGGGCAGGCCAGGCGGCGGGTGGGCTGGCCACCTGGGTCCAGCGCGTGCCCATCGGGCGTAAACCGGCTGGGCAGGAAGCGCACCGGGTCTTCTGCGGACAGCAGGTTGTCGCCCACCAGTTCGGGGTGGGCGGCGATCCACATGACCTCGTCGGGCCGGAAACGGTGCCAGCAATGGGGGCAGGTGCAGGAAGACTTGAGCGTGCGGGTCAAGATTCCCTCGTGAATGTTGTGGGAGAGGGCGTGTTCCCTTCCGTATACGCTAGTCAAAGGCGGCTTTCCGGGCGTCCCTGACCAGATTCACAGCGAACCTGCGAACTTTCCGCCTGCACGCCATGCAGCACGTCAATACCGGCACCACCTGCGAACCACACGAGCGGCTGACCGCGGTGGTGGGCATCGCAGCCACCTTTGTGGCAGCCATGGTGCTGTGCGTGGCTGCCTGGCTGGCGGGATCAGATGCAGCCCGGCCAGATGGCCAGCTGCGCGGAGGTGGCCTGGGCTATGGGCATGGCACTGGTGGCGCTGGCGGCGGCACAGGCACTGGCACTGGCACGCACGGCAATGGTCCCGGGTCTGGTGAAAAGGGCACCGGTGCAGGGAGCGGCGGCAACGATGTGATGGACGCAACGGGTGGCGTGGGCCCTGGGGCTGGCTCCCCCGCTGTGGCCAGCGGTCCGCCCAGCAACGCACCGCCTGCTGAGCAGACGCCGCCCAAGTTTGGCTTCACGCTGCCAGACGAGGAACCGCAGCCCGTGGCGCCACCTGCTGCGCCGCCAGTGGTGGGCTCTGGCGACAGCCACGGCGTGGAGGGCGCCTCTGGCACCCGCGGCGGCACAGAGTTCATGGGCGTGCGGACGGATTCGCGCCGCGTGGTCTATGTGATTGACTTCTCTGGCAGCATGGCTGGCCAGAAGCTGGTGCACACCAAGCTGGAGCTGCGCCGGTCCATTGAGAAACTGCCCAACAACGGCGCGTTCCTGATTGTGTTCTTTGACGACACAGCCCTGGCCATGCCGCCCGGCTCGCTGGTGGCCGCCACGGATGCCAACAAGAAGGCTGCCATCGAGTGGCTGCGCGCCCAGGAGCGCGGCGGCGGCACCGACCCCACCGAAGCCCTGCGCATCGCGCTGCGCGAGCCGCGGCCCGACACCATCTACCTGATGACCGACGGCGAGTTCAACGGCGCGCCCGTGGACAACGTGCTGGACCAGTACAACGGGGACCACAAGGTGGTCATCCACACCATCGCGTTCTACTCGCAGGCTGCAGAGCCAGTGCTGAAGCGCATCGCAGAGGACACGGGCGGCACGTACACGTACATCCCGCCGCCGTAGGCCTGCGGGCCCCGCGGCGCTGCGTGGGCCGCCTGCGCGGGACCCGCCCCTGCGCCCGCTCACCCCTGGATGAACTGGTTGAAGAGCGCTTCCAGCCGCTCCTGCTGCCCGCTGGGAGGTGGCGGCACTGCGGCGTCCAGCACCATGGCTTCCAGCTCTGCCATGGTGGCGCTGCCTGCCTCGATGCGCTGGCCCAGCGGCGTGTCCCAGCTGCCGTACCGGTCGCGCAGCGCCTGGGCCAGGCGGCCATCTGCGCGGATGGCAGCCGCTGCCTTCAGCCCGCAGGCAAAGGCGTCCATGCCAGCGATGTGCGCGCGGAAGAGGTCCTCTGGCTCCCAGCTTTCGCGGCGGCGCTTGGCGTCAAAGTTCAGGCCGCCTGTGGTGAACCCGCCCATGCCCAGCACCACCAGCATGACGCGCGTGGTCAGGTAGAGGTCGGTGGGGAACTGGTCTGTGTCCCAGTCGCAGTGGGGCGTGCCCATGTTGGCGTCAATGCTGCCCAGCGCGTTGGCTGCTGCAGCCACGCGCAGCTCATGCTCCATCTCATGGCCGGCCAGCGTGGCGTGGTTGGTCTCGATGTTCAGCGTGTACGTGCCCAGCAGGCCGTGCTCGCGCAGGAAGGAGAGCACGGTGGCGGCGTCGTAGTCGTACTGATGCACGCTGGGCTCGCGCGGCTTGGGCTCGATGTACAGCTGGCCGCTGAAGCCCAGCTCCTTCTTCCACGCAGCGGCCATGTGCAGCAGGCTGGCCAGGTGGCGCAGGTCTCGCGGCATGTCCTTGGTGAGCAGGCTGGTGTAGCCCTCGCGCCCGCCCCAGAAGACGTACCCCTGTCCGCCCAGCTGGTGCGTCACTTCCATGGCCTTCTTCACCTGCGCTGCAGCGTGCGCAAAGACCTGCACGCTGGGGCTGGTGCCAGCGCCAGCCAGGTAGCGCGGGTGGGCAAACAGGCAGGCAGTTCCCCACAGCAGGCGCTTTCCAGCGGCCTTGGTCTGCGCAGCCAGGTGCTGCACCACGCGGTCCAGGGTGGTGTTGCTCTCGCGGAGCGTGGCGCCTTCCGGGGCAAGGTCGCGGTCGTGGAAGCAGTACCAGTCAATCTGGCACTTGGTGAGGAACTCGATAAACACGTCCACCCGGCGCAGCGCGTTGTCCACCGAGCTGCTGCCATCGTCCCATGGCATGAGCGCCGTGGGCGCGCCGAAGGGATCCGCCAGCCCGTTGCGCATGGTGTGCCAGTAGCACGCAGCAAAGCGCAGGTGGTCGCGCATGGGCTTGCCTTCCACCAGCGCGCTCGGGTCATAGTGGCGGAACGCAAGCGGGTTGGTGGTGGCAGGGCCCTCGTAGCGCACCTGCTGGACAGATGGGAAGGCCTGCTGCATGCGGGGTATCGTCCCCGGACTGGCCACCATGTCAAGCGCGCTCTTCTACACGCTCCCAGTGCTGCTGGCTCTCACAGGGCTGCTCCTGGGCGCGGCTGCGTTCAGCGCTCGGGCCAGCAGCCGGCTGGGCATTCCCACGGCGCTGGTGTTCATCGCGCTGGGCATGGCGCTGGGGCGCCAGCCAGAGCTGCGCAGCGCTGTGGGCGACTACGACGTGCTCTACGTGGTGGGCAACGTGGCGCTGTCGCTCATCCTGTTCTACGGCGGGCTGTGCACGGACCTGCGGCGCGTGCGCGGCGTGTTCTGGCCTGCGGTCGCGCTGGCCACGGTGGGCGTGCTGGGCATCAGCCTGGTGACCGGCGTGGTGGCGTGGCTGCTCATTCCGGGCATCACCTTTGCAGCAGCGCTCATCCTGGGCGCCGTGCTGGGCTCCACCGACGCAGCCAGCGTGCTGCAGATCCTGGGCGGCGAGCGCATCGCTGGCCGCGTGAAGGAGACCGTGGAGCTGGAGAGCGGCCTGAACGACCCCATGGCGTTCATCCTGGTGGCCACGTTCACAGCCATGAGCATGGGGGACGGCTTCAGCTGGATGGTGCTGCCGGGGATCGCGTGGAAGCTGATAGGCGGCGCGTTTCTGGGCGTGTTCATCGGCTGGGTGGCCATGAACGCCATCCAGCACTTCCGCGACGACGCGCCCGAGGCCTACCCCGCGCGCACGCTGGCGGTGGCGCTGCTGGCATATGGCGTGGCAGAGAGCCTGCACGCCAGCGGGCTGCTGGCGGTGTTCATGGCAGCGCTGTACCTGCGCAACAGCCGGCAGCTGCCATTCAGCGCCACGCTCATCCGGTTCCACGCCACCATGGCGTACCTGGCGCAGATCGTCATGTTTGTGGCGCTGGGGTTCGTGGTGAATCCGGCTGTGATGGTGGAGTTCCCTGTGGCGGTGGGCGGCACCGTGCTGGCGCTGGCGCTGGCGCTGATCACACGGCCGCTGGTGGTCACCCTGGTGCTGTGGCCGTTTGGCTTCCCAGCCAGCGAGATCGCAGGCGTGGCGTGGCTGGGGCTGCGCGGCGCAGTGCCGGTCATCCTGATGACCATCCCGCTCATGGTCAGCGCGGGCGACACGCGCAACGACGAACTGCAGATCATCTTCAAGGTGGTGTTCTTCTGCGTGATCGTAGGCAATGTGATTCCTGGCGCCACGGTGCGCTGGGTGATGGGCATGCTGCGGCTGCGGCTGCCGCCCGCGCCGCAGGCTTCGGCCACCATTGACATTGTGACCGCGCAGCCCATGGACGCTGCGCTCATCATGATGCCCGTGCATCCGGATTCGCCCGTGGCGGGCAAGACGCTGGCCGAGGCCAAGCTACCCGGCGAGGTGACCGTGGCGCTCCTGGTGCGCAACGGCCGTGCAGAGCGCGTGCGTGGCGACACGGTGTTCGAGGTAGGCGACGAAGTGGCGCTGGCTGTGCCCGACCGGATGGCCAGCGTGGTGCGCGCGCTCTTCGGCCACGCGGACGATTGAAATTGGTGCCTGGCACGGGTGTCCCTACTTTCTGAAACTGGTGCCTGGCACTCCTGTCCCGGGTTTTTGCGGGGCGCGGGGATCCCGCGCCGGACCGCGCGCTGAACCGCGAGCGCCCCGTGTCGCGGCCTCCGTGCGGGCCGTCCCGTGCGTGCCTCGCCCGCGGCCTCCGCGCGGGCCGGGGGGCGCGGCCGCGGACGGCTCGGCTCCACCAGGTTCCGCCTTCGCCTCGGCTTCGCGTGCGCTTGGCAGGTGGAACGGCCCGCGAGCCCAGGAACCCACACAGCCTGCCTCGCTCCGCTCAACGCCGCTACGCCGCGCCCCCCGGCCCCGCGCTGCGGCCGCTGCGAGAGATGGACGATCGGCGGCGGCGCGTGCCGGCGGATCGGCGGCGGCGTGCGCTGCTTCGGCAGCCGCTTCGCAGCCCCTCCCACGCCCCCAGCAGCGCCACCATCGGTCGCCCCCCCGAAAGTAGGGACACCCGTGCCAGGCACCAATTTCGGGAAATTCGGGGATTGGGTGCAGCGAACGTCTGCTCAGCTTCGTCCTTGTGGTGGACCCAATGCACCTGCACGCAACGGTTGTCACCAGTCAGTGGCTGGACGGTTTCTATCGAAGCCGCCATCAGGCGCTCGCCGCTTATGCCGCCATCCTGACCGGCTCCCGGAGCGACGCGGAAGACCTGGTCCACGAAGCCCTCCTCTCCATGCTGGCCATTCGCCACCCCATCACCGCACCAGAGGCCTACGCCTTCCGCGCCATCCGCAACAAGGCGGCTGACCGCGCCCGGCAGGCGCGCCGCACGCCCTCGTTCCACCCGGGCCGCTCCATCGAGGTCCATGCAGACACGCCGCAGCCGGACGACCTCCTGGCCCTGCAGGCAGCGCTCGACACCCTTCCCGCTGCCTCCGCAGAGGTGGTGGTCCTCCACGCCCGCGCTGGCCTCACGCTGCCGCAGGTGGCGCTGGTGCTGGACCAGCCGCTGGGCACTGTCTCAGCGCGCTACTTCCGCGCCCTAGAACAGCTCCGTGCCGAACTCACCCCGGAGGCGCACCATGGCTGAGCCATTCGACGCCACCCACGTGCCCGACGTGGAGCACCTGCTGGCTGCAGCGCCGCTGCCTACGCTGGCCGGCGGTCATGAAACCCGCCTGGCTGCACGCCTGGCCGAAGCGGATGCCGCCGCCCTGGCGCCGCACTCCGCCCGTTCGCCCCACTCCGCACATTCGCCGCACTCCGCGCGCTCTGCGCACTCTGCCCGCTCGCCCCACCCCGCCCGCTCTCCCCACCCCGCTCGGCTGCTTCGCGCCGCGCCTGGCCTCAGTCTGACCTGGGCTGCCGTAGCGGCCGGACTCCTCTGCGCTGTTGCACTGGATGTTGCATGGCCTCCGCCGCACACCCAGCGCACGCCGCGCGCCCGTGCCACCAGCCCCGCTGTTCCCGTGTTCTTCACCCGCAGCCCAGGCACACCCACGTTGGACATCACCCGGTGGACGCCGCAACCAGCCCCGCTCACCCAAGGACACCCATGATCCTCGCCGCATGCATCGCCGCCGCCACGCTCCTGCAGGGTGGTGCCACCCCGCCAGGTGCACCCGCCGCCACGCCCGCCCCAGCTGGAACACGCGAGTCGTTCATCCTGATCCAGACGCACGTCTACCAGCTGCGAGACTCGCAGTTGCTGGCCGAGGGCGCCGTGATCGAATCGCTCCCCGGCGACGCTGCACCCTCCCTGGTCATCGCGCAGGACATCGCCGTGATGGACGACGGCAAGCGCCTGGGGCTGGACGACCTCGCCAGCCACGTGGTCACCGCGCCGCGACTGTTCATCTCGGCCGACAGTGCAGCGCAGGTGGACATCGGTCGCCAGGTGGCTTCCGGAGCACATGGAGCCGCAAGCAACGGGACCTGCGCCTGGTGCACGATGATCCCTACCAGGAAGGCCTGCACATGGAAGTGACCGCCGCGCCCACAGCTGATGGCGCGGTCGGCATCAAGCGTCTGGTGGTGCGCATGGATCAGTGCGTGGGACGAAAGGAGGTCCCAGGCACCTCGCTGCCTGTGGGCGAACCCATCCTCCGCACCACGACTGTGGAACGCTCATTCATCCTGCCCAAGGGACAGACCGCCATGCTCACCATGCCAGCGCTCGATGGCAGCGGCGAGACTGTGCTGGTGGCTGTCCAGGCCTGGCTGGTGGACGACTCGGACGCCGCAGCCACCAGCGGCACAGCCCGCCCTGCTCCGCCGACCCGCTAGCGCCACACCAGCGCGCGCCACACCAGCGCTAGCTCGCGCCCCGCGCCTCCACCTGCGCCCGCAGCTGCTGCAGATCTCCGGCCAGGAGCGCCCGGTCCTTGGCATCACCCACTGCGCCGCACAGCTGCTCTGCCGCTGCTAGGTGCCGCGCTGCTGCAGCCGCATCTTCGCTGCAAAGCGCCGCCCTGCATGCAGCCTCTGCCGCGTACCCCGCGTAGAAGGAGGTGAGGCCAGTGCTGCTCTGGCTGCAGAGCTCGGCAAAGCGCACCGCCTCTGCACTCCACCCCAGCATGGCCGCGATCCGCGAAGCCTGCCAGTACCCCACGCTCAGGTTCTTCGCGGTGCAGTCCGGGCTATTCCTCCAGTGGTAGATGGAGGCCATGCACGTCTCGAACATCAGCAGATCCTCCTGCGGTGTCCGCGGCGCCTTCTCCATCAGCCGCCACGCATCGTTGAAGCACTGCGCCGCCAGGCGGCGATGCGTGGCGGCGGTGTCAGCTCCTGGTCCTGCGGCAGCGCGTCCCGCACCAGCGTCCGATTCAGTTGCAGTCATGCCCGTGCTCCATGATATGTTTGCCTCTGCACAGTGAATCCATCCGTGCTGGCCGCGAAAGCCGCACCCGCTTTCCGGAGCATATGGAAGACGTCCAGCAAACGAAAGACCAATGGCCGCCTCCTACCGAACCACCCTCATTCCGATTGCAGCGCTCCTGGCCTGTGGCGGCGCTTACCTGCTGGTCATGCTCAACACAGATGGCCACCGCCCCGCCAGGGGCGTGCGAGACAGCATGCAGATCCGAAGCATCGCCACGGCGCTCTCCGCCGCGCTGAACGAGCACAAGGGCCGCAGACTGCCGGATTCCATCCAGAGTCACGCCGACCTCTACAGCTGGATGATCACGCAGAACTTGATCGCCGCCGACCTGCTGATCTCACCGCTGGAGAACCACCCAACCGTCACCGCGCACACCGCTGGCACGCCCTTCCAGCTGGACCTCAACACCCGCTGCAACGCGTCCTATGCCATGCCGCCGCTGGATGCCAGCGACCGGTTCAGCCTCTCCTGCAGCAACGCGCCGCTCGGCCCCATCATGGCCCTTCGCGGCCCACGCAACTGCGCAGACGCGGACGCCCCCTACTCGGCACACTTCTCCAAGCGGAGCGCCGGCTGGGCCCACGCCGTCTGCTTCAGTGACTCGCACTGTGAGTCGCTCAGCTGCCCCATGATCAACGGCGACTGCGTCTTCCAGGGCAGCGCTGCCCCCGGCTCTGCGCCAGACATCTACCTGGTCATCCAGAAAGCCGCCGCTGCGGCTGGCGCACAGGTCACAGACGCCGCACTGTCCTGGGACTAGCGCCACCATGCGATACTGCCACCCGCATGCGGGTTGAGTGGACCATCACGCCAGCGCAGTTCAAGCAGTGGCGCCAGCGCGCCGTGCTGCTGCGCTTTGTCCTGCTTCCCCTTGGTCTGGCGGCGTGCCTGTTCCTTGCGCTTCTCCCCAGGATCCTCTCCAGCACCCGGACCCAACCAGAGCCACCGCTCGGCATCCCATTCTGGCTGGCAGCGCTCGCGCTGGGACTGTACTTCTGCCTCTCCTTTGCGCCTCTCCTGTGGCAAAGCCACCTCCTGCTGTTTCGTCGGCACACGCTGCTCCTGGCGTCCAAGGGGAACTTCTGCCCTCGGTGCAACAAGCCCGTCACCCGCACACCGTGCAGGCACGGTCTCTCAGAAGAGCACTCCGCGCTGCTCTGCGAGTACTGGGAAGGCACCATCCTGGGCTGGAAGGGCCGTGCGAGCGCGGCCTTTCAAGCCGTTTCACACATGATCGCGCAGTCCCCCGACGCATTCTGGACGGTGCGCCTCCAGGATCGCGCGCGCGCCACGCTCCTTGATGCGAAGGCTGCGTGGATACGCCGCTTTGCCGCAGCCTCCGTCGGGCTGGCGCTGCCCATGATGCTGTGGATGTGGGTCTTCACGCAGGTGGCTGGCATTGGGTTCATGACTGAGACCAACTTCCTTCCCATCACGGTGGGAACGGCCATCATGATGGCCGCCATGATGGCCAGCATGGCGCCCGCCATCGCCGCAGCACGCAGCGCGCCGTTGCGCTGCGCCAGGTGCGGCCATGAACTTCCCCCACAACGGAGCCGAGCCACGTGCACAGAGTGCGGCGCTGGGCTCTCCGCCCCAGGCAGCGTGGTCCAGCCGTTCCAATCCATCTCCTGGAAGCCCATCATGGTCATTGCGCTGCTGACCACTCCGCTCTTTGCGTGGCCCATCATCAGCGGAATGGGGTTGCACTACCGCTGGATGTCGCCTGCTGCGCTGGTGGCAAAGGTGCAGGGCGCAGCCCCGCGCGAGCAATGGCTCCTCACCCAGCATCTCGAGGGCCGCACGCTCAGCCCTACAGAGCTCCACGCGCTGTGCGATGCGCTGGTCGCCAACAGCGGCAGACACGACTCCTCGAACTTCGTTCACACTTCTGTCCCGGGAAAGGCGCTTCTCAGTGGCGCGCTCGCTTCAAGCGACGCTGAGAACCTCATCCGAGCCACCACGCAGGTGCAGCTTGAGCCCCCCGCTGCGCTGGCCATGGGACAGCCCCTCACGCTTGCAGTCACTGCATGGTTCGGCCCCAACCACTTCCAGCTCACGCACATGCGCTGCATCCAGATCAGCAGTGTGACGATGGACGGCGTCGCCCAGCCGCTTGAGCCCTGGATGGTCACCGAAGGGAACGCGAGCCAGACCAGCACCTTCACTTTGCCTGCAATCACCACTCATGGCCGCCACACCATCACGTTGCACGCGTGGAGCGTGGTGGTGCCGTTCGCCCAGTTCAAGCACACGTTTCCGCTGGACAGCCGCGGCGTTCCTGTGCTTCCACCCGGCAGCGCCTGCGTAGAACTCGCCGCGGATGCCACCATCATCGTGCCGCAGGCTGAACCGAGCCGCCCTGCCCAGCCTGCTCAACCCGCTCAGCCAGGCCACCCGCCCCCTGCACCCTGAGTACATCCGCCACCACTGGCAGATGATCTGACCCCAGGTACGGCCCCACCTGCATCTGCACTGGCGCAAAGTGGCGCGACATCAGCACGTGGTCGATGGGTATGCCCGCCAGCATGGGCAAGTGCTCGCGCGCCAGCTGGCCTGGCCACGTGGGGCAGACGCCAGCCACGTTTCGTGCGCTGGCGTAGCCAGTGGTGTCCACAAACTGCGCAAACGCGCGGCCATACGGTGTCTCGTTGAAGTCGCCCACGACCAACGTGGGCGCGCTGCTGGCCGCGCACATCCCCGCCAGCCACGCAAGCTCGTCATTGCGCATGCCCACACAGCGGATGGACACCGGCGACATGGGATGCACCGCCAGCACGCGCACTGAACCACCAGGGGTCACCGCGGTTGCCACGGCATGCAGGTTGCGCGCGCCCGGCAGCTGCAGGATCTGCGCCTGTTCCAGCGGAAACCGGCTCAGGATGGCGATTCCAATTGCAGCGTCGTCATGCGCCTGGGCAATGCAATGGGGCCACACCAGCTGTCCGTTCTCCCGCGCCTGCTTGAGCGCCGCCAGCCAGGGCGTGTTGCACTCCACCACGCAGAGCACATCCGCGTGCGTGTCCACCAGCCAGCGCAGCTTCTCTTCAGAGGGCGCGTTGCTGACCAGCGCGTTGAACGAAGCCACCCGCAGCTGCTCGTCCGGCGCTCTCTCCGCTGGCACGTCCAGCTGCGCGTGCTGCGCGCCAGCCTGCTGCGCGCTGGCATGCGGCAGGACGACCGGCCCCACAATGACCGCAGCCCACGCGCACAGCACTCCCAGCGCTGCGGCACGCCGGAACGCCCGCAGCGCCACAAACACCGCCGCCGCCACGCACAGCGCCACGCATGCGTGCGCGGTGAATGGGCTTGTGATGGCCTCCACCGGCGCTGGCCCCACGCGACCCATCACAAAGAGCAGCGCGGCACCCAGCCCCACTGCGCTGGCGACCAGCACGCAGCACATCCTGCCGGCAGCCTGCATGCGCCGCCACGGGCCAGATGCAGCCGCCCGCACTTGGTTGTCCTTCGACTGCTTCACGGCGCACCTACGCCAGCCGCACAGCGTGGTGCGCCAGAATCCGCCAAAACCCAACGTCGTTGCGCAAACAGCTGCGCCAACGCCGGCCAGTGCCGCCTGCCTGGGTGCTCAGCCCCCCGCGCTGCCCGCCATCTCCTTGGTCCGCTGCTCGCGCAGCATGTTGGCCAGCAGCACGTCCACCAGACCGCCGCCCTCGCGGCCACCACCGCCCACCACGATGTCGGGCGTGATCTTCAGCCCAGCGCCTGCGATGGACTTGGTCACCTCCACCATGGTCACGCCGTTGGCGGTGAGCGCCTCCACCTGCCGGCGGTAGGCCTCGGCCTGTGCCTCGCCCTTGGAGCGGATCACCGCGGCCTCAGCGTCGCCCACTGCCTTGTTGCGCGCTGCTTCTGCCTCGGCCTGGATGCGGATCTGCGCAGCTGTGCCGCGCGCGCGCTCCTCGGCCTGCGAAGCCTCGTGCTTGGCAATGGCGATGCCCACTTCCGCCTTGATGAGCGCGTCCTGCTGGTCCGCCTGGCTCTTGGTCTTCTGGAACTCGATGCGGCGCTTCTCTGCCTGCTCCTGCGAGTCAAACATGCTCTTGCGCTGCTCGGCCAGGTTCTTCTCCTGCGTGGTCTTCATCAGCGCTTCCGGCAGATGGATGTTGGTGATCATCACGGACACCACCTCCACCTTGTACAACGACAGGTCCTCGCGCACCGCGCGTTCGGCCGCAGCCTGCTCCTCAGCGCGGTTCTGCTGGTAGCTGATGGCTGGGCTCTTGGACACCTGCGCGCGGAAGATGCCGTCAATCTGCGGATGGATGACGTTGGCCTCCAGGTCTGCGATGGAGCCCAGCTTCTGCACCACGTACGGCGCGTTCTCTGGCAGGATGCGGTACTGGCAGCGCACCTCCACGCGCATCTCAAAGCCGTCGTGCGAGACCACCTGGAACGGATCGAACCCCTTGCCCTGCTTGCGCTCGTCGCCGCCCCACTCCACGCTGCGCGTGGTGGTGGGGATGGGGATCACCGTGAATGCGCGCGGGTTGATGTTGTACTTGCCTGGCCCCAGCACATTGCGCTGGATGCCGCGGAAGCCCTCTGGCACCACGTGGCGAGTGCGCACGCCAGTGTCCACGCGGACCTCCTCAGGGTCCTGTGCGCTGCGCTCCAGCGGCGTGCTCTGCACTGCCGCCACAGACTGCAGCTCTGCTGGCAGCGTGGCCGGATCCTTGCCCACGTTGGAGATCAGTACTCCCACCTCGCCCTGCTTGATCACCGTGAGCGGCGCACCCATCACGCTGAATAGGTAGGGATTGATGTAGTACGTGCCCGGCCGCAGCACCGACTCCTGCGGGCCACGGTAGCCACCGTTGTCCAGGAAGGCCTGGCCATCCTGGAAGCTGTTGTGCGTCCGAACGTCCGGCGTGGGCGCCACCACGTCCTCGCGCGGCATGGGCTTGCCGTCGCGCGCCTCCACCAGGCCCACCTGATCATCTGCGATGGCGATGGCTGGCTCCAGCGTCACCTGGAACATGTCCGTGAAGATGTTGTACGTGCCTGGGCGCAGGAACTCAATCTGCGGGCCCTTCTGGCCGCCCTGAGTCAGGAAGATCTCCGCCTTCTGGAACGAGTCGTGCCCCTGCACGCTCTTGCCCAGCAGCTGGCCCTGCTCCAGCGGCACGCCGTCTGCCGCGGTGATCACGCCGATGGCGCCCTGCGGCACCACGGTCTTCTTGATCTTCTCCACCTTAAAGAGCAGCGGATGGATCTTGAACGTGCCGTTGGTCAGGAATCGCAGCTGCTTGCCGCGGATGCCGCCGCCGTTCAGGAACGCAGTGGGGTTCTGGAAGTTGTCGTGCTGCGAACCAGCGCGGTCCTCTGCGTAGATGCGCCCAGCTGGCATGGACTCGCCGTCGGTGGCGGTCACCACGCCCAGCTCATCCGAGCCGATGGTGACAAAGCTGTACTTGCCCACCACGCGCACGAAGGGCCACGGCACGATGTGCATACCCGGCGCCAGGTACGCAGCCTGGATGCCCACCTCGCCATTGGCGGCGAACACGCGCCCAGCCGGAAGCCGCCGGCCAGAGAAGCGCCGCTCTGTGATGGCCAGCTCTGTGGCGCCCACGTTCACCACCCAGCGGGTGACGATGAAGTACAGGAGCACCAATCCGCCCAGGCCACCGATGACTGCGAACATCGCAGCCAAGGCCACGCTTCCGCCGGTGGCAGCCAAGGTGGCTGGAAGGTGCGAATGCAACCCGGACTGGATCACGTTGAATGACATGGGGTTCTCCTCAGGAGCTGCTGGGAACGCAACTGGGCCAACAGTTTACGTTGCGCTGGTCCGCATAATGGCGCTGCAACCACTTGCTGCCACTGGAGTTCTGCGCGCCTGTGGCACACTGTGCTGCATGAGACACCTCGTGGGCTGGGCCACTCTGTTGGGCGCTGCGTTTCTGGCGGCATTCGCAACCTCCTCTGCGCGCGCTGGCCAAGAGTGCGGCCCGTACTGGACCACGCTCGACACCGGCGCTGACCACTTCGTGCACGCCTTGGTGGAGTACGACGACGGCAGTGGACCAGCCCTCTACGCCGGCGGGCAGTTCACCGTCATGGGCGGGCAGACGGTGCACGGCATCGCCCGCTGGACTGGCAGCACCTGGCAGTCAGTGGGCACTGGCGTGGCAGGCAGCAACCCGCTGCTTGGCGTCTACGCGCTCACCGTCTTTGACGACGGCACTGGCAACGGTCCTGAGCTCTACGCCGGTGGCCAGTTTGGCAGCATGGACGGCGTGACAGCAGAGGGCATCGCCAAGTGGAATGGCGCACGCTGGGCTCCTGTGGGCACGGGCGCCATGACGCCCACGCCCGGCTCCGTGCGCACGCTGTGTGTCTACGACGACACCTCTGGCAGCGGACCCGCGCTGTATGCCGGTGGCAACTTCACAGTCATCAGCGGCGTGGCCGCCAATCGCGTAGCCAAGTGGAACGGCACCACGTGGGCACCGCTCGGCTTGGGCGTGGGCTCCAGCGTGTACGCGCTGGCTGGCCTCAGCGATGGCAATCCTGCTGGCCCTTCGCTGATCGCAGCAGGCATCTTCACCACCGCAGGCGGGCAGCCCGTGAAGATGGTGGCCCGCTGGCGCGCAGGCGCGTGGAGCGCCATGGGCGCTGGCATCAACGCACTGCAGCTGTATGCGCTGGGCGTGCTGCAGACACCCGCAGGCCCACAGCTTTTCGCCGGTGGCTTCTTTGGCGCTCCTTCACTGAATGTTGCGCGCTGGGACGGCACCAACTGGGTGGCTGCCGGCGCTGGCCTCACCAACAACGTAATGTCGTTTGGGCAGTTCGACGACGGCACTGGCCCTGCGCTGTACGCAGGCGGCGACTTCACCACCAGCGGTGGCGTGCCCACGCGCATGCTGGCCAAGTGGACTGGAACTGGCTGGCAGGAGCTGCCTCAGCAGCCCAACGGCGGTGTGCGCGCGCTGTACGCCTTGCACAATCCTGACGGATCGCAATCACTCTGCGTGGGCGGCGCGTTCAGCATGGTTGGCGCCACGCCTGCTGCCAGCATTGCGCAGTGGAACGGCTGCCCTGCCTGCGCAGAAGCAGACCTGAACTGCGACGGCCACGTGGACGGCACAGACCTGGGCCTGCTGCTGAGCGCGTGGGGCGTGTGCAACAACTGCGCTGCAGACCTGAACAACGACCTGCTGGTAGACGGCACAGACCTGGGCATCATGCTGGCAGCGTGGACTGGCTGAGCACGCCAGCTACGCTATGCAGCGTCCATGACCCTCGAGACCGCTGGGCTGCTGCTGCTGGGTGCCTGTGGGCTTGCGCTCGCTGGCTGGGGCGTGCGTGGCACCGTGTTGCGCGTTGGGCCCACGTGCCGCCGCTGCCGGTATGACCTGGCGGCCAGCACCATCGCCGCCAGCCCTGCTGTGCGCTGCCCAGAGTGCGGCGCAGACCTTGCCGCGCCCCGCGCGGTGCTGCCGCATCTGCGCAGGCGGCGGCCGCTGGCCATGCTGCTGGGAGTGATGGGCCTGGCAAGTGCGTGTGTGCTGGGCCTGATTGTGGGCAGCAGCCGCTTTGCATCGCCCGCTGTGCAGGCAGCGCTGCCAAACTGGGCGCTCATGCTGGAGACCCGCTGGTCTCCCCAGCTGGAGGTCCCTGCGCTGAATGAGCTTGCAAGCCGGGTGCCATCCAATGCGCTGCCGCAAGCAGACCTTGATGCACTGGTGCAGCGTGCGCTGGCGCTGCAAGCAGACCGCTCTCAGCCGTGGGAGCCTGCGTGGGGTTCGCTGGTGGAATCAGCGCATACTTCAGCGCGGCTGGCACCTGCTGACTGGGCCACCTACGCCAGACAGGCATTGGAGTTGACCGTGGCTGCTCGACCTGTGGTGCAGGCCGGACGCAAGCTGCCCGCCAAGGTTGAGTCGCGCGCCACGCGGCTTGGCCAAGGCACCATTGGGCCGCTTGAGATCAGCGTGCGCGAAGACCATGCAGACGGAGGCTTCTCAGAGCGAGGCAGCACCAGCGACATCAGCCGCAACTCAACCACCACCAACTGGCTGGATCTGGAGACCGCGCAGTGTGGCACGCTAGTGCAGGTGCGAGTGCTCAAACTGACCATCCGCCTGGGACAGCCAACCATTGCAACGTGGGAGGAGTCGTATCCGCTGGTGTCGCTGGTGGTGCCTGCAGGAGCCGCCACCGCGCAACCCATAGACGATGAAGAGGCTGCTGCTGCGCTCCGCAAGTCACTGCGCCTGGACCGGGTGACCTGGAGCCCATCGGGACGGCAGGGCCATCTGGGGCTGTCGTTCAGTGGCGTGGGGTCCCAGCATCCACTGGCGTTCGAGGTGTTCGCGCGGAACTCCAGCACCCCCAGTGATCCATGGGTGCGCATTGGCACGCTGTGCAATCATCCAACTGGTTCATGGGGCCACTCCATGGGCGGAGATTGGCCCGCAAGCAATGCTCCAGGCCAGCAAGTAGACGTGCTGCTGCGGGCCTCCCAGCAGGCTGCCGAGAGCACCGTGGACTTCACCTGCTACCTGCGCGCCGAGGTGCAGTTCTTCAAGCAAGACGTGACCATGCCACAGCCTTGAACCGTCATACCGTGCGGATCAGTCACATGGCGCGGACCAGTCACCCGCGCGCGCTGGCAACTTACTTCCGCGCAAACGCTCCCGCCAGCGAGGACTGCTGGAACCCGTTGGGCACCACGCCATCCACTGCGTACCGGTACAGCGCCATCTGCACGATGGTCTTCAGCGTGCTGGCCACCACCGCCCAGGCCAGCAGCAGCAGCACACCCAGCGAACCAACTGCGATGCCCAGCGCCACGCTTTCCGTCATGATGCCAAGCACGATTCCGCCCGCGATGAACGCCAGCACCAGCAGCGTGACCAGGAAGCCAGCCACGCCAAAGCCCACAGCCAGCACCAGGCCTTCGCCCCATGACTTGCGGATGGCCGACACAGAGCGCTTCACCGCCTCAAACGGCCCCACGCCTTCCAGCACCAGTGCTGGCACTGCGAAGTAGCTGGCAATGGCCCAGCCCACGCCCAGCAAGCCGATGACAATGCGGCCCAGGAAGCCCACGCGCTCCTCGAGCGCACGCAGGATGGTTCCCACAATCGCGCTCAGGATGGACCAGCCAATGATCTGCGGCAGGCGGCTCATGGCCACGCTGATGCCGACGCCCACGCCAGTGGGTTCACCGCGGAACTTGCGGTCTGCTGCGCCCAGGAGCGCTGCGTTGAAGAAGATGGTGACAAAGCTGGTGACCAGATAGAACGCAAACATGATGCCCAGCACCAGCACGCGCCCGCCAGCGCTCACCGCCTGGCCGTCCTGGGCCGCGGCGTGCGAGCTGTGGCGGCCCTGGGATTCCAGCACGCCGGTGAAGGTCTCTCGCAGTTCCGGGCTCAGCACCACCGGCAGCACAAAGCTGGCAACAACCGCCAGCGTGGCCACCGAGCTGATGATGGGGAACATGGCCAGGGCTGGGTCGCCCTTCAGCACACCCCAAGCCTGCACGAACAACTCACCGGAACGCTTGATCTTGCCCATGGCTGCGATAGCTCCCTGGCAGCGGCGCGCCGCGGTCAGCGGTCGCGCTTCTTGGCTGCCTCCTCCATCATAGTGCGAATGGCCTCTGGGGTCGCAGTGAGCGCGCCCAGGTCAATGGTCACCGTGCCAAACACACCGGTGAAGGCAAACGGCACCTGGTAGTCCGCGTCGTCCACGGAGGTGCCAGTGTCCAGGCCAACGTCAAAGGTCTCGTCCCAGGCAAAGATCACTGGCTGCGTGTGCGGCAGGGTCTTCTCCGCCACCTTCTTGCCGTCTACGGTCAGCGTGCCGGTGCCGCCGCGGGCCAGCGCTGCGCCCTGCGGAGCCATCGTCCACTCAAACACCACCGTGTGCTTGCCTGGCTTCAGCGCGTCTGGGGACTGCCACTTGGGGCGCTCGATGTCCAGCAGGTTCATGGTGAAGGTGGGCTTGCCGTCCTTCAGGTACAGGCCATAGCCGCTGAACCGGCCACCCTCCGTGACCAGCACGCCGTTGGCACCGCTGGCTGGCACCTCAAACTCGGCTGTGATCTTGTACGAGCGGTTGATGATGGAAGGCGCTGCCGCAAACTGCGTGGACATCATGGGGGCGGTGTAGACAAAGTGCGTGCGCTCTGCGGCTGGGCCGGGACGCAACGCTGTCAGCACCGGCAGCTGCGAGTTGTTCAGCGGCAGCACGTTGTTGCGCGTGGCCTCGATGAGCCACAGCTCCTGCATCATGCGCAGGCGCTCTGGCTCCTTGGCCGCCAGGTTGTTCACCTGCGTGGGGTCGTCCTTCAGGTTGTACAGCTCCCACTGGTAGCCGTTCATCACGTCGGTGGGCGGCGTGGCGGTGATGCCCTGCCATGGATAGACAGCCGGCGTGGTGCACGCGTACCAGCCATCGTGGTAGATGGCGCGGTTGCCAAAGATCTCAAAGTACTGCGTGGTGTGCGTGGTGGGTGCGTTGGCATTGCCCTTGTCCCACGTGTAGGTCATGCTCACGCCGTCATATGGGCGCTGCTGGATGCCGTTCACAAACGTGGGCTGCGGAATGCCGATGGCGTCCAGCACCGTGGGGGCAATGTCAATCACATGGTGGAACTGGTTGCGGATGCCGCCAGCGTCCTTGATGCGCTTGGGCCAGGCCATGACTGCGCCCGTGCGCGTGCCGCCCAGGTGCGAAGCCACCTGCTTGATCCAGCGATATGGCGTGTCCATGGCAAAGGCCCACGGCACTGCAAAGTGCGGGTACGTCTTGTCTGTTCCCCACACTGGCATGAACGGAAGCATCTGCTCCACCGTGAAGGCAAAGCCGTTGAAGTAGGCCACTTCATTGGGCGTGCCGTTCATGGAGCCTTCGCCGCTCATGCCGTTGTCACCGCACACCCAGATGATGAGCGTGTTGTCCGCCAGGCCCAGCTTCTCCAGCGTCTCCACCACGCGTCCGGTCTCGTTGTCCACGTAGCCCATGTATGCAGCCCAGGTCTCGATCTGCTTCAGGTACAGCTTCTTCTGGTCTGCATTCAGCGAGTCCCACTTGGGCAGGAATGATGGCCACTCTGGCAGGACAGCGTTCGACGGAATGACGCCCAGCTTCTTCTGGTTCTCAAAGATGCGCTCGCGCACTTTCTCCCAGCCGTCGTCAAAGAGGTGCATGGCACTGATGCGGTCCACCCACTCCTGGGTGGGGTGGTGCGGCGCATGCGTGGCGCCCGGCGCATAGTGGATGAACCACGGGCGCTTGGGATTGGTGGACGTCTGCGTGTGGATGTACTCGATGGCGTCGTCCGCCATGGCGGTCACCAGGTTCCAGCCTGGATGCCCGTCATAGGGGTGGATGGGCGTGGTGTTGCGGAACAGGTTTCCTGGCTGCCACTGGCTGGTGTCGCCGCCCACGAACCCGTAGAAGTAGTCGTATCCCAGCCCCACGGGCCATTGATCAAACGGCCCCATGGGCGTGGCAGTCCAGATGGGCACGTTGTGGTTCTTGCCAAACCAGGCCGTGGCGTACCCATTCTGCTTCAGCGTCATGGCCAGGTGCGCGCAGTCTGGGCCAGTCACGGTGTCATAGCCGGGGTAACCCACAGCTCCTTCGGCCACATCGCCGTAGCTCACCGCATGGTGGTTGCGGCCGGTCAGCAGCGCTGCGCGCGTGGGCGAGCACAGGGCTGTGTTGTGCATCTGCGTGTACCGGATGCCGCGCTTGGCAATCTTGTCCAGCGCTGGCGTGGGCACTATGCCGCCGAACACCGCATTGGAACCAAAGCCAGCGTCGTCAATCAGGATGAGCAGCACGTTGGGGGCGCCCTCTGGCGGCGCGATGGTGGCTGGCCAGCTGGGCGTGCTGTCGATGAGGTTGGGCATGATCTGCCCGTCGAACTTTGGCTTGGGCAGCGGCAGCGTGCGCGAGTCTGGGAACTCCCGCGTGCCAGGTGCGCCTGGCGCGCCAGTCATCACCTGCGCCTGCGCCGCGTTCGCAACCCCCAGCGAGATTGCACCAGTGAAAAACAGGGCGACCACACGCAGCGACCGACAGGCAAGGCTCATGTCTGACCTCCAGATCTCGTGAATGACGCGCGACGACGAGCCCAAAGGCTACCTCCCGCCAGAAGCTCGCCCTGTGCTGTGGCTCCGCCGGCGTGTTCAGACCCTGTGAGAATCCCAGGCCACCCTCCGGGGTGTCACACAACTCCTTGTCAATACGACCCTTGCAGAGCGGGTGCATCCCAGCGCCCCACCGCCGCCCCCGCGTGGCCACAGGGCGCATCTGCGCCACGCGCGCCTGCGCAGGGCACGCCTGCGCAGGGCACCCTTCGCGCCTCTACAGTGCGAAAATGGCCTCCACCTCCCCTTCCGGCCGCACCACCCACCACACCCAGCGCGCCAATCGTGCCGAGCGCGCCAACCGTGCCAAGCGTGCCAATCCCGCCGCGCACGCCACACCCGCCACGCGCGCCAGCCATCCCGGCGGGACCCCTCGCCCGGCGGCATGCAAAAATCAGATCAACTTTGATCCGGATTCTGCAGCGACTGGAGACGGGCTGTTCGGGCTCTCCACGCCCGTGCAGGAGGCGGCCCTGGTGGTCATCCCTGTGCCCTTTGACGCCACCACCAGCTACCGGCCCGGCACCGCGCGCGGCCCAGCCGCTGTGCTGGAAGCCAGCAAGCAGGTGGACCTGGAGGACCTGCAGTACGGCCCCATCTGGCAGGCAGGCATCGCCATGCTCCCCATCCCGCGGGATGTAGCCGCGCTGTCAACGGCCGCCCGCAAGGTAGCCGAGTCAGTGCTCCGTGCCGGCGGCGTGCAGCCTGGCAATCGTGCGCATGCCAAGGCCGCCGAAGCGGTGAACGCAGCCAGCATGCAGGTGCACCGCATGGTGGGCGCGCGCGCCGCAGAGATCATCAAGCGCGGCGCCATTCCAGCGCTCCTGGGAGGAGACCACGCCAGTCCATTTGCGCTCATCCAGACGCTGGCGGAGAAGCATCCCGGCCTGGGCATCCTGCAGATTGATGCGCATGCAGACCTGCGCAAGGAGTTTGAGGGGTTCACCTGGTCGCACGCCAGCATCTTTCACAACGTGATGACGCGCTTGCCAGGCGTGGCACGGCTCACCCAGGTGGGCATCCGCGACTTTGGCATGCGCGAGCGACAGTTTGTGGAGCAGTCCAAGGGGCGCGTGCGCTGCTTCTACGACCAAGACCTGCGCGACCGCCAGGCCGCCGGTGGCGCACGCGCTGCGTGGAACGCCATCTGCAAGGACATCGTGAAGACGCTGCCCAGCAAGGTGTACATCTCGTTTGACATTGATGGGCTGACGCCAGACCATTGCCCTGCCACAGGTACGCCAGTGCCAGGAGGCTTGACCTTTGCAGAGGTGGCGCACCTGCTGGCCGTGCTTGCCAAGAGCGGCAAGAGCGTGGTGGGGTTCGACCTCTGCGAAGTGGCGCCAGCCGCCGGCGACGGCGAGTGGAACGCCAACGTGGGCGCGCGCGTGCTCTACAAGCTGATGGGCTGCACGCTGGCCAGCAAGGGGGCTACTCGCCGGCCGCGATGACACGCACCATGTCATTGGCGCGGAGCACGGGGTCAATCCCCTGCAGGCCATCCGCGTGGCTGAGCCGCACGCGGAGCGCCGGCCGCTGGTGGTAGCCAGGCACCACTGTGGCACCCTTGGCCTGCCATTCTTTGATCCGCTGATCGCTCTCGCTGTCTGGTTCCACTTCGATGTGAACATCTGCCTTGATGCCGCCAGCCGCAGCCACCAACCGCGACGCGCGCAGATCACCAACTGCAGGAAGGCTGTACACGCCGGGGCGTGCAATGACACCATCCACATAGACCACGCCGGTGTCGTGCACCGACGCGCCTGCTGCGGCCCGCAGCTGCGTGAGCTCCAGGTTCATCTTGCCCACCAGCTCCTCAGCGCGCTTCTGAGACGCGCGCGCCTCAGCAAGCTCACCGTGCTGCTTGAAGGCAAGCAGTCCGGTGGTCACCAGCGCAACGGCCATGCTTCCAGCAACCCCGGCCACGGCGATCTTCATCATCCGGCTCATGTGTGCTCCTGGCGCCTGGCGCCGGCAGGCCTCTGCGTGGGCCTGCATGTCTCCAAACCTCCGCAGCGCTTCAGCGCGTGCGGCGTCCTCTGATAGACCATCGCGCATCAACTCCGCTACGCAGGACTCCACGTGGAACTGCAGTTCGTCGGCAACTGCATCGGCCATGGCATCGCCGTCCCCTTTGGCGCCATGGCGGCCTGCATTCAGCCCGCGCACGCCGCGCCTCCGGACTCTGGCTCTGCGCCTCGGCCGTCCAGCACCGCGTTCACTGCCGCAGACACGCGGCGCCACACCGTGCTGCCGGCCTCAAGGCGCTTGCGGCCAGCGGATGTCATGCGGTAGAAGCGGGCCTTGCGCTTGTTCTCGCTCACGCCCCACTCGGCGGTGACGTACTTCAGGCGCACCAGCCGGTGCAACGCTGGATACAGCGAACCCTCCTCGGCCAGCAACGCGCCCCGTGACCGCTGCTTGATGCGCCGCGCGATGGCATAGCCGTGCTGCGGAGCATCCGTGATGCAGCGCAGAATCAGCAGGTCCAGCGTGCCTGGTGGAATCTCATCTTGAGTGCTTGGCATGGGGTTCCCCTTGTTCAACAAGGGGAGTATGCCGCCTTTCCCCTTGCGTGTCAAGGGGAGCACAGGAAGCGCGCTTCAACACTCCCAGGAACCCCCGCAGCGGACCGCGTCTCACTACTCTTGACTCGATGTCCACTCCACGCCAACCCAGGCTCCGTCTCCGCCCGCTGGCCCTGACCGTGATCTCGGCTGCGGTCATGGGTGCGTGTGCGAGCAGCCCCGACACCAGCTCCCACGCCAGCCCGAACACCACTTCCACACCAGATCCCAACGCCAGCGTGAACACGGTTGGCCAGGACCGGGCAGTGTGGATGCAGCTCCTGGCAGAACACTCCAAGATCCGGCGCTCGGTGGTGCACACGCAGGAGGGCGATGTGGGTGTGGTGGTTGCCACCACCGAGAGCGATGATCCAGCAGTCGCCGCCCGCATCCAGGACCATGCCAAGGCCATGAAGGAGCGCATGAAGGCGGGTGCCATGGTGCGCGGGTGGGACCCTGTGTTCGTTGAGCTCTTTGAGAATCACGCCAAGGTGCGGCTGGAGGTGACGCTCATTGACAAGGGCGTGCGCATCCGGGAGTCATGCGCCGATCCAGAAACCATCGCGCTCATGCGCTCGCACGCCATGGGCGTGAGCGACTTTGTGCGCGAGGGAGCCGACGCCAACGACCGCGAGACATCCAAGCTGCCTGCTGGAGGCCCCCTTCCCGCCAGCGAGCTGGCCATCGGCGGCGTGCCTCACCGATTCCAGCTGGCACAGCCCGACGCCAAGCAGGTGGGCGAACTGGAAGCTGCAGCGCTGACTGACCAGGCACTGGACCAGGCGCGTGCCATGCTGCGCCAGGCCGCAAAGGACCACCAGGTGGTGGTCATGGATTGCCGGTCCAGCAATCGCACAGCGCCATCGTGGGCCGCCTACCGCGTGCTGGATTGCAAGGTGCCAATGGACCAGGCCATGGCGGAGGCCAAGGCGCTCCAGATGACAGACCCAAAGATTGAGCAAGCGCTCCGCAGCTACGTCGCGCGGCACCAGAGCTAGGGCGAAGGCTGGGCCGGTGTGCCTGGAGGCAGCTGCTTCAGCAGGTCATCCACTGCAGCCCAGTAGACCGCGTCCTGCGAGAGTCCCGAGTTGTGGGAGCCCTCCATCTCCACCAGCCGCGCCCGCGGGTTGAGCGCAGCCAGGGACTGGCCCTGCTCAAACGGCACCATCTCATCGTGGCGCGCGTGCAGAATCAGGATGGGGCACTGCAGCGCTGGCAGCACCTCGTTGGTGCGATACGGATTGCTCACCAGAAACTCCGGCACCCCGTAGCCATGCGCGAATCCAGCCACGCTGGCAAAGGGGCTCTCCAGCACTAGCGCGTCCAACACCAGCGGAGCGGCGGGCGAAGCGGCGGGCGGTGCGGCGGGTGGAGTGGCGGGTGGAGTGGCGAGTGAAGTGGCGGGTGGCGTGGCGGGCGGTGCGGCGCTGGGCGCAATGCCAGGCGCAGCCGGTGCCGTGGCGACCGCTGCAGCCACCTGTGCCGCCACGCCGGTGCCCAGCGAGCGGCCGTGCAGGATGAGGTGCGTGGCACCTGTGCGCGCCGCGGCCTGCCGGAGCGCGCGCAGAGAATCGGCCACGATCGCCGCTTGCGACGGCTTCCCAGGCGCCAGCCCATAGCCGCGGTACTCGGGCAGCAGCACGTCGTAGCCACGCTGGTTCCACTCACGGGCCTCGTACAACGCGTGCTGGATGAGCTCTGCGTTGCCGTGAAAGAAGACCACCAGGCCACGGCTGCGCCCCTGATCCGTTGCGAAGAGCCACGCTTCCGTGCGCGTGCCATCCGGTGCGGCATCTTGCATCCGAACCAGCCGCGGGAGCCCAGCGATCGCTGCGTCCTTCCAAGGCATGCCTGCCTGCGCAGCCTGGTACAGGATGGCGTCCTGCATGACATACAGCGTCACGCACCAACCCAGATAGACAAGCACCGCCAGCATCAGGAGCGTGCGCAGCCCACGCCGGACCCAGCCTGCGCCGCGCGCCGGCGCCTGGCGGACCGAAGCTGCCGGCCGGTCACCCGCGGTCATCCTGGCTGCCTTCTCCTGCGACGCCCTTCCGCCCCAGCAGCTGCTTCATGCGCACCTGGGCGCTGGCGGTGATGAACTCCATGCCGCAGACCGCCATGGTCCAGAACGGCACCAGCCCCAGGCCTGGAATCGCCTCCAGCACCAGCGCCACCAGCAGAAGCCAGCCGCGCCCCAGGATGGCCCACAGCACCAGCGCAGTCACAACATCCAGCCCGATGGACAGCGGCGGCGCCAGTTCCAGCGGCATGCCGATCAGATCAGACGCCAACGCCACCACCAGGGCGAGCAGGAAACGCGCCGTGCGCCGCGGCTTCATGTGTGCGAGCGCCGCGTTATCAATCGGCGCGCCTACATTGGACGCGCCTCCATGCGGTGCGCCTTCAGAGGAAACTGGTGCAGGCAGGTGCTTAGGAGGCTCTGTCGCCACTGCAATCCTCTCTGGCCCAGCCTGCCGCTGCTGTGCGCAGCGCTAGCGACCGGGCCGCCGACGCGAGCGCATCAGGCCAGTGCAAGCCAGCACGGCAGCAACACCAGGACCCGGGACTTCATTGATCTGGAAGTTGTCCACGATGAAGGTGTTGTCGTTGATGCCAGACTCAAAGGTCTCAAGCACCCGCAGGCGGAAGGCGCCGCCTGTGCCCACAAACTGGATGGACTCGTGGTGCACGCCGCCTTCCACCCAACCGTGCTCGTCGTTCACCACCAGAGAGGAGTCAGCCAGGTTGATCACCTGCACACCCAGGACGGGCGTTCCAAACCACCACGTGGACCAGTCGTACTCCAACGCATAGACGTGCCCAGCCTCGGTGGCGAAGTCCTGATAGAAGTCGGCGTTGTGGTCGTTGAACCCTTCGCCGTCCATGTTGATGGAGTAGTTGCCAGAGATCGTCGGATAGCCAAACTCGCGATGCACGGTCACCGAGTGGCCGTCAGCGATGACCCAGCCGGGCATTTCACCGCCGCTCAGGCGGGTGTAGCCACCATCGCCGTTGATGCCCCAGTTGGGCTGATCTTCAAAGCCGCCGTTCACCAGGATGTTGGCGGCAGACACCGGAGCAAGGATCAAGGCGGCAGCAGAAACCAACGCAAGGCGATGCGGGAACGTCATATTGAACACCTCTTCAGGATGATGAACGAACGGGACCCCCGCAGTGTACCGCTCTGTCGGTCGCCCACCAGCGCGGCAAGCAGCCGCGCTGGCGAGCCACCCGCAGCAGCTAGCGCCGGCGGCGGCGCAGCAGCGTGGCGCCGCATGCAAGGGCTGGCAGCACGCCTGCGCCTGGCACCAGTTGGATGTCATCGATGGCCACATCGTCGCCGGGCTGGAAGACCTGCGTGGCAAAGAAGCGGATGGTGGCTGTGGTGGATGCACCGCTGTTCCACACTGCGGCGTTCTGCACCCACGGGCCAACAGCCCCCGGCGCATTCCACACAGTGACCAGTTCGCCGTTGATCTCCACGCCAATGGTGGCGGGAGCAAACGTGGTCCACGTGGCCAGCCACGCGCTCAGCGTGTAGCTGGTGCCCGCGCTCACATTGACCGTCTGCTGCCAGATGGTGCTGGTGGAGCCCACGTCGGCAATGAGGAACAGCCCCTGCCCGGTGGTGTGATCGCCCTGCACTGTGTTCCAGAAGCTGGTCCACTCCCAGCTGTTGTTCACCACGCCGTACTGATTGACGTACGGAGAGAAGCTGGCGGACGTGTACGTGAAGGCGGACGTGAAGCCAGTGTTGCCAGCTTCAAAGTCACCGTTCTGAATGAGGTTGCCCAGCGCTGGCACCGCAGGCGCCAGGGACAGCAGAGAGGCGAGAGCCACACAACGGGAACCTGCAAAACGCATGGACGACTCCAGAGTTTGAAGAAAGGGGTGGGAACGCGCGCAAGGCAAAGGGGCCCTGCGCGGAGCCATCGTAACCAGCGGCGGCTATCGTTCAAAACATGTCTCTGCAAGGCTCGAACGCACCCGCCCCGTGGACAGCGCCACAGCCCCTGCCTACGGGCTGCCGCACCAGCCGACTATCGCTGTGCTATTGGCAGCTGGAAGACGCTCCCGCCATGCTGGCCGCGCTCACCATTGATCGAGAGAGCTTCCTGCCATGGCTTCCGTGGACCCTGACAGACAACCGCACGGTGGAGCAGTGCTGCGCGGCCATCGAGCGCCAGCGGGAGAAGCGCGAGCGCGCAGACGGCCAGCCTGAGGACGTGGTGGTGGCGATCTTTGATGCCATGACAGGCGATGCACTGGGCGGCACGGGCCTGCACCGCATGGTGCACGCCTACCACGAGGCTGAGATCGGCTACTGGATGCGCGCCGACCGTCGGCGGCAGGGCTTCTGCACCGAGGCTGTGGCTGCGCTGGTCACTTGGGCGTTCATGCCGCAAGACCAGGGCGGTTGGGGACTGCGGCGCATCCACATTCGGTGTGCTGCGCTCAATGTTCCGTCCAGCGCAGTGCCCAGGCGCCTGGGCTTCGCGCACGAAGCCACTCTGCGCAAGGAGCGCTGGGTGCCCGGCCACGGCTGGGACGACACGCTGGTCTTTGGCATGCTGCGCGAGGAGTGGCGCGCTGCACCTGCCGGCTTTGCCGTGAACCAATCCGCGCGCTAGCTGCTTGCCGCTGAAGCAGCCGCACTGCTCGCCACCACCGCGGCTGCGGCAGCCTGCGCTGCAGCCTGTGCAGCGGCTTGCGCTGCAGCGGGCGTGCCGAAGCCGCTGCTGCTCTTTGAGGCCAGCGCTGCAATGCCCGTGCCTTCGCCACTGAACGGCTGGTACCACTGCTCCGCTCCAGAGGCCATGTCCAGCGACCACGTGTAGCCGTTGATGCTGACGATGAGCCGTTCGCCCAGTGGCAGAATCATGGGCACGCCTCGTGAGCCGCTCGGCGCCTGCCACCGCCACACGCGGTCGCCCGTGTGCAAATTCACCGCGAACACCTTGCCATTGAAACCCACAAACACCAGATCATCTGTGGTGAGCACGTTGCGTTGCATGGGCTCATTCTAGTTGGCCCCGCTCGCCGACTACCATCCGCCTCCCATGGCTTCCAGGCATGCGCCTTTCAACCCGCGCGAGATTGATGCGCTGCTTTCACAGGGCAAGCATGGCGAAGCGCTCGCGCTGAGCCGCGCCGCCACCCGGCGGCAGATCAATGATCTGAACGCGTGGTCCTGCCTGGCACGTGCAGCGTTTGCGTTCGGCCTCTTTGGCGAGGCCCGCCAGGCGGCTTCGCGCCTCCTGAAAGCTGCGCCTGCGGATCAGCCCATCCAGCTCATCATGGCGCTCAGCGAGCACAACACCGGCCTCACGCAGGAGGCCATCGCAAGGTTGCGCAAGTTGGTGGACTCCAAGAGCGTGCTGTCATCCGACGCTGCCCGCGCGCTGGCCTACGTGCTGGAGCAGGCCGGGCGCACGCAGGAGCTGGACGAGCACCTGCACGCCGGAGGTCCGTGGCTGCAGGATGAGCGCGCGGTGCTCTTTGAAGCGCGCCGTGTGAGCCGTGAGAGCACGCAGGCCGGGCTGGACCTGCTGCTCAAGGTGGCCAAGTCTGGCCGCACGCCCGCCATCCGCCGTACCGCTGGCTTTGCGGCTGTGCAGCGCCTGGATGCAGAGGGCCGGTACCAGGAGGCGTTCAATCTGGCCACAACGGTGCACAAAGACACCACTGGTCCATTTGATCTGGGGCCCATGCAGGCAGAGCTGACGCGCCAGCGCGCATACCTGCAGGCCGCTGCCTCCCACGCAGCACGCGAGCGCATGCAACGCGACGCCGCAGCGGCCGCCCCGCGCCAAACGGCCTTCATGCTGGCCCTGCCCCGCAGCGGCACCACGCTGGTGGAGCAGATGCTGGACCGCCACTCGCAGATTGCTGGCATTGGTGAGTATGAGGGTGTGGTGCGCGTACGCCAGAGCGTGGCTGCGCTGGGTTTTGGCCTTGAGAACCTGTCCGGCCTGCTTCCATCGGATGCTGCGCGGATCCGCGCGGAGTATCAGGCAGAGGCTGGCGCCCTTCTCGGCCGGGCACGTCCTGGACGCTGGACAAGTCGCTGTATCCGTGGCGCTATCTGCCGTGGCTGGCCGCGGTGCTGCCAGACGCGCGGTACCTCCACGTGGAGCGTGACCCGCGCGACCGCGCCATCAGCATGTACCTCTCGGCGTTCCACGCCACGCAGTGGGCGTTCACTTCCAGCCTGGAGGCCATTCGGCGGTGCACCATCATGGAGCGCCAGCTGGTGCCAGAGGCGGTCCAAGCGCTTCGGCTGCGCGCGCTGAAGGTGCAGTATGAAGAGCTGGTGGATGACCCAGCGGGCCAGGCGCGCCGCATGCTGGAGCATCTTGGACTGGAGTTTGAGCCCGCCGTGCTTGCGCCGGAAGAGAACCAGCGTGCCGTGCTCACGCTGAGCTCGCAGCAGGTGCGGCGCAGCATCAACCGCGCATCCATCGGGCGCTGGAAGAACTACGCCTTTGCGTTCGGACCTGAGTGGGATCAACTGGCTAGCAAGCCCTGAAAGTCTGGCCGGGTTCCTCCCTGGTGTGCAAGGCCATGCGCACGCTCGCGCACGGCCGCTTGCGGCGGAGCCCAGCGTCCTACTGCCCTATGCTCCTGCCATGATGCGGCTGGCCACAGCGTGGGCGCTTGCCATGCTGGCCTGCGGGGCAGCCAACCCGCAGGACCAGCGCCCTGCGGCCGCAGCGCTCCAGGACAAGCTTGAGCAGTTTGATCGCGTTGTTGGACCAGACGCGCGCACGGTGATGTATCAGGTGCTGGACTGCCCCAGCGCGGTCCTGAGCAGCGACCAGCGCAGGTTGTCAAAGGGCTTTGCGGCCGCCCGGGATGCCATGCGAGCGCTGGAGCGCACCACTGCACTGGAACAAGCCACGTACAACCAAGCCTCGCAGGGTGTGTTTGCCATCACCGCCTCGGCGTTCTCGCGGTTGGCAGACGGAAGCCCGGACGACGCGGTTGCAGCCGTTGCATCTCTGGCGCGCGCCTCCAAGGCCACGGCGGCGGCATCTGGCCCATGCCACATCAGTGGGGCGCTGTTCACGCGCTGCACCCTCAATGCACTGCGGATCACCCAGGAGCTGATGGAATGCGGCGCACTCAACCCAGAGCAGGCAGCGCGCCTGCATGCGGCCATTCAGCCGCTGGCACGTCCAGACTCGCTTGGAATCCTGGCGCAGTGCTTCACGCGCCATGAGCACCTCCTGCAGTCCGCCGAGCCCACCGCGCAGCTAGCAGAGGAACTTGGAGCCACAGAGCTGGAGATCGTCACGCAGCGGTCAGATGCAGCGATTGCTGATTGCGCACAGCAGCTGCTGAAGGAGGGCCGCGCTGCCGTGGCTAGAAGCACCAGCGCCGCAGAGGCGGTGGCGGCGATGCGAGATTTTGCTGGGAAAGCGGCCAGCAGACAAGGGTGCGGCGCATGGGGTGCGCATCTTGCGTCCCAGCTGAGGCAGGCGGCCTCCATGTGCGAACGTGTGTCCGCCGTATGCAGCCCTGTTCTGGAGAACCTGGAGGTTCTCTCCCGCCATGACCAGCATGCAGAGGCCCGCGAGCGCCTGACGAACGGACTGTATCGCTATCGCAACGCCGCGCGCTTGATCTCCGCGGCCGATCCCGCGCGGCCGGAGAGCATGGAGGCTGCGCTGCGGGCTGCGGAGCTGGCGGCAAGTACGCAGCGCTTCAGCGCCCTTGCCGCACGCTGCGACGCGTGCTGTGCACACATCGTCTGGCCCGATGGACTGGAGCGTGTGGTGGTGGGCCGGTGGCTGCAGGACCGCGCAGCAGAGCGGCGCGCGGCCGGCGACAACGCGCGCGCGCTCCAGCTTGCCTCGTTGACCAAGGCTGTGATCCGCCACTGCAAGGAGGAGCACGGCATTGGATCGGACATGGCGGCGTTCGTGCTGGACCCAGACGCGAGGACCTTCGCGCTGGCAACTGAGACGCTGGCAGGCATTCAGCGGTGCTGCGGCTTCACCTTTACAGACGACCAGGACGAGGGCCGCGAACTGGACCGGACCGAATCAAGCCAGTGGCTCGCAGGCCTGACCGATGCCCAGCGCGTGCTGGCGGCGCTCACCGCGGAGTACGCCTATGCGCACAACTCGGGGCGTCCGGTCTCCTGGAGCACACCCGAGGCGGCAGTGCTGGTGGCGCCCTTCCATCTGGACCAGATTACCCCGCAGGCGCAGGCGCTTGCAGAGCTTGTGGTGGCAGACCGCCCAGCCAAGGACGTGCGCGACGCGCTCAAGGCCGTGCCGCTGGACGCCTGGTGGTCAGGCATTTCCAAGGGGACCGATCACACCCGCTGACGGCGCGACATGCCCAGCGCGCCCGCCGCCAGCAGGGCCAGCGCACCTGGGCCTGGCACAAAGGTGAACTCCAGGTTGTCGTAGCCCTCCTGCTCGGTGGTCACCTGGAACGCCACAAACGAGAATCCCCCAGCGATGGTGAAGCCCAAGTGATCCTGGTAGCCAGACTCAGCCTCATCCACCGCCAGCACGCGGAAGGTGTTGGGCTCGCCAGTGGCCTCCAAAGCCAGGAGGCGGAAGGTGGGCCCGTCGGACACGCTGTCGGACGTCAGTGAAAAGCTGCTGACCGGCGTGGAGAAGGAGAAGAGCGAATCCTGCAATCCAAGATCGCGCGCGCCCGCAAGGTTGGGGCTTGACACGCTGCTGGAATTGCTCACGTAGGCGAACTCGTTCACCATGTCGGTCATGGTGAACACATCTCCCACCTGCGGCAGGCCAGGAATGGTGCCCGAGCTGATGTACAAGCCGCTGGACGCGTAGTGGTCGCCTGCCACCGGCAAGATGGCGCCGCCCGAGTGCGGAAGATCTTCAAAGTCAATCACCGTGGCGTGCGCAGCGGCAGCCAGAGACAAGGCAGGCAACAGGCCCGGAACCAGGCAGCGAAGGTGTGGATGTGAGCGATTCATTGGGAACTCCGAGGTTTGATTCTGCCTGGGGCACCAGGCCACGAGAGCACAAAGGGCGGTGAGCCAGCCCCGCCGCGACTTCAGTTGCAGACACGCGTGATCACCACGCCGTAGTTGCCGCTGGCGCCGCTGTAGCCGGAAACGACGATGTAGATGTCTTCGCCGGCAGTCACGCTGACTTCCACGCGCGAACGCCGGTTGAAGCCATCAATCTGGCAGTTCGGCGCGGCTGAATCATCGTTGCAGCCCAGCAGGAAGTTGGGGCAGCCAAAGCCGCCGTTGGTGTACTTCATCACGTTGAGCACCGTGTCAAAGTCCGTCGCTGGGTGGCAGGTGGTGATCACCAGCGTGCCCGTGCAGGTGGGCGTGTACCGGATCCACTCGGCGGGTCCCTGCGGCTGGCCGCCAAAACAGTTGGAGGGCAAGGATGTCACATCGTTGTCCACCGTCGTGCCAAAGACCTCCACGACGGCCTGATTGTTGGGGGCATTGACCGGAAACGTGCAGGTGGCGCCGTACTGGGAATACTGCAGCCGGAGCGCTCCCGCGCCGCTGTCCCCGGGGCCGTGCCCACCCACGCGGATCTTGTAGGACTTGCCGCCCGCGACGGACATTCCAATGAAGGGTTGAAGCTGGGTGCAGCCAAGCGTGTTGACGTTGTCGTCGTTGCACGCCACCAGCGGCGCAAGGCTGAAGCCGCTTGTGGGGCACGGCGAGATGTCGGGCAACGTGGAACCATAGACAGCGATGACAGGATCCCAGTTGGTCACGCCAGCGCAGGTGCTCACTGTGAGGTAGCCGGCGCTCTGAACATCCACCTGGAACCACAGATCGTTGTAGATGGTGGACAAGCCGTCGCACAGAGCGGGCGAGACGGCCGGACCTTCCGTGTTTGCGTGGGTGCTGCAGAACTCAGTGATCCCGTCAAGGTCAATCAGCTGCGCGTTGGCGCACACATCGTTGGCGATGGATTCGCAGGCGCCCCAGTAGGAGAGCAGGATGCCCAGGTCGGTGCCATCCACAAAGTTGTCGCCGTTCAGGTCATAGGTGGAAGTGAAATTGCCCCACTGGCCCAGGAGAACACCCAGGTCAGAACCATCCACCGTGCCGGACTGGTCATAGTCACCAGCGCAGAAGCAGGTTGAATTGCCCAGTGAGAAAGCCGAGGAGCACATCACCAGCATGCTGGCAACAGCCGCACCCACACCACCGCGGAACGACACCTGAACCATGGAACGAACTCCTTGAAGACACCCACGAAGCCCGTGCCGATCACAGGCGACCCCGATATCGTACGAGTCTGGTGCACTTGTTCCACGCACTTTTTGGGCTGTTTCTAGGTCGAGCAGATTTCTGAAAGTCGCCGTGCCAGCCAGCACTCCCACCATGATTCCTGTGCGTGCGGCGCAGCACCTGCTGCTGGCTGGCTGCGCGCTCCATGCAAAGCCTGTCAATGCCACAAGCGCCCGCGTAATGTCCGTGGTCCGGGCGCTGGGCTTCATCCAGCTGGACAGCATCACTGCGGTGGAGCGTGCGCACCACCTCATCATGCACGCCAGACTGGACGGCTACAGACCGCAGCAGCTGGCGCACCACGCCGAGATCAAGCGCTCTCTCTTTGAGCACTGGACGCACGACGCCAGCCTCATCCGCGCAGACTGGCTGCCTTGGTGGCTTCACCGCTTTGAACGCAGCCGCGCGCGGTATCTGAAGAACGCATGGATGCGCCAACGCCTGGGACCAGACTGGAAGCTGCGCATGCAGGCGGTGCGAGGGGCGCTGGAAGCCTCTGGCCCGCTCACCGTTCGTCAGGTGCACGACCTCCTGCCGTCGGAGCGCCCGCGCTCCACAGGCTGGTGGGATTGGTCGCCGCACAAGGCTGCGCTGGAGTTTCTCTGGCGGACCGGCGAGGTGGCCATCCATTCGCGCCGCAACTTTGAGAAAGTGTACGACCTTGCCGCGCGCGTGCATGGCGAGCATCCACCACGCCCAGACCATGAGGCGCACGTGGAGTGGGCGTGCACCGCGGCGTTGGACCGGCTTGGCGCCGCTACTGCCAAAGAGATCGCTGCGTTCCTGAACGCCATCGGCCTGGCAGACGCCCAGGCGTGGTGCCGGAACGCTGCGCGCGCAGGGCGGATTCAGCCAGTGCTGCTGGAGCGCCGCGGGCGGGCTCCGCGCCCTGGATTTGCACTGCCCGACTGGAAGGCCCGTGCGGCTGCCGCTGCCGCAGCAAGCGCGCGTGCGGCCGCAGCGCCCCGCCTTCTGTCGCCCTTCGACCCGCTCATCCGCGACCGCACCCGCCTGCTGGAGCTCTTTGGGTTCGACTACCGGTTCGAGGCGTTCGTGCCCGCCCGCAAGCGGCTGTACGGCTACTACACCATGCCCGTGCTGGTGTGCGACCGCCTGGTGTGCCGGCTGGACCTCAGCAGCGACCGAGAGCGCGGCGTGCTGCGCGTGGACCGCGCGTGGGCCGAGCCATCCGAACCACGCCGCCAGTCAGCCCGGCACGCACGCGCCGCTGCAGAGCGCCTGGCCGCGCAGCTTGGTCTGGCGCTTCAGTGGACGGTGCGTTCGGTGGGCACGGCAGGTGCAACCACGCGCTCAGGGAGCGCCGCGCGGTCAAGGAGCGCCGCGCGTTGAGCGCTCCTGGTCATCAGGCGGATCTCATCGTGCTGCGCCGCACGCAGGAGGCGGATGTGCCCACGCTCTTTGCGCTTGAGCAGGACGAGCGGTGCAACGCTCTGGCCGGCACCAAACCCCGCGACTGGCCAGCGTTCCAAGCCCGTTGGGCGGAGATCCTGGCAGACCAGGACGGCACTGCCACGCGCGTGATGCCACGCGTCATCCTGGAGGGTGGCGTCGTGGTGGGCGCTGTGAACATCTCACCGCAGGAGGAAGAGGACTCCATTGGCTACGTCATCGCACCGGAGCACTGGGGCCGCGGCATCGCCACGCGCGCCGTGGCGCTCATGCTTGCGGAATTCACCAAACGCCCGCTCTTTGCAACCACCGCTGCTACCAACCTTCCCTCGCTGCGGGTGCTGAAGAAAAACGGCTTTGCAGAGCTGTCACGGGGCTGGTCGGCTGAAACGCCTCGGTGCGGCGCCAGGGAGACTGTGAAGCTGGTGCTGCGCTGATCTTCCCCAAACTGCTGCTTTCCGCGCAGCGCCACGCACCCCCGCTGGTAGCCTCGGTGCACCCTTTCGGCCGCGCGCGTTTCCTTCCTGAGCGCCGGCCTACGCCACCCTGGTGGCTGGAGCCCTTCCCATGAACCGTTCTCTGGCCTGCACCCTTGCGCTTGCGTCCGCCTGCCTTGTCACCACCACTGCCACGGCTGAGATGATCGCTGGCAATGAGGTGTTCATTCAGGGCGTGGCTGGCCCACAGAACGGCTACACGTACTGGGGCTCCAACATCAACGGCATGAACCACGCGCTGGGCACCTCCGGCCAGACCTTTGCGGACAGCACCAGCTCCAACTTCTTTGTCACCGTCTCGTCGTGGGTGAACAGCCCCACGTCTGTCACCTTCTGCATTGACTTCTCCAACTACGGCCCAGGCCAGTACAGCCTGCATGCGTTTGAGATCATCGGACTGAAGAACGACCACTCCCTGGTGGGCGTCACCGCCACGCAAGGCACCGCCATCATCCAGGACGGCAACAAGGTGCGCTGGGACGGCACTGGCCAGGGCCTGGTCGGCGATCCGCTGGTGTATCTGAAGATCGAGCAGTCACCCGCCCCTGGCGCTGTGGCCTTCTTTGGCCTGGCTGGGCTGACCGCCCGCGGCCGCCGGCGCGCGCGCTGACCGCTGCAGCAGCAAGCCTCAACGCGCCGCCCTCCGCGCCATCACCCACATGGCGATGACGCCAGCGCCCGTCACGCCGCACAACACCATGCCCTCTGCGGCGGGATCACCCCACAGCATCCAGGCATCGGAAGCGTGCACGGGCAGGTCTTCCCGTCGAACCGATGTGCTCCATTGTGGCGCCGCACCGTTGCTCTGCCTCAGCGCGCGCGTCCACTCGGCCAGCACGCGGGCGGCGTCGCCAGCCGGCGCGTCTGTTGCGCCTGAATGACCATCGCCAGCTGGCTCGTGCATGTGCAGGTCTGCGTCCTTCTTCCGCACGTCTCGAGCGGTTGTGTCCAGCGAGACCATGCGCTCTTCCCCGCGTGTTGTGGAGAACACATGTGTGTCTCGGCGCACCACCATCCGTGCGTCCAGAGTGACCATATTTGCCAGTTCTCCCGGCGCGTCTGCGCGGAACCAACGCTCTTCCTGGATGGCTGGCGTGAGCCAGGTGAGATCCAGCGCTCGCAGTGAAAAGTGCGCCACCCACACGCCCACGACACCCACGCCAATCCACAGCGCTGCGTTCCGGGCCCAGCCTGTGCGCCCGCGCAGCGATGGCATGGCGCTCAGAAGGACGGACACCAGCAAGAGGATGAATGCGAGGAAGAGAATCATCAGCTGGGCATCGTGCGAGAGTGGGCCGCTAACGCGCCAGCGAGAGCGCTGCGCGAGCGTCCGCGCCAAGGAACTTCACCGCCACTGGGTTTCCCACTGCAGTCCTCCGGGCAAGTCGTCCACTGCAAACTCAAAGTGAGCCACACGACGACGGCACGGCAATTTGGCTGGCGATGACGCGTGCAGCACCAGCGGCGCAAATGCCAGAATGCCACCCTTGGCCACCGCGCACGTAGCCTCGGGCGTCTGCTGGCGCAGATTTTCTGCTGCACTTGGCGCAAGCGCGCCGTGCCGATGCGAGCCCGGGATCACGCGCACGGGGCCATTGTCCACGCCGCATTCGTCCAGATGCACGCGCACGGTGACCATGCGCGCCAGCACCTCCGCGGGCGGCTGCACGTGGTGCACGCCTTCCTTCACAGACCATGGCCCGAACCCCAGCATGTCGCGCCGCTCACGGACAGCGATGGTCAGGTCCTGGTGCCAAGGCACCTTCCAGTTGCAGTCGGGCGTCTTGTCAAACAAGATGGCGCGCGCCACAAAGCATTGCGCACCCAGCATGGACTCTGGAATGGCGCGCACCGCCGGGTGCCGCGCCATGGTGCGAGCCCACGCAGCGTGATCAAGCAGGTTACGAATGCCAGCCGCTGCTGGCAGGTGCGCCGTCTCCTGAATGGCCTGCTCGATGAGCTCTGGCTCTACCACCGGTTCAGTGACAACCCAGCCCTGCTCTGCCACCTGATCAGCCAGCTCTGACAACGATGCAATGTGTGCGTGGCTCATGTGCATGCTCCCCGTGCAGGTCCAACTAGCGTAGCGAGACGCGCTCTGGCGCGGCTGATCGCCCTTCTCCTCTCGCGCGCCGGCGGCGAACGCACAAAAAAAGAGGCGCCCCGCCCAACCGCAGCAGGGTTGGAAGCGGCGCCGAAATCAACTCCCTGAGGCTCAGGGATACGTGAGCGTCAGCGTGCCAGAACCCCAGTCGGCGTAGCTGCCAACGCGGATCTTGTACTTCACGCCCTCTTCCACCACCACGTAGAGCTGCGAGGTGTGCATCAGGCACGCCTCGTCCTCGTCGTTGCAGCCCACGATCTCCAGCGCGCTGCACGCGCCGGTGTAGACCGCCAAGCGGGTGTCGAAGTTGGCCTGGTCACAGGTGGAGACCAGGAGCAGGCCCGTGGATGGTGCGGTGAACTCAAACCACACATCGCGCACAAAGATCAGGCCGAACTCGTCGCACCACTTGGGGAGCACGGGTCCGCCGCTGGTGGCGCCCACGGTGGAGAACTCAGTGGAGCCCACGCCGATCGGCGTGGCCTCGGCGCAGGTGTCGTTGGCCACCTTGGAGGTGCACTCGCCACCGCACTCAAGGTTCACGACGTACTCGTTCTTGCCGGTGCTGGTGCAGTGGTACGGACCCCACGATCCCAGCAGCAGGCCCAGGTCCACGCCGTCCACGCCTGGAACGCCGTCCAGGCTGGCGCAGCTCTCGCCGGGGCCCCAATCACCCAGCAGGATGCCCAGGTCAGTGCCGTCCACCACGCCGTCGTTGTTCAGGTCTGGGCAGTGGCATCCAGCGTCCACGCATGGCCAGTTGAAGGTGATCTGCGGCGCCACAAAGAGGTACCAGGTGCCAGGCTCGATGCACGTGGTGAAGGTGGCCTCGTTGCAGGGGTTGGCAAGCACGTAGGGATTGAGCTGCGACCAGCCCGTGCCGTACACGCAGCCGCCTGTGCCGCCCGTGTCTGACAGGCCGATCACCAGCGGGAACTGCGCCGTGCCAGAGAAGGTGATGGTGGTCCGCTGCGAGACCTGCAGCTCGTACCAGTCTGTGTCCTTCAAGCCGTTCTCCGCCCACGCGGTGCCGCGGATGGTCATGCCGCACGAGATGGGCTCGAAGGCCGGCGAGCCCAGCGGGCAGAGGTCGGGGCAGAGGAGGGGCGCGATGTTGGAGCAGTATGCGTCCCACATCACTTCGCAGCAGTAGGCGTCGTACTCGCAGATCAGCTGCTGGCAGTCGCCGTTGTCGCAGCCTGGAGCGCTGCCGGGGTGGCAGCAGGAGCTGGTGCCCAGCTGCGGCAGGTTGCAGCCGCCGTTGGTGTCAGCACCGCAGGGCTCCTGCTCGTGCACTTCGCCTGGCACGGTGGCCAGGTCGCAGCTCACGCAGTAGGTCTTGGCCTCTGCCACGCAGGACACGTCCCACGCCACGTCGCAGCAGTATGGATTCACCTCGCAGACCACCGCGCAGCAGGCAGCGTCGGCGCAGAAAGGCGAGCCACCAGCCTCAAAGCAGCTGCCCGCCTCAGGAGAGCCGCAGGTGGGCGGGATGCATGCCTCGCCGCAGGCCAGGCTGATGAAGTACTCGTTGAGGCCGCTGTCGCAGGGGAAGTCGCCGTACGCGGTGGGAGCCACCTGGACCCAGTAGGTGCCAGCCACCAGGCAGGCCTCCACCGTGGTGGTGCCACACACACCCGTGAAACTGAAGGGGCTCAGTTGGAGCGAGCCGCCGCAGTCCGGAATTCCGTGGTTGTTGGCGATGCCAAAGCGCAGGTCCAGCTTGGAGCTCACCGTGATGGTCACGCGGCGAGTCTCGGCGATGGTGAACTCAAACCAGTCGTTGTCATGCTGGCCGTTGTCAGCCCAGATGGTGCCGCAGATGGTCTGACCGCAGGCGATGGGCGTGAAGGCCGGCGCACCCAGCGTGCACAGGTCTGGGCAGTAGCGCAACGCCAGCTGCGCGCAGAACTGGTCCCACTCGTACTCGCAGCAGTTGCTCCAGTCAGCGCAGACTGCGGCAGCGCAGGTGCCGTCATCGCAGCTGCCAGTGGGGTTGCTGCGGCAGCAGCTGCTGTCGCCGTTGATGGGGAGCTCGCAGCCACCGTTGATCTGGGTGCCGCAGGGCTCGCCTTCTGGCGTGGCGCCGGGCGGGCAGGCCCAGTCGCAGGCGGGGAAGCCGCAGACCAGGATGGCGCGGTTCACGCAGGAGATGTCCCACTCCGCGTTGCAGCAATAGGGATCCAGCGCGCAGATCTGCTCGCAGCAGGCGCTGTCGTTGCAGCCAGGAGCGCCTCGCTCGTAGCAGCTGTGGGTGGCACCCGTGCAGGTGGCCGAATTGTCGCCAGCCATGGCAGCGAGGGGGGAAGCAAGAGCGCAAAGCGCTGCGGCAACGATGGTTCGGGCGCGGTGGAGGGTCTGCATGGTGGAGTTCTTCTACGAGATCGACTCCCCAAGGTAGTTTCACCAGTGAAAAATACAAGGACCAAGGAGGGTTATCTCTGGGTCTGGCCAGAGGGGCCGTGAGCAGCCTCCCAGAATGTCAACTGATCACATCCCATTGCCAAACAGACCCCGCAGCGCCACCCCAGCGCAAGATTGGTCCATCGTCAGAGACAGTTGCGCGTCCAAGTGCGCGTCCAATAGCGGGCTTGAACACAAGCCGCCAGCCGACGACGCCCGGAGCCAGACTCAGGGCACGGCTGCACTTTCAAGGTGAAGGTGCTGCAGTGCACCTCCTGTAGGGCTCTCAGCAGCACGTGAAGTCCATCAGCATCTTGATTGACAAACTCCAGTCTGAGTGCCAGCGCGGCCAGTTGCTGTCTTTCGGCCTGCTCCATCGACCCGCGCAACTACCACTTGGGCTCGGCGCTCCACTGCGGGTACTCATCTCCGTGCCAATGATTGTTCCAATCCACCGCAAAGCGCCAGGGCGCCTCGCTGGGCCCAGCCGAAATCCAGGCAACCCCCGCGCACTGTTCGGCGGCATGCAGTATGCGTAGGGAGGTGCGTCTAAGAACATCATTGGGTGTTCACATGACGCGGGGTCAGCGCTGTACAGCGTTGGTGGTTTGCACAGACCTACACACGCCCCAGCGACATTGAGCTGTGGAGACGCGCCATACAAGGAGCCGAACGAGTGCAGTAGACGGGATGACGTTTCCGCACAGCACTGGCATTTGAGTCGGGGTAGATTTCCCGCGTGCCTGCTGTCGAACGCTGCCCGCGCTGTGCATATGAACTGACGGGACTCCCAGGCGCGCCAGATCGCGTGGGAGGACCTTACCGTGCGTGCGTCGAATGCCCAGAGTGTGCCTTGGAGATCCCGCAGGGTGCCCATTGCCTTGCTGGGGTGGCGCCCAGAGCGGTGATCGACCCTGGCGGCCTAGGCGACAGCGGCACGAACCAACTTGTGGTTTCCGTCATCTTTGCAATCCCGTGGGTCATCGTGTGTTCGCTGATCGTGTTCACGCAAAGCGCCATCGGCGGCGTCACTGCACGTGACATGCAGTTGGCCGCGGCAATGGTGCTGGCACTGGGGATCGCCAGCTTTGTCCTCTGGCGGCGGTGGAAGGCTGCCGATGCGGCACGGCGCGGTGGAGGCAGGGAGCGGCGTGTGTTGATCATGCGCGGAGCGATGCACCTCTGGAGGGGCATTCCCAATTCCACCGCTGAACCGCACTCCATATCAGCGTTGGACATCCGCTCTGTGACTGCCCATCGCCATGTGCCGCTCCTAGGCGATCCCAATGCGCCGGTGCTCGCGCGCATTTCGCTCGACACACCTCTGTCCAACTGGGCGAGGACGCCACCATCCACGCGGTGGTACTCGCATTGGCTTGGATTGGTGAGCAGGGAGCGCGATGACGCCATGGGCGTCATGTGGGCACCGCTTCCCGATGGCCTCAGCGCGGACGCATACGCTCAGCAGTTGGAGTTGGCGCTGCACGGAGGTCAGGTTGAAGATGTGGCACTGGTTCGGGCGAATCAGTCCTCGCGCTGGAAGGTGCCAGCCACGCAAGAGGCCTCTACGCCTGCGCTCCCACTCATGTGTCCCTGCTGCAGTTCGCCGTTGCCAGAGGGATCCGCCACCACCGAACCTTGGTGGGAGCCACTTCCTGGACCTGTGCGCTGTGCGAAGTGCGGACTGGAAGCACCCGCTGGGTCCATCGTGATCATGGGAAGTCGCTCTGCGGGGTACACGGTGGACGATCCTGAATCAACCAAGGTATGCATGGCGCTCTTGCTACTCTTGGTGGTGTTCCTGGGGCTGGGACTGCTGCTCGACAGTCATGTGATCGGCGACGGCGCGCTTCGCAGCTGGGGCAAGGTGCTCAAGTTTGCCGCTGCGGTTCCCTTTCTCTGCTTCTGGGGCTATGCCGTGGTCCTCTACCGCCGCCCCGTCGCACGCCCCCGCGCACGATTTCAACGGGGCACGTTGGCTTGGATCGTGGAGCCAGGAGCCTTGCGGCTCTTGCGCCGCGGTCGCCTGGGCCGCGAGCGCCGCATTCCAGCCAAAGGGATCTCCTCCATTGCGCTCTGCACACCCTACCTCGGTCGGGGACAGATTGACTTTGCGCGCACTGAGCAGCTGTTTGCCAGCGGCACAGCGCCAGAACTCGGACTCATTGGCGAGGTGTGGATCGGAATCGCTGTTCCATCGGAACTCTCCCGCGGGCTGCTCGAAGAGCGGGTGCTCACCGTGCTCAGGCAAGAGTGACAACAACACGTCAGACGTCTGCACCGACGCGTTCTCTTGGGCTTAGCACGATGTGGCTGGACAGCACGGCAGAGCCAGCCTTCGCCACAATCGCTTGGATGGCCGCTGGAGCGACGCGCGCGGCAGAAGACGCCACATGGGGTGGCATGGATCCCGTGGCGCTGCGGTTCACGCGCCAGGCTCGGGAGGAGCTCCAGCACCACGTGCCACCCGGACATTGGCTGGAGGCGGAGCTGACTTCGCTGGAGGGGATGCTCCTGGGCCGCATGGGGCGCGCGGATGAGGCTCAGAAGTGCCTCGTCGAAGGGTGTCGCGGGCTCTTTGAGCGCACGGGCGGCTCGCAGGAGCACGTCCGCTACGGCGTAACGCGTCCTTACATTCGAGCTCACGAGCGGGCGGCGCGGGCTCCTGGCTGGGATTCTCGGGCCGCTGGCGGATCATCTGGAGCCCATCGAAGGCCTGATCTCGGCCTACGCTCAGGACGCCACCACCACCACCATCAGCAAGGCGCGCGCGGACGCTGCCACAGCGCTGGCTGACTCGATCCGCGCAGCCCCCCAGCCCGACGCAGCGCGCCGAGACGTGCTCATGCCCATGCTTCCCCTGCTCGAGAGCTTTGCGGACAGCACCACAGGTGCAGCGCGTGGCCCCCTCCGCAGGCTTTTGGAGACGCTGGCCGAAGGCGACGCCACAGGCAACCCGCCGCTCCGCGCAGCACAAGGCACCGCGCTCTGGTGGGCCAGCGTGATGGCGCTGGGCGAAGGCGCACCGGATGCGGCAGAGGCCCTGGCCCGCCGTGCGCTGGATGTGGCCCAGCACGACACAGATCCCGGCAGCTCCGCAGCCGCCAACTGCCGCCGAATGCTGGGCCGCGCTCTGGTGGCGCAGGGCCGGACCCAGGAAGGCCGAGAGATGGTGCGCAGCGCCTGGGAGGATGTGCACCGCCGGACCTGGCCCACAGCCATCGCGCTCATTGCATCCACTCGCGATGCTGCGCTGGCGCTTGCTGCAGAGGGCCGAGCCTCCGAAGCTGGAGCCATCCTGGCAGACCAGGCCTCCGCCATGCTGGCCTGCGAGGCGCTTCCTGGCGAACCACCGATTTCAGCGGGATACCATCTCTTGATTGCGTGACCGTTGGCGCAGCTCCCGGGGCTTCCTGCGCAGGCCTATGCGGATGCCGAGCAATGCGCGCGCCGCGCAGTGGAGGGGCGTTCCCACGTGACCCGCGCCGACCTTGCTCTGGCCTTGGCGCTGGTGCGTCAGGGCCGATGGAGCGATGCGCTTCCGCTGCTCAAGACAGCGGAGGAGACTGCTGCGATGAATGGTCTCAGGCAGCCGCCGCTGGCCGCGCTTCTTCGCAGCGCGTGTCAGCGAGCCACAGGCGACACCACTGCGGCCGATGCGTCGCTGGCAGAGGCGCGCCAGCGAGCCAAGGGCGCCCCCGAGGAGTTCGACGCCATCCAGCCGTGGGAATCGTTCCTTGCGGAGTTTGCGCCGGGGGGGTGAAGCCGCTCCGCATGCGCTGCTTACGGCTGGATTGGCTTCCGCCTGGCAGCAAGGATGCCGATGATGGCCAGCCAGTACAGCACTTCGCCGGGCACAGCAAAGGATGCACGCAGATCGCGCGAGTGCGTCCACAGCTTCCATCCGCCCAGCGTGGCCACCACCTCCACAGCCACCGGCCCCGTGGCCAGCGGATAGCCCAGCCCCCCTGAGGGCGCAGCCCAGTCTGACGGCGTGGTGCTGCCGAAGACAAGCGCCCAGTAGAAGCCATCAACGCGGCACGAGGGCAGCGAGCCGCCCAGTGTTGAAGGGCCACTACACTGACTGCATGGTCGCCCTGAAATCCATTGACGTTCTCGCCGCATCTGGACTCGCCCTGGTTGCCCTTGGCGCGTGCGCCGCGCCGGCATCGGCCCAGTATGCGTACTTTGCGCAATCGACGGACACAATCCGGATTGAAGGCGATACGCAGCTCGGCACGACCGCGACCTATGAGGCGGTCGTCAAGGTGCTCAGCAATCCCCTTGGCTCTGGCATGCTCTACAACGAGCACATGCCCGCGCAGGAAAACAAGTCGTTGTGGATTGGTCCATCTTTTCTGAGCGGTTACGCCTGGCCCAACAGCAATGAAAGCCTGTACGTGGCAACCTGCCTGCATCCTGGCCGGTGGATCCACGTGGCGTATGTCAACACTGGAGCGATGGAGAGCTTGTATGTGGATGGAATGCTCTTGACAAGCCGCTCATCCGGAAGCAACGTGGGGGACTCTTCTGCGCCCGGCAGCGTTGGCGCCATCGGCGCGGTGAAGCGAGTTGACGTTTCGAGCGTGCTTCCGTCCTTCATTGGCTTGGTGGACTCGTTCCGCGTTTCAAATGCGGCGCTCTATTCGGGACCTTCATTCACCCCACCAAGCGGCGATCTGCCGGTCCTCCCGTCTACCGTGCTGTTGTTCAACTTCAACGAGGCGCCAGGGAGTACAACCATCGCCGACGAGAGTCCGATGGGCATGCATGGAACGCTCGGTGTGGGGTTCAGCGAAGCCACGGCACCGGTGCTCGGAGGAGAGGATGTGTGGACAGAGCAGGCCGCTGATCTCGATTGCGATGGCCGCGTGGACGGAACCGATCTCGGCATTCTTCTGGGCTCTTGGGGATCTTGCAGTGGTTGCCGGGCCGACGTAGACGGCGATGGCGACGTTAGCGGCACAGACCTTGGCATCCTGCTGGGTGCGTGGACCATCTGAGCGCCGTGGGTGCAGCGCAGCGCTGCTCACTTCTTCCGCGCAAGCAGGACCACGTCGGACGTCTGTACGGATGCGTTCTCTGGGCTTGGCACGCTGTGGCTGGACAGCACGGCAAAGCCAGCCCGTATCACCATCTCCTGGATGGCAGCAGGCGTGCGCAGGTACGTCACCACGCGGGTGCCTTGGTCCCCAACGCTCATGGTTGGCTCTGTCCCGTCCCCAGTCACCGAAGACAGCAGCAGCGCGCCTTGGTGGTGGAGCCTGGCGTGGATCTGGCTGAGCACGGTCTGCGCGTCTGCGTCCTCAAAGTAGCTCAGCCCAAAGCAGAACGCGATGCCGTGGAACAGCTGGTTCAAGGCAGAGAGGTCGCGGCAGTCCAACTGCATCAGGGCAGCGCCAGGCACTCTGCTGCGTGCCTCCTTCAGCATGGCTGGTGAGGCGTCTGCGCAGACGATGGTGGCGCTGGGGAGGCGCGCGCGGACATACGCCGCAACAGATCCTGGGCCGCAGGCCAAGTCAAGCACGTTGCAGTCTGGCGCTGGCAGCATGTCCACAAACGCGCCATAGAAGGCGTCGTACATGCGCAGGCCGAAGTACTTGGCCGCGTAGCGGGCAGCGCTGGCGTCAAACGCCTGGACGGTTTGGTCGTTGGGGTGCAACCGCGGTGCAGTCTAGGCGCGTATGGTGCGCACTATGCAGCAGGTTCCACCGCCCCACGATCCTCCCCACCACGCAGCAGGCCGCTATTCACTGGCGGAGTTTGTGCGCGCACGCGCTCAGCGCGACCACGGTCACGGACTCTTTGAGCTGGAGAGCGAGCGCATGCTGGAAGTGAATCTGGATGGGCCGCTGTGGACCAAGACTGGCTCCATGGTGGCCTATCTGGGCTCCATCAAGTTCACGCGCGAGGGCATGCTGGAGCACGGGCTGGGCAGGTTTTTGAAGCGCGCGGTGAGCGGCGAAGGCACGCAGCTGACCAAGGCAGAGGGCCGGGGCAAGCTGTACTTGGCCGACGAAGCCAAGAAGATCTCCATCCTGAAGCTGCACAACGAGTCCATCTTTGTGAACGGCAATGACGTGCTTGCGTTTGAGCCAGCGCTCAAGTGGGACATCACCATGATGCGCAGCATCGCGGGGATGTTTGCGGGTGGGCTGTTCAATGTGCGCTTTGAGGGCGCTGGCCTGCTTGCCATCACCACGCACTATGACCCGCTGGCGCTGGAGGTGAAGCCTGGCCAGCCCGTCTTTACCGATCCAAACGCCACCGTGGCATGGTCAGGCACGCTGCAGCCGCAGATCCACACGGACGTCAGCCTGAAGACCTTCCTGGGCCGCGGCAGTGGTGAGTCTTTGCAGCTGCGCTTTGAAGGCGCTGGCTTTGTGCTCATCCAGCCAAAGGAAGAGGTGTACTTCCAGGATTCTGGGCAGGGATGATTGGGAGCCACGTCACTTTGCGCTTGGAGTTGAGGCAGGCTTCGATTGGATGGCCCGCAGGTCGTAGATCTCCCAGTGATCGGGACGGATCCCGCCTTCGACAAACGGTCCGCTGAGAGAAACCAGCGTCGCGCCATCGCGAGACACCTGGAAGCTGGCGCTTCCACCAACCTCAGCTGGCATGGTGGCAATCGGCTTGCCGGATGTGGTGTCCCACACCACGATGACATTCACCATGTACTCCAGCATCAGGAGAAGATCTCCTCCGCGCGCCAGCTTGGACTGAACGGACGAGATTTCAGGCGTCATGGTCTGAGCTTGGCCTGATTCGAGCGACGCCACCTTGATGACGCGCAGGTCCTTCCATCCACCGCCGGCAGAGCTGCCGAGCACGAGTGAGTCGCAGCCATCCGACCAGCTGAACGGTCCGCTTGGCACTTCCTTCTTGGCCTTGACCTCGCCTGAAACAATGTCGACTGCAAGCAACGTGATCGGCGCGTTTGCGGCAGCACCAGGAGATGGCGGCAGGCCAATCACCAGAGTGCCCCCTGCACACGCCACAGGCACAAAGCGGCCGCCATTGAGCTCGGCCTTGATGGGCGCCGTCCCCTTGGACGCACCCGTTGCCAAGTCCCAGCGCTGGATCTTGCCGTCCCCGGTCGTGGCGACCAGCGTCGAGGCATCGGCAACAAAGAACTTGCTGTACCCACCGGACTCGCCAGCGGTTGTAATGGAGGCGCGGCGGGTGCGAGTCTTTAGGTCGTAGACCTCGATGGGTTTTCCACGCGCAGGCTGAACCACGACGCTGATTCCATCCAATCCAGAGGACAGCTGGAATGACCGATCGGCACCTGCGATCTTCGCAACGGGCTCGCTCACAGCGCCTGTGTCCAGCGCCATGGTGCGAAGCTCAAAGGCACCATCGCGCGCTTCTAGGACAGCCACCAGATTGAGTGCATCCAAAATCGCGAACGCAATCGGCGCCTTGAGCGCGTTTGCATCCAGCGGAATCTTCTTCTGCGCAGTTGGATGTTGGACCTGGGCGCTCAACAGCAAGGGCGCCACGTTGCCAATCATGTCGGGATCCACGGACTTCCAGCTCTCTCCTGGAGGATCGGTTGCCAGCCAGGACGGTTCGGAACTCCCTGCGGCGGCTCCAAACAGAAGGAGCGCGGCGACGCCAGCGAAAGCTGCAACTGCAGCTTGCTTGTCTGCCATGCGAAGAACGTTCATCGGGTGATCTCCAGCCTTTGAGAAGGTTCGGCGCATGGATGCATTGCGCTCCCGGCGCTGAATTGCTTTGAACGTGACGGGGTGTGCTGATGAGCTCACCCCTTGTGAGCGTGAGCACATGGTAGTGGGTGCGGCGGCGGCGGAGGGTCGAACCCGCGTTTCCCTGGGGTAGGCCTCCCAACTCCTCGTGGGGCGTGCACAGGACTCCCCGGGAGTCGCCACGCTCATGCCATTCGCGCGCCGGGCCATACGCCCAGGGATTGAGCGACGCGAGCACGAGCGAGCTTTCCCGGCGCTTTGATGAGCACTGCCGAGTCGTCGGTCTCCAACGCCGCAATGAACCCGTGTAACCATGTGCGCGGGCGGAAATGCGCCGCCTTCCGAGGCGCCGCAGCGCCCTTCCTTGCCTGGTTCATGTTCTTCGCGTTTCCTTCAACTACACCCTTTGACCGGGACGCATCGGACCCTAACCTTCTGCCATCTATGAAACATGTTCGTGGAAGCATTCCTCTGATGGTCTTGCTCGCTTCGGCAGCGGTCATTCCAGGTGCTACTTCAGAATCGTCGAGCAACCAGGCATTGGTCACCTTTTCGAACGGGGCACAAGGCTGGTCGTTGATGGGATTGGCATCAGTCACCTCGACGGGGGGCAATCCGGGCCACAGGCTGTTTTGGAACAATCTCGGACAGTCTCTGCACTTGTCCGCGATCAACTCTACGAACCCGGTCTTCATCGGCGACTATTCACAAAAGGGACCGGTCAGGCTGAGCATGGATTTCAAAGTCGATCTCATGCCGTTTTCGGAGACGCTGGTGGTTTCACTCACCGACGTGGACACTTTCAATGGCGCTCCGGCGGCCTCGGTTTGGAAGATTGTCGGGGGTCTCTCCGCGGGAATGCCCTGGACAAGGTTCACCACGACAGTGCCGAATGTGGACTCACCCGTGCTGCCGGCAGGCTGGCAAGGCGCCGGCGCGGGAGTCGGCCTGCCTCCCGGCCGCACGTGGGCGAATGTGCTTCAAGGGGTTGACTACATCCGCTTCACTACATTGGTACCGGGCCAGTCAAGCTCATTCAACAACTACATCGCGAGCATCGACAATGCCGCGATTGAACCGTTGCATCCACCCTGCGCGGCTGACTTGAACTTGAGTGGTACCGTTGATGGCACGGATTTGGGCATCTTGCTCGGAGCTTGGGGAAGCACGGGACTGACGCCCCCCGATCTGAGCGGAGATGAGATTGTTGATGCCCTGGATCTTGACATCCTCTTGTCCGGGTGGGGCAAATGCCCGACCGGAACGCGCTAGCTGCGTTCGAGACAGTGAATTTGCCCGCCAGAGGCGGACACGCCTTGGCGGGGGCGTTTTCGCTGAGCGGGCTTCTCAGCTCCAGCCGCCCAGCAAGAGGCCGAGGTCCGTACCGTCCACGGCGCCGTCCCCACTGAGGTCCGCAGTGCATCCACCGCACGGTCCCCATGAGCCGAGCAGCAGGCCGAGGTCGGTGCCGTCAACTTCGCCACTGCCGTCCAGATCACCGAACACACTCGGTGTCAGCTTGGACACACGAAAGCCTGTGATCACGATCTCAACTGTCGGGTCCTCATCGTTGCGAACGGTGGCTTGCAGGCTGGCGTTGCCCTGAAAGGACCCGCCCCGAATGCCGCGGAGGGAACCAGAGATGATCGCCTCGTTCCACTCAAACACGTTCCCGCCCATGTCGAACGCCCCGTTGTAGTTCGCGGCATACGAACCGACCGGCGTGGTATTGCCGATGAAGAAGTTGTAGTTCGCCTGCGCGTTTGTGATGGTGTTGCTCGATGTTGGGTAGAGCCAGTAGTCATCTGCGTCTCCGCCCTGGCTTGCGGGTTGGTGGTACGCAGCCTTGTACCACTCGTCCTCGCTGGTCACGGCCCAATGCGCGCCCGCATTGCGATGAACGGTGTTGGACGCAGTTCCAGCCGCGGTCAAGGTGTACGCGCCAGTCTCAGTGGTGCTGTCGTCTTGCGGGCCCGTTGGCTGGCCATTGTGCAGCCAGTTCGCAAATCGCGTGGCGTCCCAGTAGGACACGAAGTTCACCGGGTTGTTCTCCCGTCCGTCCACCGTCGCGTAGGTGTACAAGCCCGGCGAGCCAGAGCGGGTGATACCGCCGAACTCACCTGCCATGTTCGTGTTGTAGAGGTTGTTCGTATCGGTCGCCGCGACGGCGGTGAGGAACGCGGCGTACTGCGCGTTGGTGACCTCCGTGCTGCCGATCGCATACGAGTACCCCACTGAGCCATAGGCATTTCCGGTGGCCGGATCTGCCGAATTGCCGCCGTTGCCAACTGCGACAGTGGCGATGGTGATGGTTGCCATCGCGGACGAAGCCGTGAAGCCAACGATGGTTGAGAGCGCCGCCGCGGAATAGCCAGGGTTCACTGTTGTGTCCTCCTAAGGACCTTCCGGCGGCGGGCTGGACTTAGCGAAGCCCAACAGGTTGCCACCATTCGAAGTCAGGCCACGGTACCTCCGATGGTCGCTATCTCCAAATGTGGCCTCCCAGGCCCCTGGCAGCCGCCGAGATCTCTCGGCGGCGTGCTGCGTGAACTGGCGGGCCGGCCCCGCCGGGTGCCGCCGCGCGCGGACTACCATCGGACGCATGCGGTACTGGAGCCATGCATCGTGGTTGCTTGCCGCGGTGCTCGCCACCTCGTGTGGCCGTACTGCCGCACCACCCCCAGTCGGACCCCCGGGGACTCCGGCGCGGCCCGGGACAACGGACGGACGCCCGAGCCCGCAGGCGATTCTTGATCGAATGGCGTCGCGTTACGCCAACGCGACGACCTATCGCGATTCTGGCACCTGGGCGGCGCGCTACCTTCTTGACGGCAACACGCAAGCAACATTTGCGATCCACTTCACCACGGCGTTCGATCGCAACAATGGCATGAGGCTCGTGGCGAACATCAAGGTCGCCGAGACGGGCGCTTCATATGTCTACAACGTGAGTACCAAGAACTTCAAGAAGTTCGAATGGGATTGGAGTCGGTGGCCCGGCGGCTTCAGGGGCAACTCTGCCTACAGCGCGTTCGAAGCGCCGATTGCGGAGACCGAAGGACCTGTGGCATTTGTACCGGCGTTGCTCATGCCGGAGCAGGACTTCAAGCACATCCGGCTGATTCCCGGCAGCTTGACCGGGGTCGCAGACGCGGGCGATGAGTCCATTGACGGTGTCGAGTGCTTTGTGATTGACGCGAACGGCTGGTGCGGCCAGCAGATTCGCCTTTGGATTGACGAGAGCGGCGGGTTGCGAAAGCTCTGGGGCCTGTACCAATCCTCAACGGGGGTGCTGGAGAAGCGGATGAATGCGCTCGTCGAGACGACCGTGGTGTACGCCCCCGAGTTCGACCCGGAGTTGCGCCTCGAGGAGCTGGCAGCCGTTCCGAGCGGAGGCGGATCCGGACGGTGACGCGCGGAGTGGTCTCTCCCACCTGGAAGAGACTTGTTCAAGCTCGTGACTGATGTCCACTCTTCGGGGGTAAGGCGAAGAGACCCAAGCATCAAGTCCAAACTTTGCGAGTCTCCTACGCCAAAGGCAGAAACGCCACCGAGTTCTCTCGGCGGCGTTTCGTGAAGTAGAGGGATCGTGATACCTCACGAAACCTCTCACGGGCGTTCCATCGTAGCCCCAACCCGAGGGATCGTGACCGTGGGGTTGGAATCGGCTGAGCGAACGCGACCGTCGCGACCCTCCTCGCCGCTGCCGCCCAGCGAGATTGCTTGCATTGTCATTCTCGCGGACGTTCAGGGAGTCAGCAGTTGACCGGTGACCTGTTCGGTCACATCCAGCCGGGCCCTGTTGGGATCGGGAGCACTGCCAGCCGTTCCGCCGAGTCGGAACTCCAGGAGTTCGCCCTTGAGAGGGTCATATACGGTCCACTGCGGCAGCCCCGCGCCGTTGGGATCACCGGTCTTGGCGAAGTTCGCCCAATACGCGTTGATGATCTCGGCCATCGCCTTGTCCTGCGGCTCGATGCTTGCTCCGCCGCGGCTGGATGGCGTGCCGAACACGTATGGGATCTCGGAACCGTGCGCAGCTCCGTATCGCATCCGCTCGCGCATCGGGGGCGAGACGTAGGAGAACCTGTAGAGATAGGCCGGCGTGCCTTGGGCGGCGAACGCCCTCGCGGTGAAACGCGCCGGCTCTGCCCAGACCGTGTCGGTGTTGACCATCGTCAACATCTCGGCGAACTCGGCGGTGCCGTCCGGGTCGTAGACTGCCTGTGCCTGCTCCTTCAGACTCCCGAAACGGGCGAGCAGTTCTGCCTTCGATTCGGCCCGGACAAAGCCACCCCGCACTTCCGCGCTGTTCGAGCCAATGATGAGTGGCACCGTCGGCTGACGCCCGGCGGCGTACGCGCGTTCGGCGGTTTCCACCACGAACCGCCCGTCGAGGATCGGTCCGGAATACGTCGGCGGTCCGCCGGGGCCTGCCGTCTCCTGCCCACCGTCAACGATGTCGGCGACGTCCAGAGCTCTCAGCTTGGCCAGCGCGGCAGCGTCGTTGCCCTCGATCCCGCGCCTCTTGGCGAAGTTCACGCCGATCGTCTCGGCCGAGACCGGATAGTGGCGGTCGGCTCCGTCGCTTCTCATCGGTCGCCCGGTGAGCACGCCGTCCCGGCCGCCGCCCGACTGAATGATCGCTTTGTGGAACAAGCCGCGGGCCGATGGCGTGGTCAGCAGCGTGTGCACGGAGACTCCGCCCGCAGACTCGCCGAAGATCGTCACGTTGTCCGGGTCGCCGCCGAACGCGGCGATGTTCTGCTGCACCCACTTGAGCGCCGCGACCTGATCCATGTAGCCGTAGTTTCCCTTGGGCTCATCCGGGTGTTCCTCGCCGAGCGCTGGGAAGGCGAAGAAGCCGAGGCGGCCGAGGCGATAGTTGAACGAGACGAGCATGACGCCCCGTCGGGCGAATTCGGCCCCGGACAATCCGGCGCCGCTGCCGAACACGAAGGCGCCGCCGTGGATCCACACCATCACCGGGAGCTTGGCGGCGGAGTCGGCTTCGGCGGGTCGCCACACGTTGATGAACAGGCAGTCCTCCGACGAATTGGGCGCGATGCCGCCAGGCCCGCCGCGTCCCGCCTGGGCGCAGCTCGAGCCGAACTCGGACGCGTCGCGTACTCCCTCCCACGGGGATGCGGGCTGAGGGGGTCGCCAGCGATTGGGACCGACGGGAGGGGCCGCGTACGGGATGCCCTTGAACATCGAGACGCTTCCTTCGGCGACGCCACGGACGACTCCGCACGTGGTGCGGACCGTGGGGGCCGAGGCAGGCGGCTCGCTCGCCTCACAGATGCTGCCACGCGCCACGACACAGATGACGAGCAGTGCCAGTGCCGCACGCGCACGCGCGGCAGCCGCACCGAGCGCCCGCGACGTCCTTGTGAGTGAGATCCTCGGACCCATGTGCGTTCCTTTCCTTGCGTTGGTGAGGTCCTCACCGATCACGGGACGGGCCTCGCCCGCTGAGCATCCGCACGACCTTCGGGTCGCGGTGGTCGAAGAACACGCTTGCTCCGGTCTCAAGCGTTGCAATCTGGGCCATCTCCTCGCCGCTGAGTTCGAATCCGAAGATGTCGAAGTTCTCGACGATGCGCGCCTTCTTCGAGGACTTGGGGATGGCGATCACGCCGCGCTGCAGGTGCCAGCGCAACGCGACCTGCGCCACGGTCTTCCCGTGCTTCTCGCCGATGGTCCGCAGCAGTTCGTTATTGAAGAAGTCCTTCTTCCCCTGACCGAAGGGCGACCAGGCCTCCATCTGGACGTTCTGCTCCTTGAGGAACTCCAGCGACTCGCCCCGCTGATGGAAGACGTGGGTCTCGATTTGGTTCACGGCCGGCTTGACCTCGTTGTGCACAATGAGGTCCATGACGCGGTCAGGATGGAAGTTGCTCACGCCGATCGCCTTGACGCGGCCCGCCTTGTACAGCTCCTCCATCGCACGCCAGGCGCCGTAGATGTCGTTGAAGGGCTGGTGGATCAGGTAGAGGTCAAGGTAGTCCAGGCCGAGCCGCCCGAGGGAACGGTCGAACGCGGCCTTCGCCTTCTCATACCCCGCGTCGGAGACCCAGAGTTTGGTCGTCACGAAGAGCTGCTCGCGAGGTACGCCGCTCGCCTTGATCGCGTTGCCGACGGCGTCCTCATTGCGGTAGGCGGACGCCGTGTCGATGAGCCGATACCCAGCCTCGATCGCTTCCGACACGCTCCGTTGGCACTCTTCGCCGTTCAATTGAAAGGTTCCGAAACCGAGGACCGGCATCTTGAGGCCGTTGTTCAGGGTGACGGTCCGAGTGTCTGCCGTCGGCTGAAAACCGGCCGGCCGCGCCGCATGGGTACTTCCGGTCTGCTGCGCGCTGTCGCTCGCGGTGGCGCTGCCGAGCAACATCGGAGAAGAGAGCAATCCGGCGCTGACGGCGAGAAAGCGCCGGCGATCCGGCACAGTGCCGAGGTCGTGTGAGTGATCCATGTTCAGTTGGGGCCGGCTCATCGAGTGTCTCCTTGCAAATGGGAAGTCGGGCTCGCCCTTCCCGGTGGGTGCTTCGGGCCTATTGGCTCTTGGCGTGGTCGAGGCTGTTCGCCGCGAGGAATGCGGACATCAGATCAGCGATCTCGAGGTTGTTCAGATCCGAAAACGGGAAGTGCGTGTTGCCGTGGATGCCGATCTCGGGCAGATGGACGACCGTGACATCGCCGCCCCGCGCATTGACCGCCTTAGCCCAGAGCCGGGCCATGTCGAGACGCACACGCCACCCGTCATGTCCAGGGATGTCGCTCGGTGCGTTCGGGATGTTGTCGCCGTAGTAGATGACGATGGGGATGCGAGTGAGCTTCGTGAACTCAGAAAGCGAAACACCAACAGCCGCGAGCGGACCCGCGCTACTCGGCATCGGTGACGGGACCTCGCCCTCGGGGAACACAAACCCGCTGCCGGGCTCGTAGCTCACGATGGCGCGGATGTTGACGTTCCGCATCGCCGTCAACCACCCGAGCCCCCCGCTGTGCGAGTGGGTAACGAGGACGCCAGGCCCGATCCGGTCGAAGAGCGCTGACGTCGCGGCAGCCGCGACCTCGCCATCGAACGGGCCGGTGTCAGGGGTCATCTGGCGGAAGTACTGATCGAGGGCTCCCGGCTCCTGCGAGAACTGCACGCCGGGGAAGAAGTCGGGCCACGAGCCGAGGCGGAATGTGTTGAACCACTGCTGGTCATCGGGCGTCGCGCCGATCGTGGTCCCCACGGTGCCGCGCCCAGCGCCGCCGCGCCTTGGCTGGTCGATCACGTAGACCGGAAACCCGCGCCTCAGGAAGATGTTCTGGAAGCCCTCGCGCCCGTCAGGAGTGGTCTCCCACGTCTTGGAGAACTGACCAAAGCCGTGCCACAGGACAAGCGGCAACTCCCTCGCGTCCACGGGGACCTGAAAGAACACGTGTGCGTGATCGCCGTGAAGCGATTGGCCCTCGGCTGTCGGTTGTCGGGAATCGAACGTGCCCTGGTTGCGGATCACAGTTCCGCCCGCGGCAAAGCTGCCCTGCTCCTGAATCACGAGCGGGCGACTCTGCGCTTGACGGTGGGTGGTCGAGCAGGCGGGCAGGCTCGCACCGGTCAGGCCAAGCAGGACGGCGAGAACGGTCACCTTCGGAATTGCTCTCGTTGCGGGCAGCATCACTTGATGGTGTCTCCGAAGAACTGGGTGAGCTTGGCCATCGCCTGGGCCACAAATTCCGGCTTCCAATAGGTCTCGATGTGGCTCGCGCCGTCGATCAGGAACAGCTCCTTGCGCTCGGCGTTGACCGCGAGCGGGAATGCCTGTTCGGTCATGTAGAGCGTGTCTGCGTCGCTCCCAGCCATCATCAGCAGCGGCTGGTCGATCAGGTCCATGTTGGTCGCCGCATCGAAACTCATGAGTGCGAGCAGGCTGCTCATGGTGTACCGGAAGGTCGAGTTCGGGTGCGCGTGCGTGCGCCCGTAGTACTCGTATCCCTCGCGGTAGAGTTCGATTGGAAGAGCTGCAATCTCCTCGTCGGTCAGCTTGGTGTCCGCGGCATAGATGACCTCGCCGCCGGCCGCTTCCTGTGCGCGAGCTTCGCTCGCTCGTCGCATCCGTTGCTGGATGGTGTCGAGTTGTGAGTTCTGGAATCTGGTCTTACCGAAAAAAAGTGGACACGAGTTTTATGTAGAGTGACTACTTAGAAGGAGACCAGGACCATGGCGGAGATCAGGACCTACACGCAGGAGTTCAAGGACTCGGCGGTCGAGATGGTGCGCACGCAGGGGATGTCGATCCCCAAGGCCGCAGGGGGGCTCGGCATCCCGCCCAACACGCTGCGCGGTTGGATCGAGGCGGCAGATGGAAGGAAGCCGGCGCCGCGGTCGCCGCAGCGCGCGGGATCGGCCGGCGACTCGGCGCTGCAGCAGCGCGTGCGCGAGCTCGAGGCGGAGGTGCGCCAGCTGCGCATCGACCGCGAGATCCTCAAAAAAGCGACGCAGTGGTTCGCCAAGGGAAGCTCATGAGATTCCACTTCATCAGGGACCACCTGGTGCCCCAGTTCACCGTGAAGGACTGCTGCAGGGTGCTCGGCGTCAGCATGAGCGGCTACTACCGGTGGCGCAGGGAGCCCGTGGGGCCGCGGCAGATGAGGATCATGCGCGTGGTCGAGGAGATACGCGCCATCCACGCCGAGTCCCGCAGGAACTTCGGCGCGCCCAGGATCCGCGCGGCGCTCGCCCAGCGCGGGATCCACCTGCACGTGCAGACCGTGCAGCGCCTCATGCGCAGGCACGGAATCCGCAGCAGGATGTGCAGGAAGTTCAGGCCGCGCACCACGGACAGCAGCCACCGCATCCCGCCGGCGCCGGACCTGGTGCAGAGGAACTTCAGCGCAGCCGGTCCGGACCGGCTGTGGTTCTGCGACATCACGTACATCCCCACTGGCGAGGGCTTCTGCTACCTGGCGACGGTGATGGACGCATGGAGCAGGAGGATCGTGGGCTGGACCGTGAAGGACACGCTGCACGCCGAGGGTGCGATCGACGCGCTGAAGATGGCGCTCGGCTCGAGGAGGCCGCCCGCGGACGGGTCGCTGGTGCACCACTCGGACCGCGGCGTGCAGTACGCGTGCAACGCCTACCGCGGGCTGCTCGTCGCGCATGGAATCCAGCAGAGCATGAGCCATGCGCGCGACTGCTACGACAACGCGATGGCGGAGTCGCTCTTCTCAACCCTGAAGAGGGAACTGACCCTTCACGAGACATATGCGACGCGCGCGCAGGCGCGGGTCGCAGTGTTCCAATGGATAGCGATGTACTACCACCGCGCAAGGCTGCACAGCGCGCTTGGGTACCTCAGCCCCGAGCAGTTTGAGAAGGAGCACCGCAAGGCAGGGTGACACGAGCTATCGTGTGTCCATTCTGATGCGGTAAGACCACCTCTGCGGAGTATCTCTGGATGAACCGCGAGTCGCGGCGGATGCGCAAGTCACACCGCCGTGTTGTTGCCGCTCCCGCTGCTGTCGCTGACGCCGATGCTGCTGCTGCCGCCGCTCGTCAGGATCGCCGGCGTGATCGTGCCGGAGCTGCTCGACGAACACGCAATCGATGTCGACGGCAGCGCCGTGAGCGAGAAGTCGTTGGGAGCCCAACCTCAGCGCATCGATCTGGAGGAATCCCTCCCCCCGGTTAGGATTGAGACCATGACCGCATCGAGTCCCGACCACCGCGTCCGTGAGTCCTTCGCCCGGCAGGAGCTCATGCGCACTCTGGGCGCAGAGCTTGTCGAGGTCTTGGACGGTGAGGTACGAGTCCGACTTCCCGCCTCGCAGCGCATCTCGCAGCAGCACGGGTTCGCGCACGCAGGTGCGATCGCCACCATCGCCGACAGCGCTTGCGGATACGCGTGTCTGACGAAGATGGCGGGCGGCGACGCGGTCCTGAGCGTCGAGTTCAAGATCAACCTGCTCGCGCCGGCCGTCGGTGACTCGTTCCTCGCCGTAGGGAAGGCGGTGCGCGTCGGGCAGACAATCTCGGTCGCGACCGCTGAGGTCTTCGCGGAGGTCAGTCAGGGCGCGACCAAGTGCATCGCGGTCATGCAGGCGACCATGATGCGGGTTCAGCCAAAGTCCGGCATGTCCGGGTGAAGCACCACGTGACGACATCCCGAGGACGGTCATACAAGCTGACCCCACGGTCGAAGGGATTCGGTTCACCACCTCGCACACCGGCCCGAAAGCTTCCCGCAGGTAGTACACGTCCGTCTGCGCGCTCTTGACGGTCTTCACAGTTCGGATGTGCTGGACATACGCCCTCAGCACCTCGGCAATCGGCGTGCGCGTGGGCAGCCCCGTGGTTCCGTCGCACGCCAGCGAGCTCTCCAGCGCCCGCAGCTTCTCCTTCGCTACCTGCAGGGACTCCGTACGCAGGCAGACGCGCTTCTGCCGGGAGCCCAGGTAGTACTGCGCGTAGTAGGTCGAACCTCTCAACTTGAGACAAGCCATGATGACCTCCGAGGTCTAGGGACCGAACTCGGCAGGCCGATCTGCTGGCGTGGCGGGGTACCAATCGGGGTACTTCGCGCTGGTTTTCGCCAAAGCAAAAGGGACCTGCGATGACGCAAGTCCCTTTGGCACTTGAAGTAGTGCGGGGCGGACGCTCTTCGAATTGGCGCGGAGGCGAATCAGAGACACGCCGAGGAGAGCTCATAACCGGAAAGTTGCAAACGCGACTGGGGGGTTATGGAGGGAGAGCTCGTTGATGGCGCACCGTCGCTCACTTGGCAACTGGCTACGTGTCAGAGGGACCGCTAGGTCTACTGCCTGGGCGCCATGCCCACAGAAGAGCGAGGATCTGCGACTCCGACTGGCGCTCCGTCTCGGCAAAGCACCCAAGGTTGGTGGACTATTCAGCACACATAGTCAAGGCAATCCACCTTCTGGCATCGGTCGATTGCGTCCAAACTGTGCGGGTGCTTTCGATTCCGCGGCGCGAATCACCCTCTCCCATTCCTCTGACTTTCCTGCTCCTCGAAAAATCTGCGACAGTTCCTCGACTGCCTTTTGATGAGGTGCCCAGAGCAGTAATAGCAAGTTTGCCTGACGGTCTCGGGAATTGTCATCAGGAGCGCCCATGCTCTCGAAGGCCTCTTTGCGAATTCGGAGAATCTCGTTTCGCAATCCTGCTCGGACCTTGGCGATCGTTGCTGTGTACGACTTGAGAATCTCGCGAATCGCCTGAAACACCGCCTCGTCCGTCGAAGCTATTCGGGACGCATGCAGTCCTCCCTCGAGCTCGAGCCACTGCTTACAAAGAATCTTAGGCGCCATCAGAGATACTTCAACCGCTAAAAATTCCTGATACGCATCCTCTCCACAATTTTCTCTTACCACTAGTGCGATAGCCGCAATCGCCTCGGCGTCGATTCGCTGCCGAGCCGATTCAGCGTCGCGATCGCGCCGAGCCATTGCTGCCCGAGCCCTGTACATTTCCGGCAGAGACTTACACGACCCCAACGTGCGTACGCGGTCGAGTTCTTCGGTAAGTTGCTCGTCCGCATCTTTGATTCGAGCTTGGTAGTAGAGGTCAAGTGGAACGCGTAACTCCCCCGGTGAGGACCACCTCCACTCACGATCTGGCGAGTGGGTCAGTCCAAGGGCATGCAGGCATGAACCAATCGCCGAAACGCCCGTCATCGCCGATTCAAGGCAGCTGGGAAGGTCCACTCTGCCGAAAAAATCGTGCATGGAGTTGTTCTGCTCGGCGGCACTCAGCGCCTCCGTGACAAGGAGCGCGCGGGACTCGTTGACTTCTTGCCCTGTACAATCTAGCGCAGCAATCGCCTTCGACCATTGGAGGAGCGCTTCGAGCTTCTCAGTGCGGTAAATGAGTTGGGCTTTGGTTCGCTTATAGTCGACGCCAAGCTCCTCCAACTGCCGATCGAGTGTTTCGGATAAGCGCTTGAGTTCCTGTTCCGCGTGCGCTCCTATCCCGCGGCTCGCGACTGCGAAGGCCCTCTCATACTCAAGCAGCGCAATCGCTTCCGCCTTGAGTATCGAGTCCTTGATCGAATCGCGGAATGCCATGTCGCTGGCGGCCACGGCAGCGAGATACGCTTCTCCAGCCTTCGCAGCTCTCTTTACCTGCTCATCACCCTGAGAATGTTGGGCGATGACCGAGACCATTTGGTTCGTCCGGTTAGGGAGCAGAATTGCTGGTGGTCCCCGATACGATCTGATCAGGTCGGGCAGCGCATCGGACATTTGCTTGCTGATGGCTTCGTCTTCGTGGGACTCCGCCAACTGGATCGCTCTGGCATGACACGGAGTCGCCATTCCAGCCGCCACCACGCAGGCGACAAACAGGTGCGCCCACCCCGATGCACGCCATGAAACAAGATCTTTCTTAGAACCACGGGACTTCGTCCACGGCCACTCGTATTTTGATTGCGTCTGCCGGTATCGCGGCACTGTTGTCAAGTTCAACCTCTTGCCATACATGTTCCATCTCCTTTCCGTCAACCACCATTTTGCCAAGGACGACGCGCGGGCCAATCGGCGTGAGCAGGGTTGGCCTGAATTTTGATCGGGAAGCAGCGGTGGCCACCACCTTGGGGACGACGCCTTTAGGGGCGATGTAGACGGTCAGCATACGATCCGTTGGGCGACTCGAGTCAATCACGCGGGGCCAGAGGGCAATATCGATAGGGCGGTGGCATGAGCCAGAGAGGCTGAGTGTTTCGACGTCGCCCCCTTCCAGTTCTAGCCACACAAAGCTTGATCTCGGTCCAGGGGAGCTGAGATGCAGAGTTGTCTCCACCGCGACGTGTTGGCCCGGTCCAACAACCATCGGTTCTGCCCGGGCCTGAGTGCAGCCACAAGACGGCCTCACTTTCTTGATTGTGATCGTCGTCGCCGTCTCGTTGGTGAGATCAAATGTGTGTTTGTGGTCAATCGGCTCCTCGGTGTAAACGCACTCCGGAAACTCGCGTGAGTGACTGCCTGTGAGCTTCCCGGCGCTGGGCGGCGCTTGGCTGGATTTAGCCTGCGTGACGCTTGGGGCACCTGAGTTTGGTGTACCTGGATTCAGAGCTTGTACGACCGCAATGAGGGCGGCCGCCGGCAAGATGACTTGAAGTGCGTGTCGAATCTTCTTGCTTCGATCCGACTCCACTTGCCGACGCCAAAGCGCGATCAGGGAGAACACCGATAGGCCTAGTGCTCCAGCGCCCCACAGCCATCGACCTCGCGATGCACCTCCGCTGTCCGGCAGGACAAGGAGGGACGGCAGCTCACGCGGAACATCTCTCCACGTTGCTATGTTCCCGAGCGCTTGTAGCGGAAATCCCCCTAGGTAGAAATAATCTCTGCCGAGCGCATACCCCGCCCCCACGCGATAATCCGCAAACTGTGTCCCCGCCGCAATTGAGGGGGCGTCGGGAGCCGCGATCTCACCACCGTAGCGGAGGCTCTTGCGCGTATAGACTCGGCACGCTCCCCCGATCATCTCGTTTGAATCTGGGGATCTGACCCAAGACGCCAACGTCGCTTGCCAAGGCGACCATACTCCCGCATCGAGGCGCCAGTCCTGCAGCAATAGGTCTTCCACTTGGAGTGGAACTGAAGATTCCGGCGAGGCGACAACGAGTTGGATTCGCCGTGTGATGGCGGGATTCTGCCGGTCGAACCAGAATCTAGCCTCTGTGAGCGACCCAGGGGCGCCTATTGCCAGATACGTTTCTGCTTGTGAGTTTACAACGCTGAGAACAGGGGCGGTTGCCAGCACTTGGCTAAGCGGCGCCCGAGTGACGAATGTGGGACCGCTTGACCCTAGGAATAGATTGATGCTCAGATCTGAAACTCGAGTTTCGCCGAAACTCCGCAGTTCGGCAGTATTTTTTTGGGGCCAGTATATGCACCACTGCCTCCCATCGAACCATCGGTACTCCTCGACTTCCGGGTAGCCGAGCGCACTCGGCGCGCCATCCAATAGGTGGTAATCGCGCCGTTCCGCACCCCCAGCCATCTCGCAATGAACACTAACGCGTGAACTCATCGTCTCTAGCGTCGCTGAGTCCGCCCAGAACTGATTCGGATTGGCTCTACGCGATGCAGGTATCTCGAACTCCACCAACTCGATGTCGCACTTCAACCCCGCCTGCACCACTGCTTCGCGGTGCTCAATGGCAGCCATCTCCGCCTCGAGGCGATCCCCAGGGAGCCTCCCAGTCGGATCAGGTCCCTGCCTCGCCCGGCGGACATACCGCGCAAACGCTGCATAGTCGGGGGGCCTGTAGCCGTCGGGCGCGTTATCCCTGATGTAGTCCCAAGCCCACCTCGTAGGTGTGTTCGTGCCCTCTCCAAACGCCCTGAAGCCAGGGTGGGTGGCTTCCAGCCAATCCATCGCCTTGGCGGCCTTCTCGACACACGCGGGGAGCGTTAAGGTCTTCGTCGCCTTCTGAAGGCTCTCACTTGCGCCGTCACCCGACGTGCGCATGTCGATGTGATTCGTGCGAAGTGCCGCCCTTCCCGCAAGGCTGAGACGAACCACGCACAGTGGACTCGAGTGGACCAATCTTCCGGCCGTATAGGGGCCCGGCCCGTAACGAACCACATCCCGCGTGCGCAGCTTCCTCAACTGGAGCCACTCTGCAGCGGTGCTTGGCGAGTGCCAGCCCTTTGCAGATAGAAGCGCGTGGCTTGGATCCGGTGGCGCCTTGTACTCGGCCACAAGCGTTCCTACCGTGGGATACGCAAGTGAGAGTGCAACACGCGCGATCACACACTCGCGCTTCCCCAACTCCGCCAAGACCTCGTTGGTCACTTCCGGAGGAAGCTTCCAAGATGGCCATTCAGGCTGTTGGCCGAGCACATGCACGGCCTCGATGATCAGATTCTTCAATTGCATTTCTGCGCTCCTTGCAGTGTGGTGCAGGCTCACGGATCCGTCCGTTCGCCTCAAGCATTCGGTTTGACCAGCCTGAAACTGGGCGCCGCTGAGAAGTGCCACGGTCTCGCAGTTGGCAACCGGGTAGGAATGTGGAAGTACGCTTCGCGCACGGATCGAAACATGGCACTCTGGCTGAACAGGTCCGGCGGGCACGGCGATCATGAGGCGAAGTTCCCCGGGGGTAACGCCGCGAGAGGGGGCGGGCTCAACTGCACCCGTCTCCTGAGCATGGAGGCGTCTCAGGGCCATGCGCAGTTGTGGCGTGCTGGCACGAAGGCAGTGACGTCGGCGGAGGCGCGGGCGTGATCACCAAGCCGACGCTGTTCATCCTGGGCGCAGGGGCAAGCGCGCCGTTTTCGCTGCCGATTGGCGTGGATTTGATGGCGGATCTCGAGATGCGCCTCGGGAGTCAGACCGAGACTGTATTGCTGCTCGAGCGAGCGGGGTTCTCACGGGAGAAGATTCAGGAACTGCACGACGCGATCACCGGTGGATTTCGCGACACGATTGACGACCTGCTGGACAGGCGGCGCAGCCTCACGGATGTTGGCAAGGCTGCCATCGCGGCCGCGCTGCTCGACCGTGAGCACCCAACTGCTCTCAGGGGGGTGCGTGGAGGCAATTGGGTGGGGGACCTGCTCAGGCGCATGCACAACAAGGACGCCACCGAATTGCTCGATGCGCCAGTGGCGTTCGTCACATTCAACTACGACCGGTGCGTCGAGTTTGCCCTGTGCAACACGCTGGCCAACCGGCACGACGGGATGTCGCTCGAGCAGGCCGCCACGGCCCTGCGCGCGTCCAAGCTCTGGCCCCTGCATCTACGCGGCCACCTTGGACTGCCCATTGGAACTGGCCCAGATTTGGTGCCGTTCAAGGCGGGTCCTCCCAGCTACGAGGAGGTGATGGCCGCGGCAAAGAATCTTCGCCTGCTGCATGAGCAGCACGATGGGGACAAGGAAGTCGTGACCAGGACCGAGGAGCTGGCCAAGTGGGCCGAGCAGATCTTTGTGCTCGGCTTTGGCTATGCGGAAAGCAACATCGCCCTGCTGAGCCTGGGACACGTGCGGCCCACAATCGAGGTCCACAGCACCACATGGGGACTGTCGGACGAGCGGATCAACCGGGCTCGGGGGCTGTTCGCCCCCGAGCAGTTTGTCTCGCACCCGACAGATCAGATTGGCTCTGTGCTCCATAAGGCCTTTCGCTGATGGCGCGCCTTCGTGCGTGGTGTTGATCACACCTATGGAACTGACGCATGCAGTAGGCTGAGCATGTTCGCAGGGAAGATTGGCTGGGACGGAGGAACGGGAGATATACATGGCACTCTGGCTGAACAGAACCGGCCGCCACGGCGAGCACGAGGCGAAGTTCCTCGGCGATGGCCGCATCTACCTGACCTGGAGCAACCTGCTGCACGATCTCGGGAAGCTCAGGGATCGAGCCGACCTCGCGCAGCTGCTCGATGGGCGGTACCCGGAGTACAGCAAGGCGCACAGGACCCAGAACTGCGGGCAGATGTGGGCCTTCTCCCACCGGATGGCCAAGGGCGACTGGGTCGCGGTCCCGAGCAGGCGCAAGACCATCCACATCGGGGAAGTCACGGGGGACTACGCGTTCGACCCGCGCGCGGAGGACCCGTACCACCATTCACGGACGGTCCGGTGGCTCGAGACCGACATTCCACGCACCAACTTCGACCAGGACATCCTGAACTCGCTCGGCGCGCTCACGACGATTTGTCAGGTGCAGCGCAACGACGCCGAAGCGCGGGTGCGGGCCATGAAGGCGACCGGCTGGAGATCCGCTGGTGTGGCGATCCCCAAGTTCCCGGGTAGCGACGCCGGCGACGAGGCAGAGGCGGAGGCGCTCGACCTCGAGCAGATCGCACGCGACCACATCGCCCGCCTGATCTACAGCACGTACTGCAGCCACAGGATGGAGGAACTTGTCGGCGCGATCCTGGGCGCCCTGGGATTCACCACGCACCGCAGCGAGATGGGGGCGGACCACGGGATCGACCTCCTAGCCGCACCGGGCACGCTCGGGTTCGGGCATCCCCGGATCTGCGTCCAGGTCAAGAGCCAGACTTCGCCGCTCGAGCGCCAGGTGCTCGATCAGCTTGTTGGCACGATGCAGCACGTCAGCGCGGATCAGGGACTGCTGGTCTGCTGGGGCGGCTTCAAGCCGACGGTCATCAAGGAGCTGCCGCGTCACTTCTTCAAGGTCAGGCTGTGGGACCAGAACGATCTGATCGATCAGTTCCTCGCGGCGTACGACAAGCTTGACGAGGACATTCGCGCGGAGATACCGCTTAAGCGAGTCTGGGTAGTGGCCGCGCAAGACTCTGAAGAGAAGGAGTAGTCTGCCGCGAGGCTCTCCGAAGCCGACACCCGCGCCAGGCTATCGATCCCACCAGACATGCACGCGGTTGGCCGGTGGACCACATCTGCCGCGAAGTTGCGCCCGGGCCGTAGAGATCGTCAACGGCGGGGGCGCCGCCGGTCCATCGGCCGGACCGACTTCACCTTACGCAGCGGTGTATGCGTGGACGCTCAACCCGTCGCCGTGAAGCACTATGAAACAAAGATGAAGTCATTATCCCGTCGCGCTCCATCGCGACCGCCGGCCGGAACGCCGGCTCCCCTGCCTTCCCGGGACTTCGCACGGAGTTGGAAGTGCTCGTCGAGAGAAAATCAGATTCAGGTCACCGTGGTCTCCTTGCCGATGGGCGTTCGGCCACAGGCCATTACCCAAACCCTCGCTTCCGGTGCGGAGCCGATTCGCAGCCCTCCCGCGAGCAAATTCTCGCATCGACGACGGCTGATGGGCCTAGCCGGGTGAGCCTCATCCCGCGGGCATTCTTCCGCTCTGCAAGCGCGGGCGTTCGTCTCTATCGTGTGGCGGTCCAGACAATGCCAAACTGGGAGCCCCCGATTGCAGACGCAGACCTCCATGACACGCCAAGGATCTCGCAGCAAGCCGACCCTGAGGGCAATCGAACAGGTCGACTTTCCGTTTGAACACCTCAGCGCCATTGCCGAACTCGAAAGCTGGAGGAAGGAAGTCAACCGGCCCATCTACCACATGCACAAGTGGTGGGCTCAGCGTCTGGGCTCGGTGTTCAGGGCACTGGTGATCGGGGCCACCCGCCCCGCGGGCACCGACGTGCTCCGCGAGTTCTACGCGCTACCTCCGGTGAGCGATTCGGTCGTTTTTGATCCATTCATGGGGAGCGGCACCACCATCGGCGAAGCGGCCAAACTCGGCGTCAGAGCCATCGGTCGCGACATCAACCCTGTCAGCCACTTCGCATGCCGCATCGCCCTCTCGCCCCACGACCGAAAGGCGGTCTTGGACGAATTTGCTTCCATTGAGCGAGATACGGCTTCCCAGATCAGGCAGTACTACCAGACTGACACAGCTGTCGGACTCGCTGATGTTCTCTACTACTTCTGGGTCAAGCACGTGTCTTGCCCGATTTGCTCAGAAGAAGTCGACCTCTTCTCCCGATACGTGTTCTCACAAAACGCGTATCCCAAGAAGCGGCCCGAGGCCAAAGCCCTATGTCCGCATTGCGGAGCGATCAACACGATCACGTACGACGCGCCGGTCGCGACCTGCTCTGAATGTCACCTGGACTATCTGCCGCAAGAAGGTCCGGCATCCAACCAGCGAGCTCAGTGCAAATGTGGCCACGAGTTTCCGATCGCGCGAACCGTGGCTGCAAGCGGAGCGCCCCCTCGTCACCGCATGTACGCCAAGATGGTGCTCCTTCCGAGTGGTGACAAGGTCTACATGCGGGCGACGGACAGCGATCGGGAACTCTACAAGGCTGCGGAGGAAGAGCTTGCGACTCGCTCTGATCCATACCCGATCGTCCGAATCATCCCCGGGTACAACACCAATCAGGCTCTGAACTACAACTACGACCACTGGCACCTCATGTTCAACGCACGGCAACTGCTGTGCCTGAGCACTCTTGCTGCAAGAATCGCTAGGATTTCGAACCGGGAAGTGCGGGACCTCTTCGCGTGCCTGTTTTCCGGCTGCTTGGAGTTCAACAACATGTTCGCTTCGTTCAAGGGCGAAGGCACCGGCGCAGTCCGCCACATGTTCTCGCATCACATCCTGAAACCCGAGCGCACTCCGCTTGAGGCGAATCTGTGGGGAACTCCAAAGGTGCTCAACACCTACCTCAAGGCAAACGGCGGCTACAGCAACGGACCCAACCTAGTGTGGGCTAAGGTTTGCCAAATCTGGCCTGGCCACATCTCCTTCATCGGCCGGTACTGGACGGGAGCATCGGTGAGTGCCTCTCAGCTTCGCGCCTACCTTGACTCCGGCCAGTACGCGATCATGGCTGAACGCACGGTTGGGAACCTTAAGCACTGGGTAGTGCTCACAGGACACGGCAGCGCCGCCAGCAACACCTTCTATTGCAACGATCCGGCCTACTCGGTGAGCGCGCTGAACTATGGCGCATTCACTGGCTATGGCATATACAAGTTCTCCCCCTGACGTTCGCCCACTACGCTGCGATCATTCTGATGAACACCCCGCCCCGTAGCGGGGTGTTTTTGCTTGGGCCCGTGTGGCCGCACGGGGTGGACTTACGGGCAGCGGAGACAGAGCGCTTGCGCTGGTGAAATCCTCGGTGAAGTCGTTGGCGTCCACCTGGCCACAGATGTGGTGCCGGCGCCGCCGCTGAACTTGCCCATGAAACGTGGACACGAGTTTGGGCATAGGATGTCTACTCAATAAGAAGGACACGACGGCGGCGGAGATCAGGACCTACACGGAGGAGATCAAGGACGCGGCGGTACAGATGGTGAAGGAGTTGAAAATGTCGACCCCAAGGCGGCGGAGGGACTCAGCATTCCGCCCAACACGCTACGTGGATGGATCGAGGCTGCCGACGGCCGGCGCAAGGGTCCCGCGGCCGGCGCCCCGCGTCACCGCGCGCCCATTTCGAACCCCGTCTTCCTCCCTCACCGAAGGCAATCCCGGGGTTGCTTCCGAAATGGAGGGCCCAACCCCGTCATAACCCGCGATCGGGTCTTGGCCAGAGACTCAGAGACTTGCGCCCCAATCGGCCGCAGATGTGTCCGCGCCGCGCCCCGCTGGTGATGACCACGCGCGCACGAGAGCCACGCACGCGCTTCGCAACCCCGCTAATTGCCTACGCCAAAAGCAGAAACGCCACCGAGGTCTCTCGGCGGCGTTTTGTGAAGTAGAAGGGGTGGATCCGCGTTCAAAGCACCCCAGCCACAGGACGGACCTGTCGAGGCTCATGCCGGCGGCCCGCTGCCTCAGTTTGGCACTCTTGACTTCGAAATGCTGCAGCAGGCAACCTTCGCACACACATCGAGCCGAACTGCTACTTCTAACAGTAGTGCGCCAGCTGAAACACTCACAGTCTGTGGCGAGTTTCGGCTATCGTTTGCCTCGTCGACTCCGGAGCCCGATCAAATGCGAGTTGCACATTCCGGACCGATCTCCCCTCTTCAGGCCAGCCGCGATGAGGGCTTTCGATTGAGAGGACCCTGACAAACCGCCTCCGAATCGGCTCCCTGATATTGCACTGGCGAGGAGGCATGTTCAGAACTGGCAGGTTATGGGGCGTTCCTAGTTCGGCGGACGGTGTGCCTGTGACAGCACTTGCCCGCTAAAAATTCAAACTGGGACGCAAATGGTAGCAACGCAAGCTCTGGTACCGGCTATAACCATGTGCATAGATGTGCTAGTCAGAGTCTGGTTCGCACGATACGTGAAGGGATGCCAAGTGCAGGATTGCGACCCGAACTTTGTCCCAGAGTGTGATCTGAGTCGCCGTAATAGGCTCATGCCGCCTCGGGGCGGAATTGCGACCGTGGTCTGTGCGGCGCTGATGGCGCTTTCCATGGGCGCGGTTCTGCGTGCCTCCACTCAATCTGGCGCAATCAAAACGCTTCACAGCGAGAGCACCGCACATTGGTCGCATTTGCGCCTCACCTTGCCCCGCACGATTGTCGAAATTCTCACGTGTCAATGCGAACTCCCATCTGGGGCAAGTCAATCTCTAACGGATGCCTACGCGACCTATGCAGCGGCAATGGATCGCCTGGAATCGGATCTCGGCCCGCGTTGCGATGCAGCGGAAGCGAAAATCGAGGCAATTCGCACGAAGTGGAAGGACGAGCACCATGAGAAGCAGATGCAGGGCCTCGTCCCGATTGACGCGCCGCTTGACGAGGAGGGAATGTGGCGTGAAGTGATGTCTATGGGCATCGAGGACGACCTGTTGAAACTTCAGCAGGCCGGAATGCGCGGAGTCTTCCAGCAGGCCGAAGAATTTTCGGCGGCGTGCAAACTCGTGATCCGCGAAAGTGACTGGTCCCATGTCGATATGCTCGTGCACCTGGAGATGCTTCGTCGGGAGGGCCAGGCAGGCCGCTCCGGACCGGCCGACTTCTGGCACGTGTTTGATCCTGGAGCGACGCTAATGGAGGCCTTTGAGGGGGACCGCGCAGCAGCGCAGGCGCTCGGCATAACAGCGTGCGCCGCTGGAATTTACCGGGTTTCGCCAAGGCCAGACGAAATCAGAGGCACCCTCGCCGCGGCTATTCGACGTGCCGACGCGAGCTGCGTCCGTCGCCTGCGAAGACTCTGCGACTCTAGTTCAGGGCAACGCACGTCCGACTCTGCTGAACGCGCGCAGCGCGAGTTCGCAGCGGAGGCGTCGGAAATGATTGGATCTGCTTTCCAGTCAATCGACGAGCTAGCGGCTGCAATCGAAGCGGGAGTTAACCGTGCTGCGGCGAACCGATGGCTGGAACTTGCGCTCTGCAAAATGGCGCCCAGCCTCGCGCGGCGTTGGTTTGCGGAAGATGGAGCGCTGGCCTTGGTGCGCCAGTCGGGCGCGTCAGACCCCGCGCAGGAAAGGATCCAGGGACTAATCGCCGCATTTCAGGAAGAGCAGCGATCGAGACGCCTCGATGCCATACGCTCATACGCAAGGGTGTACAGCGCGTACGGGGAGATCGGGGTACGGACTCCAGCGGCGCTACGACAGATCGAGACTGTGGGAAGGATCCTTGAACAGGGAGATCGGCAGCAGGACAAATTGATTGAGCAGATCGCTTCCGAGTTGGGAGAGGCTGGCCCGCAATTCACGGCACAGGTGGCCGAGCAGCGGGCGCGCGACAAGAGCAAATTCGACCTTGCGGATCGTTTCCGCGAACGCATCCGCCAGCAGTGACCTCGCCGGCTGGTGGATGCCATTGAATTCCGTGGATGGCGACTGGAGAATCCCATGAAACACACTCAAGATTTCGGACTTTGTGCCGCAGCGCTGATCGGGGCAGCGAGCATCTGTTTGATTCCGCCGGCCTGGGGCCAACCTACCGTGAACAACAAGGAGTGTCAGGACGATGGACAGTGCGCCAAGGGCGCTCCCACCTGTTGCCGATCCGCCATGTGCAACTACTGCGAGGAAAGCCTTACTCCAAACCGCCGCTGCAAGGTGGCGACGGGGCTGAACTGCCATTCGACCGCGGCACTTGACTGCTCGGATTACGTGTCAGCCTTCTGCCAGTTCCATGGGGCTGCCGGAGAGGAGAGCGATTGTTCCAAGTGGTCCTGCGACTCAAACGGCACCCTAGGTAACTGCGGACTGGCTGCCTGTGCAACTCCGTAGCATCAACGGATGACCAGGACCCCACATTGGTAAGGCCCACAATGTTAGTGCCTCTTTGAGATGGTGTTGCTTGGCATTAGACCACCTCTGCGCGAGGAATTGTTCATTCATGTTGATAGCTCAAGGCTCCCTCCGGCTGATCAGCGCGCTGATGGTGGCGGCCCCCGTATCTGCGGAAGGCGAAAATCGCCTCGAGCTGCTCATCGAGCAGGTTCGCGCGCAGGCTGCAGTGCTTGCAGATTGCTATACTGAGGTGCGTATTCGGGATCTGGGAGTTCGATCCGCGGAGCGCGAGGATACGCTGATCGCCTCGCCTCGACCGGAGACGAGTTACCGGATCGAATACTCGCCGCAGGAGATTCGGTGGGACGTCTCCCGAGGCGCGTTCGTCGACTCGAAGACTGACGAGGCACACAGAGACAATCGGGCCATTGATCGAAGTATCAGATGGGATGGCGCCAAGTGGGCTATCTATGACCGTATCGCTGGCGCGATTCTCATTGACGGTTCCTTTCGCCCCGAGGCGCCAATGTCCAGCTTGGCATACTTCAACCTATGGCCAATGCGGACATTTGGCGGGACGGACGGCCTTCCTGGGTTGCTTGGGCGGAGCACCCTTGTTGGCAATGCTTGCGAAGGCGATGACGAGATTGTCAATCTGGACCTTGGCGTTGGTCGAACTGAGATTCGATTGCGGCTAACGGGGCCCAAGCACAATCTGCTCAAATCGCTGGATATGGTTGCATTTGACGGGCCGCCTACAAAGAGCGATCGCCGTGCAATGACGAAGTTTCACTATGAAGTACTGGACTGGCAGGATGCAGGTGGCTCACAGCGCGTCCCCCGTCGCGCGATCTGCCAATACAGCGCCCTCGCTGTTGCCTCCGACGTCCATCGCGAGCCTCGCACGCAGACCTACGAACTGGTGCGCGAGGAGCTGGAGCTGGGAGCCCGGAGGCGCGATCACAGCTTGGCCGCACTCAATCCCCCGTTCGGAACGCTCGTGTATGACGACCTGCTGCGGCTTTCCTATCGAAATGGATCAACTCAAATGTCCGTCGACGGATCCGACCGAATGGGGGATGTAGATGCTGTGTGGGGTGATGTCTCCGCTGCATGGATCGCGGAGCACTTTGGTTCGGACTGGCGGCGCGAGTCATCCGGCCGCGCCGCCATCAGGATTGCGGGCGCGGCGCTCGGCGGACTCCTCGCATTCGGGCTCTATGCAGTCGCAGCTCGACGAACGAAAGGATTGGGAGACACAGCATGAAGGGACTAGTGGCGGCAATGATCGGGGCTCTCGTGGGCCTAGCGCTCGTTGTCAGCGGGGAGACTTCTCCTACCGTTCTCGTTGCGCAAATGCCGGCAGAGGCAGAGATCGTGAAGCTGGAGGGATCTCCTTTCACTGGCGAAGCGCTGCACCATTTTGGATCAGTCTTCTTTGAAGACCGTCCGATCGAGCTGAAGCACGAGTTCGTGCTTAGGAATTCGTCCGGATCCACCATCCATGTGGCTGGCACATCGGCGAGCTGCGCATGCACTCAAGTGGAGGCGTCTGCATCCGATGTCCCGCCCGATGGGGAGTTACGCATCGCGACGACTCTGCGAGCCGGGAGCCCGGGGACAAAGTCGGAAAGCGTTTGGGTTCGCTATGGCGATCACGATCTGCTCACACTGAACATCCGGGCGGATGTGCGGTCGGGAATCCAGCTCTTCGCAGATCGAACAACGCTCGACCTCTCAAGAGGTGATGCCGCAGAGTGCTTCCTCATCCTTCGGCGATACGACGATGCAGCGCCGCTCCCAACCATAGTGGTGCAGGACGACGGTGGCGCCGATGTAGCCATCGGAACATGGGTGCGAATGTGGGTGCCTGCCCCTGGAGACGCGACACCCGTCCGATGGATGGCGCGCGCGCACGTATCTAGGCGCGCGGGCTCGATCGAGAGTGCAACTCGCCCCATCCGACTGCAGATTCCCGGCAGTCCTGAGGTTACGCTCGCGACGGTCCCAACTCCATTTCTCTGAACAAGTCCGCGGCCTCATGAGCAAGACCCAAGCCCTCACCGTGTGCGTAGTTGCAGTCGCGGCTGCACTCACTTTGCACTTCTATCATTGCCGGTGGACCTTGCGCGCATACGTAACGAATCCCAATGTCTGCCTGGTAGGGACTCTGGAACCGGACATGGGGACCGCGTCCATGGGCCGTCCCCCACAGGCCTTCTACTGCGCGGGTTTGCTTGTGCGTTCCGATATAGGGATTTCTGACGCGATTGTTTATGGCCTTGTCGCGCCAATCATCGCTACAGGAGTTGTGCTCTACGTAGCCATAGGGCAACGTCGTCGCGACAGGCTCGCCGCTGGAAACTGCGAGTCATGCGGCTATTCAGTGGCTCAGGCTTCGCGTGCTCGCTGCAGTGAGTGCGGCTCGCCCGTGCCACGAACTACTGGAAAGTGAGGCACCGCGCACTCTTGGCCACCCTCAGCCTGTTCAAGCCCGCGTCGGCCCGAGTGTGGACCGGGCCGGCGCGGGGGCCTTCAAAGGGAGACATCGCTCATGCCAGAGACCAAGATTCCGACCGGCGGCCTGCCAGAGGTGTCCGTCGACCTTGTGGCCGCGGCACGCCGGTCCGAGGACGGGTTCTTCAAGAATCGCCGTGAGGACGAGACCATCGAGGCCGCCGAGCGGTACCGCAAGTTTCTTGCGCTCATCCAGCGCTTCCCTGAGGAGATCGTTGCACCGACCAAGGACATCGACGAGATGTGGCACTTGCACATGCTTCATCCCGTCGCGTACCACCGCGATTGCATGGCCAACTTTGGCGAGATCATCGACCACGACGGCGGCTTTGGGAGCAGTCCGGAAGAGATTCCGGTTCTCCTTGACCACTTCAAGCGGACTTCGGTCCTTTGGGAGCGCGAGTTCGGCGAGCCCTATGCGTGCGGTGATTTGGAGTCTGCAAAGTGCACGCGCAACTGCGTGAGCCGGTGCCAGCGCGCGTGCAAGACCAAGTAATGGCAGATTGCACTTGCCGCGAGGCGCGCCGCATGAGAATCCTTGGTCCGATTGCTGCACCTCGCAGCACCGGCACGGACTTTCGCTCGGCGCGCGGTTCCGCCGCGTCAGAGCCGACACCCGCATGCTCGCTACCAATCTCCACACTCTGTGGCCAAGGCGAGACGTGCAGAAACGCGAAATTGCACCGCAAACTCATGGCGTCCCGCCGTGAAGGCTCGCGCGCGACGGGCTAGTCCTCGCGCGCGAACTCCATCAATTCCCCTTCTTGGCTTCGCCTTCCGTCCGCCCTGCCTCCGAACTAGGCGCGGAGGTCTGCGCTGACTGCGCATTCTTGGCTGCATCAACAACGGGATTGAGCTCCAGGGTCAGTGGTTCCGCGAGCATCGCCGCGATGAACTGCTGGATCATCCGGCCATCGCCGCCGAGCGTGTTGGAGATCGCGATTGCCTGCGGCACCCACACCGTGTCCGAATTGAAGAGCCGCTCGCGGACCGTGCCGATGGACATGAGCGCCGCCTGGATGCTCGCCTCGCTGATCTCTGTGGGGGCTGGAATCGCGCTGGAGACCGGCTTGCCCGGACAGCCGAGCGTCTGGTAGGTCATCGTTCCCGCGATGTCTCCCGCGCTCGCGTGGAAGCCGATGGATGTCAAGCTAGCAAGGTTCACGCCGCCCTTCGTGACCGTGAGGTTGATGTACATGCGTACGCCGACACCCGCATACACGGGGATCCACGTGCTTCCCGCAGGAGTGCGCTTGCCCGGGTCGGCCGGCTTCACTTCCACGGAAGCCTGGCGCCTGTCCGGTGGCGAAGACCCGCTGTCGGACTGGTCCACCTCGGACGGGGGTCCCCACACGGCCACAAGTGGAAGGGTGGTCGCCTGGATGTAGTCGACAATGACCAGGTACCGTCCCGCGCTTACATTGGCGGACGCGGGTCCGAAGGAGATTCCACCCTCGGCGGTCCAGGTGAACATGGCCATCCTCATGCTGCCGTTCGGCAATGCGTTCTGGAGCAACGCCTTCGCAGCCTCCGGCGTGACCCGCTTTCCCCCGGACAGAAGCACGACCGGGATGGGGTCGATCGGCAGATAGGCCGAGCTTCCATAGTTGGCCTGGACCTTGGAAGGGTCAGGCGGATCAATGCGGGCTGTTGGGTTCATGGGCGTGCTGCAGGAGACAATTCCCGCAAGGAGCCCGCCCGCGGCCGCGAATCGAAGTTTCATCTGATGCTCCAGCTGTTTGGCAGATGCAATGAGCACACATGTAGCGACGCTCTACGGAAACTACCTTGCCTGGCGAGCCGTTGCTAGGCGGTCACTCATGGATCAGCCACATGAAACGAGCCAATTGACGTGGACAGGCGGTGGACAAATCCAGCTACGGAGCGCGGTTGGCATTGACGCCAAGACTCGGAGTCCGAACCGAGAGCAAAGGCGTGAACGCAATCCACATCGAGATGAATACGCAAAGCCACTGACACGCAGTAGAGACCGAGGTGCGCTGTGCCTCGCGGCCCTGAGGCTGCCTGGCTGCGTTCCATCTGAATTTCGGCACCGAACCGTTCGGTCAGTCCCAGACCGTACAACCTCACGCCGAAAGCTCTCGGGCCGGCACGGGGAGGCAGCAGGACTTATGCCGGCGCGAGATGCCTGAGGAGGTCGTCTTGCTTCGAGCGCAACACAGCACCGATCACCTGACGGTTGTCTGGGGCGACGCTTTGCACGGTTTCCACAAGCCGTAGCACTCGGGCCATGGATTCTGGTATCGCAGTTGGACGAATCGACACGCTGAGAGGCGGCGGCAATGGCACGTTTGCCGTATCGATCTCGATCGCAATCACGCGATTGCTCCGCCTACCCTCAGTGACAACAATGAAGTCGTCGACGCGCACATCGTGACTGGATTCGTCCCCGTCGACATACTTGAACTCGATGCGTAGCTTTCCAACGGCCGTCCTGAACGCACGGACTGCGTCCGGAACGTCATATGGCGAAACCGCCACATCCAGCACCAGCATGGGCGATGCGGCGGGCGCTGCGCTGCGCGGAAGGTCTCGCACCTTTAGCCAGTTGTCCATCGCTAGATCTTCTCCAGAAGCGGGGTCAAACGGCGGGCATGGTCCTTGAACCGATCGAGTTTAGCCCTGTCAATCTCAATCGGACTCCTGCTGTCTACGACTATGACTCCCCAAGGATCCCATTCAACCCGCACGGCAATCGCCGCATACGCCCCTGACAGGTACTTCCCGGACTTGACGCGGTCCCGGACCCATCGAGGCGAACTGTGTGTGGCCGCTGCTATTCGCCCAATCGCCTCGGTCGAGAGGTCGTTGCGCGCAGCCTCCAAGTCTGCCGTTGCTAGTGTGACGACCAACCATTGCCGTCGACGGTATGCGGCCCCGGCGATGCCCTCGCTTTGATCCGCCGAGTCCGGTGCCCAGAACGTGCTTATGCCGTCCTTCGTGAGATGCCCCGATCTTGCGACTGGAATGAGGCGATTGAACCATTGCCATGGCCACCTCATTCCAAAGCATCGGCGGTGGCACCAGCAATGCTTGAAAAGCGTCACCCGATGATGATCCAACACGTCGCCATCGAGCGATCCGAACAGGTCCTCGCGGAAGTCATCGAGCACCTCTTGCACCTGAAGCCAAGTCCTCGGGTCCCCATACTTCTTGCGCGACCACTGAAGCAGTCCGACGACGATCGGCCCCGCGATCGCCACAATCCATGCTTGACTCTGCATCCATTGGATGGTCGCGGCGAGCCAAGGGTCATGCTGGCTGGGATCCGCCTTCAGCACGCCCCCGAATGCAGCCACCGCTATGCCACACCCGATCTGGCACTTGCCGAGCACCTGATCCGCAATGCGCCTGGCCTTAAGTGGAAGCACCCAGCTTCCCCCTGGACTCGGCCGCAGTTTGCGCTGAGAAGATGGCCGCGTGCACCGATGTCGATGGCTTCGAAGCCCGAGTTGCCACGCGTGAATCATACAGTCTTGGAGTAGCAGCCACAGGTGCAATGCATTTGGGGCGGCGCCTCGTCAGTCGCCTTGACAGGCTTGCGTTCAGCAAGTCCAGCCGCCCTGAGTGGCCTGCGCGCCCAGCAGGGCCGAGAGGAGTCTCCTATCAGTCGTTCTACGCGCAGCATGCGGTCCCGAACCGAGCGGTTCGGATAGCCCACAACTGACCTCCGCGCGCTTGCGAGTCTTGAGACGGCTGCGAGTGTCGCACATTCACTGGTGGCGTCAGAATTGATGCTCCGCCCTCGTCACGCCTGCCGCAGAACGGATGAATCATGAGTGGATTCGCCTCCCCCGCTGCCACTCGCTGAGCTTGATGACCCGCCGTGGCGGCCGCTCTCCCAGTCCGCCGCCGCCGACCGTGAGCGCGGCGCCGAGGGTGCTCGCGGCGACCGCGCAGCCCACCAGGCAGTCCAGCAGGTGGTTGTCCCGGCCTGGGATTGCCTTCCACTCGTCCACGGTCCTCCCTCGCGACGAAACGGGCGCCCCGCGCTCCGCCGTCAGGTGCTCGGCGAGCATCCGGTGGGCCTCGGTGTCCCGCCCGAAGAGCATGAACGCCCCACGGTCGCCTTTGGCCGCGACGAGCCGCGAGGCGCAAAATGTCTTCCACCAGTTCGTGTCCCACGAGAGGTGCCTGACCGCGGTGCTCGCCCCCTTCCGGACCAGCCAGTTGAGGCCGATCTGCTCGCCCGCCTTCCGCCGGTACTCGGCGAAGGGCATGCTGCTGGCCCCGACGTACTTCGCGTGGCTGGGCATCGCGCAGCCGGAGTGCGGCGACTCCCGGCACCACCGCCGGACGGTCTCGGTCGACTTCCCGTAGTTGGCGTCCACGAGGAGCCTCCCGATCCGCGTGGCGGCGCCGTCCTCGCGCCCCCACTCCCGCCCCGCCAGGCGGTCGCCGAGGGCCTCGAGGCCGGCGTAGATCCGCCCCTCGAACCCCGCGTCGGGGAACTCCGTCGCGAGGGTCCGCCTGAGGCTCCGCCCCGTGAAGTAGTCGCGCCCCTGGTCCGGCCACGCGCCGTAGTCGATCGCTGCGCCGGTGAAGTCGTCGGCCCACGCGCACACCATCCACCAGAGGCAGGCGTCCTGCACGTCCACGAACGCCGTCAGCCGGGTCGCCCAGACCGGGACGATGCCGCGCGGCACGCCGTTGACGCGCTGCACGATGTCGTCGGGCCGGAGCTCCAGGCGCGAGGCGTCCACCTGCGGCAGGGGCTCGTTCTGGTACTCCGCGAAGAAGGCGCGCTCGTCGCGGAAGCGGAGGTTGAACGCGTGCTGGAGGGCGCTCGCCTCGTCGGGGTTGAAGCGCTCCGGCCAGGCGAGCCGCGCGCCCCTGTCCATGGCCTCTCGGTTCGCCAGGTAGAACGCGGTCGCCTCCTCGCCCTTGCCGCCCGCCCGGAGGCTCTCGTTCCGGCGCTCGCGGTAGGTCTCCCACAGGTCCATGCGGGCCGGCCATGCGTCCACCATGCGCATGCGCTCGCCCTGCCACTCGGGGTGCTTGGCCCGGTCGAGGATCCGGTCCGCCATGTCGTCGGGCGCGATCACGGTGCAGGGCATGAAGCCGACGATCTTCCGGCCCGGGCCGGCGAGCCCGAGGACGGCGCCCGAGAGGATGGACTCGCGGTGGCGGCACTGGGCGAGGCTCACGGCCGACTCGTCGGTCTGGCAGTCGTCGATCACCACGAAGTCCGGCCTGACGTTCCGGCCGTCGGAGCGCTTGAAGCTCATCCCGCGGATCCGGCCTGTGATGCCCGCGATGCGGACGATGGCGCCCGAGCTGGGCGAGCCCTCCACGGTCGGGAGGACGACCTGCTTGTTCCCCCAGTCGATGTGGGTCTGCCGCCCCTGGCAGAGCTGCCCGGCGGCGCGCTGGTTGATGCCGGCCAGCTGCCGCACGGGAAAGCACGCCTCGGGGAAGTCCTCGAGGAGGAGGTCGTTGATCTCGATCTCGGTGCGGACGCTCTCGAGCCTGGCCTCGGCGTCGGCCTCGGTGGCCCCGATGAGGGCGGTGAATGACCGGTGCCCGTGGAGCATGGCCCAGAGGCAGGCGGCCTCGCACAGTGAGGTCTTGCCCGATCCGCGCGGCATGGCCAGCGCGAAGAGCCCGCCCTCGAGGACGGACTCCTCGATGCGGGCGATGACCTTGATGTGGTCGCCCGACCAGGCGAGGCAGAAGGTCCGGGGCATGTAGGACTCGCAGAACCGCCGGAAGTCGCGGCAGGTGCTGGCGCGCCGCGCAGGGTCCCGCACCCCGGGGATGGCGCCGATGTCGCGGCCCGAGGCCGAGAGGAGCGCGTTCCGCAGCCGCGACCGCTCGCGGTGCGCGTCGTAGTCCTGGGATGCGCCGGAGGCACTCGACTCGCCACCAGCTCCTGTTCCGGGGGCAGGGGCGTGGCGCTGGTCGAAGAGCCACGCCACGTAGCGCAGGAGGTTCAGCCGCCGGGGGTCGCCGTCGGCGCCGATGCGCAGGCCGGCCCGGGTCCGGTGCCGGTGGAGCTGCCGCTCGCCGAGGCACTCGCCAAGCGGCGTGGAGTTCAGGAGGCGGCAGAGCTCGCCGGGGCGGAGCCGCTGGACGTCAGTTGCCATGCGCTCCTCCGGTTCCCGACGCCTCCTGCGCCGCCACCTGCCTCGCGAGCCACGCGGCGTAGTGCACGAGGTTGATCGTCCCGTCCACGTTCGTCGGCGCGCCCGCGTCGATGTCCGCCTGCACCGCGTCGTCCGTCCCGTGGCGGGATCCCGACGCCCTCAGCAGGCGCGCAAGGTCCGCGACCCCCATCGCGGCCGGGCTCCTGCGCGCAGGTCCGGAAGGTGCGTCACGCATGGCCGGCCTCGCGGCGAAGTTGCCCACATTGCGCCCACTCGCGCGGATTGTCCGCGGCCCCGACTTGATGGCGGGCGCGACTCATGCCCTCATGTGCGTGTCCGCATCGCACCCCCGGAACCACCAACGGAGAACGCAGATGGCAAAGACGAAGACCACCGCAGGCGCCGAGTACGCGAGGCGCGCCGCAGAGATCGAGCGCCTGATCGACCTGATCAGGGGAGAGCTCGCGGCGCACGCGACGCGCGCCAAAGCCGATCCGGCCAACTGGGGCCATGCGGGCGACCTCGGAAGGGTCCGCGACGACCTGATCGAGGCGTACCGCTCCATCAGCCAGCAGGAGTACGCCAGCGCCGCGCACGAAGGGGGCGAGTGACATGACGCAGCCAGAAGGAACCGCCAGGCCCGGGCTTGACGAGGACGGCGACCGCGACTTCTGCGGTGCGCACGACGCCCGGGACCTGCGCGCGCACCACCCGGCGGGCTTCGACCGCGCGTACGCCGAGTACCTCGCCATGGGATGCGACGGCGCGGACGACCCGGCCGGCGCCGCGACCATCGAGGGGTTCCTCGTCAACGCCGACGCCAACGACTGGTCGTTCACGTCCGAGGGGGAGCGGCTCCAATGAGCGCCGACCCCGCGCGCGACGCCGCCATCCGCAGGATCGCCAGGATCGAGCTCCTGGTCGAGACGCTGGAGACGCGCGGCAGGGACAGCCTCGACTTCCACGACCTCTCGGTGGGCTGCATCGAGTCCGCGCTCCGGGACGCCTACGAGGCGGGCCGCGCGGCCGGGCGCGGGAGCCCCAAGCCCACGCGATGCCTCTGCCCCGCATGCGGGCGGAGCATCGAGGTCCACCCGATCACCTGAGTCCCGCGCGTCGCGGGCCTCGCCGTTTCCATTTCCACGAGGAGCCTCCACATGAGCAGGAAGAGCACGAAGAAGGCAGCGTCGAAGAAGCCCGTCCGCATGTCCGCCAGCGCCGCGCGCGCCGCGGGCGCGCAGCGCACCAGGCGGGCGCTCGACGCGGCGCGCGGCGAGGCGCTGAAGGCCATGGCCGCCGCCGACCAGGAGAACGCCAGGAAGCGCGACGAGCGCGGCGCGAGCCCCGACGCCCTCGCCGCGAGCGAGCGGGCGGTCGCGGCCGGCGGCAAGGCCGCGAAGGCACGGGACGCGAAGCCCGCGAAGGAGCGGAAGGCCCGGCGCACGAGCGCGCTCGACGCGGCGGCGATGGTCCTCGCCGAGGCGAAGGAGCCGATGCGGGCCAAGGATCTGATCGAGCGGATGGCCGCCAAGGGCCTGTGGACCAGCCCAGGCGGCAAGACGCCCGAGGCCACGCTCTACGCGGCGATGGTGCGGGAGATCAAGCAGAAAGGGGCGCAGGCGCGATTCCGGAAGGCCGAGCGCGGGCTGTTCGTCGCGGCCTAGTTCGCGAACACTCGGACTCGGGGCACTCGGAATACTCTCCTCGTTGCACGCGGAGCGAAACTGTCTCCGGCACCAGGGAGAACCAAATTGAGCCCGAACCACTCGCGCACATTCACGGATGCCAACCTCATTGCAAGGCGATTCGAGGAGGCCCTCAAATACGTCGGCATTGAAGTCCAACCGAACTCGGAGCTCGCGGCGGCGCTCCACATGATTAAGGATGCGGAGGCACGCCAGCGCAAAAACGCCCCACCACCGGAGACCGACGCCGAACGATTGGAGGTGTCCCGCGGCCTTGGCGTGCTCCATTTCGCCGAACTGCTCCTTGTCGCTTATACGAGGGGCCCCGAAGCAATCAGGTTTCTGGTGCCGCATCTGAAACTGCTCAACAGCGGCGAGCCTGCACAAAACGTCCGCAAGATTGGCGATCAGGCGGCCAACAAGATCTTTGAGGCGCTCGTCGCGCTTGCCTGCTGCAAATTTGCTACCGATGTCAAGGTCGATCATCCCGACGAGTCCATGGGAGACAATCCGGACATCCTCTTCACCATCAACGGAGTCACGTGGGGAATCGCTTGCAAGACACCGAACGGAGCATCGGTGGAGTCGGCCCTCAATCTCATTGAAGGTGGTTCCAAACAAATCACGCAGTGCCCTGCCACCAGGGGCTTGATTGTCCTCAATGCCCGCAACTGGCTGGACCTTCCACGGCTTTGGCCGCTGGACGGCCACGAGAACTACAACGACGTGAGGCGCGTGGCGTGGCAAGGCCGCTGGGGAGCAGACGGGGAAGACCTCGTGCGATCGCCAACGCGAGACCCTCAAAAAACTGCGGGGAGGTGACCTCGACGATGTCCTCCGTGAAAACAAGAAGCTGGTACCCGCAGTACTGATTTTCGTGCAGGCAGCTACGGTCATCAGGCGTACGGAAGGGAATGCAATATCCCGAGTCGGAACATTCGAAGTCTGGAGGGCAGACGGGATTGATGAAGAGTCGCAGCATGTCATCCGTTGTCTCGATCGAGCGCTTCATGAACTTCCATCGCGAGCCGAGCTTGGACTTGAAGACTCACACCCGACAGACGCTCCGCCTTCCGCCCCGTGAACTCCTCCCATCGCTTGACGATCACGTCGCAGTAGAGCGCGTCCAGCTCCATGAGGAACGCGCGCCGGCCCACCTGCTCGGCCGCGATCAGCGTCGAGCCTGAGCCGCCGAACAGGTCCAGCACGTTCTCGCCAGGCCGCGACGAGTACTGCATCGCGCGGACCGCGAGCTCGACCGGCTTCTCGGTCAAATGGACCATGCTCTGCGGGTTCACCTTCTTCACGTGCCACAGGTCCGTCGCGTTGTTGGGCCCGAGGTACAGGTGCGCAGCCCCCTCCTTCCAGCCGTAGAAGCAGATCTCGAAGGCGCCCATGAAGTCCTTGCGCGTCAGCACCGGGTGCTGCTTGTCCCACACGATCCCCTGGCTGAAGTACAGCCCGTGCTTCCTGAGGAACGGCGGGTAGTTGCCGAGGTTCGCGTAGCCGCCCCAGATGTAGAAGCCGCGCCCGGGGACCAGCACCCGCGCCATGTTCCCGAACCACGCGTCCAGCAGCACGTCGAAGGCCTCGTCGCTCACGAAGTCGTTCGCCAGCGGCCGGTCCTTCGCGCGCAGCTGCCGGTGCGTGGCGGCAGCCTTCTCCGGGTGCCGCGCCAGGTCCATCGACTGGTGGTGCGTTGGCCTGGCGGCCGCGAAGGAGGACAGCCCGGCCGCGATCGCGTTGTTCGAGCGCGGCTCGACCTTTACGTTGTAGGGCGGGTCGGTGTTGACCAGGTGGATCGGCTGGCCATCGAGCAGGCGGTCCAGGTCCTCTGCCCGCGACGAGTCGCCGCAGAGGAGCCGGTGGTCGCCCAGGACCCACAGGTCGCCCGGCTTCGTGGTCGCCTCGTCGGGCGGCGCGGGGATCAGGTCCGGGTCGGTCAGCCCCTCCTTCACGTCGCCGGCGAACAGCTTCGCAAGCTCGTCCTCGTCGAACCCCAGGGAGGCCATGTCCACGTCGGCCTCCCTCAGGGCTCCAAGCTCGACCGCCAGCAGGTCCATGTCCCACTCGGCCAGCTCCGCGAGCTTGTTGTCGGCGATGCGGTAGGCGCGCACCTGGTCCGAGGTCAGGTCCTTCGCCACATGGACGGGCACCCGCTCCATGGCGAGCCTCTGGGCCGCCTTCCAGCGGGTGTGGCCGCAGACGATCACGCCCTCGGCGTCGACGACGATGGGCTGGCGGAAGCCGTAGGTGCGGATGGAGTGGGCGACCGCATCCACGGCGGCGTCGTTGACGCGCGGGTTGGCGTCGTAGGGGCGGATGTCGGCGACGGGACGCTGTTCGATCTTCATGGATTCACCTTTGGGACCTTGGACTGGGGGATCGCCGCGACGTCGCCACGTGGCGCGCCGGACGCTGGAGTTGGGAGGCCGGGCACTTGGGGCGGACGGGCGCGACCGTGGCCAAACCCAGCGCCACGCCCGCGGACAATGCGTCCTGGAGGACCCGGATGCGAAGAACAAGACGACGGCCGATGTACTACTCCGTGCAGCTCTTGCACGACGGAACTGTCATCGCGGCCTACCCGATTCGCAAGCCGAGCCCGAAGATGCTGAAGCGGGACGGCATGCGCATCGACGAGGACGGGCGCGCGATGGAGTACTCCCGCAACGGCGTGGAGATCGGCGATCCCGGAAACCCCACGCGCATGCGCTTCCAGGACATCATCGCGGCGAACCTGAACACGCGCCGTGCGATCCGCGAGCTTGCCGGTGGTCCTCTGGATGACCTGTGCCGCGAGATGCGTGCGCTCCGGGCTGAGGTTGCCCAGCTTCGCGAAGCCGTCGCCGGGCAGGCAGATGCATGCCGTCCGAGTTCGGCCACTGGCAACAAACTCAGTCGAAATGTGTGACTGTTCCCCGCGGGGTATTATTGGCAGTTGGGCCCGGAAGTACCTATTGAGGGGGGTCTCTTGCGCACACTCTCTCGCACACGTGCGCGGGACGTCGCCACTAGGCGACGTTCCCGCAGGGGGGTATGGGGGGTGTGCGCAAGAGAGTAGTCCTCTCTTGCGCACGGATGAAACACCGTGCGTGTGCGCAAGAGACCCTGCCTGCCTGAGCTCCGATGTCATGGCGCATCCCCCTCCGTCACGGGTGCCAACCCCCGCACGAGCCGTGGTGCGGACCGTCCGTTGAACTGCTCCTGGTGGGCCTGCCCCGTCGCAAGCGCCAGCGCGATCAGGCGCTTCGCCTCGCGCTGAGAGAGGCCCGCGACGCGGGTGGTCTTACCGCATCAGAATGGACACACGATAGCTCGTGTCACCCTGCCTTGCGGTGCTCCTTCTCAAACTGCTCGGGGCTGAGGTACCCAAGCGCGCTGTGCAGCCTTGCGCGGTGGTAGTACATCGCTATCCATTGGAACACTGCGACCCGCGCCTGCGCGGCGCGTCGCATATGTCTCGTGAAGGGTCAGTTCCCTCTTCAGGGTTGAGAAGAGCGACTCCGCCATCGCGTTGTCGTAGCAGTCGCGCGCATGGCTCATGCTCTGCTGGATTCCATGCGCGACGAGCAGCCCGCGGTAGGCGTTGCACGCGTACTGCACGCCGCGGTCCGAGTGGTGCACCAGCGACCCGTCCGCGGGCGGCCTCCTCGAGCCGAGCGCCATCTTCAGCGCGTCGATCGCACCTCGGCGTGCAGCGTGTCCTTCACGGTCCAGCCCACGATCCTCCTGCTCCATGCGTCCATCACCGTCGCCAGGTAGCAGAAGCCCTCGCCAGTGGGGATGTACGTGATGTCGCAGAACCACAGCCGGTCCGGACCGGCTGCGCTGAAGTTCCTCTGCACCAGGTCCGGCGCCGGCGGGATGCGGTGGCTGCTGTCCGTGGTGCGCGGCCTGAACTTCCTGCACATCCTGCTGCGGATTCCGTGCCTGCGCATGAGGCGCTGCACGGTCTGCACGTGCAGGTGGATCCCGCGCTGGGCGAGCGCCGCGCGGATCCTGGGCGCGCCGAAGTTCCTGCGGGACTCGGCGTGGATGGCGCGTATCTCCTCGACCACGCGCATGATCCTCATCTGCCGCGGCCCCACGGGCTCCCTGCGCCACCGGTAGTAGCCGCTCATGCTGACGCCGAGCACCCTGCAGCAGTCCTTCACGGTGAACTGGGGCACCAGGTGGTCCCTGATGAAGTGGAATCTCATGAGCCTTCCCTTGGCGAACCACTGCGTCGCTTTTTTGAGGATCTCGCGGTCGATGCGCAGCTGGCGCACCTCCGCCTCGAGCTCGCGCACGCGCTGCTGCAGCGCCGAGTCGCCGGCCGATCCCGCGCGCTGCGGCGACCGCGGCGCCGGCTTCCTTCCATCTGCCGCCTCGATCCAACCGCGCAGCGTGTTGGGCGGGATGCCGAGCCCCCTGCGGCCTTGGGGATCGACATCCCCTGCGTGCGCACCATCTCGACCGCCGAGTCCTTGAACTCCTGCGTGTAGGTCCTGATCTCCGCCATGGTCCTGGTCTCCTTCTAAGTAGTCACTCTACATAAAACTCGTGTCCACTTTTTTTCGGTAAGACCAATGCGCTGCAGGTCGTCGATCTGCGATTCGATGCTCTTGCCCATCATGGCTCCTTGTGCATGGGTCGCAAGCCCCTAACCGCGGGGTCGCGCAGCCACACTGAGCCTCAATTCCGCCCCGGAATCAAGGCGTTCTGCGCCGGGATCCGGCGCGATTCCTGCGGACTTGGCCACGCGGGCCCGAGCCTCGCGGACCGTGCGGACCAAGCCCCGGGCGAGGATGCCGGCCACTTCGACGCGCCTCGCGTCGGCGGTCATGGCGTAGGGGTCGCGGGTGGCATCGTAGGGAGGCATGGGTGGCTCCGGGCGGCCAGGCCGAACGTGCAGGCCCGCCGCTAGATACCTATGCCGTGCGGGACGAGTTGGCGCGGCAGGGTTGCTGAAATGACGTTTGGACGAGGTTGTTTCTGCACTTCCGAGTTGGCGGCCGAGCTTGGCGGCAGCGCACTCCTACTAAGCAGAGTGCCTTCGATCCCCCGGATGAAGCACAATCCCAAAGGGTGCCATTGCTAGACTGCCCCCAGACAGCGGGTTTCGCAAATCGCGCCCAGTTTGAGAGCAAACCGAATGACCAGCGGCGGCGAGCCCCAACTCAGCAATCCATTTTCAGCCGGTGGCGGCGGTGCCAGGTTTGAGAATCAGGTTCAGGCGTCCTTTGCCGCCCTAATGTTGGCCGGTGGGTTTGCCCCATGCCTTCCTTGCCGTCCGATCCAGAAGCTTGTCTTGCAGAGGCAACCGGATGGACCTCTAACCGATGACTTGAGCGTTTTCACCACGGATGCCGATGGCTCGAAGCCCTACAAGCTCCTGGCGCAAGTCAGACATTCTATAAGCGTGACGGAAGGAAACGAAGCTTTCGGCAAAGCGATCAAGGGGGCGTGGGCTGACTTCAACAACTCTGCGGTCTTTACGAGGGGCAGAGACGCGCTCGCCCTGATATCGGGACCGCTGAGCGCGACCGACATCAACGATGCGCGCACCATCCTTGAGTGGGCACGCACCTCGGGCTCTGCGACGGAGTTCTTCGACAAGGTTCGGGCTGCTCAGTTCAGCAGTGCCGAGAAGCAACAGAAGCTGAAAGCGTTCCGGACGCATGCGTGCCGAGCCGCTGGTCGCGAAATCTCGGAAGAGGAACTCTTTGAATTCTTGCGCCACTTTCACCTACTGGGATACGACCTCGATGTCCGGTCGGGCACCATGCATGCACTCCTGCACTCCGTAATCGGCCGAGATTCACCCGAGAGCGCCTCGGGTATCTGGGCCCAGATTGCGCTAGAAGTCGCCACCTTCAATCAGAACGGCGGCACAGTGACCGTCGATTCGTTTTCTGAAGATGTGCGGGCGGCGTTCAAGCGGACCGCACCTGAGACCATGCCGGCCGCATTCTCCCAGACTCCGGCTCCGGCAAATGCAACGTCCTGGAGCAGCGCGGACGTCGCCCCGGCGCTCGTCGTAGCCAATCTGCTTGGCCGTTGGGATGAAAGCTCGAATGCGGACATGGCTGCAGCTGCCTCAGTGGCGCAGGACGAAACAAGCAAGTGGCTCCAGAAGATGAGGGAGGTTCTGCAGTTCCCAGATGCACCCGTGACCCACCGGTCTGGGGTTTGGGCCGTCAAGCACCGGGAGGAACTGTGGCAAGTCCTGGGATCTCGCTTGTTCGACCATCACTTGACGGAGCTCCGAAAGTGCGCCGTGTCAGTGTTGACTGAGCGTGACCCGCAGTTCTCACTCCCTCCAGACAATCGGTTCGCCGCCCCCCTGAGTGGGCACGTTCTCAGGCACTCAAAGAACTTGCGGCGCGGACTTGCTGAGTCGCTCGCGCTCCTAAGTGGTCAACCTCAAGCCCTCACAAACTGTTCAAGGGGCACCGTGGAGTCGGCCGCGGCATTGGCAGTTCGTGAAATCCTCCGCGATGCAGACTGGATGCTGTGGGCTAGCGTAAACGATGTACTTCCGCCGCTCGCCGAAGCGTCACCCCGTGAATTCATGGACTCGGTTGAACACGCCCTTTCCGTTGATCCTTGCCCATTCGACACCCTCTATTCCCAAGAAGGCAGCGGCATTGGAGGTCGCAACTACCTCACTGGGCTGCTTTGGGCCCTTGAGACTCTTGCATGGGATGAGCAACATCTGGTGCGCGCGACAGTGCTGCTCGGCGCGCTGGCGGACCGTGATCCTGGCGGACAGTGGGCCAATCGGCCATCAACATCGCTAACAACCATCTTTCTGCCCTGGCTTCCGCAGACGATGGCGTCGAAGGAGAAGCGAAAGGTTGCCGTGGAGACGCTGGTCAAGGAGCATCCAACTGCAGGCTGGAGTCTGTTGCTGAGCTTGCTGCCCAATCAAACCACGATGTCGAGCGGCACCCAGAAGCCCCGGTGGCGCGGAACGATTCCGGAGGGCGCACCCGCAAGACCTGACCGCGAGCAGTACCGCGAAGAAGTCGGAATCTACGCTGGCTTGGCCGTAAGAATCGCGGCAACAGATCAGCAAAAGCTTGTTCAGTTGGCACAGTATCTGGACTGTCTTCCTGACGCAGACAGGGCGACAATGCTGAAACACATTGGATCCGATGCGGTGAAGTCTCTGCCAGAAGAGGGACGAATCTCTTTGTGGGAGTCGCTGTGCAGCATGGCGCGAAAGCACCGCAGCTTCGCGGATGCCCACTGGGCACTGCCGGATGATCAAGTCTCCGCGATCGAGGGGGCTGCTGATTCAATCGCGCCACACCGACCCGAAAACACCAGTCGCGTGCTGTTCACCGAGGACGATTGGGAACTCACGGATCCAAATGCAAACTTTGAAGAGGAGCAGAGCAAGCTCTGGGACCGCAGGAGGGATGCCCTACGCGGAATTCTTGCCGCCAAGGGAGTAGAAGGGGTGATCGCGCTTGCGGAAGTGGTGGAGTCGCCAGACAAGCTGGGATTCGCGTTGGGGAGCTTAGATGCGGGGCACCTTGCCGCGCCGATCGTTCCCGCGATGCTCCGAGGACCTGAGTCGGCACTCCGACGATTTGCCCAAGGGGTGGCCAGGGGGAGCTTCGCGAAGGAGGGATGGACACGAATCGACGCCATCGACAAGTCGACTTGGCCTCAGGACGCACTAGCAAGACTGCTCGTTTCGCTTCCATTCTCGGCAGAAACCTGGAATCGGGTCGGGTCACTGCTCAAGGAAGGAGCCGATGAATACTGGAGGAGTGTGGCCGTCTTTCCCTACCAGGCAGAGGCAGGCGACTACACGGCGGTTGAGGCGTTGATCAAGCACGGCCGGCCCTGGGCTGCGATCGACTGCTTGGCGTCCATCCTCAGAGCGGGCCAACCCATTGACATGAAGAGGGCCGCTCAAGCCCTACTGGCTGGAGCATCGTCCGATGGACCCATAAACCCAATGCAAGCGCTTCATGCGGTCAACATCATTCAGGCCCTGCAGGACGACTCCAACACGGATCCCGCCGACATTGCCAAGGTCGAGTGGGCGTTGTTTCCTCTCATTAACGACTCCGACCGCGCCACCCCCAAATTCCTTGAAAGCCGCATCGCCACTGATCCGGAGTTCTTTTGTGAGCTCGTCAAGGCTGCGTTCCGAGATGAATCAGGCGACACGAATGTCGCCGAGCTTTCTGAGGCGCAGAAGTCGCGGGCTCTGAATGCCTATCGCCTTCTCCAGACATGGAAAACTGTTCCAGGATCCACTTCCGAGGGCGGCCTATCCGGCGCGGCATTTGCAACGTGGATCGATAAGGTCACGCAGTCTCTGGGTAGCTGTGGGCGGCTGAGAGTGGGGCTCCATCTGGCGGGTGGAGTCCTTGTTAACTCGCCAGCAGATCCGGACGGACTGTGGATGCATCGCGCCATCGCTGGCGTCTTAGATCGGGCGGACATGGCGGAACTACGGATCGGCTACGGCATCGGAATCCACAACCTGAGAGGCGCGCATTATGAGGACCCGGAGGGCAAACCGGAAATTGAGTTGTCGCGCCGGTATTCACTGCAAGCCGAAGAGATCGAGAACGCCGGCTTTCACCGGGTTGCTGGCACGCTGCGCGAGATTGCGTCGGACTACACGCGGGAGGCAGAAGATCTGCGTAAGCGATACGGTTCGCGCGATTTGGGAACCGAAGAGTGACTAGGGGCTGCGTCCGTCCCAGGCGGGTGCGGACGCGCCGCCGCAGGTGGGATTCCTCAGTGTGGCCAGCCAGTTCCTCGCGCGCCGAACGCCTTCAGCGGAGCGCGGTCACCTCGTGACTAGTTTCGAACACCGTCCCCCTCCCTCACCGAAGGCAACCCCAGGGTTGCCTTCCCTATAGGGAGACCAACACTGTCATAACCCCCGCCCGGGTCTCGGTCAGAGACTCAGAGACGTTCGCCCCACTTGGGCGCCGCCGCGTCCGCACCGCGCCCCGCTGGTGATCACCACGCGCGGACGAGAGACTCGCGCGCTCCGGCACCAACATGTGTAAACCCTTGCCCACTCTTGGCCAGAACGCAACAACGCCGCCGAGGTCTCTCGGCGGCGTCTTGCGTGAACTGGCGGGCCGGTTCGTTTTGCAACCGGCCTTGAAGTAGCGGGGACTGGATTTGAACCAGTGACCTCCGGGTTATGAGCCCGACGAGCTACCAGGCTGCTCTACCCCGCAGTGCGAATCGCACATGGTAGCGGGGCCCGCCATGCTCGTCAACTGGTCCACGCTCCAAGCAGCAAGCCCAGATCAGTGCCATCCACCGTGCCACTGCTGTCCAAGTCTGCTTCCACGCCAGTAGCGCCCCACGCGCCCAGCAGCAGGCCCAGATCCGTGCCGTCCACATCGCCATCGTGGTCCAGGTCTGCAAACACATTGCTGCCGCCCAGCGAGCCAAGGTCAGACCAGATCCACAAGTACGTCATGGCCAGCGTGTTGCCGCTGTCGCACGTGAAGTTCTCTCCCACCGTGCTTCCAATGGTGGCGCTGAACTGCGCCTGCGCGTCCGCAGGATTGCTGATGGCGCGATACATCCAGATGAGGTCTGCGTAGAACGACCAGTTGGTGCTGCCATACTCCTGCACCAGGCGGCTGTAGTTCCACTCTGCGTAGGGCTTGTTCTTGCACAGGTACTGCGCGCCGCCACCAAAGGGCAGCCAGTTGATGATGTGCAGGTACTGCGGCCCCGGGCTGAACCCGCCGTACTGGTACACGTTGTCAAACACATTGCCCAGCGTGCCAGAGGTCACCGGATTGGTGCCCGCCACCTGCGAGTCTTCCTGGAACCAGTACCGCCGGGCGCTGTCTGCCTCAGAGCAGTACATGAACGCAGCGCGGGCGCGGATGTTGGCGTCGTTCACCGCTGTGCCCCACAGCAGCATGCCGTACCAGGCGTTCACAGCTTCGCTGCTGGACTCCTGATTGATGCCGTTGGCGTACTGCTGCACGCCTGCAGCGTTGGAGTGGCCTGCATAGGGGTCAAAGTAGTTGTACGCAGAGAACGCCGTGGGCACGCCAGCCACCGTGGCGCTGTCGTTGTAGTCCGCAGCCAGATCGCGCACAAGGAGCTCCACAAAGGGCTTGTACGTGTCGCGCCACGCGCTGTCCTGACCTGCCAGCACGGCGCTGGCGCGCAGGAAGTAGCCGTAGTGGAAGTGGTGGTCGTTCAGGAAGGTGTTGGAGCCAAAGCCAGCGGGGTAGCCAATGCAGGTGCCCCACGTCTGGTTGTAGGTGAAGTAGCCAGGGCCATCGCTGATCTGCGTGGGCAGCGGCTTGAGGTTGCCTGGCGAGCTGTACGCCGTGAACCACCCGCTGAGGCCCGCTGTCAGCGAGCTCTTGTAGCTGCTGACGGTGGGCGACGAAGTCTGCACTGCAATGGCCAGATTGTTGGCCAGGCGCGCCAGGTGCTTGCCCCAGTTGTAGGTGTCAATGCCGTCGCCGTGGTCGTACTTGCTGACGTCCTCCTGCAGGTAGGAGGCCAGCTTGGCCTGATCGCCGCTAAAGCCGCTCATGGGCGGCACCACCGCGGGCTCTGCAGGCAGCGCATACGCCAGCGCAAACTGGCTGCCCTTGGCCAGCAGCATCTGGCCAGAGTCTGATGGTGGTGGCAGCTGCGTGAAGCCGCCGCGCGGCTCCTTGCCTGGGCGCGCGTAGCCCTTGGCAGAGCTGTAGGTCATGGCAGGGCTCAGCAGCACGCTCTGCGTGGCCAGGTTGGCCACCTGGTGCGGGAAGAGCGCAAACAGCGTCTCCTGGCCAGAAGGCGCTGCAGCCTGCGTGCGGATGTCAAGCAGCTGCTCGTAGGTGAACATGCCCTGCACGTTGTTGCCACCACCGCCTGGCGTGTAGCTGCACGTGAGGCGCGTGGCAGTGCGCGAGCTGTTGTCCGGGCGGAAGTACGCGTGGTCAGCAAGCAGCTGCACCGCCTGCTGGCGCGTCATCTGGTTCTGCGCCACCAGCGCGTCCATGTTGGCTGGCAGCGCGGCCACCACCACCCAGCGGCTGCCGTTGCCGCCGGTCACGCCATCGTTGTAGAAGGTGGCACTGCTCCAGGGCTGCGGGGTGAAGTTCTTCCAGCTCCAAGAGGTGCCTGCTGGCCCGATGAGCGCGTAGGTGCGGCCATTCACGCTCACCACGGTGATGTTGCTGTTGGGCTGGCCGTGGTTGTCGCCAGTCTGAGCGTTGATCTGCTGCGAGAAGTTGCTGCTGTTGGTCCACACCTGGAAGGGCTGGTCCTGCATGCCGGCAAAGAGCTGCGCAGACGAGTCGCGCACTTCCACGATGGGCACGTTGAACTGGCTGCTGTCCGAGATGTTGGGGAACTCCACCCACACATAGGGCGAGCCACGCGCTGCCGTGGCGCGCAGCGTGGCGCCGCCGCTGCCGCCTGGCACGTCCATGGTGAAGCTCCAGGTGCTGAAGCCCTGCACGGCCACGTCGGGATCGTTGGGCCAGGTGCATGGCGCGAACGCGGTGCTGGCCAGGCCCACGTTCACTTCTGGGCTGAAGCTGGGTGGCGGCTCTGCCTGGAAGCCCGGGCAGGTGGTGGAGCCGCCGCCGCATGCGTCGGTGGCGGTGACGGCTTCTGGATACGGCAGGTACATGACCATGCCGTTGAAGCCAGGCTTCATATTGAAGGGCAGCGGGTTGCAGCCGTTGCCCTGCGGCACCTGCGACGGCGCTGCCGACCACTTGAAGATGGCAGAGAACCACCAGTCTGCGATGGGGAATGGCGTCTGCACTGGCAGCCCCGCCTGCGGCGCTGGGTTCTGCGGGCCTGCCTGCCCTGCTGGCGTGCCGGCATAGATGCTGGGTGTCTGCGCCTGCGCTGCACCCGGGGCGCACAGCAGCACCGCGGCCGCCAGCACAGCCAGGACAGAGGCGGACAGACAGGACGACGGATTGTGCGTAGCGCGCATGCGCGGACCTACCAAAGGGGGGAACCAAGGGCGCAGGCACACAGCGGCCTGCGGGGAGGGGTGATGGTAACGGGCACCTGGGGGTCCACCCAAGCACAAAGTTCAGCTGGCGCAAAGGTGCTGGATTCACAGCAAAACACCAGCCGCTGGACGCACACGTCGTCGCCCAGCGGCTGGGTCTCAGAGGGTCAGAATCGCCTGGGGAACCACCAGGCGGATGGTCACGCGCGGCGCATCAGGGGCAGTTGCCCCATTTGCCAAGCAGCAGGCCCAGGTCAGTGCCATCTGTCACACCGCTGTTGTCCAGGTCTGCAGCGCCAGTGCCCCAGGCACCCAGCAGCAGGCCCAAGTCTGTGCCATCCACGGTGCCGTCTTGGTCCAGATCGCCCACACAGGCCGTGGCTGCTGGCAGCACAGATTGCCACGTGGTGCCCACGCGCACTTCGTCGGTGGTCCACCCGCTGCCGTTGGTCAGGCTGAGTGCTGTTGGCAGCGCGCTCACGGGGCTGGCGTATTGCGCCAGCGGAAAGGCTGGCTCAGGCTGGCCGATGGTTGGGTTGAGGAACAGTCGGAACGTGGTGCCAGATCCAGCGTTCTTGCTGATCTTGGCCACCACCAGGTAGGTCTCGCCTTCCACAATCGAAACGTTGGAGGCGTCGCCCAGGCCTTCGCTCAGCATGAGGCCGATGGACCACCAGCCGGGAGGTGCGCCCACAGTCATGGCGTAGGGGTACGTGCCAAACTTCAGCCCGCCCCAGCCGTAGCACCCAGGCTCTGGGCGCATCAGGAACGAGACATACAGGTTGGTGGTTCCCTGCGGCAGCGCACCATACGAGCGCACGTAGTCCGTCACGGGATACGAAGAGACGCCAATGGGTGTGCCTGCAGCACCAGCAGTGCTTGCCAGGCCGGGATAGATGAGCCCGTTCTGCACATAGGTGGTGTCGGTGTCAAAGTTCTGCTGCGTCCAGCCCGCCACCCAGCCAGTGCCAGTGTGTTGGCCGTCCAGGTTGTCACCCACGCCGCCGTCAAAGCCGTCGTAGGCCAGGAGCTCTGGCGTGGAGCCTGCTGGATTGCCCATGAGTTCCAGCGCGCGTTCATCGCCCACATGGAAGTACATGTGCGCACCGCGCTGCCACCAGAAGGTGCCGCCAGCGCTGCCAGTGCCCTGGGCCCAGCCCCACGAAACGTAGGACAGCGGCGTGAGCCCCACCACCGACACGAAGTACCGCACTCCACCCTGGAACGTCACAGGCGTGTTCAGCGTGGCCGTGAACATGTACATGCCGCTGCCAGCGCTCTGCATGGTGTAGTTGGTGACCGTCTGCGTGTAGATGGGGCCGCTGCCTGGCGCAAAGATGTCCGGCTGCAGCGCCACCGTGTTGGGGTCCTGGTTGAAGAAGCTGATGCGGAAGCCCTGGGTGAGCGGCGCCGCACCCCACCACTTCACCTGCGTGACCTGCGAGTTCTGCGCCAGCGTGAAGTTCTCCCACGCGATGGCGTCGTTGTCGGAGTCGTTCTGGCCGGTGGGATCCTGCCACAACTGCGAGGCGCGGGTCACGCCGCCGCCGGCTGTCATGGGTTGCGAGTACAGGACGCTGTCTGCACCAGCGGACGCTGCCAGCGGGCCAACGGCCAGCGCTGGCACAGTTGCGTTCGAAGCACGTTTGCAAGCATGGGGGTCTCCTCTGAAGAATGCCGTGCGGACTCCACCAGAGGTGCTGCGCCACACATGCATGAAGGATGCAACACCCAGCGTCCCCAGGCTGACAGGCGTGATTGGCGTTCTGCAGCCGCATGCCGGGCAATGCCCCGCACGCAGGCGGGCCGTGCAGGGATTCCGACACCCGCGCTGCTAGATCAAGCCCATTTCCAGGGCCATTCGCACCAGATCTGCGCGCTCCTTCAGGCCCAGCTTCTTCATCAGGCGCGCGCGGTAGGACTCCACGGTCTTCACGCTCAACCCAATTTCGTCCGCGATGCGCTGGTTGGTGTAGCCGCGCGCCACCTGCTTCAGCACCTCGCGCTCGCGGTCGCTCAGCGTGTCCACGGGTGCGCGGCCTTCGGTGTGCGCGCTGGGAGAGAGGATGGACTCAAGCGTGGCGGCGTCGCCCACATCAATGAAGACGCGGCCGCGGTGCACTGCGCGGATGGCAGACACCAGCTCTGTGTCTGCAGCGCTCTTGTTCACAAAGCCAGCAGCGCCCATGGCGATGGCCGTGCGCACAAAGGCCGGGTCATCATGCATGGTGACCACCACAATGCGGCTCTCAGGCACCACCGCGCGCAGGCGCTCCACCGAAGCCACGCCAGAGGGCCCTGGCATGGACAGGTCCAGCGTGACGATGTTGGGCTTGGTGCGGGCAGCCACATCCAGCGCCTCGATGAGCGTGCCAGCCTCGCCCACCACCTTGATGTCCTGGTTTGCTTCCAGCGCCATGCGGAGGCCCTTTCGGACCATCACATGGTCATCCACGATGAGGACGGTAATGGTGCTCATGAGCGTGTGGAGGGAGTCAATGGCAGCCACGCGGTGAGCTCTGTGCCGCCATCGGCCGCAGATCCTATGAAAAACTCTCCGCCGAGGAGGGTGATCCGCTCACGCATGCTTGCAAGTCCCAAGCCGCGCTTGGGAGACGTGTCCCCGGGCTGAAGTTCCCCGATTCCAACTCCGTTGTCTGAAATCTGGAGGTGGAGCTGGTCGTCCCCAAGCCAGAGAGCCACCCGCACCTGGGTGGCGTGCGCGTGCTTCACAGCATTGGTGAGGGCCTCCTGCACCACCCGGTAGGCCGCAATCTCCACCGAAGGCTCCAGGCGGATGGCCCCCAGCTGCAAGTTGCGCTGCACGGTGAGTGTGCCAGCGGTCTCCAGGTCTTCGCACACCCGGTCAATGGCAGCCTGCAGGCCCAGCTCCTCCAGCACGCCGGGGGCCAGCCCACGGGCCATGCGCCGCGTGCTCTCCATGGCCTCTGCTGCCATATGCCGCACTGCTTCTGCCTGATGGTGCGCCGCCTCCAGCGTGGTGGCGCTGGCCACCGAGCGCAGCCCCAGCAGGATGGCGGTCTGCGTCTGGCCGATCTCGTCGTGCAGGTCTCGCGCCAGGCGGGCGCGCTCTTCTTCTTGTGCGCGCAGCGTGCGCTTGAGGAGTTCACCGCGTTCCTTGACCAGCTGGCGCAGCGGGCGCACCACCAGCAGCCAGAGCGCTGGCGCCAGGCACAGCACCAGCACCATGGCATCCACAATGGAGAGCACCAGCCCCCGCCACGTGAACGGTTCGATGGCCATGAAGGCCAGCATGATGCCGATCTCCACCACAAAGCAGATGGCGAGGACCAGCAGAAAGACGCGGGTGGGTGAGACGCGGTCTGGGTGCTTCAATGCTGCGTGCGCCGCGCGGGGAAGAGGATGCTAAGGCCCATGGCCGCGCCGATCACGCCGCAGATGATCCCAAGAGACCACGTGATTGGGAAGTGCCCGCCCCAGCTTTCCGGGTACCAGCTGGCGGGGGTGACCATCTTCAGGCCCACGAACATGAGCACGATGCCCAGGCCGTACTTCAGCATGTGGAACTTGTCTGCGGCGCCAGCCAGCAGGAAGTACAGGCTGCGCAGCCCCAGGATGGCGAACACGTTGCTGGTGAACACAATGAACGGCTCGCGCGTGATGGCAAAGATGGCCGGCACGCTGTCCACCGCAAAGATGATGTCGCTGACCTCGATCATCACCAGCGCCAGGAAGAGCGGCGTGGCCACCAGCTTGCCGGCTTCGCGCACCAGGAACTTCTGGCCGTGCAGCTTGGGCGTCAGCGGCAGCCACTTGCGCAGCAGGCGCAGCACAAAGTTGGTCTCGGGGTCCTTCTCCTTCTCTGGCGCTAACAGCAGCTTGACGCCAGTCAGGATGAGGAACGCGCCAAAGATGATCACCACCGCCTGGTACTTCAGCAGCACCGCGCCCAGCGCAATGAAGATGGCGCGGAACGCCAGCGCGCCGATGATGCCGTAGAACAGCACGCGGTGCTGCAGGTTGGCCGGAATGCCAAAGAATCCAAGCAGCACCACAAACACAAACATGTTGTCAACCGACAGGCTCTCCTCCACGATGTAGCCCGTCAGGAACTGCAGCGCCACCGCGTTGGCCGCGCTCTGCGCCGAGGTGTAGCCAGCGGCGGTCACAGCGTCCATCCGGTCTGGCAGGCGGTGCCCTGCGTACCACCACAGGCAGCCGCAGAAGATCAGCGCCAGCACCATCCACGCCACGGTCCAGCTGGCCGCCTCCTTCATGGAGACAGCGTGCGCCTTGCGGTGGAACACACCTAGGTCAAGACCCAGGAGCAGCAGCACGAACGCTGCAAAGCCCACGTAAAAGCCCCAGTACTCCGCAAAGGGGAAGAGCAGCGCTTGTTCTGCCAGAAGTGTCACCAGGTGGCCTGCGGTCTAGAGCCCGCGGCTGGCCATGAATCGCACCATGTCCAGGCACCGGTTGGAGTAGCCGAACTCGTTGTCGTACCAGCTGACCACCTTGAAGAAGCGGTCGTTCAGCTGGATGCCAGCCTTGGAGTCAAAGATGCTGCTGCGCGGGTCTGACATGAAGTCGCTGGAGACCACTTCTTCATCGGTGTAGCCCAGCACGTTGGCCATGGGGCCGCTGGCGGCTGCAGCCATGGCGGCATTGATGTCCTTCAGGCTGGTGGGCTTGCTGCTGCGGAATGTCAGGTCCACGCAGCTGACGTTGGGGGTGGGCACGCGGAAGCTCATGCCAGTGAGCTTGCCCTTCACCGCCGGGATGCACAGCGCCACGGCCTTGGCAGCGCCTGTGCTGGCGGGAATGATGTTCATGTACGCGTTGCGGCCGCCGCGCCAGTCCTTCTTGCTGGGGCCGTCCTGTGTGGGCTGGGTGGCGGTCACGGCGTGCACCGTGGTCATCAGGCCTTCATCAATGCCGCAGTGGTCCAGCAGCACCTTCACCACGGGCGCCAGGCAGTTGGTGGTGCAGCTGGCGTTGCTGATGATGCGGTCCTTGGCGGCGTCGTACTGCTCGTGGTTCACCTTGTAGACAAAGGTGCGGATGCTGTCGTCACTCTTGGTGGGCGCGCTGATCAGCACGCGCTTGGCGCCAGCGGCCAGGTGCTTGGAGGCGCCGTCGTGGTCCGTGAAGTGGCCGGTGCTCTCGATGACCACGTCCACGCCCAGGTCCTTCCACGGAAGCGCCGCAGGGTCCTTCTCTGCAAAGCAGCGCGTCATCTTGCCCTGGCACGCAAAGCCGCCGTCCTGCGCCTTGACTGGCGTGGCAAAGCGGCCGTGCACGGTGTCGTGGTTCACCAGGTAGGCCAGGTTGTCAGATGGCACCAGGTCATTCACCGCCACCACATCCACACCGCCCTGCATGATGCACGAGCGATAGACCAGGCGACCGATGCGACCGAAACCGTTGATGGCGACGCGGATGGACATGTGGGTGCTCCCTGTGGAAAGCGCACCATGTTACAAGAGCGCCGGAGGGCAGAAATGGCCGCTGTCGCGTGCTGGAAGGCTGCCGCAGAGCGCGCCCGGCTAGCGGCGGCGCTGGGACATGCGCACGGCAAAATCCAGCATGCCTGGGAAGGCGGTGATGACCGCGGCTGCAAAGCGCGTGGACAGGCTGGTCCACACCTCGGTGCGCGGGCGGCGCAGGGCGCGCACCACGGCGCGCGCCACCTTGTCCGGGTGCTGCACAAAGAAGCGCGACATGTTGTGGATGTCGTAGGTGGGCTTGCTCACTGTTCCGGCAGCGGCAGCGCTGGCGTTGCTGCGTTCGCGCACCACGTCGAAGAACTCGGTGCTGGTGGTGACCGGATGCACGCTGGAGACGTGGATGCCCTTGGGGCGCAGCTCGTACGCCATGGCGCGCGCCACGTGCGCCTGCGCGGCCTTGCTGGCGCTGTACGCACCAAACTCTGGCAGCGTGAACTTGGCCACGCAGCTGGAGCACATCAGCAGGTGCCCGCCCCGCCCTGCTGCTTCCAGACGCTGGGCTGCCAGCGTGCACAGCTCCACGCTGGAGAAGAAGTTGGTGTCGAACATCTGCCGCAGCTCATGGATGGGCAGCTCGGTCATGGAGCGCTCCAGGCCATAGCCAGCGTTGGCAAACACCACGTCAAAGCGGCCAAAGTGGGCCTGCGCGGCGTCCAGGATGCGCGCGCTGGCGCCGGCAGCGGCCACGTCCTGCTCCAGCAGCTCCACCTGGCACTCGGGGCCACCGCGCTGGCGGCACTGCTGGGCCACCTGCTGCAGGCGGTCGGTGCGCCGCGCCACCAGCAGCAGGCTGTAGCCAGCCTCTGCGATGCGGAGGGCTGTGGCCGCACCAATGCCAGCGCTGGCACCGGTGATGATGGCCACTGGACGGGCGCTGACCGGACGGCTGGACATGCGTGCCACACCTGTGCTGCCGTGGGCCTGGGGATGCCCTTCTGCGTGGGGAGGATTGGACCGGCTGACGGCGGGCATTGGCCTTGGACGATACCTGTTCTGGGAGAATCCTCCCCGGCAATCGGCGCGCCCCGCTACACAGGAGCGGCCGCATCGCGGATCATGTTCCGGACCACCCATGCGAGCATCCAACCTGCCCACCATCCTGGCTGCGACGGTCGCAGCGTGCATGGCCTGCCTGCTGCTGGCCGCCGCGCCTGTGGATCCACCTGCTGCGCCCGCTGCGCCCGCTGCGAAGGCCGCGCCTGCTGGCAGCGCGCCTGCGCCAGTCCAGCAGTCCACCCGCCCCGCCGCGCGCATGGACGATCCGCGCATGCAGCTCAAGCTGCCTGCGTCGGCCCCAGCGCTGGATCTGAAGGGCCCGCTGCGCGTGGGCACGTGCGACCTCCCACCGTGGAGCATCAAGCCTGCTGGTCCCAACGGCCAGTGGAGCGGCATCGCCGTGCACCTGATGCGCGAGATGACCGCGCACCTCAACATCGAGGTGGACATGCGCGAGTACGACTACCCCGGCCTGCAGGACGCGCTGGAGCGCGGCGAGGTGGACGTGGGCGCCACGGGCATCGGCATCACGCCGGAGCACCTGGTGCGCTTCACCATGACGCCTGCGTTCGATCAGAGCGGCATCAGCATTGCCACGCACACGCGTCCGCGGCTGACCTTCCTGGGCGTGCTGCGGCGCGTGGCCACGGAGCAGGTCTTGATCTGGGGTGTGGTGATGGTCATTGCGTGCGTTGTGTTTGGCGGCCTGCTGTGGGCGCTGGAACGCCGGCGCAACCCGCCGTTTGAGGGGAACGCCGCGCACGGACTGGTGGAGGCATCGTGGTGGAGCGTGGTCACCATGTTCACGGTGGGCTACGGCGATCGCGTGCCAGTGACCAAGATTGGCAAGCTGGTGGCGGTGATCTGGATGGTGCTGGCATTCATCCTGATCACCGTGTCCAGTGGCCTGGTGACGTCGGTGCTGACCGTGCAGCAGCTTCAGCCGGTGGTGTCTGGACCGCGCGACCTGTCCAACGCACAAGTGGGCTGCGTGGATGGCACGGATGGACAGCAGTTCCTGAAGACTGCGAACGTGAAGGCCATTGTGTTCGGCAACTACGAATCTGCGATGCAGGCGCTGACCAGCGGCAAGCTGGATGCTGTGGTGGGCTCCACGGCAGCGCTCCACTACCTGGTGAGCCGGGCGGACACGGGCCACCTGCTGGTGCTGCCGCAGCCCATCCGCGTTGACTATGTGGGGTTCGGCATGCGCTACGGGCTGCCAGACGGACTGGAGAAGCACCTGGAGCTGGAGATGCTGAAGATCTCGCAGTCGGAGGAGTTCAGGCAGTGGCGCGATGCGCTGCTGGGCCAGACCACGGGAGGTGGCGATTGAGCAGCGGGGAAGGCGCGAGTGGCGCGGGCGGCACGGGTGGCGCAGCGCACCAGCGCGGCGCGGCACACGGCTGGGTGGCGCCCGGCGTGCTGGGCATGGTGCATGTGGGCGCGCTGCCAGGCACGCCGCGCGCCGCGTGGCAGCCAGCGCAGATCGTGGCGCAGGCGGTGCAGGAGGCGCGCCTGCTGGCAGAGGCCGGCATGGATGGCGTGCTCATCGAGAACATGCATGACCGGCCGTATCTGAAGAACGGCATCGGCCCGGAGATCACAGCGTGCATGGCTGCGGTGGCGGCGGCGGTGCGCGCTGCGGTGGACCTGCCGCTGGGCATCCAGATCCTGGGCGGCGGTGCGGCCGAAGCGCTGGCGGTGGCGCATGCGTGCGGGCTGCAGTTTGTGCGCTGCGAGAACTTTGTGTTCGCGCATGTGGCGGATGAGGGACTCATGGACTGCGCGCAGGCTGGGCCGCTGCTGCGGTACCGGAAGGCCATCGGCGCAGAGGGCGTGCGCGTGCTGGCGGACATCAAGAAGAAGCATGCGTCGCATGCCATCACGGCGGACTTGGACATCGCGGCGTGCGCGCGGGCCGCGCAGTTCTTCCTGGCCGATGGCGTGGTGGTGACCGGCGTGGAGACTGGCGCTGCGGTGGACCTGGTGGAGCTGCGCTCGGTGCGGGCGGCCACAGACCTGCCGGTGGTGACAGGTAGCGGCGCCACGCCCGAGAGCGTGGGCACCCTGCTGGAGCTGGCAGACGCGGTCATCGTGGGCAGCTGGATCAAGCAGGACGGCCGGTGGGAGAACCCTGTGGACCCCGCGCGGGCCGAGGCATTTGTGCGCGCGGCGCGTGGCGGGGGTACGGGTGCGGCGGCGGCGAGCCACGCAGGTGCGGCGGCCCACGCGGCTGCGGTGAGCCACGCTGGCAAGCCAGCAGCACCTCCCGGCATGGCAGCGGTCCGGAGCATCTTTCCCACCCGTTAGACTCGCCCCATGCTCGTCTCTGTGAACGGCCAGTTGGTTCCCGCAGCGCAGGCAAGCGTGAGCGTGTTCGATCGGGGGTTCCTATTCGGCGATGGCGTGTACGAGCTGGTGCGGTACTTCAATGGTCAGCCGGTCGCCATGGACCTGCATCAGGCCAGGCTTGCGCGCAGCTGCCAGCTGGTGGGGATCACGGGGTTCGAAGCGTCGCTGCTGCCAGACATCTGTCGCGAGCTGCTGGAGGCCAACTGCCTGCGCGACGCCAGCGTGTACGTGCAGGTCACGCGCGGTGCAGGGGCCACGCGCACGCACATGCCGCAGCCGGGGCTGGTGCCCACCGTGGTGGCCATCGCCAGCGCGGCGCCCACGCTGGAGCAGTTCACGCAGCCAGAGAGCGTGTCGGTCATCACCATGGAGGACCCGCGCTGGAAGCGGTGCGAGATCAAGACCATCAGCCTGGCAGGAAACATCCTGTGCCTGATGCACGCGCAGGCCGCAGGCGCAGAGGAGACCATCCTGCTGCGGGACGGCATGGTGGGAGAAGGCGCCTCCACCAATGTGGCCATCGTGCATGAGGGGCGCGTGGTGACGTGCCCGCTGGACAGCGAAGAGACGCCGGTGCTGCACGGAACGATGCGGTCGTGGCTGGTGGATGCAGCGCGCGCTGCGGGTGTGCCGGTGGATGTGCGCCCCATCAGCCAGCACGAACTGCGCGCCGCGCCCGAGGTGCTGCTGACCAGCAGCCGCCGCCTGGTGAGCGCGGTCACCCGCATGGACGGCCACCCAGTGGGCGCCGGCGTGCCCGGCCCCATCTGCCGCGCCCTCTTCACCGAAATGCGAAAGTGGTGCCTGGCACTGGTGTCCCGGGTTTCTGCGGCGGAGTCTGGGGGCGCAGTGGGCGCAGTGGGCACCGCGGGCGCGACGGGCGCCGCGGGCGCGGCCTCCGTTGGCGCAGCCACCAGCGCGCGTGCCTTCCCTTCTGGAAAGTAGGGACAGGAGTGCCAGGCACCACTTTATGATCT